>CAVXIY010000020.1:0-135989 GCA_963761955.1 uncultured Actinomycetota bacterium | reverse complement strand
TAGCAATACGTATGTACCGAAGGCGCGGCAGGGGAGCGCCATCGTGAAGCCGAGAATCGCCGGTGAACCCAAGTCAGGCCTTACTCTGATAGGCCAGCATCCGCAGCAAGCCAACCGCAACTACTGCACTGCCGGTCTCGTTCAGGTGCGCTCCATCGAGACTGTAACCGTCGTACAGCGCGCTGCATTGACTGCCGTCGGGCGCCGCCGACTCGAGGGCCGCCAAGTCGAAGACCTGATCGCCGTAGGTCTGGCGGAGCAGCTGGTTGTAGCGTGCCCGAGCCTCGTTGTCGTTGCGACCGATGACCGCCTTGATGCGATCCTTGACGGAGCCGCTCGTCGTCAGAGGCGTGGTCACGTGCAGGAACGTCACCTCGGGGTAGTCACGCTGAAGTGCGCCCAGGGTGCTCTGGTACTGCGCGAACACGCGGTCGACATCGGTGTTCCACCGGATGTCGACATAGCACAATTTCATCAGGGCGACGTCCGTGTGCGCGGCCTGACCGCCTCGAAGCATCGAGTCAAAGGCAGCAAACTTGCCGACCGGGTCACCGTTCTCGCCGATTGCGGTGTGCACGAACCCGCCGTTCGCGGTCTCGCCCGCCCGTATCTCAGTGATTGTCGGCGCGGCAACGCCTTTCGCCGTGTATACCGAGGAGATGCCGTCCAGTACGTTCTGGCCGACCGACTGGTGGCCGAAGAACAGGTCCACGCCGCCCGCGGTCGCCAGTTCCTGCTCAGTGACGCCGGCTGCCGCGGTGTTGGGTGCCGCCACGAATTACTCCTCGCTCGTCGATGTCCACACGACGCCGGCCCCACCAAGTAAGGCAAGCGCCGCAATCGCGGCCAACACCCTAGAACGCGCCTTGGCCACAGTCCCCCTCAGTACCAAGTGCCTGCCACCATATCCAAGCCTGACAACTCGGCGAGCCGGCTTTGCGGATCGAGGGTGGTCCGCCGCTGCTGATGAGTCTTGGTGTCCCTCTCCGACGTGGTGGCGCCCTGCTGGGCGATATCTGGTGCCGGATCTGCAGTTACACCGCTCGTAAAATGGCTATTCGCATTTGACCGTGGTTGCCTGCCTGGTCAATGGGTTGACGCCCTGCGCTTCGGGCGGCCTCCGCAGCAGGATACGAGCCTGGTGGTGGCCTGGGTTGCGAACTGGTTCCGCCACCGGTAGTAGGTCTACTCCCACAGCCTGCAGCTCCCGGCAGACAGTCAGCGACGTCCTTACCTTCGCCGAGCAGCCGGTCGGCCTGGGTGAGCTTGCGGACCACCTGCTCGGGTGTGTGTCTCTTCCTCGTTGTCATCGTGGGTCAAGTCTTCCTGCCCAACGTCGTGGGCGGCAAGACTCCCACTCGACCCAGCTCAAGCAGGGGTCACGTCAATGCCAGTGGGCTGTACTGAGCGCAAAAAACGCTGGTTGGAGGGTGTGGCCTTCGGGCAGTTGCGGCCACGCCCATGACAGTGCTTCGACGGCGTCGGCGGTGAATCGTAGCCGGAGGGCGGCCGCCTGTGATCGTTCGGATGGTCGCAAGAAGGACAAGGGCCGTGGGACTTGAGTTGGCCAGTTAGCACAGGAGTCGGTCAGCCTCCATTGCTCGCGCCTGGGAACCGACCCGATCCTATGGTGTGACCCGTCGACCACTACGTCGGGGCCACGAGCCCGCCTTAGTGCGGCGCCCGCTCAGGTTCGTATCCGGATTGGTGCGGGATTCGCGATTATGCTCCGCCGGCCCGACGGCTGCTACATACTTTGCTCGAGCGGGAAGGAGCAGCATGGCGAGCGACTGCACATGCGGAAGTGCCGGTCTCCGGGAGACCATTCGCAAGGACTTCGACCGCTACGTCTTCGCCATCGAGCACGACGCCTTGTCCCGCTTTCTGTGCTTTCCCCGCCTGATCCTCTCGCCTCGGGTCTGGATTACCGTCAACTATCGAATCGTGCACACCGCACTCAATCGGGCCAGACCACGCATCCTGGGCCGGGTTATCGCCGGCCTCGCGTTGGTGGTCGAGCGGCTCATCCGCAGCGCCTGTGGCATTCAGATAACCCCACAAGCCCACATCGGTCCCGGCCTGCAGCTCACCCACGAGGGCGGGGTGATGATCGGCCCGGTCCGCCTCGGCCGGCACTGCACGATTTCGCAGGGGGTGACACTCGGCCGCGGCCTGCTCGACGGCGGGGGTCCTGGGTACGACGACACGCCAACGATCGGTGACCGGGTGTGGATCGGGCCCGGCGCGGTCATCGCCGGCCCGCTGACAATCGGCTCCGACGCCGCGATCGGGGCCAACTCCGTCGTCCTGCGCGACGTCCCGCCCCGCGGCGTGGTCCTCGGGGTCCCGGCCCGGTTAGCTGTCCCGCAAGGGCAGCTTCAGGCAGCTGACCTACCGGGGCATGGCTGACGACGCCGAGCGCACCGCTGCGCTCGGCGCGGCGGCCGAGGACGCTTCCACCCAGTCCATGGGCCCGGCCACCGGCCCGGTCAACGGCACGACGTTGCGATATTCGGTTGCTCAGGAGGCTCCATGAGTTCGTCCATCCGCGACCAGGTCACCTGGTTCATTGTGACCAGCTACCTGTTCGGGAACGCAGCTCGGACGCCGGGCCCCGACGAGTCCCTCGTCGAGACCTCGATCGTCGACTCGACGGGAGTGCTCGAGATGATCGAGTTCCTTGAGTCCGAGTTCGGGATCGAACGTCCTCGAGGAGGAGACCGTCCCGTCGAACCTCGACTCCATCAACCGGCTTTGCCGCTACGTGGAGAGCAAGCAGTCGGCCAGCCCGGCGGTGCCCGGATCGACCCAGCCCGCAGCCGTGACGTGAACTCCTGCGACTTCCTGCTGGCCCATGCGCAGCTCGACGACGTGGCCGTCGTCGAGACTGGCGACCGCGTCTTTACCTACCGGCAGCTGCACCACGCCGTGTGGGCCCTGGCCGCCGAGCTGGTGGCCGCGAAGCTCGCCCGCCGGCTCTCGGGTGGGGCTCCTGGGCGCCAACTCCTTCTTCTGGGTGGCCGCCTACCTGGCCGTCCTCAAGCTCGGTCACGTCGCCGTGCCGTTGTCCGACCGGGGCGGCCCGCAGGAGCCGCGCCGCAATCTCGACCAGATCGGCTGCGCCGCGGTGTTCGTGGACCGGCGGACGCCGAGCGCCCCTGATGACGGTCCTGGCCGGCGTGGTGACGATCACCGACGAGGCGATCGCGGCGCCCGCCGCGGTCCTGGTCCCGAGCATGCCGAGCAACCCCGGGTCCGACGCGGTGCTGATGCTCACCTCGGGGACGACGGCCCGTCCCAAGGTCGTCCGCGTCACCCAAGCCAACATCCAGGCCAACACCCTGTCGATCCTGGCGTATCTCGGCCTGCGGTCCGACGACCGCATCCTGGTGGTGCTGCCGTTCTACTACTGTTACGGCGCCTCCCTGTTGCACACGCATTTGCGGGCGGGAGCCCGCCTGGTGCTGTGCAACTCCATGGCGTTCCCTGGGAAGGTCATCGACCTGATGACCGAGCAGGAGTGCACGGGGTTCGCCGGCGTCCCGTCGTCGTACCAGCTGCTCCTGCGGGCCAGCACCTTCGGGTCGCGCCCCCTGCCGGCGCTGCGAATCCTCCAGCAGGCCGGCGGGAAGTTGTCGAGCGTACTCGTCGAGGAGGTGCTGGCCGCCCAACCGAATGCCCGGCTGTTCGTCATGTACGGCCAGACTGAGGCCACCGCGCGTCTGTCGTACCTTCCGCCCGAGCGGCTGCCCGACAAGCTGGGCTCCATTGGGCGCGGCATCCCCGGCGTCGAGCTCCGCGTGCTCGACGAGGAGGGCCGGCCCGTCCGGCCGGGGGAGCGCGGCGAGATCTACGCGCGCGGGGCCAACGTCTGCGCCGGCTACCTGGACGACCCCGCAGGCACGGCGACGAAATTCACCCCTGACGGTCTGCGCACCGGCGACCTGGCCGTCGTCGACGAGGAGGGGTTCATCTATCGTCGTCGACCGGGTGGCCGACTTCATCAAGTCTTGGGGACACCGGATCTCCAGCCAGGAGATCGAGGAATGTGCGCTGCGGATGTCGGAGCTGGTCTCCGCGGCCGCAGTCGGCGTCGCCGACGCCAAGGCCGGCGAGGCGATCACGCTGTTCGTCGTCCCGGCTCCGACCGTCCAGGTCCGGCCGGAGGATGTGGCTGGCCTTCTGCCGCAGCCAACTGGCCCAGCACAAGTGGCCGACGTCGGTAGTGCTGGTCGAGGCAATGCCGTTGAACGCCAACGGGAAGATCGTCAAGGCGCGGCTGCGTGAGCTCGCTGAGGGCGGCGTCGTGAGTCGCCGCCGCGGGGCGGTAGGCATGGGCGACCGGACGGCCGTCGGCATCGACATCGTGTCAGTGGATCGGATCGCCGCGCTGGTGGCGGCCCGGGGCACGGCGTTCACCGAGCGGTGGTTCACCCCGGCCGAGATCGCTTACTGCGACGCCCGGTCGGACCCCGGCAAGCACTTCGCGGCCCGCTTCGCCGCGAAGGAGGCCGTGGTCAAGACCATCCCGCAGGGCTGGGACGGACCGTTGCCCTACCACGACGTGGAGATCCTCCCCGGCACCGACGGACCGCGCCAGTCCGCGGAGGTCCGGCTGCACGGCCGGGTCGAGACCGCTTGCCGATCGGGCGATGGTCGCCGCCATCGTGGTCTCGCTGTCGCACTGCGACCAGTACGCGATCGCGATCGCCTGGGCGACGTTCCGGTGAGCCCCACCGACCTGGTCGGTCGGGTGCTCTCCGAGCTCGGCGACGTCAGTACCCCCGAGGACTTGGCGCCGGCCGACCGGGAACTGGCCTCTCTGCGCGTCGCGGTCCTGCTCGAGCAGGTCTTCGGGCTCACCCTCACCGACGCCGACCTCGGCCTCGACCTCACCGACCCGGTGGTCCTCCGTGAGCTGCTGACCCGCTTGCAAAAGACCAGTTGATGTGCGGAATCTGCGGGGTCGCCGACGCCGATCGGCAACCCGACCTGGCGCTGGTGCGGCAAATGATGTCCCGGCTGCACCACCGGGGTCCGGACGGCACCGGGTACGTGCGGGACGGCGGGGTCGTCCTCGGGCACACCCGTCTCGCAATTGTCGACACCGCAAATGGAGCCCAACCGATGGGCAACGAGGCCGCCACCGTGTGGGTGACGTTCAACGGGGAGATATTCAACTACGTCGAGCTCCGCGAGCAGCTGCGCGACCGGGGCCACACTTTTAGGACGGCCAGCGACACCGAGGTGATCGTGCACGCCTGGGAGGAGTGGGGCGAGGGGTGCTTCGATCGGTTCAACGGCCAGTGGGCGCTGGCGCTATGGGACCGTCGCACCCGACGGCTGGTGCTGTGCCGGGACCGGCTCGGCGTCCGGCCGCTGTACTACGTTCAGCAGGGGCGCAGGCTGTTGTTCGCCTCCGAGGTCAAGGCACTGTTCGCCGACCGCACAGTCGAGCGGGCCCTCGACCCCGAAGGGCTCGCGCAGGTCCTCAGCTACTGGTCGACCGTCGCGCCCCGGACGGTCTTCCGGGGGGTCCGACAGGTCCCGCCGGGTCACCTCGCGGTCTTCGACCGCGGCGGGCTCCGAACCCGGCCCTACTGGAGCATCGGCTTCCCCGACCGCGGGACCGAACCGATCCAGGACGTGGACGCCAATGCCGAGCAGCTTCGCGAGCGCCTGGTCGAGGCGGCCCGGCTGCGCTTCCTGCGCAGCGATGTGCCGGTTGGGGTCTACCTGTCCGGCGGTCTGGACTCCGCCATTATCGCGGCGGTAGTCGCGCGGTACACCGACGCACCGCTGCGCACCTTCTCGTTGCGCTTCGCCGACTCGGAGTTCGACGAAGGCGACTACCAGCGCCAGATGGTCGAGAAGCTGGGCACTGAGCACTCCGAGGTGGTGGTTCGGGACCGTGACATCGCGGAGGTGTTTCCAGAGGTTGTCTGGTTCAGCGAGACCCCCCTGCTGCGCGCCGGGCCGGCCCCGCTGTACCTCCTGTCGCGGTTGGCGCGGGACAACGGCTACAAGGTCGTGGTCACCGGCGAGGGCGCCGACGAGGTGCTCGCCGGCTACGACCTGTTCCGCGAGGCGCAGGTGCGGCTGTTCTGGGCCCGCAATCGCGGGTCCGCAGTGCGGGGGCGGGCGGTGGAACTGCTGTACCCCTGGATGAAGCGGTCACCCACCAGCGTGCCGCCTTCGCCCGCACCTTTTTCGGGCGCAATCTGGACCCTGCCGACCCGGCGCTCTCGCACCGGCCGCGCTGGGACTCCACCGCTGCGCTCGCCCGCCTGCTGCACCCCGACCTGCGCACCGGCCTCGGTGGCGCCGGTTCGGCGGACGACCTGATCGCCGCGATGCCGCGCGCCAGCGCCGGCTGGGACCCGCTGAGCCGGGCGCAATGGTTGGAGATGACGACGCTGCTGCCTGGTTACATCCTGGCCTCCCAGGGCGACCGGATGCTCATGGGCAACTCGGTCGAGGGCCGGTTCCCTTTTCTGGATCGCGATCTGGTGGAGTTCGCCGCCGGTCTCCCGGCCCGTCACAAGCTCTTCGGTCTCGAGGAGAAGTACCTGCTCAAGCGCGCCTTCGGGGACCTGGTGCCGGACGACATCGTCCACCGGCCCAAGCAGCCCTACCGCGCCCCCGACGCCTCGAGCTTTTTCGCGGCCGACCCGCCGGACTGGTTCGGCGAGGTGACCAGCGACAGAGCACTCGCGGAGGCGGGCGTCTTCGACGTGGCGACGGTACGCGGCCTGTTCGCGAAGTGCGCGCGCCGGCACGGGGTCGGCATGAGTAACACCGACAACATGAGGGTACTGGCCGTCGTCTCGACGCAGCTGCTCCACCACCAGTTCCTGGCGACCGACGCGTCCTGGGCGAGCGAGCCCGTCGTCGCGGAGCCTGACGTCGCGGTCGACCTGGTCAACGAGCATTGGAGTGCAACATGACGACGACCCAGGACACTTTCGGCCCGCACAGCTTGGAGATCGACGCCGACCGTGAGGTGGCCCGCATCTCGTCGATGCTGACCGACTATCTGGGCCGTGCCCGTCGGCGTGGCGTCGTGGTGGGCCTGTCTGGCGGCATCGACTCCAGTGCGGTGGCGGCGGTCTGCGTGGCCGCGCTCGGTCCGGGCCGGGTCTTCGGTCTACACATGCCCGAGACCGAGTCGTCCGATGACACCCTGCGGTTCAGCCGAATGCTGGCCGACTCACTGGGCATCGAGTCGGAGACCGTGGACATCTCCTCGATGCTCGAGGCGGCGGCCTGCTACCGGCACCGGGATGACGCGATCCGCCTGGTCGAGCCCAACTATGGTCCGGGGTGGAAGTCGAAGATCGTGCTGCCCGAGCGTAATCGACTCCGACCAGTTCCGGATCTACTCGATCGTGCTGTTGTCCCCCGACGGGGTGGAGAGCAGGCACCGGCTGAACCCCGCGGCGTACCTCGGCATTGTCGCCGCCACCAATTTCAAGCAACGCGTCCGCAAGATGACCGAGTACTACCACGCCGACCGGCGCAACTACGTCGTGGCCGGCACTCCCGAACCGGCTGGAGTACGACCAGGGCTTCTTCGTCAAGCTCGGTGACGGCTCGGCCGACGTCAAGCCGATCGCGCACCTGTACAAGTCGCAGGTCTACCAGCTGGCGGCGCACCTCGGCGTGCCGGAAGAGATCCGGTCGCGGCCGTCGACGACGGACACCTACTCGCTGCCACAGTCCCAGGAGGAGTTCTACTTCTCCCTGCCGCTACGAGCGGATGGACCTGTGCCTCTACGGCTACAACAACGGTGTCCCGGTCGAGGAGGTCGCCGCGGCGACCGGCCTGACCGTCGACCAGGTGCACCGGGTCATCCGCGACATCGACCAGAAGCGCCGCACCACGGGGTACCTGCACCTGGCTCCCGTGCTCGTCGACCCCGTCACCGAGATCGAGGCCTGACCCTTGTCTGGGGCGTGAGGCCGGCGGGCGGGGTCGCTGGCTGAGGCTTGGCTTTCACGCCGTTGGTTGGGACCATCATCGAGGCCGCAACTTGAGCCGGATCTTCGACGAGCTCGTCGTGTGGGGTCGGAATCCGGCGGATCCTTCCCCTAAGACAGGTGACTCGTGCCCGGCGAAGCGGCCCGCAGCGCAGCGAGGACACGCGCAGCCGGGCCGCCGAGCGCAGCGAGCCCTTGATGCCTTGGAGAGGCGAATTCGGCAGTCGACGTTGACTTCACTCTCGCCCGTGGCCGGTCGCCGCGCTCGCAGCCTGTTTGGCGGACTGATCCAAGATCGGACAGCTCAGGCGATGCCTCACGACAATTGCTTCCGCGGACTGATACCGATGAGACCGGTCGACGCAGCGACTGTGTCGGATCGATACCTACTAATTTGGGCGCTTCCCTACCGGCCGGGGCTCGGTGGCAGCGGGCCACGGTGGACCTCTGACTGATGGGGCCGGTGGTCTTGATTGTCGTGCTGGCGACCTTGGAAGGTTCTCGCTGCAGCTTGCCGCCTGGGGGCATCCAGACTGGCCGGGTCGGCGCTGGCATGGGCGATGCTCTGGTCGAGGCGTTGTCGCCATTCGATCGACGCGGTCTGCAGTTGTGCGGGTCCGGTGGGTCGATGGTCGTGGGGGTTGATGCCGTTGGCGGCCCGCCACACGGCGATTTCACCGATGAGGGCGGCGCTCAACGGTCGGCCCGGCGGTGCCCATGCGGGTTGGGTGCCGTCGTGGAGGGCGTGGTGGCGGACGTCATGGGCGAGGTCGGTGATCAGCTGGGATCGCTGGGTCAGGTAGTCACCCCAGTCGGGGTGATCCTGGATCGCTTGGGGGATTCCGGGGAGCCAGGGCAGTGGTGGTCTTCGTGGGCTGGGTGCGGGTTCGGGGAGGCGCCAGTCCAGGACGGCGGCCATGTCTCCGGCGGTGCTGAGGTCCCGCCCGAGTGCGGCTTGATGAAGGTGCACCAGGGGATGTTGGCCGGTTTCGGCGGCGAGGGCGATCAGGTCGGTACGCAGGGTCGGCCAGGCCGGCTCGTCGGTGACGCCGGGCACGATTTGGTCGGCTCGGCGGTCGAGCGCGTCCACGATCCGGGGTCCGACGATCTGTTCGGCGGCGACGTGCAGGCCGTCGGTGTAGCGCTGGACCGCCTGATGGAGCCGGACCGCGGGATCGCTGAGTTCTCGCAGCTGGGTGGTGGCGGAGGTGGGGGCGTCGTCGCGGGCCACGATCTGTTCCAGCAGTTCGGTGGGGGTGCGCGGGGTGACGGTTTCGGGTCGGATGACGGTGTGCGGGTCGCCGTCGCCGACGACCTGCAGGTACAGGTGATTCGCGGTCCGTCCGCGGGTGAGCATGGTGTACAGCTGCTGCCGGGATTCCTGCCCGGTGACCAGGCCGTGCATGGTGTCGGCGGTGACGCCCTGGGCGGCGTGGATCGTGCTCGCGTAGCCGAGACCGGTGGATTCGGCGACGTAGTGGGCGGGGAGCCGTGCGGTGAGCTGGTTGCGGGTGTGCCGGACCGTGAGGTCGCCGTGTCCGCTGATGTGGGTGATGGTCCAGCGGTCGCCGTTTTTCACCCAATCACTGCACCCGACTCGAGATCACGCTGAAGGTACAGGTGTTGCCGAGGTTCGGCACCACCCCGCTGGTCAGGATTACCAACGCGGCGGTGCGGAGTTGGGTAGCGGAGATGCGCGCCGCCGGCCTCTCCGCTTCCACCATCCGCAAAGCTGTCTTCGCGCTTCGCCAATGTCTTGACGCGGCGGTCGCGGACAACCGGCTGGCGATCAACCCAGCGATCAGCGTGCCGCTGCCATCGGAGCCACTCAAGCCGCCGCGATTCCTCTCCCAGGCCGAGGTGGAGCAGCTGGTCGACGCCATGCCCGACAAGTACAAAGCGATGGTGCTGGTTGGTGCCTACGCTGGTCTGCGCTGGGGTGAGGCGGCGGGCCTGACCAGAGCGAACATCGACGTCCTGCGGTCCCGCATCACAGTCGCCAGCACAGCGGTTGAGGTGCGCGGCCACGTGTCCCTCGGTCACGAGCCGAAGACATCCCGCTCCAAGCGCACCGTTCCGGTGGCCCGGTCAGTGATACGTCGTCTTGACGAGCATCTCGCGAACTTCGTCGGCCCTGAGTCCGACGCGTTGGTCTTCACAGCCCCGCGGGGCGGCCCCCTGGCACGCAGCCTGTTCAGTAGACGGGTCTGGAGGCCGGCCGTCATCCGTGCTGGGATCCCCAGCATCACCTTCCACGGCCTGCGGCACAGCTTCGTGGCCATCCTCGTCGCGGCCGGCTGTAACGTCCGGGAGGTGTCGGAGTGGGCCGGCCACAACAGCGTCGCGTTCACGCTGACCCGCTACGGCGGCCTCTTCGAAGATGGTTCAGATGCGGCGGTCGACCGTCTGGACGCTCTCCTGGGAGGCGAATCGAAGGACTCGAACAACGTGCTTCAGCTGAACACGCGGGAACTGAGGTGAGTCCCGAAAGAGTCCCCAAGCGGATTCTTGCGCGCTAGGCCGGATCGACGGAGCACTTCGAAGCAGCATTTAGGCTAGTCAGACGCATCTTTCGAGGGTGGGCCTAAGTGGACTTGAACCACTGACCTCTGCCTTATCAGGGCAGCGCTCTAACCGACTGAGCTATAGGCCCGCGCGAGGCGGTGTGCCGCGAAGGCACGATCGGTAAGGCTATCCGATGCGCCGGGCCCGCCTCAAATCAGTTCGAGCTGACCGCGAGGCGCGTGCTCAGACCGCACAGCTTGCAGGCGCGCGCGAACGCTCAGTCCTCGGCGAGAGTGATCTCCAGGCCGCCGAGCATGGTGGCGGCCAGGTTGTACAGGAACGAGCCCAGGGTGGCCAGGGCGGTGAAGATCACCACGTCGACGCAGGCGATCAGGGCGGCGACGCCCATCACCTTCTGGGTGTTCACGTACTCCTGGATCCGGAACGGCGTGGTGTCACCGGGCGTGGACACGACGCTCTTCACGATCTCGTTGACCGAGTCGAAGAGCTGCGACGTGCTCAGCACGGTCCAGACCGAGTACACGGCGACCACCAGCATGATGCCGGCCGCGATCGAGAACAGGAACGAGGTCTTCATCACCGACCACGGGTCGAGCCGCGACAGCCGCAGCCGGGCCTTGCGGGTCCGCCGGGCGACGCCGACCTTCGCCTTGTTGGCCGCCAGCGCCTCGGGCTTGGTCCCCGGAGCGGGCGCGATCGTCGGCAGCGGCTGGGTCCTCGGGCCGTCGACCGGCGGAGTGCCCGGCTGGGCCGGGCTGACCAGCCCGGACGGTGCGGCAGGCGGCGTGCTCGGAACCGGCTGGCGAACCGCCGGGGCGGCCGGAGCAGCCGGGGCAGCCGCCGTACGCGCCTGGGGAGCGGCCGGAGTCTGGCGCGGAGCCGTCTCGGTCTTGTCCGGAGCAGTCGGCGTACCGCCGGGAACGGTCCGCGTGGTCGACGTCGTCGCTGCAGCAGCAGCGGCCGCGCCGGCCGCACCAGCAGCCACGGCTGGCTTGACCGATCCGCCTGGGCGTTGATCACGCTGACCGGCTGATTCGGCGCGCGACCAGTCGGACCGGTCGGCGCACCAGGAGCCTTCGGAGCAGCGGGCGCCTCTGGTCGCACCCTGCGCGGGCGACTTGCCGTCGGCGCCGGCGTACCCGGCGGGCCCGGCGCCGGCGCGGTGGTCGGCGTCGGCCTTCGCCGTCGGAGCCTCGGGCGGCCGCTGCGCGGCCGTCGGCCGCCTTGCCGTCGGGCTCAGCCTTGGCCTCGGTCCGCTTGCGGAGTCCGAGCCGGTCACGCAGCGACTGCTTCGGCTGGGCCGGCGCCGGCGGATCCCACACCGGGACGGGCGGCCCGGGCTGGACCGCAGGAACCGGGGCGATTCCACGACTGCGTCGGCGGTTCCCGGGCGACGCTGGCCCTTCGGAGCCCATTGGGCCGGCGCGTCCGGACCCTGAGTTCCCGGCGCCGGACCGGTCGGCTCGCGGATTCGGTCGGGCTGTTCGGGGCGTTCACGTTGTTGGGCGTCTGGGGCCGCGCAGTCGGAGGCTGATTGCGGGCGTTGACCGGAGGCTGCGGCCGCGGGCCGGACCGCACCGCCCTGCGGAGTGGGCCTGGGCCGGCCGCCGCTTCTCGCGCGCGCGCTGCGGCCGTCCGCGCCGTCGCGGCGGCGGCCTTCCGCGCCGCCGTCAGCTCCTGACCCCGCCGCTCGACGAAGTCCGGACGACCATTCTGCTGGCCGTTCGCCGAAGCAGCGCCGTCCGGCGCCGGTCACGCCCTTGGCCTGATCCGGCGCCTGACCGGTGCCTTTGTTGCCCCGCGTCGGTTCACTCACTGTCGTCCTCCCGGACCTCCTCGTCGACCGGCTCGACACCGACGGGTTCGGAGATGCTGTCTGTCCCAGACTCCTCTGCTGGATCAGACGGAGCCTCTTCGGCAAGTACTGCCGCTTCTGCAGTTGTCTCGGGATTGAGCGCGATGACGACGACCGAGTCGCTGTCCCCCACCCCGACGAACTTCACTCCCATGGTGTCACGTCCCTTGACCGGAACCTCGCTGACAGCACTGCGAGTGATCTGACCGCTCGCCTTGATCGCGATCACCTCATCATTGTCGGTCACGATCAGCCCTCCGACCAAAGAGCCGCGATCCTCGTTGAGCTTCATGGCCTTGATCCCGAGCCCGCCGCGGCCCTGCTGGCGATACTCCGAGACCGCCGTTCGCTTCCCGAATCCGCCGTCGGTGACGGTGAAGACATACCGCTGGTCCTCGGCCGACCCGGCTTCGATCACCGACATCGACAGCAACTCGTCGCCGTTGCGGAACTTCATCCCGGTCACCCCCGAGGTCGCCCGGCCCATCGGCCGCAGCTCCTCGTCGTCGGCCGGGAACCGGATCGACTGGCCCTTCTTCGAGATCAGCAGCACCTCGTCGGTCGCCGCACACAGCTCGGCACCGATCAGTTCGTCGTCGTCGTCGCGGAAGTTGACCGCGATGATCCCGGCCTGCCGCGGCGAGTCGTAGAGCGGCAGCGCGGACTTCTTGACCAGGCCGCGCTTGGTGGCCAGCAGCAGGTACGCCGCCGCCTGGTAGTCCCGGATCGCCAGCACCTGGGCGATCTCCTCGTCGGGCAGGAAGGACAGCAGCCCGGCGACGTGGCCGCCCTTGGCGTCCCGGCCGGCCTCGGGCAGCTGCCAGACCTTCGCCCGGTAGACCCGGCCCTTGTTGGTGAAGAACAAGATCCAGTGGTGGTTGGTGGTCGCGAACAGGTGGTCGACCTCGTCGTCGGTGCGCAGCGCCGCACCGCGTACGCCCTTGCCGCCGCGCTTCTGCACCCGGTAGAGATCGGTGTTGGTCCGCTTGGCGTACCCGCCGCGGGTGATGGTCACCACCACATCGGAGTCCGGGATCAGGTCCTCGTTGGACAGGTCGCCGTCGGCGGCGATG
Organism: uncultured Actinomycetota bacterium; assembly: GCA_963761955.1. Taxonomy (GTDB): domain Bacteria; phylum Actinomycetota; class Actinomycetes; order Propionibacteriales; family Propionibacteriaceae; genus Microlunatus. The sequence continues at coordinate 122,555 of CAVXIY010000020.1, read as the reverse complement.
ATCTCGGTCCGCCGCTCGTCGCCGTACTTGGCCACGATCTCGGCCGAGTTCGTCGCTGACGATGCTCCGCTGCCGCTCGGGCCGGGCCAGGATGTCCATCAGGTCGGCGATGACCGTCTCGATGGCGGCCAGCCGGTCGATGATCCGCTGCCGCTCGAGCGCCGCGAGCCGCCGCAGCTGCATGTCGAGGATCGCGTTGGCCTGCACCTCGTCGATCTCCAGCAGCTGGATCAGCCCGTCCCGGGCCTCGTCGGTGCTCGGGCTGCGGCGGATCAGCGCGATCACCTCGTCCAGGGCGTCGAGCGCCTTGACCAGGCCGCGATAGATGTGGGCGTCGCGTTCGGCCTGGTCGAGCCGGTGCTGGGTGCGCCGCTGGATGACCTCGATCTGGTGGGCGACCCAGTAGGAGATGAACTGATCGAGCCGCAGCGTACGCGGCACGTCGTCGACCAGGGCCAGCATGTTGCAGCCGAACGTGTCCTGCAGCTGGGTGTGCTTGTAGAGGTTGTTCAGCACCACCCGCGGCTGCGCGTCGCGCTTGAGCACGATGACCAGCCGCTGCCCGGTCCGCGCGGACGTGTCGTCGCGGATGTCGGAGATGCCGGTCAGCTTGCCGGTGTTGACCAGGTCGGCGATCTTCTGCGCCAGGTTGTCCGGGTTGACCATGTGCGGCAACTCGTTGACCACCAGCAGGGTCCGGCCGTTCTTGTCCTCCTCGATGTTGACGATGGCCCGCATGATCACCGAGCCGCGACCGGTGCGGTAGGCGTCGTCGATGCCGCGGCGGCCGACGATCAGCGCGCCGTTGGGGAAGTCGGGGCCCTTGACCCGTTCGATGGCGGCCTCGAGCAGTTCCTCGGCGCGTCGCGGTCGGGTTCTCCAGCAACCACTGCACCGCGGAGGCGACCTCGCGCAGGTTGTGGGTCGGGATGTTGGTGGCCATGCCGACCGCGATGCCGGTCGAGCCGTTGACCAGCAGGTTGGGGAACCGGGCCGGCAGCACGACCGGCTCGGATTCCTTGCCGTCGTAGTTCGGCTTGAAGTCGACCGTGCTCTCGGTGATGTCGCGGACCATCTCCATGGCCAGCGGCGCCATCTTGCACTCGGTGTAGCGCATCGCCGCGGCGCGGTCGTTGCCGGCGGAACCGAAGTTCCCCTGCCCGGAGACCAGCGGGTAGCGCATCACCCACGGCTGCGCGAGGCGTACGAGGGTGTCGTAGATCGCGCTGTCGCCGTGCGGGTGGTACATGCCCATCACCTCGCCGACGACCCGGGCGCACTTGTTCCAGCCCCGGTCGGGCCGGTAGCCGCCGTCGAACATCCCGTAGATGATCCGCCGGTGCACCGGCTTGAGGCCGTCGCGGACATCCGGCAGCGCCCGCCCGACGATCACGCTCATCGCGTAGTCGAGGTAGGACTTCTGGATCTCGTCCTGCAGATCCACCGGCTCCCGGCGGTCGGTGGTTCTTTCCGGGGGAGTGTCAGTCATGGAATGAACCTCTCAGGTTGAGCTGGTCGTGATTCGCGAGCGTCGGGTAGGCTGAGCCCGCTCCGCTTCGAGCGAGCCGAGCGCGACGCGTCGTGCGACGAGCGACGGAGCTCCCAGGCCCGGCCGGGCGCGAGCGATCAGATGTCCAGGAACCGGACGTCCTTGGCGTTGCGCTGGATGAAGATGCGCCGCTGCTCGACGTCCTCGCCCATCAGGATCGAGAACATCTCGTCGGCGCGGGCGGCGTCCTCCAGGGTGACCTGGAGCAGGATCCGCCGGTCCGGATCCATGGTGGTGGCCCAGAGCTGGTCGGGGTTCATCTCACCGAGACCCTTGTAGCGCTGGATCGCGTTCTCCCTCGGCAGTCGCTTCCCGTCCTCGGCGCCGATCCGAAGCAGGGCGTCGCGCTCCGCGTCGTTGTAGGCCAGCTCAGCCGGGGCGTTGCTCCAGCTGATCTTGAACAGCGGCGGCTGGGCCAGGTACACGTGCCCGGCCTCGATCAGCTGCTTCATGAAGCGGAACATCAAGGTCAGCAGCAGCGTCCGGATGTGGGCGCCGTCCACGTCCGCGTCGGCCATCATGACGATCTTGTGATAGCGCAGCTTGGCGATGTCGAAGTCCTCGTGGACGCCGGTGCCGAGCGCGGAGATGATCGCCTGAACCTCTTGATTCTGGAGGATCCGGTCGATCCGCGCCTTCTCCACGTTCAAGATCTTTCCGCGGATCGGCAGGATCGCCTGGACCCGCGGATCGCGCCCGCCCTTGGCCGAACCACCCGCCGAGTCACCCTCGACGATGAAGACCTCGCACTCCTCCGGGTTGGTCGACTGGCAGTCGCTCAGCTTGCCGGGCAGTCCGCCGCCGCCGAGCAGGCCCTTGCGATTGCGGGCCGCCTCCTTGGCCTTGCGGGCCGCGAGCCGGGCGATCGCCGCCGCCTGGCCCTTGCGGATGATCATCTTGCCCTCGCCGGGATTCTGCTCGAACCAGTCGCCGAGCTTGGCGTTCACCACCTGCTGCACGAACGATCGCGCCTCGGTGTTGCCGAGCTTGGTCTTCGTCTGGCCCTCGAACTGCGGCTCGGCGAGCTTGACCGAGATGATCGCGGTGAGTCCCTCGCGGATGTCGTCGCCGGACAGCCGGTCCTCGGACTTCTTGATCATGCCCCAGGTCTCGCCCCACCCGTTCGCGGTGTAGGTCAGCGCCGAGCGGAAGCCCTCCTCGTGGGTGCCGCCCTCGTGGGTGTTGATCGTGTTGGCGAAGGTGTGCACCGACTCGGTGTAGGACATGTTCCACTGCATCGCCACCTCGACGCTGATCCCGCTGTCGGGCCGCTCGGCCTCGACCGCGATCACCGAGCTGTGCACCGGCTCCTTGCTGCCGGTCAGGTACTTGACGTAGTCGATCAAGCCGTCGTCGTAGCGGAAGGTGTCGGTGTCGGCGTTGCCGTCGGCGTCCTTGCGGTCGGGCCGCTCGTCGACGATGGTGATGGTCAGGCCCTTGTTGAGGAAGGCCATCTCCCGGAATCGCGCGGCCAGGGTGTCGTAGGAGTAGACGGTGGTCTCGAAGATCTCCTGGCTGGCGTAGAACGTCACCGTGGTGCCGGTCTCGTCGGATGGCCTCGAGCCGTTCCAGCGGAGCGACCGGGTCGCCGAGGATGAAGTCCTGGGTCCAGCGGTAGCCGTCGCGCTTGACCTCGACCTTGAGCCGCTCGGACAGCGCGTTGACCACCGAGACGCCGACGCCGTGCAGGCCGCCGGACACCTTGTAGCCGCCGTCGCCGAACTTGCCGCCGGCGTGCAGCACGGTCAGGGCCAGGGTGACCGCCGGGATCTTCTCCTTCGGATGCTCCTTGACCGGGATGCCGCGGCCGTTGTCGGTGACCCGGATGCCGCCCTCGGGCAGGATCTCCACCAGGATCATGTCGCAGTAGCCGGCCAGCGCCTCGTCGACCGAGTTGTCGACCACCTCCTGCACCAGGTGGTGCAGGCCGCGCTCACCGGTGGACCCGATGTACATGCCGGGGCGCTTGCGGACCGCGTCCAGACCCTCGAGAACGGTGATCGAATCGGAGTCGTAGCTGCCCGGGGAGACGGCGGAGGAGCGGATCTTGTCCAGGTCGCCGGCGGCGGCGGCGAGCTCGTCCTCGGTGATGTTGATCTGAGCGGCGTCTTCTTCGTCGGTGGTTTCGTCGGGGCTTTCAATGGGGGCGGTCGTTGAGGGCACCGGCTCGGGCTCCTGTCACACGGGCGCCGCCCGGACCTGACCATCGAATGACGGTGAGGGAGGCGGCAGCCTGGGTTGCTCGTGGATCGATTGTGTAGGTGTCCAGTTTAGCGTGTGACGCCGACAAATCCGTCAGCGGAACAGCCCCTGCGAACACAAAACTGGTCCTGGTTGCCGCTAGACGGCCGATCTGGCGCATTCTGGGTCGCTTTGGTACTCCCGGTACGCGCCCGACACCCGTCGAAGGCGCCTCGCGGCTCGCAGCCCGATCAGGATCGGTGAGCCCGCCGAGCCGATCGTTTCCGCCCCGAGTACCTTCGGCTGCCTACACTGAGCCGGTGCCGGAGACCCAGACGAGCCCGACCCCCGACGGGGTGTGGCTGGACGAGGGCGACATCAACCCCGCCTGGGCGCCACCGGCCGGCGGGGCGGCGCCGAGCCGGCGGCCGATCCCGGCGCCGGCGATCTATGGCGCGGTCGGCGCTGGCCCTGGTGCTGCTGGTGGTCACGATCTGGGGATTCGGCGGCTTCGAGCGCCGGACCGACGCGCTGATCGATACTCCGGTCGGCACGCCGGTCATCACCGGCCCGTACGAGTTCCGGTTCACCGAGGTCACGGCTCAGCGGACCAAGCAGTTCGACGGCACGATCGCCTGGGAGCTCACCGCCATCGGCACCGGCCGCACCACCGGCGACATCGTCCATCTCGCCGAGCGCGACCGGCAAGTACGGGATGTTCGCCAGCAAGGACGACGCATCGGGCGAGACCGCAGGAGGCCGACAGCGACCAGATCGGCACCGACGACTCGTACAGCCGGCACGCCTTCACCCCCGGACTGGCGCCGATCCCCTACACCGTCAACTTCAAGTACCGCGAGACCTATCGCCCCGGACCGACCCTGCGGTTCCTGGTGTTCAAGATCGAGTACGGCGACTACTCGCTGCTCGGCGACGGCCAGGAGTCCTGGCGCAACACCGTGTACGCCTACCAGTTCCGGCTGCCGGTCCGGGTGCTCCCCGAGAACACCTACTGACGACCCGGCTCCTACCGGCGGCACCAGGATGGGCGCACGCTTGGACGTGCTGTGGTCGATCGGCGCGATCCCGGCGAGCTGATCGGCATAGCGCTGCGGGACCATGAAGATCGCCTCGAACGGGTACGGCTGCCCCACGACCATCTCGTCGTCGTCGCAGTTGCTCGCCGCGCGCTCGACGTACGGGCGGCTGCCCTCCCAGATCCGCCGGTCCGGTCCGACCGCCGCGAAGCCGCAGAGGAACTGGTCGCCGGCTCGATGCTTGATGATCTCCATCCCGGCCACCACCCAGACCGCGCCCGGATCCGGCGCCAGCGGCTCGCCGCCCTTGGCGTCGACCAGTTCCGGCGCCTGGACCAGGCTGAGCAGGCGTGATCGTCGCGTCGCGCGCTCTCGGCCGCGCGCCCCGGCGGCGAGTTGGCGTGAAGCGCTCGCCCTGGTGCGTGCTGGCGTAGGTCGCCCACCAGACCACGTAGATCAGCACCAGGCTGGCGCTGATGGTCAGGAACAGGATCCGGCGCAGCCTGATCTCGATCATGGAAGCGCCCGGGTGCTCGGCTCGACCGGGCGACAGGACCTGATCCTTGGCCGCCGCCCGCCAGCGGTCGGCGTTGTCCGGCGGTGATGCCGAGGTGGATCCGCAGCCGCTGCTGGTAGCCCGGAGATGATACTCGGTCTCGTACAGCTCCAAGGTCAGGTCGTCGATCCGGGCCGGATCGACCTCGAACTTCACATCGGTCGACACCGCGAAGCCGGTCTCGGCGGAGACTCCCGCCAGCGCGTGTAGGTCGTCGTAGCTCAGGTCGCCGGCGGCGAGCAACCTGGCCGTCTGCAGGGTCAGCTTCTTCGAGCCGGTCGCTTCGGCGTCGACGTGCACGACGACGAACATGCCGGTGGTGCGGTCCCTGATCTGGTCGTTCGACTTCAGCGCCGTGCCGACCCGGACGTCGTCGACGGTGCACCAGGCCCTCGTTGATGGTCACGGTCTCGCCGACGCGGCCGCGGACCAGTTGGTCGTCCGTGCCGGCGGTCTCGCTCAGCCGGAGGCCGGCGGCGGCCAGCGTGACGCAGGCCAGCGCGACGATGACCGAGATCAGCCGGCCGCGGCTGAACCGGGGCCGCGCGTCATCCGGTCACCTGACGGCGGCCGTCGGGCTCGGGCGGCGGGCACGGCGTCGACCCGCTGCTGGAAGAGTTCGAGGCAGCGGCGGAAGGCGACGGCGAGCAGGCAGAGCCGCAGCGGCTCGAACGGCAGCTCGCTGCGACCAGATCCGATCAACGGGCTCCCAGCGTGACCCAGAAGTCGACCGGCGTGGCCGCCGATGAGCCGGTGTAGAGCAGCGTGCCGACGTAGTTCTGGGCGATCGCGATCATCGAGTAGACGAGCACGTACGAGCCGAGGAAGAGCACGCCGGCCCGCAGCACCAGCCGGAGCGAGTGGAAGGTGGGCAGGTACTTGTCGTCGATGTCGCCGAAGAAGGCCTCCTTGACCTGGCGCGCCGGCCAGCCGGACGCCCCGGGGCGGCGGACCGAGCCGACGCAGCGCCTGCTTGTCCCGGTAGCTGCGCGAACGCGCGTCGCGCCGGGCAGCGCGTCGGCGTACGGCTGACCCTTGCGCCACAGCTCGGCCAGCGACAGCACCCGGGAGCCGAAGACCAGCGCGGCGACCGCCAGCCAGATGATCGGCTGGCTGAGCACCTCGACAGAAGACCGGCCAGACCTGGTCGGCGAAGAAGGCGACCAGCCGGTCGACGACCTGCGGGCAGGTCGATCTTGAACAGCGGCGAAGAACCGGCCAGGCCGTCGCTGGATGGCGGCCAGCCATGCCGATGACGGCGCGGTCCTGCGAGCCAGAGCCTGACCGCCTGGAAGATCCGGATCCCGCCGAGGATCAGCACCAGCAGGAAGAACGACTCGATCAGGGCGACGAGCAGGCCGAGGACCCGCCAGCCGGTCCGGTCGTGGACGTAGTCGACCACCCGGCGGAGCGACGATAGATCCCGACGATCAGCGCCAGCAGCCAGGTACGGATGCTCGGACGGCCAGGTCGAAGAGCAGCACCGTGTGACCGTCTGCTGATCGCTGAGCACGCCGTAGCGCACCGTCTGCTCGGTCAGCAGCCGCTGCGCGGCGTCGGACGACCTGGCCGAACGCGGCGTACATGCCGAGGAACGGCAGCAGGGTGACGGCCAGCAGCTGGGTCGAAGCTGGTGTCGCGGTCGTCGTCCTCGGCCTCCTCCGCCGGGATCAGCTGACCGGATGCCCAGTTCGCGTTCGGCGAGCCGCAGGATCAGCACGGTCGAGGCCAGCAGGAAGACGAAGTTGAATGCGAACAGCACCAGGGTCAGCCACGGAGCTGACATCGCCGGCGATCACCGCGATCCGCAGCGTCAGTTGCGACAGCAGCCAGCCCAGCAGGTAGAGACCGAGGATCTGCGGGAGCAGCCGCCACCAGACGCGCCCGGTATCGACCACGAGGATTCGCAAGTCGGTCCAGAGCACCCGTGCATCCTAAGTGGCCGAGGCGGGTCTCGCCGGGATCTCGAGCATCCTCACCGCGCCCACTTGTCCGGTCGTCCGCCATCGATGGCTGGGGGACGACCGGACCAGTGCGGGGTGAGGGCCGGGTCCGGTTCAGGCGTCCAGTTCCTGATGCCACAGGACCGTGGTCACCCGGCCGATCGCGGTGGTCAGCAGCCGGCGGAAGGTGCTCGACGGCAGTTCCAGCACCTCGGCCGCGCGCTCCAGGGTCGGCGCCGGCGCGAGATAGGCCCGGACCAGGACCCGGTGCAGGCGCCGATCCGCCGGCACCGCGGCGAGCGTTTCGGCGGCGTCCTTGATCAGGCTCTTGAGCACGGCCGCCTGCTCAGCTCGGTCCCTCCGAACCGGTGAGCCGGCTGGTGACCAGCCGGCAGCGCAGCAGCGGATTGTCCCGCAGCCGGTCGGGTCGCGGGTAGTCCCGCAGCGCCTGGCGGACCGCCGCGGTGAATTCGGCCTCGTCGAGCACGAGCGTGCGGGCGGAGCCGGACGGCTCGGGCGGGGTCGGCGTCGCGCCGAGCTCCTGCTGGGAGAGCCGGGCGACCCAGGCCGCCGGCGAGACCATCCGCCAGTCGTGCACGAAGGTGGCGTAGGTCCGGCCGCCGACGGTGAAGTCGGCGGTCGGCGCCCGCCGCTGGTCCGCGTACGCGCAGAAGGCCGCCCAGGCCTCCGGTTCGGCGAACGGCATCAGGGTGACCGCGAGGCCGGAGGTGGTGAGGAAGTGCCGGGCGAACTGGGTCGCGATCAGACTCTGCGCCGGGGACACGCCCTGATACTCGTCGCGGGCCAGCCAGAAGCGGATCAGGGTCGCGGTCTCCCCCGGCCGCAGCGGCGGATGGTGGGCGCAGTTCGGCGGCCGCCGACTCGACCGCCGGATCGTCGGCCCCGATGACCGACTCCACCGGCAGCAGGCAGACCGCGCCCTGAGCCGCTCTGATCGGCGCCGCGCACCACCAGCCAGGTCTCCGGCCGGGTCGCCAGCCAGTGCCGGGCGATGGCTCCGGACTCGGTCCCTTCGTGCCGGGTGATCATCGTCCTCGACGGCGTCCAGGTCGCCTGCGCGGATGCGCTTCGAGGTGCAGGGCGGCGGATTCGTCGGGCGGTTGCAGGAACGTGCGCAGTTCCGGATGCAGGTAGATCAGGTCCATCAGCGCGGCCGCTTGGACGCTCGGGTCGGCCGTTTCCAGTCGGGCGAGATAGTGCTCCCGGGCCCGGTCGTGAAACTGCCGGTAGCGCTCGGCGTGCCGCCAGCGGAGATCGGCGGCCAGCACGTCGCGGGCCAGGTCGTGCAGATGGAGACCGTAGAGGCCGGCGTCGACGAACGGCAGCGCGCGCATCCAGCCGAACAGCTCCGACACCTCCGGCTGATCGAGCAGCGCCGCCAGCAGCGGTTCGTTGATCACCCGGACCTGCGCGGCCGCTTCCAGTGCGGTCCGGTGCAGCGGGCTCGGCACCTCGTCCAGCAGCCGGTCGATCAGGACCCGGACCACGTCGGCGGAGTCCGACGGCGCCAGCGTGCCCTTCTGCCGGACCACCTCGCCGACCAGCGCCAACGCCAGCGGGTGGCCGTGGGTGAAGGCGATGGCCGAGGGCTGCAGGTCGGTGGGTATGCCGCGACCGTCGAGGTAGCGGCTGCAGTCGTCCGCGCTCAGATTGCGCAGCCGCACGGTGTGCAGCACCGGAGACCAGCCCTCGTCGGAACGCCAGCCCACCGAGGGTGGATGCTGACCGGCCAGCACCAGGATCACGTCGCCGGGCAGCCGGGGCGCGAGTTGTTCCCGGAACGTGGTGTCGAGGTCGGCCAGCAACTCGTACGCGTCGATCAGCACGACGGTCCGGCGTTCCGGCGTCGGCGTCGAGGACCGGCGCCAGCCGGAAGCCGAGCGCCTCGATGGTCGGCGGCAGATCCCGGGCATCGATCCGCAGGCAGTCGGCGCCCTGCTCGGCCGCGTACACCTCGAACTGCCGGAGCAGCGTCGACTTGCCGATGCCGGCGGGCCCGTGCACCACGACCACGGCCGGCTCGTCGGGGGTGCTCAGCAGAGCGGCGAACTGGTCGAGTTCGGCCCGCCGGCCGACGAAACTGCGCGCCCGGGCCTGACCGAGGCGATCGGCGAGGGTGCGCGCCATGCGAGGCTCCGGAGAGTGTGCGGTGTTGTTCGCATCTTCCTGCTCCCGGGCTCCGCTCGGCAAGAGCACCCTGCCGAGCCCAGCCGTCCCCTAGAACTCGTAGTCGGTGCGCAGTTGGAGGGTGGCGATGGTGTTCTTGGTGCCGGTGTTCTGGGCGCACACCGAGTAGTAGCCGGGGCCGGGGAAGGTGCCGTACGCGCTGCGCAGCTCGATCGACCAGTTGTTCGCCCGGTTCGGGGTGTTGGCGACGACCACGCCGTTGCGGACCAGCTTGAACTTCGCGCCGTCGGCGGTCGCCGCAGGCGTCGGCCCGGACCTGGAAGCCGGCGTACTGGGTCGGCGTGCACTGGCCGGCGCCCGGGGAGAGCGGGTAGGTGCCGTACTGCTGGGCCGACGCGGTGGCCGCGCCCCCGACGCTGATGGCGGCGGCGGCTCCGGCGACGGCGAGGCTGGTGATGATCTTGCGGGCGGTGCTGGTCATGATGTCCTCCTGGACTGGTGGTGGCCGGCACCTGCGGTGGTGCCTTGCGCGATGACCAGAAGGTAGATCTGCGGAAACGCTCACTTCCCAGACCAGAATCCGCTCACTTCTCGCTCAGCCGTAGGTGTCCCGCGGGCCGCGGCCGTCGCGGACCGAGAGCCGGCCCTTCTTCCAGGAGGGGGCGTCCGGACCGAGGATCTTGATCTTGGTGATGGTGCCGTCGCCGAGCTGTTCGTTGAGCATCGCGACCAGTTGCGGCGCCATCATCCGGAACTGGGTGGCCCAGGCCGACGAGTCGGTGCGGACGGTCAGCACGCTGTCCTCGTACGCCTCGGGCTTGGAGTGCCCGGCGTTGACCGGGCCGACCAGCAGCGCCCAGCGGGCCAGCAGGGTGTGCACGTTGATGTCGGTGACCCAGCCCTTGCTCTCGACGAGCCGCTCGACGGCGTCGGACAGCAACTGCGGGTCCCGGCCGTCGGGCCGAGCCCCGGACGACTGCGGATCGACCCGCTCGCGGCGCGCGCCGCGACGGCGTCGTCGGCCCTGGGCCCCGACCGAACGGGCGATGGACTGCGCCAGACCGAGGCCGGTCGGGTCGTGCTTCTCCTCTCCTCGGCCCGAGCCCGTCGTGGGGCCTTGGTCACTCATCGAGGCTCACCTCGCCGAGCGTCACCGTGAACCGGCGGCCGCGGAGCACCTCGGGGACGTCGGCGCCGACCGCCGCGGTGACCAGCACCTGCTCGCCGCTCTGGACGCCGGCCGCCAGCCGATTCCGCCGGGTGCTGTCCAGCTCGGCGAACACGTCGTCCAAGATCAGCACCGGCTCGACCCCGTCGGCCCGCAGCAGATGGAAGCTGCCGAGTCTCAGGGCCAGCGCGAGCGACCACGACTCGCCGTGGCTCGCGTACCCCTTGGCCGGCAGCAGGCCCAGCGAGAGCGTGATGTCGTCGCGGTGCGGGCCGACCAGCGAGAGGCCGCGCTGGATCTCCTCCGATCGTCGCTCGGTCATGGCCGCGACCAGCAGGGCGGCGAGCTCGTCCCGGCCGGTCTGATCGGCGAGCGGGATCGACGCCTTGTACTCGGCCGTGGCGTCGTTGTTGACCGGAGCGATGTCGGCGTACGCCTTGGCCACGTGCGGCGCCAGGTCGGACAAGGTGAGCAGCCGCGCCTCGAGCAGCTCGGCGCCGGCCCGGGCCAGATGGCTGTCCCAGACGTCGAGGGTCGAGCCGGCATCACCCGACGGCGGCCCGCTCCGGGACCGCCCGCTGAGCGACTTGAGGAGGGTGTTCCGCTGCCGCAGCACCCGGTCGTAGTCCGCGCGGACCCCGGCCAGTCGCGGCCAGCGGGAGGTGATCAGCTCGTCGATGAACCGGCGCCGCTCGCTCGGATCGCCCTTGACGATGGCCAGGTCTTCGGGGGAGAAGACGACGGTGCGGAGTACGCCGACGATCTCCCGGGCCCGGCGCAGTGGCGACCGGTTGAGCTTGGCCCGGTTGGCCTTGCCCGGGGTGATCTCGATCTCCAGCTGCAGCTGCCGCGGATCGTCGAGCCCGGCCTGCACCCGGGCCCGGACCACGGCCCGCTCGGCACCGGATCGGACCAGCGGCACCTCGGACGCGACCCGGTGCGAGCTCATGGTCGAGAGGTACTCGATGGCCTCGACCAGGTTCGTCTTGCCCTGCCCGTTGGCCCCGAGGAACGTGGACACCCCGGGCCCGAGCGGCACGTCGACACCCGCGTACGACCGGAAATCGGCCAGCTGCAGAAAGTCGACGTACACCTTTGCTCCGCTCGGCACCCCAGTCCTGTGGCGCCATCCTCTGTCGGTTTCCCACGTATACGTGGGAAACCCGCACTGTACCCAGGAAACATCCTGGGTACAGCGCCAGAAACTGGGTACAGTCGCACGGCGCCGAGACAGGCGGCTCAGATCTCGTCGAGCGACGGGCTGTCGGTCTGCACCGCGTGACCGCCGAACTGGTTCCGCATCGCCGCGACCATCTTCATCGCCGGCGACTCGTTCTGCCGCGACACGAACCGGGCGAACAGCGCCGCGGTCAGCGCCGGCACCGGGACGGCGTTGTCGATCGCCGCGTCCACCGTCCAGCGCCCCTCGCCGGAGTCCTCGGCGTAGCCGCGGATGGTGGACAGGTCGGGATCGTCGTCCAGCGCCCGGACGATCAGGTCCAGCAGCCAGGAGCGGATGACCGTGCCCTCACGCCAGGACTTGAAGGTCGCCGGCACGTTCTTGACGATGTCGACCTTCTCCATCAGTTCCCAGCCCTCGGCGTACGCCTGCATGATCGCGTACTCCATGCCGTTGTGCACCATCTTCGCGAAGTGCCCGGCGCCATGGTCGCCGGCGTGCACGAAGCCGAACTCGCCCTCGGGCTTCAGTGCCTCGAAGATCGGCATCACCGCGGCGACGTCGGCCTCGTCGCCGCCGCACATCAGCGCGTAGCCGTTCTCCAGACCCCAGACGCCACCGGACACGCCGCAGTCGATGAAGTGGATGCCCTGCTCGGCCGAGCCGGTCCGCCCGCGGCTGGTCGCCGTCCCACTTGGTGTTGCCGCCGTCGATCACGATGTCGCCCTCGGACAGATGCGGGACCAGATCGTCGAGCACGTTGTCGATGAACTGCACCGGCACCATGATCCAGACGACCTTGGGTGAGCCGGTCAGCTTCGAGACCATGTCCTCGAGACTGGTCGAGTCCGAGATCTCGGCATTGGTGTCGTAGCCGACGACGGTATGACCGGCCTTGCGGATCCGGGTCCGCATGTTGCCGCCCATCTTGCCCAGGCCGATGAGTCCGATGTCCATCCGAGGGTCCTTCCTGAAACGCTCTGGGATTGCGTGGCAGAAGAGGCGGTTGCCCTCCGAGGGCGTGACCACGAACTTTCTATCGTGACCGCCCGCGGGGCGTTCCAGGGGGGTGGGCGACTTCGCCTGGCCTAGGTCGGCAGGCGCATCAGCATGATCACGTGGCGATAGTCGGTCAACGGCTCACCGTCGAGTTCGGCCAGGCCGGTCAGCTGGCAGGGCTTGCTCGGCGCGGTGAAGCCGAAATTCACGTACGGGGTGTCGAACGCCCCCAGGGCGTCCAGCAGATAACTCGGATTGAAGCCGGCCGCGGTCACCGCCAGATCTCCGCCGCCCGCCTGGTCGACCGTCGCCTCGATCGCCTCCGAGGCCTGCGCCTGGTCACCGGTCGCCGCCTCCAGGGTGATCACGCCGTCGCCGATCAGCATCCGCAGCGAGGTGTTGCGCTCCGCGACCAGGGCCACCCGCTTGGCGGCCGCGATGCAGTCGGCGGTGTTCACCCGGACGTTCATCGTGGCGGCCGTGTTCATGATGTGCCGGACCTTGGGGAACTCCCCGTCCAGCAGCCGGGTGGTGGTCTGCCGCTCCCCCGCCGCGCCATGACCCTCGAAGCCGATGATGCCGTCCCCGGAACCGCCGTGGGCCAGGCTCAGGGTGACCTCCTCGCCGGCGGTCATCGAGCGGGACGTGTCGTTGAGCACCTTGGCCGGCACCAGCGCGGTCGCCGAGATCTGGGTGGACCCGGGGTTCCAGGTCAGTTCCTTGAGCGCCATCCGATAGCGATCGGTGGCCAGCAGCGAGATGACGTCGCCCTCGATCTCCACCCGTACGCCGGTGAACACCGGAAGCAGTTCGTCGCGGCCCGCGGCGACCACCACCTGGGAGACCGCCTGGGCGAACTGACTGCTCGGCACCGATCCGGTCGATTCCGGCATGGCCGGAAGCGAGGGATAGTCGGCGACCGGCAGGGTCTGCAGGGTGAACCGGGCGCTGCCGCAGACCAGTTCCATCTTGGATGTCGTCGGCGGTGATGTCGACCGGCTTGGCGGGCAGGCTGCGGGAGATCTCGGCCAGCAACCGGCCGGAGATCAGCGCCTGGCCCTCGTCGGTGACGGTCGCCTTCACGGTGATCTGCGCGGACGTCTCGTAGTCGAAGCTGGAGAACGTCACCCCGGCCGCGTCGGCGCGGACCAGCAGGCCGGCCAGGATCGGCACGCTCGGACGAACCGGCAGGCTGCGGGCAGCCCACTGCACGGCCTCGGCCAAGACGTCACGTTCGAGGCGAATCTTCACGCTGGCTCCTCTACGACCGCTGCCGGGTCAGTTCCTACGCTGGTAGCAGCCCGGGCGATCATACTGTCACCCCTGCCCCGCTCATCGCGCTAGTCACTCGCGCAATGCGGCAACGGGTCAGGCTTTCTCGCCGGGCAGCAGTTCGCGCAGCGCTTCGGCGGCCGCCAGCACCTCGGCCTGCAGCGGGACGAGCGGCTCCATGCCGGCGGGGACCTCGCCGCTGAAGACCGGGCGAACCTCGAAGACCAGGTCCAGAATTCCTTCCCGGGTCGGCGCCCGACGCTGGTCCGCCGCGTCGCCGGCCAGCCGGCTGTACTCGTTGACCCGGGCCCGCCAGCCCGGATTGTCCATGCTCTGCTCGGCCCGCATCTCCGTGGCGAGCGCATCGAGCGCCTGCTCCAGCCGCTGCAGCTGCTGCCGCCGGCCTTCGACGTCGAGCTTGATCGGTGCGTCCTCGACGACCTCTTCCTCGCGACCGAACAGCTTGCGCAGAAAGCTCATAGATCTCCTCCTCGATGCTCGAGTATGCACAGCGAGCGGGCGCTCAGACTTAGACCCTCTTCACCTTATGTATCTCATCGTCTTAGTAGTAGCTGCTGTGGATCCGGTGGATAGGTCGCATTCGGCCCGGTCAGACGCCATCTCGGGCTGGGTGTGGTGCTGTGGAGATCCTGAAACTACACGGGGAGGATTTTGGGACACGCTAGCGGGCCGGTCCGCGCCGTCCCAGGCCGATCCCCACGGACGGTGGATAGATCCACAGTTGTCCACAGCCTTGTCCCCAGGTGTGCAGCCGTCGTAACCCGACCGTTTACCTTAGCTCCCGGCGAGCGGCAGTGCGCACCGACTCAGCTACCGACCGGTGGCCTGCTGCTTGATCCGGTTGGTCAGCTCGGTGACCTGGTTGAAGACGCTGCGCCGCTCCCCCATCAGGGTGCGGATCTTCCGGTCGGCGTGCATCACCGTGGTGTGGTCCCGGCCGCCGAACTGCTGGCCGATCTTCGGCAGCGACAGGTCGGTGAGCTCGCGGCACAGATACATCGCGATCTGCCGCGCGGTGACCAGTACGTGGGTGCGGCTCTGCCCGCAGAGGTCGTCGATGGTGATGTCGAAGTACGAAGCCGTCTGGGCCATGATCATCCCGGTGGTGATCTGGGCCTCGCCGCCCTCGGGGATCAGGTCCTTCAGCACGATCTCGGCGAGCGCCAGGTCGACCTGTTGCCGGTTCAGGCTGGCGAAGGCGGTGACCCGGATCAGCGCGCCCTCGAGCTCGCGAATATTGGTCTGGATCCGGCTGGCGATGAATTCCAGCACCTCCGGTCCGGCGACCAGCCGTTCCTGGGCGGCCTTCTTCCGCAGGATCGCGATCCGCGTCTCGAGGTCGGGCGGCTGTACGTCGGTGATCAGCCCCCAGCCGAACCGGCTGCGGAGGCGCGGTTCGAGATTCTCCAGCAGTTTCGGTGGTCGATCGGAGGTCATCACGATCTGCTTCTGCGCATTGTGCAGGGTGTTGAAGGTGTGGAAGAACTCTTCCTGCGTCTGTTCCTTGCCCTCCAGGAACTGGATGTCGTCGATCAGCAGTACGTCGATCTCCCGGTAGCGCCGACGGAATTCCGCGCCCTTGTTCTGGCTGATCGAGTTGATGAAGTCGTTGGTGAGTTCCTCGGTCGACACGTAGCGGACCCGGACCCGGTCGAAATAGCTGCGGACGTAATGCCCCAGGGCGTGCAGCAGGTGGGTCTTGCCCAAGCCGGAATCGCCGTAGATGGTCAGCGGGTTGTACGACTTGCCCGGGTTCTCCGCGACGGCGATCGCCGCCGCGTGGGCGAACCGGTTCGAGCTGCCGATGACGAAGGTCTCGAAGGAGTACTTGGGATTCAGTCGCGCGTCGACCTCGCGCCGCGGCCGATAGCCCTCCCGGTCGCCGCCGCCGAAGTCCGGTCGCGACCCGGGTTCGGGCCCGGTACGCGGACCGTCCGTGAGCCGGGAAATCGCCCGATCCGAATCCGCCGCGCGCATCGTCGTTCAGGTAGCGGTCCCGCGGTTCGTCGTAGCGCTGGCCGCCCTCGAAGCGCGGCGGCCCGTCGAATCTCGATCCGTCCTCGAACCGGGGCCGGCCGTCCAGCCCGGAACCTCCGAGCCCGGAGCCGCCCGAGCCCGGACCCTCGTACGGGCGCTGGGGGTCCAGGCCGCCACCGGGGTGGCCGCCGGGCGCGAAGCCACCGAACCCGTCGCCGTACTGCTGCTGCTGGTCCGGTTGCCCGAGATCGCTGCTCAGCGACTCGTCGACCTTGACCGCCAACTGCACGGATCGCTTGAAGTAGGCGCTGAGCGCGGCTTCGATGTCGCTGCGGAACCGGATCTCCAGCTGGTTGCGGGTGAAGTTGTTGGGCACCGCGATCATCAGCAGATCCTCGTGCAGGGCGACCGGCTTGCCGGTCTGCAGCCAGCGGCGAAGCTCTGGGGGCGCGGCGGAGTCGAGGTGCTGCCAGGCGAGGTGGATGGACTCAGCCGCGCTCTCAGAGGGTTCGCTCACTGGTTCTCCGCTGCAAGTTCCGTGTGCGCCGACCGATGGAGGAAGCACGAACAGATGGGGCTGGATCGTGGCTTGGTGCGGTGAGGCGTCGTCCGTACGTTAGGTCTAAGCATCCGCTCGCTCCACACTCTTGTCCACAGACTGTGCACAACGGTGCGGACAACGTCGACGGCGCTCCACGGTCAGGGTGACCATGAGGTGTCCGGCGGGCTGATTGAAAGAGTTGACGCGAAGGGCGACGGTAGCAACCTCAGGGACTGCATGCAACCCGTTGGAGAATATTCGCTGCGTCCGTCGGCGTGTCGGCTGGACACCGCTCGTCGGGTCGGCTCGCCTTCGGCGCGGCTGGTTTGACCGGCTTGGCGCTCCCCCGTACCGTTAGGAGGTCGCTGTCCACAGCGACCGTTGTCCGCTGCCCGCAGCCTCACCGATGCCGGCGCGGCGGACACGAGTTCATGTCGATGTCAGCCACTGAAGATGTGGGAGTTTTCCCGTGAGCAAGCGCACTTTCCAGCCAAGCAACCGGCGCCGCAGCCGCACCCATGGCTTCCGTCTGCGGATGAGGACCCGCGCCGGTCGCGCGATCCTCGCTGCCCGCCGGCGCAAGGGTCGCGCCGAGCTGTCGGCCTGATCGAGTCGTTCACCGACGACGGTGTTGCCGCGACAGCACAGGATGCGCAGCTCGGAGGACTTCCGGCGGGTGACGAGGCGGGGCGTACGAGCGAGTAGCCCCAGCATCGTCGTCTACGCCGGACCGGCGCCGAGCGGCAGTGGCGTGCGCGTCGGCTTCATCGTCGGCCGCCCGGTCGGAAACGCGGTGACCCGCAATCGGGTGAAGCGCCGGCTGCGGCATCTCGCGGCCCAGCACCTGCCGTCGACCCCGGCCGGCGTCGACCTCGTGGTCCGCGCGCTCCCCGGGCTGGCGGTGGCCGGCGACGATCTGATCACCGATCTCGACCAGGCCTGGGCTGCGCGCGACGACGCGGCTCGCCGCCCAGCCGGCGGTGGCGCGATGAAGTACCTGCTGATCGGCCTGCTGAAGGCGTACCGGCTGGTGATCAGCCCGCTCTACGGCAACGTCTGCCGCTACTACCCGAGCTGCTCGGCGTACGCGCTGCGGGCGGTGTCCGTGCACGGCGCCGCCAAGGGCAGTTGGCTGGCGGCCCGGCGACTGCTGCGCTGCCACCCCTGGGCGGCCGGGTGGGTACGACCCCGTACCGGGAACCCCTGAATTCGATGAGGAAATGCGGGAACAGGCGCTGCACGCGTGCACACTGGGGTCCGCTGGGACTGACCGAGATGACACCGTCATGGTGCCGCAACGAGGTGTGAACTGATGGAATTCATTCTGATGCTGATTCCGATGGGGATCTGGGACTCCATCGTCAAGTTCGGCAGCACGATCATGCAGCCGCTCTACTGGGTGGTGTCGGGCCTCCTGGTGTTCTTCCACTCGGTGTGGTCGCCGGTCTTCGGCGCCGACAACGGCTGGACCTGGGCGCTGTCGATCGTGTCGTTGACCGTGGTCATCCGGATCGCGCTGATCCCGCTCTTCGTCAAGCAGATCAAGTCCTCCCGGTCCATGCAGCTGTTGCAGCCCAAGGTGCGCGAGCTGCAGAAGAAGTACGGTCACGACCGGGAGAAGCTCGGCCAAGAGACCATGAAGCTGTACAAGGAGAACAACGCCAACCCGTTGGCCTCCTGCCTCCCGCTGCTGCTGCAGTCGCCGATCTTCTTCGCCCTGTTCCGGGTACTGGACGGCGCGGCCCGCGGCATCCCCCGCGGTCACTGGCTGGAGATCCATCCCGAACTGCTGGATTCGCTCAACAGCGCGACGATCTTCGGCGCGCGGATCTCCGACACCTTCATGAAGGTCGGGTTCGCCAACGGCATCACCAGCGTGCACATCGTCACCCTCTTCCTGATCATCGCGATGACGGTCACGCTGTTCATCACCCAGCTGCAGCTGATGCGGAAGAACATGCCGCCCGAGGCGCTGACCGGGCCGTTCGCGCAGCAGCAGAAGATCATGCTGTACCTCTTCCCGATCATCTTCGCCATCGGCGGCATCAACTTCCCGGTCGGCGTGCTGATCTACTGGTTCACCTCGAACCTGTGGACGATGGGTCAGCAGTTCTACGTGATCCGCCGCAACCCGGCCCCGGGCACTCCGGCGTACGACGCCTGGGAGGCCCGGCGCAAGGCCCACGGCAAGGACCAGGTGCCGGCGCTGGCCGTCGAACCGGTGGCGGACGACCCCGGCTGCCGGGTCCTCGGCCCAGCAAGGTGGCCCGGCAGCAACCACGCAAGCAGACCCGTTCTCAGCGCAAACGCTGAAGCGACCCAGAGCAGGCGGAGCGCCGCGCGCCCGATAGGTTACGTGCGGATTCGTCTCGGCACAGCCACCATCGTGCTCGGTCAGGAGAGCTCGATGATGCGAGACGGCGCTTTGTGCGCCCCAAGGAAGGAACTGTCGTGAACGACTTAGGGGAACGGATCGCCGACGAGGAGTCGCCGGACGCTGGGGAGTTGCCGACGCCGACGCGACGGCAACCGACGGACCGGAGGCGAGCGCCGGCCAGCTGATGGCCGACGACTGAGCCCGACTGCCGACGCCGAGCGCCGATGCCGACGCTGACGACGACGCTGCCGACGGTGCGAGCGAGGGTTCGGACAACCCGCTGGACACCGAGGCCGAGGTCGCCGCGGACTATCTCGAGGAACTGCTCGACATCGCCGATCTCGACGGTGACATCGACACCTACATCGAAGGCGACCGGGCCCACGTGTCCATCGTCAGCGAGTCCGAGGTGCTGGTCGGCCCCCACGGCGAGGTGCTCGACGCGCTTCAGGAGCTGACCCGGCTCGCCGTGATGACCGAGACCGGCGAGCGGAGCCGGCTGATGCTCGACGTCGCCGGCTATCGCGATCGGCGCCGCAAGGAGCTCGTCGCCCTGGCCGTCGGACGCGGTCCAGGAGGCCCGGAACACCAACGACCGGGTGCCGCTCGCCCCGATGAACCCGTTCGAGCGCAAGATCGTGCACGACACGGTTGCGGCGGCCGGACTGACCAGCGAGTCAGAGGGCGAAGAGCCCCGGCGGCACGTGGTGATCCTCCCCTAAGATTTCTCGGGTGAGTGACGTCGTCAAGAACTATGTGAACGGCAAGTTGGTCGACTCCGCGGCAACGGAGTTCACCGAGCTGGTGGATCCGACCAACGGCAAGGTGATCGGCCGCTCGCCCAAATCCACCCCGGCCGAGGTCGACGAGGCGGTACGCGCCGCCGCCGACGCCTTCAAGGAGTGGGGTCGCACCACGCCCGTCGAAGCGGCAGCACGCGCTGCTCAAACTGGCCGACGCGATCGAGGAGCACAGCGACGAGCTGGTCGAGGCGCAGAGCCGCAACACCGGCCAGATCAAGGCCCTGATCGCCTCCGAGGAGGTCAAGGTCGGTGCCGACCAGCTTCGGTTCTTCGCCGGAGCGGCCCGCAACCTCGAAGGCAAGGCGACCGGGGAGTACATGGAGGGCCTCTCCTCCTCCATCCGTCGGGAGCCGATCGGCGTGGTCGCCCAGGTCACCCCGTGGAACTATCCGCTGATGATGGCGCTGTGGAAGATCGGCCCGGCCATCGCCGCCGGCAACACGGTCGTCCTCAAGCCGAGCGACACCACGCCCGAGTCCACCGTCAAGCTGGCCGAGATCGCCGGCGAGATCCTGCCGCCCGGCGTCTTCAATGTGATCAACGGGGACGGCGAGACCGGCAAGACGCTGGTCGAGCACCCGATTCCCGGTCTGGTCGCCATCACCGGCTCGATCCGGGCCGGCATCTCGGTGGCCGTCTCGGCGGCTCAGCATCTGAAGCGGGCCCACCTCGAGCTCGGCGGCAAGGCGCCGGTGGTGGTCTTCGCCGACGCCGACATCGAGGCGGCGGCCGACGGCATCTCGATCGCCGGCTACTTCAACGCCGGCCAGGACTGCACCGCCGCGACCCGGGTGATCGTCGCCGACCAGATCCACGACCAGTTCGTCGAGGCGCTGGTCGCCAAGGCCAAGGACACCCGGCCGGGCGACCGCGACGACGAGGACGCCGCGTACGGGCCGCTGAACAACGCGGGCCACTTCGCCAAGGTCTGCTCGATCATCGCGGCGCTCCCCGAGCACGCCACGGTCGTCACCGGCGGCCGGCAGTTCGGCGAGCAGGGCTTCTTCTTCGAGCCGACCGTGATCACCGGCCTGCAGCAGGACGACCAGGCGATCCAGGAGGAGATCTTCGGGCCGGTGATCACCGTGCAGTCGTTCACCGACGAGGCCGACGCGCTGGCCAAGGCCAACGGTGTCCCGTACGGGCTGTCCTCCAGCGTCTGGACCCGGGACCACAGCACCGCGCTGCGGATGTCACGCGATCTGGACTTCGGCTGCGTGTGGATCAACACCCACATCCCGCTCGCCGCGGAGATGCCGCACGGCGGCTTCGGACAGTCGGGGTACGGCAAGGACCTGTCGGGCTACGGCCTGGAGGACTACACCCGGGTCAAGCACGTGATGAGCTCGCTTGACTGACGTCGCTCGAGCGCTCTATCAGGAGCACTACGCAGCGATAAGTAAATATGTCGACATATTGGCCTCGACCGGCATCGAGTGGGGGGTCATCGGTCCG
This sequence comes from uncultured Actinomycetota bacterium, assembly GCA_963761955.1. GTDB lineage: Bacteria > Actinomycetota > Actinomycetes > Propionibacteriales > Propionibacteriaceae > Microlunatus. Next base: position 101,348 of record CAVXIY010000020.1, on the reverse strand, counting down.
CGGGAAGTCGACCGCCTCTGGGATCGGCACGTGCTGAACGGCGCCGCACTGGCGGACCTGCTCCCCCAGGGCAGCACGGTCGTCGACGTCGGCAGTGGCGCCGGCATCCCGGGCATCCCCCTGGCCGTGCTGCGACCCGACCTTCAGATGACCCTGTTGGAGCCCCTGCTCCGCCGGTTCAACTTTCTTACCCAGACTGTGGAGAACCTGGGGATAACCAACACCTCCGTCGTCCGGGGGCGCGCCGAGGAGCACACCGCGCGCTATGACGTCGTGACGGCTCGGGCCCTCGCTCCCCTGGGCCGACTCGTCGAGTGGTGCGATCCGCTGCGCGCAACGCGGCGGCGTGATTCTTGCCCTCAAGGGCCGTTCGGCCGGCGACGAACTGGCTGCCGCCGCTCCCGTCCTGGCCCGACTCCGGCTGAGCGGGCAGGTCCTGACCGTGCGGGCGCACCAGGACGCCGAGCCGGCGACGGTCGTCCGCAGTCGCAGCTCGCGCCGGTTGAGGCACGACTCACCGCTGAGCAGAATCACCGCCGCCGCCTGAGTGTGGCGCAGCGGTCCGGCCGCCGATCGTTGTTACGGTTCTTTCGATGACGAGCACAGCGCAAGGGGGTTCGATGGCGGCGGGCGCCGAGGTGATCGAGGACGTGACCGCCGGACTGGGCTGGCCGCGGGACGTCCACGTCGATCCGCGGATCGGCTGGCCGGATGTTCCACGTGAAACATCGGACTGGACGTCAGCGGCGCACCTTGCCGAGGTCGCCGCCCGCTCCGAGCTCGATGAGCGGGTCGCCGAGCCGCCAGTCGCGCCGGACGCACCCGATCAGCAGCCGGAGGAGCCTGCAGGCCGATCGATCGCCGATCCCCCGGCCGCCCGGACCGCGGCGGGCCAAGTTCGACGAGGACGAGTTCGCCGCACCGTCGCCCGAACCCGACGAACCGGCCGTTTCACGTGAAACATCGGCTCCGAGCGCCTCGCTTCCGGCACCGGCGAGCACCCGCGTCTTTGTCGTGGCCAACCAGAAGGGCGGCGTCGGCAAGACCACCAGTTCGGTGAACCTCGCCGCGGCCCTCGCGCTTGGGCGGCCTCTCGGTGCTGGTGATCGACCTCGATCCGCAGGGCAACGCCTCGACCGCGCTCGGCGTCGACCACCCGCCCGGCACGCCGGGCACCTACGACGTCCTGATCGGCGGCGACAGCATCGCCGATCATGTGGTCGACTCCCCCGAGGCGCCGCGGCTGAAGGTGCTGCCCGCCACGATCGATCTGGCCGGCGCCGAGATCGAACTGGTCTCGGTCGTCGCCCGGGAGAATCGCCTGCTCCGATCGCTCACGGCGTACCTCAAGGACGATCCGGTCGACTACGTGTTCCTCGACTGTCCCCCGTCGCTGGGCCTGCTGACGCTGAACGCCCTGGTGGCCGCCACCGAGATCCTCATCCCGATCCAGTGCGAGTACTACGCGCTCGAAGGCGTCTCGCAGCTGATGCGCACGATCAACCTGGTCAAGGGCGAACTGAACAGTCGAGCTGCGGCTGAGCACGGTGCTGCTGACCATGTTCGACGGGCGTACGCGGCTCGCCGCCCAGGTCGCCGAACGAGGTCCGCACCCACTTCAGCGAGGAAACCCTGCCGACGGTCATTCCGCGCTCGGTGCGGATCTCCGAAGCGCCCAGCTACGGCCAGACCGTCCTCACCTACCACCCGGACTCGGCCGGCGCCGTCTCGTACCTCAAAGCCGCTCAGGAGATCGCCCGTCGGGGCGCCAAGGAGACCACATGACGACGACCACCGAACGCCGCGGCCTCGGCCGGGGCCTGGGCGAACTGTTCCTGCGAACCGATGCGCTGCCGCCCGACGCTCCGCGCCGACGCAGCCGGCTGCCGAACGCCGTCGCCGCCGTGCCGGCCGGGGTCGTACTTCGCCGAGTTGCCGGTCTCGGACATCTCGCCCAACCCGCGACAGCCGCGCACCGTGTTCGACGAGGAGGCGATGGACGAACTCGTCGAGTCGATCCACGAGGTCGGGCTGCTGCAGCCCGTGGTGGTGCGACCGCTCGACGACGGACGATTCGAGCTGGTGATGGGGGAGCGGCGCTGGCGAGCCGTCCAGCGCGCCGGACTCGACACGATCCCGGCGATCGTCCGCGAGACCGAGGAGCACGACCTGCTCCGCGACGCTCTGCTGGAGAACCTGCATCGGGCCCAGCTCAACCCGCTCGAGGAGGCGGCCGCCTACCAGCAGATGCTGGAGGACTTCGGCTGCACCCAGGAGGAGCTGTCCGGCCGGATCAAGCGCTCACGGCCGCAGATCTCCAACACCATCCGGCTGCTCCGGCTGCCCGGCGACCGTCCAGCGCCGGGTCGCGGCCGGCGTGCTGAGCGCCGGCCACGCTCGGGCCATCCTGGCCATCGACGACCCGGCCGCCCAGGAGCGGCGTCGCCCAGCGGGTCGTGGCCGAGGGTCTGTCCGTCCGGGCCGTCGAGGAGCTGGTCACGCTGGGGGAGACCGGACGCGACAGCGGGCCGAGCCGACGCCGGGAGCCGAAGCTCGTCGCGCCCGAGGCCCAGGAGTTGGCTGACCGGCTGTCCGACCACCTGGAGACCCGGGTGCGGGTCGATCTGGGCAAGGTCAAGGGCAAGATCACCATCGAGTTCGCCACCGATCGACGACCTGCGATCGCATCGTCGACCGATGATCAAGTCGCCGACCGAGCAATATATCGACAAATAGATACTACGTCGGATCGAGCTCAGCGGAGCGTTTCGGAGCCGGCTCGGTCGGGCTCGGGGTGTCCGCGCTGCCGCGGCCGCGAGCTTGGCCCGGACGTCCTTGGTCGCCGAACGCTCGGCGACGAACGACAGGAACGGGATGGTGCCGGCCAGGGCGATCAGGATCAGCCGCTTCCACGTCCACTTGGCCCGGCGGCCCAGATCGACGGCGGTGATCAGCAGGATCATGTAGAGATAGCCGTGGGGGATCGCGGTCCACGTGACGACGGTCGAGTCGTTGCCGAGGTACTTCAGCGGCAGCCCGACACAGACCAGCACAACCAGCAGGCAGCCGACGAGATAGGCCATGATCCGATAGCGGATCAACGCGTTGCGCATGGGCCCGAGCCTATGTCGAGTTCGCCGGTGGCTCGGTCGTGATCTCGCTCACGTCCTCGTCGGACTCGCCGACCTCCCGGCCGCCGAAATCCCGGGCCATCCGCACCGCCATCACCAGGGTGAAGCCGGCGAACAGCCACCACTGGATCGCGTAGGCGCCGTTGCGCAGCCGACCTCGGGCCTCGGGAAGGGTCACCGTCGCCGGCACCAGCTGCTGGGCCTGGGCATCATCGGCCGACAGCGTCACGAATCCGTTGATCAGCGGCCCGGGCCACTGCTGGGCCAGCAACGGGAGCCCGACCGTGCTGAGCTGACCCGCCGGAACCGGGGCGCCGGGCTCGGCTTCCTCCGACGGCAGCAGCACGCCGGTCTGATGCACCGCTCCGCTCGGCGGCGGCGGCGGCGGGTCCGGCGTCGACCAGCCCGCGGACCACCGCGACCACGCTGCCGTCGTCCTGGCGCAGCGCGGTGAGCACCCGGTACGGTCCGCGATCCGCCACCGGCACCAGCACCTGCAGCGACGGAGTCGTAGCGCCCGTCCACGGTGACCGTCCGGCCGTAGCCGTCGGTGACCGGCCGCCCCGGCCGGCGCCACGCTGCGCAGCGGGACCGGGGTGCGGCCACGCGCTGCTCGGCCGCCGCCGCGCCCTGGGCGGTGTAGACCCGGAGCTGCCAGATGCCGAGCAGCACCATCGCGCTGGCCAGGGCGAGCCCGAGCAGCAGGATGAGGACCTGCTGGACGCGAATCCGGATCGGCAAGGGTGACGTCTCGGAGTTCAGGATGCCGCGGCCGGCACGGGCTGATCGCCGCGCGCGAGCGGCGACTCGGACCAGGTCGGCGCACATCTTGCCCAGACTCCAGCCCGCGGCCTCGATCGCCAGCGGCACGGCGGAGGTCTCGGTCATCCCGGGCGCCACGTTGACCTCGAGGAACACCGGCTCACCGTCGGCGGTGACGATCAGGTCGGTCCGGGACAGGTCCCGCAGCCCGAGCACGTCGTGCACCCGCAGCGCGAGGTCGGTGCAGCCGCTGGCGCTGCGTCGGCGTCGAGCTCGGCCGGGCAGAGGAAGCGGGTCGCACCCGCGGTGTAGCGGGCGGTGTAGTCGTAGACGCCGGAATCGGGCCGGATCTCCACGATCGGCAGCGCCGCGGGCCCGGGACCGCGATCAGCGACCGCGACCGTCACCTCGATCCCGGAGATGAACTCCTCGATCACGGCCACCGGACCGTAGGCGTACGCCCCGACCATCGCCGACGGCAGCTCCTCGGCGCGGCTCACCTTGCTGCAGCCCAGAGCTGATCCGCTGCGCGACGGTTTGACCATCATCGGGAAGCCGATCTGGTCGCCGAGGGCGGCGACCAGGGTCTGGGCACCGAGCTCGCGGAAGATCTCGTGGGGGAGGGCGACCTGGCGCGGCGTACGGATCCCGGCGTCGGCGACCACGGTGGTGGAGATCGACTTGTCGAAGGCCACCCGGCAGGCCGAAGCGATCGAGCCGACGAACGGGACGCCGAGCAGGGCGAGCACCTCGCGCAGCGCGCCGTCCTCACCGGCCTCCCCGTGCAGCATCGGGAACACCACGCAACGGCCCAGCCGAGCCAGTCTCGGCAGCAGGGCGGAGTCGACGTCGGACTCGACCACCTCGACGCCGCGGGAGCGCAGGGCCTGGCTGACCCGCCGCCCGGACCGGAGCGAGACCTCGCGTTCGTGCGAGAGCCCACCGGACAGTACGACGACGGTCTCGGTGGGCGACGACTCAGTCACGCAGCCTTCCTTTCATGATCATCTTCGGGTTCATGATCAACTTCGACCATGATCAACTCGGGTTGAGCTCATGATCATCATGTCTGATTGGCTCCGGGCGCCTCGTCCGGCCGGAGGGCCGGGCGGCCGTCGGTGGACAGCGCCGCGCCGAAGGTCTCCAGCACGCCGGCCTCGTACTCCATCACCTCGCCGAGCCGGCGGGTACCCTCGATAATCCTTTGTGGGGTTGGGAAGCAGTACGACAGTCGCATGTGCCGACTGCCGAAACCATCGGCGAAGAAGGCGGTTCCGGGCACGTACGCGACCCGGGCGGTGACCGCTCGGGCCAGCATGGCGTGCGAGTCGAGACCCGGCGGCAGGGTCACCCAGACGAAGAAGCCGCCGCTCGGCACCGTCCAGCTGGTGCCCGGCCGGCATGTGATCATGCAGCCCGGTGATCATCGCGTCCCGACGCTCGCGATACATCTCGCGGAAGATCTTGATCTGGCCGCGCCAGTCGTGATTGGCCAGATAGGACGCGACCGCGAACTGGGAGAAGACCGGCGGGCACAGCGTCGCCGACTCCTGGGCGAGCACCAGCTTCTCCCGCACGGCGTGCGGCGCCAGCACCCAGCCGACCCGGAATCCCGGGGCGAAGGTCTTGGAGAACGAGCCGAGGTAGACCACGTGATCTTCGTTCATCGAGCGCATCGCCGGCAGCGGGTCGCCGTCGAAGCCGAGCAGTCCGTACGGGTTGTCCTCGACCACGAGCACGTCACCCTGCTCGGCGACCCGGAGGATCTCCGCCCGGCGCTCGAGCGACTGGGTGACGCCGGCCGGGTTGTGGAAGTTGGGGATGGTGTAGAGGAACTTGATCTTCTTCCCGGCCTGCTGAACGGCGGCGATCGCCTCGGCCAGCGCGCCCGGAACCAGACCCTGATCATCCATCGCGACATGGACGACCTCGCACTGGTAGGCGCGGAAGACCCCGAGCGCACCCACGTAGCTCGGTGCCTCGCAGAGCACCACATCACCGGGGTCACAGAAGATCCGGGTGACCAGATCCAGGCCCTGCTGCGATCCGACGGTGACCGTCACGTCGTCGGGATGCGCGCTGATCCCCTCGAGCTTCATCACCTCGCAGATCGCCTCGCGGATCGCCGGCTCACCTTGGCCGGATCCGTACTGCATCGCCCGCTGCCCGTCGGCCAGCACCAGGTGGTGCAGCGTCGAGCCGACGACATCCAGCGGGAGGTCGGCGATGTTGGGCATCCCGCCGGCGAGCGAGACCACCTCCGGGCGGTTGGCCACCGCGAACAGGGCCCGGATCGCCGATGCCGTCATGCCGTGGGTACGCGCCGCGTACCGGTTGACGTAGTTGTCGAGCCGGGTGTCGCGAGGGCGCAGCCGTTCCAGGCCTGACTCGGACGCCTCCGTCGGCGAACCCCACTCGCTCACAAGGACAAGCGTGCCTCATCCGTCGCGGCCACGCACCTCTCGCCGGTGCCTGGGACAGCGGCCTACCATGGCTGCATGCCCAAGACCAGCCCCGGCACCTCGTTGCTCCGTGGGGCGAGCCGGCCTGTGCGGTGGTCGATCTGGCTGGCAGCGGGGATCGTCTTCGGCCTGGTCCTCGGTTTCGCCGCAGGCCTGGCCAAACCGCGAATCAGGAAATGAGAGTCGGAAACTCCATGGGATCACGCCGCCTCCGACCGATGACCGCCGCCGACCTCGCGTCGATGCCCGAGCCCTGCGCCGGCTGCGCCTTCTGGGAGTCGACACTGTCGGACCTGGCCGCGCCGGCCGATCACACCGACCGCCGGGTGATCAAGGCCGACTGGGCGGAGGCGGTCACCCAACGCTGGGGCTACTGCGGGGTGGTGGCCTGCGCCGAGGACGAGCCGATCGGCTTCCTGACCATGGCGCCGGCGATGTATGTGCCCCGGCTCGGCGCGTTCGCGACCACCCCGGTCGGGATCGATGCGGCGGTGGTGATGTCGGTGCTGGTGCTGGACGAGTATCGCGGCAAGGGCATCGGCCGCCAACTGATCCAGTCGGCGGCCGGACTGGTCGCCCGCCGCGACATCCGCGCGCTGGAGGCGGTGGGCAGCCACCATGCCGGGCCGTCCTGCATGCTGCCGGTCGACTGGCTGGAGAAGGTCGGCTTCCAGATCGTCCGTCCGCATCCGATCACCCCACGGCTCCGGATGGACCTGCAGAACGCCGTGCGCTGGCGGACCGATCTGACCGCGGCCTGGAACCGGCTGACCGGGATGGTCGGGCAGCCCTCGACGCCGGAGCCCGCGACGTACGCGCATCGGGAACAGCCGACGCCGGCTCCCCTCCGGCCCTGACGCCCACGGGTCGCGCCATTCCAACGAGGTCCACTCACCGCGCGAAACTGCCGCCTACCCCATGAAATTTGCCACGGTAGGCGACGGTTTCACACGGACCGTGCAAAACCGACACGAGGCCATCGCCTAGAGTCCTGAGTGCGCGGTACGTCAGGTCCGCGCAAAACAGGGAAGCAGCACGCTCAATGCGCATTGTTCTCAGTGGGATCCGGGGGAGTGGGCGACGCCTTTGCCCGGATCGCCGCCCGCCGCAGTTTCTTCGAGGGGCTCGTGGTGGCCGACTACGACCTGTCCCGGGCCGAGGCCACGGTGGACGCGGTTCGCGAGCAGAACCCGGGCGACGACCGGTTCGTCGCCGCCCAGGTCGACGCGTCGGATGCGGAGTCGGTGGCCGCGCTGGTCCGCGAGCACCGGGCCACCCACGTGATGAACGCGGTCGACCCGCGCTTCGTGATGCCGATCTTCAACGGCGCGTTCGCCGCGGGCGCCGACTACCTGGACATGGCGATGTCGCTGTCCAAGCGCCATCCCGAGGAGCCGTACGAGCAGGACCGGGGTGCTGCTCGGCGAGGAGCAGTTCGCGGTCGCGGATCGAGTGGGAGCAGGCCGGTCGGCTGGCGCTGGTCGGGATGGGCGTCGAGCCCGGACTGTCCGACGTGTTCGCCCGCTACGCCGCCGATCACCTGTTCTCCGAGATCGACGAGCTGGGCACCCGCGACGGCTCCAACCTGACCGTCGACGGCTACGACTTCGCGCCCTCGTTCTCGATCTGGACGACGATCGAGGAGTGCCTGAACCCGCCGGTGATCTGGGAGAAGGATCGCGGCTGGTACGTCACCGAGCCGTTCAGCGAGCCGGAGATCTTCGACTTCCCCGGCGGCATCGGTCCGGTCGAGTGCGTGAACGTCGAGCACGAGGAGGTGCTGCTGATGCCGCGCTGGGTGGATGCCAAGCGGGTCACCTTCAAGTACGGCCTGGGCACCGAGTTCATCGACGTGCTCAAGACGCTGCGCAAGCTCGGCCTGGACAAGACCGATCCGGTGCGACGGTCAAGGGCACGCGCGTCTCCCCGCGCGATGTCGTCGCCGCCGTGCTGCCCGATCCGGCGTCGCTCGGCGACAAGATGAACGGCTCGACCTGCGCCGGGCTGTGGGTGACCGGCATCGGCAAGGACGGCCAGCCGCGCGAGGTCTACCTGTACCACGTGGTCGACAACGACACCACGATGTTCGAGTACGGCGCCCAGTGCGTGGTCTGGCAGACCGCGGTCAATCCGGTGGTCGCGCTGGAACTGCTGGCCAACGGCACCTGGTCGGGCGCCGGCGTGCTCGGCCCGGAGGCCTTCGACGCGCAGCCGTTCCTCGACCTGCTGGCCGGCGGCTACGCCTCGCCGTGGGGGATGGAGGAACGCACGCCCCCGGCCGGACGAGCGATCGCCGACGCTGACCTCGAGCCAGCAGCGTTGATCAACAATCCAGCCTGGCCATCGAGCGTCGCAGTTGATCAAGGGTGTGGGAAAGTTGGCAGATGAGCGCCGACCGCCGTGTTGATCTTGTCCGCACCTCCCGGCTGCAGTTCACCGCCACCAATGCCCGCGGCGGCACGCTGTCCTTCGGCAGCGGTGATCACGGCGAGTTCACCCCGGTCGAGTTGCTGCTGGTCGCGATCGCCGGCTGCACCGGGATGGACGTCGACGCGATCACCGGCAAGCGCGCCGAGGCGGATCGGTTCGAGCTGACCGCGACCGCTGACAAGGTCCGGGACGAGCACGGCAACCACCTGACCAACATCATGATCAACTTCGAGGTGAGCTTCCCCGACGGCGAGAGTGGCGACGCGGCCGAAGCCGTGCTGCCGATCGCGATCCGGAAGTCCCATGATCGACTCTGCACGGTGACGCCGGACCGTCGAACTGCCGACGCCGGTCACCTCGACCTTGCGCTCCGCGGCCGTCGAGGGGGTTGACTGAGCCATGGTCAGACGCCCGACGCCGCCACACCTCGCCCAGCTCGAACTGCGCCAGGCCACCGCCGACGACACCGACGAGTTCTTCGCCGCCACCATGCGCGGCTTCCACAGCGACTACACCGCCGAGCACTGGACGGCGGGTCGCGGCGTGTTCGAGCCGGCGCGCAACTTCGGGTACGCGGTCGACGGCAAGTGGATCTCGACCTGCGGCGCGTACAGCCGGGTGATGACGGTGCCGGGCGGGGCGGTGCCGGTCGCGGCCGTCACCTTCGTCACGGTCCAGCCGTCCTACCGGCGCCGCGGCCTGCTCACCCAGATGATGCAGCACCAACTGGCCGACATCGTCGAGCGGGGCACCGAACCGGTCGCGCTGCTGTGGGCCTCGGAGTCCTCGATCTACGGCCGGTTCGGCTACGGCCCGGCCACCTCGCGCTACAAGATGTCCGGACCGACGCTGGCGATGGGCTTTCGACCGGAGGTCGATCTCGGCGCCGGGTCGGTCGGGGAGCTGGAGCGGGACGAGGCGCTGCCGATCATCGCCGACCTGCACCGCAGCCTGCTTGCCGCAGCGGGTCGGCGCGCTCGACCGCAACGAGGCGTGGTGGACGGTGCGCTGGCACGACCCTGAGGCCTGGCGGCACGGAGCCTCCGCGTACCGCTTCGCCCTGCACTACGCGGCATCGGGCAAGCCGGACGGGTACGCCGCGTTCCGGGTCAAGGACGACGGGCCGCACGCCGGCGCTGAGGTGCGGGTCGATCGAGGTCGACGCCGGCTCGCCGCAGGGGTACGCCGCACTCTGGCGGTTCCTGCTGAGCCTCGACCTGGTCCGCAGCTTCACCGCGGACGCTCCGGTCGACGACCCGTTGCGCTATCTGGTCGCCGACCCGGGCGTGATCACCGCCGAATTGCACCCCGGAACCTACGCCCGGCTGGTCGATGTCCGACGCGCGCTCGAGGCGCGGACGTACGCGGCCGATCTGGATGTGGTGATCGGGGTACGGGACCGGATGCTGCCGCAGAACGACGGCGCCGTCCGGCTGCAGGCCGGGCCCGAGGGAGCGTCGACCGCCCGAGCCCGGCGCCGGCCCGATCTCACCCTCGACGTCCGCGACCTGGGCGCGATCTATCTCGGCAACGGTGCGCTGGGCAGCCTGCACGCCGCCGGTCTGGTCGAGCAGCGGACCGCCGGCTCAGTCGCGGCGGTCACCGCCGCCTTCACCTCGCCGCGGGCGCCGTTCTGCGAAGACTTCTTCTAGAGGTATTCCTCGATCGCGCCGAGCAGCACGGACTTGGACTTGGCGCCCTTGAACGCCTTGACCAGCTCACCGCCGACGTACAGCTGAATGGTCGGCAGTCCGAGCACGTGGTTGTTGGCCGGGGTGATCGGGTTGGTGTTGGTGTCCATCTTGACGAAGGTCACCTTGTCACCGTGGGTCTTGGCAAGCTCCTCGATGATCGGCGCGACCTGCTTGCACGGTCCGCACCAATCGGCCCAGAAGTCCACCAGCACTGGCTTGTCGGACTTGATCACGACCTCGTCGAAGGTCGAGTCGGTCACTTCGGATACTGCACCCATCGAGAACTCCTGCTCGTTGCTGGCCCGTCGGGGAACGGGAAGATCAAGAAAAGCTGGTGGAACTCATCATGCTGGCGGCCGCTGACAAGATCATCAGTTGGTGGCTCCGGTCAGCAGCGCCTCGTCGGCCGCGACCATCGCCTCGCCGCTGCCGCCGGCCGTCGAGATCGTCGAGATCGGCGAGGTAGCTCTCGGCGTCCAGCGCGGCTGAACAGCCGGTGCCGGCCGCGGTGATCGCCTGGCGGTAGGTGTGGTCGACCAGGTCACCGCAGGCGAAGACTCCGGGCAGATTGGTCCGGGTGGACTTGCCGTCGGTGAGCACGTAGCCCTCGGCGTCCAGATGCACCTGGCCGCGGACCAGTTCCGAGCGCGGGTCGTGGCCGATCGCGATGAACAGGCCGGAGACCGGCAGCTCGCTGCTCGCTGCCGTCGGCGGTGTCGGTCAACGTCACGCCGGACAGCGACTTGTCACCGTGGATCTCCGAGACCGCGGAGTTCCAGGCGAAGTTGATCTTGGGGTCCTTCTCGGCCCGGTCGGCCATGATCTTGCTGGCGCGCAGCTTGTCGCGGCGGTGCACCATGGTCACCGAGTTGGCGAACCGGGTGAGGAAGGTCGCCTCCTCGACGGCGGAGTCGCCACCACCGACCACGGCGATGTCCTTGTCGCGGAAGAAGAAGCCGTCGCAGGTCGCACACCAGGACACCCCGTGGCCGGACAGCCGCTCCTCGTCGGTCGAGTCCGAGCTTGCGATAGTTCGAACCCATCGCGAGGATCACCGTACGCGCGGCGTAGGTGTTGCCCTCGCCGTCGGTGACCGACTTGGTCGGGCCGGTGAGATCCATCGAGACGACGTCGTCGGTGATCATCTCGGCGCCGAAGCGCTCGGCCTGGGCGCGCATCTGGTCCATCAGCTCCGGGCCCATGATCCCGTCGGGAAAACCGGGGAAGTTCTCCACGTCGGTGGTGGTCATCAGCGCGCCACCGGCGGTGATCGAGCCCTCGAAGACCAGCGGCTTGAGGTTCGCGCGGGCCGCGTAGACCGCCGCGGTGTAGCCGGCCGGGCCGCTGCCAACGATGATGACGTCACGGATGGTGTCGGTGCTCATACTGCCTTTCGGTCCTCAAATCTGATGTCGGGTAACCCTACCTCCGGCGAAACGGTCCGACGGCCTCTCGCTATTCCGGCGTCGCCGGACGTCAGCGGCTCAGCACGGCCGACGGCCCGGCCGAGGGCTCGGCACCGTTGCACCCGGTCACCACGGTGACCTGGGTCTGGCCACCGGAGCGGGTGTAGACGAGCAGCGCCGGGGTGCCGTCGACGGTGGTCGAGGCCAGTCCGACGATCCGGCCGGCGGTCACCCGGCGGGCGCACTGCCAGGCCCGGGAGAAGCGGTGCGGGTCGAGGTCGGTGACCCGTTCGAGCGCGGTCGCGTCCGGCCCGAGTTCGGTGCTGTTGACCGCGGCCACCACCGGCGGTTCGTTCAGTCCGACGCGCGCGCTCAGCACGTAGCCGCCGAAGCCGACCAGCCCGGCGGCCACCGCGGCCACCAGCGCCGGCGCGATCCAGCGGCTCGCCGAGCGTTTGGGCCGGTCGCCGCCGAACGCTGCCGAGCGTCGTCCGCGGCTCGCGCGGCCGGGGCGTCGGCGGGCAGCGGCTGCTCCGGGCCGGGCGCGTCCCGGTCCCGGCCCGTCGGCCGCCTCTTCGAGCAGCACCGAGTTCAGCCGATCAGCGACGGCGCTCGGCATGGCCGGTCGCGGCTCGGCGGCCAGCGCCGCCGAGACGTCGCGCAGCGCGGCGACCGTCTGCCGGCAGTCGGCGCACTCGGCCAGATGCTGCGGCGACCGCGGCCGCCCGCTCGCCGGAGAGCAGGCCCTCGGCCGCGTCGGCCAGTTCCTCGACGCGTCGGATGCCCGGTCACCGGGGTCGCTCCCGGCCGGCGTGGCGTCGAAGTCCCACTGCCCGCACTACGTCCACGATCTTTCGTCCTCTTCCCGCCCCGAGCCTGTGGCTCCGGTCGCCAGTATTCATCGCCGAAGGGTCGCCGCCCGTTCGAGCGGCCGCGCCCGCGCTCAGACCGGTCATCGACCCGTCCTCCGACTGCCGCAGCGGGGCCAGCAGGGGCAGCAACCGGGCCCGGCCGCGGGCGCACCGGCTCTTCACCGTGCCGGGCGCGCAGCCGAGGATCTGCGCCGCCTCCGCCACCGAGTAGCCCTCCATGTCGACCAGGACCAGCGCGGCCCGCTGGTCGGCGGTGATCTGCTCCATGGCGGCGGCGACCAGGCTGCGCTGCTCCTGCTGTTCCAGCCGCGCATCGGCACCGCCCGGCGAGTCGACGGCGAGCAGCGGGCTGCGGTCCAGATCCTCCGGCAACGGCTGGGCGGCGCGGTGCTTCATCTTCCGCAGCCGGTCGAGGCAGGCGTTGACCACGACCCGGTGCAGCCAGGTGGTCACCTGGCCTCGCCGCGAAAGCTGCCGGCCCGCCGGAACGCGGCGACGTACGCGTCCTGCAGGGCGTCGGCGGCGTCGTCGGGGTTGCGCATCACCCGCAGCGCGATGGCCCAGAGCCGGTCCTGGTGGCGCCCGACCAGGATGGCGAACGCCCCGGGATCACCGCCGAGGTGCGCGTCGAGCAGTTCGCGGTCGGTCGGTCGGGGCGGGAGAGGGGATCGTCGGGGGCGAGGGAGGGCTCAGGATGAGGGGGGTCACCCACCGTCACTGCAGCACCTCGACCTCGTAGATACCGCCCCGGTAGCCCTTCCCCTCCTTCGGCAGTGAGGTCAGATACACCAGGACATAGCGGGTCGTCACCGGCTGCTTCGCCGTCAGGGTCGCCGTGCGCCCCGCCTTGGATTCGCGACGCCACCGTACGCCACCGGCTGTCGGAGCCCATGGGTGGATCGGCGGTCTGAGACGGATTGTTCTTGGGTACGCGAAATTGGACGCCGGTGCCCTTGCCGCTCAGCGCTGAGCCCGACCTCGCGTACCGGCTGGGCGCTGCCGAGGTCGACGACGAGGCCGACGCCGCGCTTCAGGTTGCCGAGTTTCGGCGAGCCGATGTAGGTCACGGTGGTCCAGCGGGTCTTGGGATTGCCGTCGTAGGCGAGCGCGACCTGGTCGCGGATTCTCCTCCGGCGGGTCGGCCTGGGGGTCGAAGTCACGCGCGCCGACGACGACCAGCTTGACCGGTTTGGCCGATGGCGCGGTCGAGGTCGGTGCGGACGGCTGTCCCGAACGCGGCGGGCGTCGGTGCGCCGGCCAGTCGCTGGTCCAGGACCAGCGCGGAGACGATGCCGGCCGCGATCAGCAGCACGGCCAGGATCAGCAGGATGCCGATCCAGCGCCGCGGACCGCGCGGAGCCGGGACCGGATCACCGTGGTCTGCCCGGACTCCGGCTTGGGCTCGGGTGCCCGGCGCGCGGACCACGACGTCGGCTGGGCCGTGCGCGGCCGGCGACGGCCGTCGGGTCTGCGGAACTGCTCGGCGCCTGCTCCAGCAGCGAGGACACCGGCTGGGTCGGCGGTGTGCTCGATCCGGTCGGACCGGACCCCGACCTTCGGGATCGGCTGGCGCAGCCGACGCTCGAGGTCGGCGGAGGCGTCGGCGCTGCCGAGCACCTTGGTCAGCGCGTTGACCACGCCGTGCGCGGTGGTGATCGGCGCCGCCCGGTGCCGCGGCGGGTCGCCGAGAATCTGGTCGCAGACGTTGTCCAGCGTCGGGCGACACCCCGGCCCGGACCTGGCGCGGCGTCATCCAGCGGTGCCCGACCGACGGGCGCGTCCGGCAGGCTGAAGGCCGGTCCGCCCGGCCAGCGGGACACCAGCGACGCGTACAGCAGCCGGCCGAGGTCGGTCACGTCGACCAGCTCCGGGGTGTCGGCGCCGTGCACGATTCCGTGCCGGGTCGGCCGCAGCGCGGCCTCGATCAGCAGGCCGACGATCTTGACGTTGCCGGTCGGGGTGATGATCACCGTGTCGGGGTTGATCCGGCGGTGGTAGAGCCCGAGGCCGTGCACGCCGGCCAGCGCGTCCGCGACCTCGCGGACGACCCAGGCCGCCTCCAGCCCGGACAGCGGGCCGTGGCTCGAGATCATCTCCAGCGACTGCCCGGTCGCGTACTCGCAGACGATGTAGGAGCTGAGCTCGGGATCGCCGCTGTGCACCGCGTCGAGCACCCGCAGGAAGCGCGAGTCGGTGGCGACCGAGGCCTTGCGGGCGGCGGTCAGCAGGTCGGCCTCGTCCTCGGTCGCCGGGCGCCAGCAGGTGGACCAGGACCGAACGGGAGAGCACCAGGTCGAAGGCCCGCCAGGTGACGGTCGGCGCCGACTCGGCGATCAGCTCCTCCAGCCGGTAGCGCGACGCGAGCACGGTGCCCGCCGGCAGGCTCGCTGCCTTCGAGGCTGCCCCGCGCTGCCGACCTCGTCTTCGTCGTAGCGTGCGGGCTACCGCCGCCTGTGCCATCGCCTCTGCGTTCTCGGTCGGGCCGCTCGGGCTGCTGGGATGCCACCACGGCGGTGGATACTTCTCCGATCGTGTCACGCGGAGACCTGATCACCGTGGGCGAATCGCCGGGCGACGGGTCAGCAGATTGGCCGAGCGGTCGCCGGCCGCCTCATCGAGCGGCTCGAGCCGGGTCGGTCGCCGGCTCCGTCCCGCCGCGGCGCCGCAGCGTGGCGACGATGTCGGTCACCTCGCGGATCCGCAGCAGCCGGGCCGCGACCAGGAACATCAGCACCGCGACCAGCGAGCCGACGACCAGGCGCCAGGGCCAGCACGAGCCGCGATCCCGACCAGCCGGTGAACAGCCAGACGATCAGCCAGGCCACCGCCGCGGCCGGCGCGACGGCGACGATCAGCCGGATGCAGTGCCGGACCAGGGCCTCGCCGTTCAGGTCCGGCAGCTTGCGGCGCAGCCGGCGGAAGGAGACGAGGACACCGATCGCGTACGCCGATCGAGTAGGCCAGGCCGAGACCGGTCGCCACCAGCGCCGGCCGGTCGAGCAGCGTCACGACGGCGATGCCGAAGGCCGACGTTCGCGGCGGCGATCACGCACTGCAGGAAGAACGTGGAGCGGGTGTCCTCCAGCGCGTAGAAGGCGCGCAGGCAGACGTACTGCACGGTGAACGGCACCAGGCCGATGGCCAGCGCCATCAGGGCGCTGCCCACGTAGGCCGCGTCGCTGGCGCCCTGGCCGAAGCCGAAGAGCAGCTGGGCCGCCGGCAGCCCGAGCACCAGGAACGCGACCGCGGCGGGCAGCAGCGCGGTGACGGCGAGCCGGATGGTCCGGGTGGTCTCGTCGGCGACCCCGACCCAGGTCGCCGTCGGCGGCCAGCCGGGACGCCGACGGCAGCATGGCGGTGGCCAGCGAGACGGTGATCAGCGAGTGCGGCAGGATCCACACCGCGTACGCGTAGGTGTAGGCACGTCAGCCCGCCGCCGCTGACCGTCGACCGTGGCCTTGCTGGCCAGCCGGGTGACCACGACCAGCGCGAGCTGGGTGACCAGCACGAAGCCGAGCGTCCACTTGGCCAGGTGCAAGGTCTTGCCGAGCCCGGTGTGCCGGAAGTCGAAGCGGGGCCGGAAGCGATAGCCGGCCGCCCTGAGGAACGGCACCAGGACCGCGGCCTGGACGGCGATGCCCAGCGTGGCGCCGAGCCCCAGCAGCAGCTCCTCGCCGGAGGTGAACGGCGCCCGCGTTGTCGCCCCGGCCGAAGACGACCAGGTACAGGGTCAGGACCAGGATCGACACCACGTTGTTGGCGATCGGCGCCCACATCATCGGACCGAACCTGTCCCGGGCGTTGAGGACCTGGCCGGCCAGCACGTGGACGCCGTAGAAGAACACCTGCGGCATGCAGTAGTAGCCGAGCATGACCATCGACTCGTACTGGGCGCTCAGCGCGGGCTCTCGCCACCCGCCGGCGGAGTAGAGATGGATGATGGCGGGCACGGCCAGCGTCAGGGCGATGGTGATCACGCCGAGCCCGAGCAGGCCGAGCGTCATGATCCGGTTGGTGTACGCCTCGCCGCGATCCTTGTCGGTCTTGATCGCCCGGACCAGCTGGGGGACCAGCACCGTGTTGAGCACGCCGCCGGCCAGCAGGATGTACATGCTGTTCGGCAACTGGTTGGCGATGTTGAACATGTCGGCCTGCCGGGTGCTGTTGCCGAACAGGAAGGCCAGCAGCATCAGCCGGAAGAAGCCCATCACCCGGGACAGGGCGGTGCCGGCCGCCATCACCGCGCCGGCCGAGACCAGCCGGGACGACCGCGGCCGGCCGAGTCGGCCGGCGGCACCGCCGGTCGGGTGACCGTGTCGTCGTCGGTGGTGGTGGAGGGTGGTTTCGAGGTCGAGGTGTCAGACATCGCGGATCCCGGCGGTCGTCTCGGACGGGGCGGAGACGTCGTCGTCGGTCGGACCCGGCGCGGAGCCGGCGCCATCGGTCGGTGGTGCGGAGGTCAGCACGGATTCCTCGCCGGTCGGCGCCGACTTGGCCCGTTCCTTGGACACCTGGCGGATCCGCAGGGCCGTCGAGCCGGCGAGCACCAGCCCGGCGGCGATGCGCGATCGCCCAGCCGGTCGTGCCGTTCTGGGTCACCTGGACGTCGATGGTGAACGGACGGCCGACCGTACGGCCGGATTCGGTCATCAGCTGGGCCTTGACCGGCACGGTGCCGTTGGCCTTGGCCGTCACCTCGGCGTTCACGGTGACGTTGTCCTGGGCCGGGACCAGCAGGTCTTCGATGGTCTCGATCGACAGCCGCTGGCTGTTGGCGGAGTTGAACACCAGTTCGACCCGGACCGCGTTGCCGTCGGTGACCGGATCGCCTGCGTCGAGGTCGTTCTGGATGGTGATCGGGAACACCACGCCCTCCTGGGCGACGGTGCTGACGTGGGCGCTGCTGCTGACCCGGATCTTGTTGAGCAGGATGTCGTCGAGCATCGCCTGCTGGGGCATCAGCAAGCGCTCGCCGGGCTTCGTCGTGCCGGCGCCAGTTCGAGCTCGCCGCGCGGGCCACGGCTGCGTTTCCGGCCGCCCGGACCGCCGCGCCGTCGACCAGCAGGTCGGCGTAGGTCTGATAGCTCTGATACAGCCGGTTGAGGCTGTCGAGCTGGCCGGTGGTGAGCTCGGCGCTTCGGGCCGCCGCCGGGTAGCGGAACTTCTGGTTCCAGGCCTTCGGCACGGTGTCGAGCAGCTCCGTCAGCGTGCTCTGCTCCAGCCACGGCGCGTCGACGGTGCTGTCGTCGCCGCGGGCCTGGGCCGCGGTGGTGATCACCCGGACCCGGCCCTGAGCGGTGTCGTCGGTCGCGGTGGTGGCCTGGATCCAGGTCTCGGCCAGGAACCGCTGCTGGATCTGCGGCGCCGTGTTGCGCGGGTCGGGTCCGGGACCGCCGCCGCCGCGCCGCGCTGACCGTGTAGCTGACGATCGGGGCGCTGCTCTTGCCCCGGATCACCGCGCCGGCCAGCAGCGGACCGTCGCCCTTGGCGGAGGTGTCGGCGAGCAGCACCGCCTTGGGGTTCAGCGAGGCGGCCGTCGCCATGGTCGCGGCGTCGGCCGCGCCGCCGGCCGGGAAGACCAGCAGCGGCAGCGAGCTGGTCAGTCCGACCAGTTTGTTGGCGGCGACGCTGGCCCGGATCGGCGCCCGCTGTCCGTCGTGGGTCAGCGCGGCCAGATCGGGCGAGCCGAAGAGCAGCCGATAGCCGTCATGGTCGGCTTTCAGCTCGGCGAAGTCGTCGAGCCAGCGGGCCGCGGCCGCCTGGCCGGTGCCGGCGACCGTGCCGGCGTCGGGCCGGCGTACCTGGTAGCCGGCTCGCATGCGTCTGGAGTTCCTCGATCAGCGCCGGGTCGACCGCGAAGGTCATGTCCTGCGCGTCCGACGGCGTCGAGCAGCGCGGTCAGCCGGCCCTTGCTGGACACCTCCTCGGCGAGGTGGTCGTCGGACAGCAGCCCCTTGCTGATCATCGACGGCCGGCTGTCGAGGATCGCGATGGAGGTCATCTTGAGCGGGCGCTCGGGCTCGGAGGCGACCATCGGAACGAAGATCCGGCTGCGGCCGATGGCGATGTTCGCCGTGTCCTGCAGGACGTGCACGCCCATCAGATAGACCCCGTCGTCGCCCGACAGGGCCAGGTCGGCGACCTTGACCTTGATCCGGAAGTCGACCGACTTGTTCGGCTCGAGATAGGGATCGTCGGCGGTGTAGAGGTCCTGGAAGTCCTGGTTGAACAGCCGGCGGCCGATCGGGTCGTTCGACTCCGAGTCGAGGGCCTGGTCCAGGCCTTCACGGGTGGTGATGGGGGCCTCGTTGCGCCAGAACAGGGCGCGGAGCCGGACCAGGCGCTGGTCGGTGATGTTGCGGACCCGGCCGGTGAGGGTGATCGTGCCGTCGCGGGTCGGCAGTGCCGGTTTGATCGAGGTGAGGGTGATGTCGACCAGCCGGACCGGCTCCTCGGCGGCGGCGTACGGCGTCGTGATCAGGCCCGCCGCGATCACGCTCGCCACCGCCAGCAGCGCGCGGATCAGCCGAAACGCGCACCGCCTCCTCACCCGCCCATCCTAAGTGCCGACCCGAGGCTGCCAAGCCGTTTCGACAGCCGCGACCGGCGCGATGCTCGGTAGAGTAGGCCAGCGTGTCTGAATCCCGGCTGAACGCTGCTCAGGTCGCCGCGGTGACCGAGCTGCTGCGCATCGCCCCGGTCGCCGACCGGCTGGGCGAGCTGTTCGAGGCGGCCGGGCACGAGCTCTACCTGGTCGGCGGCAGCGTGCGCGACGCCCTGCTCGGCCGGCTGCAGCACGATCTGGACTTCACCACCTCGGCCCGCCCGGACGACGTCGAGGCGCTGCTGCGGCAGTTCTCCCCGTCGGTGTGGACGATCGGCAAGGAGTTCGGCACCGTCGGCTGCAAGGTGGTCGAGGACGGCGTGCCCTGGGTGATCGAGGTCACCACCTTCCGCTCCGACGCGTACGACGCGGACAGCCGCAAGCCGGCGGTGGCGTTCGGCGACACGCTCGAAGGCGACCTCGTCCGCCGCGACTTCACCGTCAACGCGATGGCGGTGTCCATTCCGGGCAAGACGTTCGTCGACCCGTACGGCGGTCTCGCCGACCTCGCGGCAGCGTCGATCCGGACCCCGGCCGCCCCGGAGTCCTCGTTCAGCGACGACCCGCTGCGGATGATGCGGGCCGCCCGG
The DNA here is from genome assembly GCA_963761955.1 of uncultured Actinomycetota bacterium. Lineage (GTDB taxonomy): Bacteria > Actinomycetota > Actinomycetes > Propionibacteriales > Propionibacteriaceae > Microlunatus. Next base: position 81,397 of record CAVXIY010000020.1, on the reverse strand, counting down.
TTCGCCGCCCAGCTCGGCTTCGTCCCGGCGCCCGACGTGGTCGCCGCGATGACCGGGATGGCGGATCGGATCAGCATCATCTCGGCCGAGCGGGTGCGCGACGAGCTGACCAAGATGCTGCTCGCCGACCGGCCGCGAGCCGGGCTGGACCTGCTGGTGCAGACCGGGCTGGCCGACCGGGTGCTGCCGGAGCTGCCCGCGCTGCGGCTCGAACCCGACGAGCACCACCGGCACAAGGACGTCTACGAGCACAGCCTCACCGTGCTGGAGCAGGCGATCGAGCTCGAATACCGGCTGCCCGAGCGCCCGGACCTGGTCAACCGGCTGGCCGCGCTGCTGCACGATGTCGGCAAGCCGGCGACCCGGACGTTCGAGCCCGGCGGCAAGGTCTCGTTCCACCACCACGACGTGGTCGGCGCCAAGCTGGTCCGGAAGCGGCTGACCGCGCTGCGGTTCAGCAACGACGAGATCAAGGCGGTCTCGGAGCTGGTGTTCCTGCACCTGCGGTTCCACGGCTACGGCGATCATCTGGGCAGCGAGGGCGCCTGGACCGACTCCGCCGTCCGCCGCTACGTCCGCGACGCCGGTGACCAGCTGGAGCGGCTGCACATCCTGACCCGGGCCGACTGCACGACCCGGAACAAGGCCCGGTCCGCCCGGCTGCGGGAGGCGTACGACGACCTGGAGCGACGGATCGCCGAGCTCGCCGAGGAGGAGGAGCTGGCCTCCCTGCGCCCCGACCTCGACGGCACCCAGATCATGGAGATCCTCGGCCTCCCGCCGGGCCGCGACGTCGGCCGCGCGTACCACTATCTCCTCGAGCGCCGGATCGACGAGGGCCCGCTCGGCCCGGACCGGGCCCGCGACGAGCTGCTCGCCTGGTGGCAGGCCAGCCGCTGAGCTGACGTCAGCACTCGGGTAGCCGGCCGTCAGAGTCAGGCGACCGGGTCGGCCAGCAGGGACTCGGTGCCCTCGTTCATGCTCGATCCCGCGGCTGGCCAGCGCGAACCAGGCGCCGACCAGCAGATAGCCGACGGCCAGCACGACCAGGATCAGCACCGACTTGCCGTCGGCCGGCAGGATCAGCGCGCCGATCACCGCGGCCAGCACCAGAGCGACGTTGAAGACCATGTCGTAGAGCACGAAGACCCGGCCCTTGAGCTCGTCGTCCACGTGGGCCTGGACCAGGGTGTCGACGCAGATCTTGATGTTCTGCGCGGTCAGGCCGAGCAGGAACGCGGCGACCATCAGCGGCACCTTGGCGTAGATCGCGCCGGGCAGCACCTGGAAGACCGCCGAGCCGACCAGGCAGACGATGATCCAGCTCCGCAGCCCGAGCCGGGCGCTGACCGGCGGGGTCACCACCGCGGCGAAGACGAACCCGGCGCCGGTGACCACCACCAGCAGACCGAGGTCGGCGATGGCCGCGTCGACCTGGTCGAGCGTGTGGAAGTAGTTGCGGTAGACCAGGATCGTCGCCACGGTGACGATGCCGTAGATGATCCGGTGCGCGCCGATGGTCAGCAGCCCGAGGCCGGCGGCGCGCTGCTCGCTGCAGGTGCCTCAAGCGCCTCGACCAGGCCGGCGACGATGTCGCGGGCCTCGGCGGGTCGACGTCGTCCGGCCCGAGCTGGCGCCGCGGGATCCGCAGGGCCAGGCTGGCGCTCAGCACGAAGCCGGCGGCGGCGACCACGAACAGGATCGCGTTGGCCTGGTAGTCGGGCATCGACTGCCCGAGCACCAGCCGCAGGCCGGTCCCGACGCCGACCCCGACCAGCACGCCGGCCGGACCGACGGTCGGCACCACCGAGTTGGCCACCATGTACTCGTCGGCGTCGATCGTGTGCGGCAGCGAGGCCGACAGCGCCGCGAGCAGGAACCGGTTCAGGCTCATCGCCAGCAGCACGCCGCCGTAGAAGAGCGTCTCGATCCCCGGCGTACGCAGTCCGGTGGCGACCAGCGCCGCCAGGCCGAGGGCCAGCACCGAGCGCGACAGGTCGACCGACGACCAGGACCTGGCGGCGCGACCAGCGGTCGAGGACCACGCCGACGAACGGCCCGAGGATCGAGAACGGCAGCAGGGTGATGGCCAGCACGGTCGCGATCGAGCGCGGCGTCGGGCTGCCGCTCGGGGGAGAACAGCACGTACGAGGCGAGCGCGATCTGCAGCACCCCGTCGCACGACTGGGTGGCGACCCGGACGGCCAGCAGCCGCCGGAAGTACCGGTGGCGCCACAGCTGGCGCAGGCTGCGGACGAACTCCATCCACTAGCCCTCGGGATATTTCTTCAGGTAGTCCTCGACCGTGTCGTTCTTCAGCGCCTTGGACAGCTCGTCGAGCTTGGCCTGGTCGACGATGTCGATGCTCTGGCCGTCCGGCGGTGCCGAAGCCGGACAGCGGCGCCTGCATCAGCTCGATGTCCTTGCCGCTCAGCCGCAGCGACAGGGCGGTGCGCCGGATCTCGTCGTCGGTCAGGCTGTTGTCGACGGTCAGGTGCTTGGCCACGTTGCCGATGAACGTGGTGAACGTCGCCGGATCGGAGACGACGCCGGCGCTCAGCCCCTTCTGCCACGATCGCCTTGATCACGTTGCGCTGGTTCTCCGCGCGGTCGAGGTCGCCGCCGGGCAGGGCGTGCCGCTCGCGGACGAACCACAGCGCCCGCTCGCCCTTGATGGTGATCTTGCCCTTGGGGTAGTCGAAGCCGTGCGAGGTGAACGCGGTCTTGTTGGCCACCGTGACCCCGCCGAGGTCGTCGGTCAGCTGGATGAAGCCCTCGAAGTCGACCAGCACGACGTGGTCCATCCGGACGCCGGTCAGGTCCTCCAGCGTGCGCACGGTCAGCGGCGCGCCGCCGAAGGAGAACGCGGCGTTGATCTTGTTCTTGCCGTAGCCGGGGATGTCGACGTACATGTCGCGCGGGAACGAGATGATGTAGGCCTTGTTCCGCTTGGCGTTCAGGTGCACGACCATGATCGAGTCGCTGCGGCCGTTGCCCTCGTTGTCGGGGTCGCGGCTGTCCGAGCCGAGCAGCACGTAGTTGAGGGTGCCGGTCTCCAGCGGCTCCTTCGTCGGCCGTGCGGTCTGGCCCGGCGACGGGTCGTCGCCGGGCAGGTCGACGCCGCGGGTGATGTTCTGGGTGACGCTGCGGTCGATGGTCACCGCGTAGATCGCGGCCGCGGCGATCGCCAGCGACCAGGACGACGGCCGCCACGATGACAGGATCCGCGGCAGCAGCCGGCGGCGCCGACGCGCTCGGCGCGGCGTCCCGCGGTCGGTGCGGGCGGCGCTGTGGTCTCGGTCATCGTCTTCCTTGTCTGGACAAGAGCAGACGGAAGTCTATGCGCCGAGCGGCGCGGCCCGCTCGGATCGCGACGATCGTTAGCTGCGACCGGTCCGCCGGACCGATCTCGGCGCAGCGTTACGATCGCGTACATGTCACGCGCCGAGGAAGCCGCCCGGCGGGCCGAGCTGGCCGCGGCGCAGGAGCGCGGCGAGTCGCGTCAGGCCCAGGAGCTGATCGACGCGTTCGTGCTCGAGGCCCGGGCGCGCGGCATCGCGCCCGAGCCGCTGCGGGCCACGCTCTACAGCGGCCAGTCGGTCAAGACCGACAAGGTCGGCTGGTACCTGCGCAAGAACCAGAGCCTCGCCATCGGCGACGACGGCGCGTACTACGTGCTCACCGTGCCCGGCGGCCTGCGCGAGCGGATCTCCGGCGTGAAGCTGAAGCCGTCCGCCGCCGCCGCTGATCGTCGGCAAGGGCGGCCGGGACGGCGAGTCCGGCGACCTCGCGGAGTTCCTGCGCTGGCGGCTGGAAGCCGGCTGAGCGAGTCTCGAAGCTCTCGGGCTCAGATGTCCTCGAGGGTGGTCGCCGACCGCTTCACCTTGACGAACTTCATGTAGGCGCTGACGACCTCGTCGGGCTCGCCGCGCATCATCAGCTTGCCCTTGTCGAGCCACATCGCCTCGTTGCACATCTCCTTGATGCTGCCGAGGCCGTGGCTGACCAGGAACATCGCCCGGGCGCTCTGCCGCAGCTCGGCCATCTTGGCGTTGGCCTTCTCGCGGAAGTGCGGCGTCGCCGGTGGACAGCGCCTCGTCGATCATCAGGATGTCCGGCTTCATGTGCACGGCGACCGAGAAGCCGACCCGGGCCGACATGCCGGAGGAGTAGGTCCGCATCGGCATGTCGATGAAGTCGCCGAGCTCGGTCCACTCGGCGACCTCGTCGGCCCGCTCCTCGACCTCCTTGCGGGACAGGCCGGAGGCCAGGCCGCCGAGGATGATGTTCTCCCGGCCGGACAGGCTCTTGTTGAAGCCGACGCCCAGCGCCAGCAGCGTGCTGGCCTTGCCCCAGACCTCGATCGAGCCCGTCGGTCGGCGGCAGGATGCCGGCCATCGCGCGCATCAGGGTCGACTTGCCGGCGCCGTTGGAGCCGATGATGCCCATCGCGGTGCCGGTCGGCACCTCGAAGGAGACGTTCTTGATGCGCCTTCACCTCGCGCACCGCCCGCTGGCCGCGGCCGAAGCGGACCAGGGCCTGCTTCAGGGTCGGCTTGCGCTCGAAGGTCGTGCGGTAGGTGATCGACAGGTCCTCGACCCGGACGGCGAGCGCCGGATGTCGGATCGCTCAGACGAGACGGACAGCGAACTCACGCTCCCTCGAGATGAAGAACAAGAAGCCGATCGACGGCGGCGCCGACGGCCCAGGCGGCGGCGCTGATCCACATGTAGGTCGGCGGGATGCCGCCGCTCCTGCATGCAGCGTCGGCGTAGCCGCCGAGCATCGAGTACATCGGGTTGAGCTCGATGAGCGTCTGCATCCACCGGGGCAGCCTGCGTCGACGTGCTCGGGCAGCCACAGCACCGGGGACAGGTACATCCAGATCCGGACGAAGTACGGCAGGAAGCTGCGAGGTGTCGCGGAAGTAGACCTGCAGGGCGGCGAAGAACGCGGCCAGCCCCATGCCGAAGACGATCATCGTGCCCAGGAAGTACAGCGCCAGGATCATCCGTCGGGTGCCAGGTGCTCAGCGGCAGGAAGATCAGGTGGAAGACGAAGTAGACCGGGATCGTCGGCAGGAACCGGAAGAACGCGGTGCGCACCGCCGACAGCGGGATCAGCAGCCGCGGGAAGGCGGTGTTGATCAGCAGCTTGCCCGAGCTGGTCACCGAGGTCGCGCCGGAGGTGATCGACGGTCGAGACCAGGTGAACGCGAAGATGGCCAGCGTCAGGTGGGCGAAGAAGCGTCGGGTCGTGCTCGGCCGCGGATGATCGTGACCAGCAGGTAGTAGATCGCGGCCAGCAGCAGCGGGTTGAGGACCAGCCAGGCCTGGCCGAAGAAGGTCGACGCTGTTGGTCGCCGCGCATCGTCGCCTTGCTCATCTCGGTGGCGAAGGCGCGGCGGTGCCACAGCTCCCGGAAGTAGGGAACGAGCGGCGGCAGCCCGGCCCGGTGCGGCCCGTAGTGGTGGTAGACGGGCTCGAACTCCGTCTCACGGTCACGGCTCGGCGCCGTCATCGCAACACCGCTCTCTGGTCTCGAACCTGCGCTGGAAGACGTCTGATGTGCGGACGGTCCGGCGACCGGGTCGGTGCTGAGCCGGTGCCGGGGCGACCACGGTGGATCAGTCTGCCACGACCGCCCGGCATCAGGGCGCACGCGAGCGCAGCCCGTCAGCCCAGGTGATCCTGCGGTTCCCTGGCACCGTCGGAGCGCTCGGCCGGTTTGCGGCGCGACGCGGTCGCGGCGCCGAGATTTCGGGTCCGGAACAGGATCAGCGCGACCACCAGCGCCGACAGCACGAAGCCGGAGGTGATGACCGGGCACGAGCACCTTGCCTTCACCCCTGATCCGGGCGACGGCCGGGTCGGCCGGGTCGTAGAGCACGGTGACGGTGATCGCCGACCTTGAGCCGCTGGCGGAAGCGACCGTGGGCGGCGGTGTACTCGTACGTCTTGCCGGCCACCTCGTACCGCACGGTCGGGGCCCGGCTGACCGTGCGCGCGTCCGGGATCCCGGGCCGAGCCGATCGGGGACCGGGGGACCAGCGCGATGACCGTGCCGGTGGTCGTCTGGGCGCCGTGCACGAAGCGGTAGTTCTGGCTGGACAGCATGCCGAAGACCACCGACATGCCGATCAGATAGAGGCAGACGACGATCCCGAGGATCCGGGGGAACCGCAGCCACTTCACAGCTGAAGCCTAATGTCCGCGGCGGCCGGCGTCCGCGCGAAAAAAACTTCGGGCGAGCTGTCGATTCCGGGCTGCCGCGGACGTGGAGAAGGTGTCACAATCCCTCCACACCTAAGGAGCACCCATGAAGTACGTGCTGATGTACACCAACCGGCCCGATCTCGACGAAGCCGTGCCGCCGGAACGGCGCCAGGCGGTCTACCAGGAGATCTACGGCTGGTTCGAGAAGCACGGAGCCGTGATCACCGATGCCGGCGCTCGAGCTGCAGGGCCCGGAGACGGCGACGGCGGTGAAGTCCGGTGAGAACGGCGGCGACCCGGTGGTCGTCGACGGTCCGTTCTCCGAGGCCAAGGAGAACATCGGCGGCTTCAGCGTCATCGATGTCCCCGACCTCGATGCGGCGATCGCGATCGTCAAGGAGTGGCCGTCGCTGCAGCTTCCCGGCGTCGCCGTCGAGATCCGCCCGATCGTGGATCACGGCGGCGACATGTAGTGGCGCACTCCGCCACCCTCTCGGCCGAGGACGCCGCTCTCGCCCGGCTGGTCCGCCGCGAGTCCGGCCTGATCGTCGCGCAGCTGCAGCGCCGCCTCGGCGACTTCGATGTCGCCGAGGAGGCGGTGCAGGAGGCCATCTCGATCGCCCTGCTGACCTGGCGTCGAGACGGCATCCCCAGTCAATCCGGCGGCCTGGCTGGCGTTGACCGCTCGGCGCCGGGCGATCGACCTGCTGCGGAAGCGCACGCGCGAACAGCGGCTGGTCGATGCGCTGGCCGCCGATCCCACCACCGCCGAACTCGCACGCCGAGCCAGCCGCCGACAGCCCAGTCCGGCCGCCGCGGACGAGCGGCTGCCGATGCTGTTCGGCTGCTGCCATCCGGCCCTCGCCGTCGAAGCCCGGCTGGCCCTCACCCTGCGGGCGGTGGTCGGGCATGAGGACGAGCGACATCGCCCGGGCCTTCCTGGTGCCCGAGCCGACCGTCGCCCAGCGGCTGGTCCGGGCCAAGCGCAAGATCACCAACGCCGGCATCCCGTTCACCGTGCCGGAGGACGATGATCTCGCCCCGCGGCTCGACGACGTGCTGACGGTGATCTACCTCGCCTACAACGCCGGCTATCTCGATCCGTCGCCGGCCGGGCGGGAGATGACCGACGACGCGATCTGGCTCGCCGAACTGGTCGCCCGGGCCCTGCCGGACCAGCCGGAGGCCTGGGGATTGCTTTCCCTGTTGACCTTCCTCTGGTCGCGGACCGCGGCCCGTTCGACGACCAGCAGAAGTTGATCTTGCTGCAGGATCAGGATCGCATCGCGTGGGACGAGGTGGCGATCAGCCGGGCCGACGGGTATCTGGCCACCGCCGCGTCGCTGCGCCGGCCGGGTCGGTTCCAGCTGCAGGCCGCCATCGCCGGCTGCCATGCGAGCGCGGCGTCCTGGGCGGACACCGACTGGCTGCAGATCGTGACCCTCTATGACATGTTGCTGCTGCACGACCGGTCGCCGGTGGTCCGGCTGAATCACGCCATCGCCCTCGGCCATGTCGCCGGCCCGGACGCCGCCCTGGCCGAGGTCGATCAGCTCACCGAGCGGCTCGCCGACTATCACCTGCTGCACGCCACCCGCGCCGAACTGCTGACTCAGCTCGGCGACCCGGCCGCCGCCCGCCTCGCCGAACGAGCGGGCGCTCGCGCTCACCAGCAATCCCGTCGAGCAGGAACTGCTGCGTTCCCGGCTGGCCGCCGAGATCGATGCTCAGTAGTCGGTGGTCTGCTCGGCCTTGACCACGGCATCGTCGGCCGCGACGCCGATCTCGAGATCGAGTCATTGTCCGAAGGTCGTCGGCCGGCGATCGGCGACCTGGCACCGGCACGTCCGGTCAGGACCCCTGGTGTGAACGCGGTCGTCGCCGTGGCCGGCATCGAGGCGTCGCCGCCTCCAATGCGATGGCTTTCGGCGCGGTGCGTGCGGCTGGGCTCGGCGTACGGTCGCGTAGCCTCGAGGTCGCCGGGACGAGAGCTGACGATCGGCGGCATGATCGGCGCGCCCGTCCGCACGGGTCGGGGTGGACGTCGCTGCGCATCGGTCCGGTCGGCATGCGGACCACGAAGAACGTCCATTGCGCCGTGCGGCGTCCGGGTGTCTGGGTCCGCTGGGGTGATGAGGGGTCGACGACCGGCTGGAGGTCACGGCCGGTGGCGGCTCGTCGGCCCCGGTGCCCGCAGGCTCCGGCACCGAGCAGGACCAGGCGAGGTGTCGCGATGCCGGCCGATCGCCGGATCCGCTGGAGTTGATCAGGGCCTACACCTGGCCGCATCATCGAAGGTCGCGGCGGTCGGCCGCCCGGCGGAAGTCGTCGGCGGGGGTGAGCGACCGAGGCGGCCGCGTCCAGGCGTGAGTGGCCCGGTGGGGCTCCCGGATCGTGGAGGGTTTCTCTTAGGCCGCGACCGGTTGGTCGGCGGTCAGGTTCTCGTAGTCGATCGGGCTCATCATATGGGCGCTGCTGTGCCGCCTGCGGTGGTTGTAGAAGTCGTAGCACCAGGGCAGCACGACCGCCCGGGCATGGTCGGGATCGGTGAGCTGGTGGCGGGACAGGACCTCCCATTCCAGGGAGGAGAAGAACGCCTCCGCGGCGGCATTGTCGAAGCACGATCCGACCCTGCCCATGGACTGACGAACGCCTAGATCAGAACAGACCCGGGTGAAGGATCGGGCGGTATAGGTCGATCCGCGGTCGGTGTGGAACACCACGTTGTTGATCTTGGTCTTTGCCGCCGCGGACCGTGGCGGCGATCTTGATCGCCTGCTCGCACAGCTCCGCGTCGCAGCGCAGACTGGTCGCCGCGGCCAGCAGCCGGCGGGAGTACAGATCGATCACCGTGGCCAGGTACAGCTTCCCGTCGGCGGTGGGGATCTCGGTGATGTCGCCGCACCACTTCAGGTTCGGCGCGGCGGCGGTGAAGTCCCGGTTCACCAGGTCCGGGAACTTCGGCGCCGTCTTGTCCTGCTCGGTCAATCCCCTTCTGCGCTTGACTTTCCGGGCGACCAGGCCCTGCCGGCGCATCGAGTCCGCCACCGTCTTCTCGGTCACCATCCAGCCGGCGTCACGCAGGTCGGCGTGCAGCCGGGGCGACCCATGCAGCACCTTTCGCATCGGCGAACATGGCCGCCACGGCGGCGTCGACCTCGGCCCGCCGCTGCTGCCGCGGCGTCGGCGGCCGGTCCCGCCACTTGTAGAACCAGGCCAGGCTCACCCCCAACAGCACGCAGGTGAGCGTGTGCGGCACCCGATAGTTGGTCCTCTGGTCGGCGATGAAGCGGGCCACGCTCACTTCGTCGCCTCCTTCACCCACAGGACCACGGAGCGCTTGAGGACATCACGTTCCATCCGCAGCTCGGCGTTCTCCGCCCGGAGCCGTTTCAGCTCGGCCGCATCATCACGCGACAGGCCCTCGACCCCGTCGCGGGCCGCCTTGTCCTTGATCACCCAGTTGCCCAGGGTGCCCTCGTTGACACCAAGATCACGAGCGATCTGCGCGATCGGTTTCCCGGTCTCCCGGACCAACCGCACCGCCCCCTCGCGGAACTCAGCGTCGAACTTCCTCCGCTTCTCTGGCATGGCTCTCCTTATAGCCGATGCCTCCACGGTTCGGGGGGAGCCTCGCGGGGAGGAGGGGGTTGTCGCAGGCGAGGCGTTGGGCGGTGGCGGGTTCGAGGGGTCCTTGGCCGTCGAGGTGGCAGATGTTCGCCTCGGGGGCGGACGTTCCCGCGGGAACGTTTCCGGTCGGCTGTTGCGGGGTTGAGGAGTTCGGCGGAGACGTGGACGACGACGAGGGTGCGGTCTTCGCCGGAGCGGTCTTCGGGGGTGGTGTCGAGGAAGACGCGGCCGACGTCGATGAGGGCTCGGTGGTGGTGTAGGCGCCGACGCCCGGTGTCGGTTGGTCGTCGCGTCGGCGTCGGTCGGCGGGTGGGGTCGGGTTTGGTGGGGATGGTGCCGTATTGGTCTTTGGCGGCGTGGATGGCGGCGGTCAGGATGGCGGCGTCTTCTTGGGTGAGTCGGGCGCGGAGGTCGACCATGCCGTCGTCGCGGCGATGCCAGGTGACGCGGCGTTGGGCTTGTTGGCCGATGCGGGGCTGTTCGCATGGAGCGGTAGGCGGCGATCATGGTGGCGAGTTGGGCGGCGGTGGCGGTGGTGGCCATTTGGCAGAGTTTGGTTTCGTCGATGATGTCGACGACGCGGCTGATTTCGCGGACTTTGCTGTAGGAGAGTCGGCCGGCCCGGAACGCGGCGTGCACGGTCGGCATTTTGGGCAGGGCGCGGGCGACGCGGACGTGTTCGCGGGCGACGCCGGGGGTCATGGAGCAGCTCCAGGACAGCCAGTGGGCGACTGATTTCAGGTCGGTCCAGTAGCGGATGGCGCCGGTGGCGTCGAATTCGGCGACGAGTTCCAGCAGGGTGCAGGTGGCTTGGGCTGAGATGGCGGCGGCGGCGCAGATCTGCCCGGCGAGCCGGTCGGCGGCGGCCTTCCGGGCGTGCTTCGGCGATTTGTTGCGGTGTGGGGCCGGTGCTGATCGGGATGGCCGGCCCGGCGTAGCGTCCGGGGATCACGCCCGGGCCCGTCATGGTCATTCATGATCAACTCCGCCTCGGCCAATGCCGTCATGATCGCTGCCTTCCTGCCGAATCGTTCTGGACAAGGAAAAGCTATCGACCGCCACTGACAGTTTTCGCGGATCCGCCTCCCAAGGAAACGGACAACATCGGCCGCGTGTCGGGCAACACATCGGACAACACGCGCACGTCAGAGTCGCTGCCAAGACCGAGGCGGGGAGGGTGGCGTGGCGAAGGAATCGGCCGAGTTCAGGACGCGATCTGCGGGTGGAATCGTCGACGCACTGAATCGTGAATGGCGTGAGCTGGAGTTCGGTCATCGGGAGACCGCGAGCCGATGGGCCGCTCGGCATCATGCTCTCGTCGGGAGCGATTCGTTCGACGAGATCCTGCAGGCAGCGTGGCAGGATCCGGACGCCGTACTCGCTGCTCTCCTCGCCGAGGTCGCCAATGGCGATCAACTCGCCGCACGGGTGGTTTTGCAATCCATGATCGGCCGGATGATCCGGATGGCACTGCGCGACCCATTCGGCCGGTATCGATGACTACATCTCGGCGCTCTGGTGTCAGATCCGGACCTATCCCTTGAGCAATCGGCCGCAGCGCATTGCCGCCAACTTGTCGATGGACACGCTGAAAGCGGTCAGTACAGAGAGACGTCGGCTCAAGCAGGGAAAGGTCAGCCTGTGGCCACCCGAGTCGTTTCTCGACGAGGCTTTCGAAGCGTGGCTGCTGGGTTCGGTGTCCACGGCTGGTGCCGAGGACGAACCGCTGGGGGCGGATCAGGTGCTTCAGCGCGGCCGAGGACTTGAACTACTCGACGAGCCGACTCTCAAGCTGCTGACAGGCGTCTACGTCGACGGCTTGTCCGGAGATGTCGTTGCTCGGCGCAATCACACCAGTGCGGGCTCCGTGCGGGTTCGCTGCAGCAGAGCCGTCGCTCGTCTCGCCGCACACGCCGACCAACTCATCCAAGCGGCCTGAGCGACGACCGGACCTGGACGAGCAGATGGACAGCGCGGACAACACTCTCGGCGATCGGACAACACGGGTGGCGGGTCGGACAACACCTTGGACAACACCGCCTCGGCAGGCTGATGGCATGACGGCGACGGACGTGCTCCCGCGATCGAACCGTCGAGGTCGCAAACCAGGCGGCACCGGGACTCGTTCGGCTGTGCTGCGCTCTGACCGTCTACGGGCAACTCAACACGCCGGGCGTCCCACACCTTGGTACCAAATTGAGATGTGTGCGCGGTCTGTGCCATGGTTCTGCCTCCCCGACTGAGGAGGACCGTTGCGACTCAGGAGAAGGGGCTTCGTGACACTCGGGACCACGATGGCAGTCGGTGCGCTGCTCTAGTTCCTGCGCGCCCGAGCTGCCCCCGACCAGTAGCCCGACCCCGGTCGTGGCACCGACCCCGAGCGCAACGACGCCGACCGAGTCGCCCCAAGAGCGCGAGGAGCGGCTGGCCTACGAGGGCGCCGAGAAGGCGTATCGCACGTTCATCACCGAATACTTCCGGGTCGTCGGCGCGAGTGACCGTCCGCACGTAACTCAGCCGATGCGAGAGCAATGCTGCCGGGCCCTACCTGAAGGCGTACTCCGACCTTCATCAAGCAGCGGCGCGAGAGCGCGAGTTCGATCGTCGGGACCATTGACGGTCGGTCACGTGGACACGGTCGCGTATCGCCCCGAATCGGGTCATGCTCACCGCGTGTGAAGACGGATCCAAGGTGAAGGTCTGTCGAACCGGAAAGGCCGCGTCGTTGGGCGAGGCGAATTCGAACCATCGACCTGACGGTCCGATCCGATCGGATCTCGCTGGGTGGTCTGGGACGGTGACAATGAAAAGCGGGTGAAGTCGTGCGCAGATGACTGATCTTGACCGCACTGATTGCGCTCGCAGCTTGGCACCGTCGCTGTGCCACCCGAGGCGCCGCTCGGGATCGTCACGCGAGGACTGCGGCGGTTTGGCGATTGAAGATCGAAAGCATCATTCGAAAGGGTCTCGCCAACGACGGTCACGGAAAGCGGAAAGTCCAACGGCCGACGTCGACGACGAGCTGACGGCCGACGAGAAGCGCTATGCGGCTGATGTCAGGCGCTATCGAGCACTCAACCTGCAGTACCAGCAGGATCTTCAGAGCCGTGCAAGCTGCCTCGAACAGTCCGCTGTACCCGAACGCTGCTCGGTGCCCAACGCTCCGCTGGGTCCCGGCGACGCGCCGCTTACGTCAGGTCAATATCCGTCTGGCTGATCTAGGCCTCAGCGGCGAAGACGCGGCCTACATCGCGTTTGCCCGACTCCGCCTGACGCCGCCGAAGCCGATGATCACCCCATCGCCGGAGGTCAACCGCTGGAAGATGGCTGCGGTCGGTTACCCGCTCTGGCTCTCCGTCGGCGGCAACATCCATCCGCCCGCGGTCAGCGACTCCGTGGCCGACGTCCACGTCTCCCTCAAGGCTGATGTCGACCACGTCGTGTTCAGCATGGGCGACCGGCACTCGGTGACCTGCACCAGTCTCACCACCCGGTGGAACCGATCGATCCCCGCCGGCCAGAAATCCCCGGCCTGCGGCTACACCTATCAACGGCCGTCCCTGCCGAAGGGCAAGTACACCGTCACCGCAACGACGTACTGGTCGGTCTCCTGGTCGACCAGCGACGACAGCGGCGTCATCGACTTCGTCCAATCCGCGAGCACCCAGTTGCCGGTCGGAGAACTTCAGGTGCTCGTTCGGTGAGCAGCCGATCCACAGAGTCAACAGATCGAAGGGGCCTTTCATGATCATCAAGCAGCGTGTCGCAACCCTGCTCGGCGTCTACCTGATGCTCAGGGATCCACCCAAGCGGGACGAACGCGGACTCAGCCAGTCCGCCGAGACGTCGATCTTGATCGCCGGTGCCGTCGGCGTCGCACTCCTGGTCATCAGCCTGCTCACCCGGTTCGTTCGCGCCAAGATGGCCGAGATCTGACCATGACGCGACGGGGTCGCGATCAGCGCGGCCTCAGCGAGAGCACGCAATGGGCAGTTCTGTGGCCGCTGATCTTGCTGGTCAGCCTGGGCATCATCCAGGCCGGCATCTACCTTCACGGACGGAATGTCGCGCAGCGCGCGGCGACCGCAGCGGTGGATGCCGCCCGTGGCAGCTACGGCTCGGTCGCTGAGGCCCGGCAGTTGGCCGAAGGCATTGCCCGGTCCGGCGGGCTGCGCAGCGTGTCGATCAGCATCAATCGTGGGCCTGATGTGGTGACCGCAGACGTGCGCGCGGATCCGGTGTTGATCTTGGACATCGGAGTCGGCCGACTCCGCGAGACGGCGGCAGCGCCCCGGGAGAAGGTCAGCCAGCCATGATCAACCGGACATCGGCGAAGCGTGACGAGCGCGGTGCAGTTGCGGCTGAGCTGGCCGTCGTGATCCCGGTTCTGATCTTGATGCTCGGGATGATCATCGCCGGTGGGCGGCTCTGGTTCGCCAGAACCACCGTGGTCGAGGCGGCGCAGACGGCAGCCCGCGCCGCCTCGTTGGAGCGCTCGGCCGGTCGGGCGGTCGCCGCGGGCCGCGAGGCCGGCGCGCGATCGATGTCGACCGCGGGTCTCAACTGCGCGTCGAGTTCGATCTCGGTCGACACGGCTGCGTTCGGAGTCCCGGTGGGGGTGCCGGCGACCATCAACGCCACGGTGCGCTGCACGGTGCGTCTCGGCGATCTCGGTCTTCCGCTCCTTCCCGGGTCGACCGCATCTCACGGGACGTGCGTCCACTGCCCTCGACACCTATCGGGGCCGTTGATGAAGCCGCAACCTGGTTGCAGCGCGACGAACGCGGCCAGTCGATCACTCCCTTCGTCATCGTGATCATGAGTGCCTTGATCATGACCGCCGGGCTGGTGGTCGACGGCGGGCAGAAGGTTTCGGCGGCCAGCCGAGCCGAGGTCGCGGCGTCCGGCGCCAGTCGGGCCGCCGGGAATGCCGCTGCGACCAAGGAGCTCGCGGGAACCGACCCAGCCGGAGCAGCAGTGCTCGCGGCCCGCGCATACCTGGCCGGTCAGCCCGGCGTTCAGGGTTCGGTCTCAGTCGCCGCCGGCGTCGTCTCCGTGCGCACCCGGGCCGAGGAGCAGACCATCTTCCTTTCCATGATCGGGATCGACAGCGTCGTCGGCACCGGCTCCGCCGAGGCCAACATCGTCGCCACCGGCGAGTCCCGATGAATCAATCGTCCAGAGCAGTCCCGACCCGGAGGCCATCATGACGACCGACCTTGAATCCCCACCGGTACGACCTCGTACCAAGATCACCAAGGTCAAGATCACAAGGACTCCGAGCCCGACGGTCAAAGCGGCCAGCACTCCTGAGCCGCCGAGAATGCCCGGCCGCCGCAATCCGAAGTGGATCGCTCTCGGCGTGATCGCGATCTGCCTGGGCGGCCTGCTGTCGTACGTGATCTATTCCCGGGTCGCCACCGAGACCGCGGTGGTGGCGATCGCGCAGACCGTCTATCGCGGGGAGACGATCGAAGCCGCTGACCTCACCACGATCACGCTGAGTGGAGGGTCGGTGCCGAAAGCGGTGCCGGCTGGTGAACTGCAGAATCTGGTCGGCAAACGCGCCGTCTTCGACCTGCCGGAAGGTGCAGTCGTCCCGTCGACCGCGGTCGCCGACGTCGTCCTTCCCGCGGAAGGACGGGCAGTGGTCGGACTCAAGCTCGAAGCGGGTCGGGCGCCGACGAGCATGCTCCTTCCCGGTTCGACTGGTTCGACTCATTGCGCTTCCCGCCCCGGTCGATGCGCAGACGAGTGACAAGCTCGTCGGCACCGTCTATGTCGCTGCGGTGGTTGACCAGGCACCCGCCGCGGACGGCACGTCCACGCTGGTCAATGTCGACGTCAGCGCCAAGCAAGCACCCACGATCGCCATGCTGGCTTCGCAGGACCGGGTCGCGGTCGTGCGTGACGCGGGTCGTTGATCGGCATGGCGATTCTGCTGCTCACGTCGGCCGGCGGCTCGCCGGGCGTCACCACCTTGGCGGTGGGTCTTGCTCTCACCTGGCCGCGGCCGGTGCTGCTCGCCGACTGTGATCCCGGCGCCCATCAGTCGATCCTGGCCGGCTACCTTGCGGGCACGTCGGCCGGCGGCAAGGGTCTGCTGCGGGTGGCCGAGGCCCACCGGGATCGGCGATCGCTGCGCGAGGTGGTGATCGACCAGTCGATACCGCTCTCTGATCATGAAGGTACGCGCCGCCTCTTCCTTCCCGGCTTCACCAAGGCCGGGAGTGCCGCGCATTTCGGCGCGGTCTGGCCGGATCTCGCCGAAGCGTTCGATCGGCTCTCCGACGTCGATATCGACGTCATCGTCGACTGTGGTCGGGTCGGTCAGCCGGGTTTGCCGGCAGCGCTGGTGGAGCGCAGCGCAGTGACTGCCGTCGTCCTCAACTCCAGTCTGCGTTCGGTGATGAGCGCCCGCGTCCACCTGCCGGCCCTTTGTGATCATGGACGGCCCGGCACCGACGTGCGCAGCCAGCTCGGGTTGATCGTGGTCGGCGAGGGGCAGCCGTACGGGACGGGGGAGATCGCCAAGGCGCTCGATACGACGATCATCGGCGACCGTCGCCGCCGATCGGCAGTCTGCGGCTCACCTGTCCGACGGACGACCACGGCACCGCCGTTTCGACAGCTCGCCGTTGATGCGCAGCATCGTCGACGTCGGAGCGCGGCTCGCCACCGATCTGCAACGGTCGACGGAACTGGTCAGGAGTTGATCATGAAAGAGATGCCGTCGACCGCACCCGATCTTGATCAGATCCCGCTGCTCGCCGATTTCGAGGGTGATGATCATCAGTCGGCTGCTGAAGAGGTTCAGATCCTCACCGAACCAGCCGGCACCCGGCTACGGCATCTTCACCGCTGATCAGCTACGAGCAGCCCGGGCGGTGCTGCCGGTCGGGAGTCTCGACTGGATGCAGGTCGTCGAACTGCGGCGGCGGGCCTCGGAGGAGATCACCGCCGAAGGCGAGCACGAGCAGAGATCCACCGGCCGACCGCTGAGCGGCGACGACCGGTTGCTGATGGGCCGGGCGATCATCCGTCGGGTCGTCGGAGATCATGTTCGCGCTCTTCATCGAGAGGGCGCCGAGCTGTGGTCGCCGGCCCAGGAACAGGCCTACGTCACCGCGGTCGAGGATGCGGTGTTCGGCTACGGCCGTTTGCAGCCTCTGCTGGAGATGCCCGACGTCGAGAACATCGAGATCCATGGCTGGGACTCCGTGGTGGTCCAGTTCGGCAACGGAAGTCGGCAGCAGATGCCGCCGATCGCCGACAGCGACGAGGAACTCGTCGAGGCCGTCCGTTTCCTCGGCCAGAACAGCGAGCCGTCTCGTCCGTTCGACGACACCCATCCGACCATGACCCTCGCCCTGGGTGAGCGTTTTCGGCTGCATGCCATCGGCTTCGGTCTGTCCTACCGGCCGAGCGTGGTGATCAGGCAGCACACGCTGACCGACGTGTCACTCGGAGAGCTGGCCGAGGGCGGCCTGATGCCGATGGAGGTGGCGGAGTTTCTCGACGCGGCGATCCTGGCCCGCAAGTCGATGGTGATCTCCGGTGATCAAGGTGCGGGCAAGACGACACTGCTGCGGGCCTTGATCAACTCCATTCCGCTGAACGAGCGATTCGGCACCTTGGAGACCGACTACGAGCTGATGACCCACCTCCAACCGGGTCGGCAGAACATCCTGGCCCTGCAGGCGCGGGTCGGGCACGGCGAGACCGCCGGCGGCGTCCGCGTCGGCGAGTTCAGCATCTCCGAGCTGATGCCCGAAGCCCTGCGGCAGAACCTGTCCAGGCTGGTCGTCGGCGAGGTTCGCGGGGGTGAGGCGGCGGCGATGTTCGAGGCCATGCAGGCGGGCACGGGCACATTGAGTACGACCCACTCGCACTCGGCCGAATCCACCATGGACCGGCTCGCCTCCCGCGTCGCCCAAGGCGGTGTGCTGTCGATCGACGAGGCCTACCGGCAGATCGCCCACAACATCCACCTCTTCATCTACGTCCGATTGGTCGACGAGACCTGGCGCGGCGGGACCCGCAGGCGCTACGTGTCCGAGATCCGGCAGGTGACCAGGTCGATCGAGAACGCCCGGCCGGTCACCCACCTGACCTATTCCGCGTCCGGCACCGGCACCCAGTCCGCGGGCTTCTTCCCGGACGCGGACTTCGAGGCCGAGCTACTGCCCTTCCGGCGCGATCTTCCCGGAGCGCGCTCGCGGACCGCGAGGTGATGGCCGGTGACCGGCGGCGCTGCGGCGGCGATCGCTGCCGGACTGTTGATCATGGTCGGGCTGGTCGCCGTGGTGCGCGGGATGCGGCGGTCCGTGCCGCGAGCGCAGACCCACCGCGCGGAGTCGCTCGGCGACGTCTGGCAGCGGGTGACCCGACGACCGCCCGGTCCTCGGGGCCGGCGGCGCGACGTGATCTTGCTGGTCAGCGTGATCGTCGGATTCCTGGTCGCCGCCCTCACCGGCTGGGTGATCGCCATCGTCCTGGCTCCGGTCGTCGCCGTCGGGCTGCCGTACCTGCTCGTCGTGCCGAAGCAACGCGACGTCGAGCTGTTGGAGGCTCTTGACCGCTGGGTGCGTGCCCTGTCGGCGACCCTGGCCACCGGGAAGTCGATCACCGATGCCATCCGCATCTCCCGGCGGACCGCGCCACCGCTGCTGGCCGAGGAGATCGGCGTCCTGGTGGCCCGGCTCAACAACCGCTGGGAGACCCGGGACGCCCTGATGCGCTTCGCCGATGCGATCGATTCACCGGATGCCGACGGGGTGATCGCCGCTTTGATCTTGGCCGCCAATCGCGGCGCCAACGGCGCCTCGGTGACACTGCAGGCGCTCGCCGACTCGATCCAGGCGCAGCTCAAAGGGCGGCGCACCATCGAGGTCGAACGCGCCAAGCCGTACGTGGTCGTTCGTCAGGTGACGGTGATCACCTTGATCACCCTGATCGGCGTCTTCGTCCTGTCGCCCACCTTCTTCGATCCCTACCGCACACCGCTCGGCCAGGGGCTGCTGTCGATCTTGTTGATCATGTACTTCGGGTCGCTGCTGTTGATGCGCCGCAAGGCCCACCAGCGCAAGCGGCCCAGGATCCTCGTCGGGCAGTACCGATGACGATCTCCTTGGTTCTGCTCTCGGGCATGCTGGTGGCGGCGGGCATGGCGAGTCTGATCGCCGCCTTCGTCCGGCACACCCCGCGTCTCGATGCCGCCCTCGACCGGATCAGTGCCGACGGGGCCGGACCGTCGGTCCACGATGCCGGCCCGGTGACCAGCCGATCAGAGCGAATGGGTGCGTTCCTCTACCGGGTCAGCCCGATCTCGCTGTCCGAGCGGCAGCGCAACGCGCTCCGCCTGCAGGACAAGTCGATTGCGGAGTTCTACGCCGACAAGGCGGTCATGGCCATCGTCGGCGCGGTGCTTCCCGGACTGGCCGGCTTCGCCCTCGCGTACGCGTTCGGCGTGGTCAGCCCGCTGCCGGCCCTGGCCGCGCTGCTCGGCGTGGTGATCGGCTATTTCATCCCGAATCTGCTGCTGAACCGGGCGGCCGAGGCCGCTCAGACCGGAGCTTCCGAGGCCCTGCTCGCCTACATCGAGCTCGTCACCCTCGAGCGGCTGACGAACGCTTCGGCCCCGCAGGCGCTGCACAATGCCGCCGCGCTGAGCGAGGTGCCGCTCTTCGTGCAGATCAGGATCGCCCTCGAGCGGGCGCGTCTCGAGCAGCAGTCGCCGTACGCGGAACTCCGCCGACTCGCCGAGCAGCTGAGGCTTCCCGAGCTCGCCGACGTCGCCGACGTGATGCAGCTCGACGAAACCGGTGCCGCACTCTCCGGCACGCTGCGAGCGCGGGTACGCGAGCTGCGCGACGCCTACCTGACGCGGCAGCAGACCCGGGCGGCGACCGATGCCGAGGGGATGACGATCTACATGACGCTCCCGGCGTTGATCTTCGGGCTGATCTTCCTGACCGCCGCCCTGCTTCGGATCCTGGCCGCGTGATCGGCGTGAGCGTCAGGACAACACCGTGCCCGAACGGACAACACCTTTCCCTGTCAATCCACCGGCCAACCCGCAACAGTAGGCGGGGAGTCAACCGGAAGGAGCCCGAGATGCCGTCGAGGAGTGGCCCGTGCCACGGGTGATCAGAGGGCTCGGAGCACTGACCGTCCTGCTGCTCGGGACGGTCGGCGTTCCGCTCGCCCTCGCGGCGCTGGGTGGCAATCCGCTGCCCGCTGGACTGACCTGGTCCTCGGTCCGGGACGCGCTCGTCACCCCTGACGACGGCACCATCCTGGTCGGCTTGATCACGGCCGTCGGATGGATCGCCTGGGCCGTCTTCGCGATCTCGGTGATCAGCGAACTCGTCGCCCTCGCCTCCCGCCAGCGGATCCAGATCCGACTCCCGGGCCTGGCCGGGCCGCAGCGGCTGGCCGCCGGCCTGCTGATCTCGGTGATCACCATGGCAACGGCGCCTCAGCTGGTCCAGGCACAGTCCCCGCCGGCGACGGCCGTGACCGTGCAGCCCACCGCGAAGGCCGTCCCGGCGCGCCCGGAGGCTCCTGAGCCGGTGGCGCCGTGCCGCTCTCCGGCAGTGAGGGCGAAGCGGACGCTCCGGGCCATCGGCACGTGGTGCGACCGGGCGACGACCTGTGGAGCCTCGCCGAGACCTACTACGGACGAGGCCGGGACTGGCGCAAGATCGCGGTGGCCAATCCGACGGTTCTCACCGGAGGGCCTGACCGGCTGACGACCGGGGATGACGTTGATCATCCCCGACCCGGCGCATCCGTCGACCTCGTCCGACGAGCCGACCGTCACGGTGCGCCGTGGCGACACGCTCTCGGCGCTGGCCGAACGCGAACTCGGGGCGGCTGATCGCTGGCCGGAGCTCTTCCAGGCCAATCGCGCCCAACTGGACGACCCCGATGATCTCGTCGTCGGCACCCGTCTGCTGTTGCCGTCCGTCAGCTCGCGCTCATGATCGGAAACCGCGCCCGGGTCGACGAGCAGCCGCGAGCGCAGGTCGATCGGCATCAACCGTCCGAGCCGGAGACGCCGGAAGCCCGGAGTCGACCGAGCCGACGGTGACACCGTCCCCGACGGAGACGACGCCATCGCCCTCGAACAGCGCCGACCGCACTGCCGACGAATCCTCCGGCCGGAGCACCCACGTCCGAAGCTGGACCGCTCCCTGGTCGATGCGATCGTTCCGCTGACCGGTGTCGGGGCACTGCTTGCCGCCGGCCTGCTGACCGGCTTGGCGTGGCGGCGGCGGGTCCAGTTGCAGACCCGACCGATCGGTCGGCGGATCCTGCATCCCGCGGACGACACCCGGCCGATCGAGGTGGAGCTCGGTCGGCGGCAGCGTCCGATGAGCTTGCGCACGCTCGATCAGGCGTTGCGGTCGATCTCCGCGCACTGCCGGACGGACCGGCGCGGTCCCGCCGCCGCTGCAGATCGCGCTCGTCGGTGATGATCGGCTCGAGTTGATCATGCGCGAGCCGAGCTCCGGAGGCGCCGCCCGGGTTCGACGTGCAGGGGCGATCCTGGATCCTCTCCCAGGCCGACGCCGGCGCGCTCACCTCGACGCCGGGCTTCGGCGAAGCATCGAGGCCGTGGCCGGCGCTGGTCACGATCGGCCGCGATGATCATGATCGATTGGTGCTGGCCGATCTGGAGGCGATCGGTCTCCTCCAGCTGCCGACCGCGCCCGGCCTGGACGCAGCCGCGATCCTCGCCGCCATGGCCGTCGAGCTGTCGTTCTCACCCTGGGCCGACGAAATGATCTTGACCTTGGTCGGCAGCTGCGCGGGCCTGCCCGACGCTCTCGGCAAGCACAATGTCACCCGCACCGATGATCTTGATGCGCTGCTCGACCGGATCGAGCGACGCGCGGCGGTTCAGCGAGATCATCAACCGCACGCGGTACTCGGCCAGCATCGGATCGATCCCGATCTTGCCGATCCCTGGGCGCCGGAGATCGTCCTGATCAACCAGCCGATGACCGACGACCAGTCCCGTCGGCTGACCACCGTGCTGACCGGGCATCCCCAGGTGACCATCGCGGCCGTCGTCGTCGGCTCGTACGGGTCGGCCTGGTCGCTTCGTCCCGATGACGGCGATCCGTCGTTGGCGGTTCTCGACCCGGTCGGCCTCACGCTGACGCCGCAACTTCTCGATCCGCCCGCCTACGACGCGGTGCTGGAGCTCGTCGCGGCCACCGGCAGCAGTGAGACCACATCCGCTCCGTGGTGGGCCGATCCGGATGCGCCCCCCGAGCCGCCGCCGGACAACGTGACCTACCTGGGCAGGAGGCTTCGCAGTTGGGGATCGGCAGACACGAGTGGACAGGAGGTGATCATGGAAACCGTACGCGGGGGCAGCGACACCGTGCACCATCCGACGCTGCAGCTTCTCGGGCCGATCGAGCTGCTGGGCGCCACCGGCAGCCTGCCACCGCGGGCCGGCAAGCAATGCCTGGAGTACTGCGCCTGGCTGCTGGAGAATCCCGGAACCACCGCCCAGGCGATGAGCCAGGCCCTGGTCGTGGCCGAGGGAACCCGCCGATCCAACATGAGCCGGCTGCGCACCTGGCTCGGAGCGAATGCCGACGGCGAGCCCTTCCTGCCCGACGCGTACACCGGGCGGATCATGCTGCATCCGTCGGTGAGCTCGGACTGGCAGCGGCTGCAGATCCTCACCGCCGCCGGGGTGAATCGGACGAGCGACGAAGGCCTGCACGCCGCGCTCAAGCTGGTCCGTGGCGCCCCGCTGGCCGACGCCGCGCCTGGTCAGTGGCACTGGGCGGAGATGCTGCGCACCGACATGATCTCCTGCGTCCGCGACATCGGCGTCGAGCTGACCGATCGCGCCCTGCTGGCCGGTGATCTCGATCGGGCCCGGTGGGCGGCATCGCGCGCCCTGGTCGCCGCACCGGGTGACGAGTTGCTGCTGGCCGCCCGGATCCGCACCGAACATCAGGCCGGCAACGTCGCCGAGACCGAGCGGTTGGCGCTGCAGCTCGCGGCGCAGGCGCGCAACCTCGGAGTCGACCTGGATCCGGAGACGGTGACGCTGCTGCAGCGGGTGATGGAGGGCCGGGTGCGGGCCCGCCTGGCCTGACGGCGACGGCCCGGAACTGTCGGACCGGGATGGGAGGCTGAGCAGATGACGACGCAGTACTACACCGCGACCAGCATCGACGGCTTCATCGCCGACCCCGACAACTCCTTGGAGTGGCTGTTCCAGTTCAGCGAAGCTCCCGGGCATGGAGGAGCAGTATCCGCGGTTCATCGCCGAGGTCGGCGCCATGGCGATGGGCTCGACGACCTACGAGTGGATCGCCGGACACACCGGATTCCTCGACGATCCGAGCAAGTGGGACTACCCGATGCCGACCTGGGTCTTCAGCAGCCGCGAGCTGCCCCGGGTGGACGGGCCGGACATCCGGTTCGTCAGCGGCGATGTCGCGGCGGTGCATGCCGAGATGGTCGAGGCCGCGGGCGACAAGAACGTCTGGCTGGTCGGCGGCGGCGACCTCGTCGGCCAGTTCCATGATCACGGACTGCTGGACGAGGTGATCGTGACGATCGCCTCGGTGTTCCTCGGCGCCGGCGCGCCGCTGCTGCCGCGCCGGATCATCACCCCACCGCTGGAGCTGATCGAAGCCCAGGCGTACGGCACCGGTTTCGTCAGCCTGCGCTACCGGGTCGGCATCTCCCACGGCGTCTCCGGCAGCACGTGACCGGTCTCCAGCAGCGACTTGAGATTGGACAGCACCGCCGACCAACCTGACGCGGCCAGTTCGGCCTGCTCGGCATCGGGCAGGTCCTCGTGGGTGACGGTGAGCCGGACGATCGCGCCGAACGGCTCGATCGCGAAGCTGACCCTGGTCTTCACCTCGGGGCTGCCCGCGTCGGCCCAGGTGGTGACCAACCGGTGGGGCGGCGACGCCTCGAGCACCTCACCGACCACGTCGGCCGTGCCCGAGCCGTCGGTGCGCCGGTGCTCCCACGGCGACCCGACCTGCCAGTCGGACACGTTGCTGTGTCCCCAGTACTCGGCGGTCAGGTCGGGGTCGGTCAGTGCGTCCCACACGCGTTCGGCGCTGCTTTCGATGTAGATCACGTAGACGAAGGTGGGCTTGCCGTTCATGTCGTGCTCCGCTCTGTGTCGGACCGCGCTCAGCGTGCGCAGTCGAGGTTGTTCGAACTTGCCGATCCAGCGCTCGCCGATGTCGTGCAGCGGCACCGGATTGAGGTAGTGCAGCTTGGTCCGGCCGCGGCGTACGGTGCTGATCAGGTTGGCCGCCTCGAGCAGCGCCAGGTGCTGAGTCGCGGCCTGCCGCGTCATGCCGAGTCCGTCGCACAACTCGCCGAGGGTCTGTCCGTTGTTCGCGTGCAGCCGGTCCAGCAGTTGTCGCCGGGTCGGATCGGCGAGCGCTCGGAAGACCGGTTCCATCGGTGCGCTCACGCGCTCACTATAGGCAGGTAAATGCCTGCATATCAAGTCGGCAGCCATTCAAGACGTGGGATTCGGCGGGTCTAGTCCGGTGCGCCGACCAGCTCGCGCGTACGCGCGCCGGGCCGAAGCCAGGACACCTCGTCGGCGTGCAACTCCGCGCCGCACCCGGTGCAATGGTCGGCCGACGTCGTGGTCGCACCGCAGGTGCGGTGGACGATCTCCAGCACCGGAAAGTCAGGGTGCGGTTCGTGCTTCGCCGCCCACAGCACCATGGCGTGCAGGATCGGCAGCAGATCTTCGCCGGCGGCGGTCAGGACGTATTCGTCCCGGGTGCGCTTGTCGTCCCGATAGGGCACCCGCTGCAACAGTTCGGCCTCGACCATGATCGCCAGCCGCCGGCTCAGCACGTTGTCGGCGATGTCCAGTCGCTCCCGGAAGTCGGCGAACCGGCGCGTGCCATAGAACGCCTGGCGCGCGATCAGCAGCACCCAGGGGTCGCCGAGCACGTCCAGCGACCGGGCGATGGGGCAGGACGCTGACGACCAATCCGAGCGCAGTGGCATCAGACCTCCGGGATCTGGCAGGAATCTGACTTGCTTCAAGCAAGCCTAGGCGTTTAGCGTGGGCGCGACAAGCCCGAGACGACCCGGAAGCAGGGCGATGGAACCCGATCTTGGTGTCCCCGGTACGGCCGACGTCGTGCCCGAGGAAGCGGCCCGGCCGATCCCGCCGCGGAGCGGCATCGATCCCACCCCGCGACCGGCATCCATCCCGCCTGGTGGGTGGCGCTGGTCGCCTTCGTCGCGCTGCTCGGCGCGGCGGGATTCCGCGCGGCGCCCGGCGTCCTGATGATCCCGCTGGAGGAGGAGTTCGGCTGGCCGCGATCCCTGATGTCGGGGGCGGTCAGCGTCAACTTGGTCTTGTACGGCGTGATGGCCCCGTTCGCCGCCGCGCTGATGGACCGCTTCGGCATCCGCAAGGTGACGAGCTTCGCGCTGCTGATGGTCGCCGCCGGCAGCGGACTGACGATCTTCGTCACCCAGGGCTGGCAACTGGTGCTGACCTGGGGCGTGCTGATCGGCGTCGGCACCGGCTCGATGGCCATGGTCTTCGCGGCGACGATCGCCAACCGCTGGTTCGTCGCCCGTCGCGGCCTGGTGATGGGCATCCTCACCGCGGCCGGCGCCACCGGCCAGTTGATCTTCCTGCCGGTGATGGCCAATCTGGTCGAGTACTCCTCCTGGCGAGCCGCGTCGCTCGCGGTCACCATCGCCGCGCTCGCCGTCGTGCCGTTCGTGATCATCGTGCTGCGTGACTATCCGGCCGACCGGGGTGTCCGCGCCTACGGCGCCCCGCCGGACAGCGAGGACCCGCCACCGCCGGATCCCGCGGGTGCGGCCCGTCGGGCGATCCGGGCCCTGCGGGAGGCCGCGAGGACGAGGACGTTCTGGGCCCTGGCCGGCGGCTTCGCCATCTGCGGCGCCACCACCAACGGGATCATCGGCACCCACTTCGTGCCCAGCGCTCATGATCATGGAATGCCGGAGACCACGGCCGCGGGTCTGCTCGCCCTGGTCGGCATCTTCGACATCGTCGGCACCATCGTCTCCGGCGCGCTCACCGACAAGATCAATCCGCGGATCCTGCTGGTCGGCTACTACTTCTTCCGTGGCGTCGGGCTGCTGGTCCTTCCGATGCTGCTCTCGGACAAGGTGCATCCGAGCATGCTGGTCTTCATCGTCATCTACGGCCTGGACTGGGTCGCGACGGTGCCGCCGACCGCGGCCCTGTGCCGGCAGGCCTTCGGGGAGAACGGCACCATCGTCTTCGGCTGGGTGTTCGCCTCGCACCAGATCGGCGCGGCGATCGCCGCCTCGGTGGCCGGCCTCATTCGCGACACGACGGGTGAGTACACGATCGCCTGGTTCGGTGCCGCCGGCCTGTGCGCGGTCGCCGCCGCGGTCTCCTTCGGCATCCGCCGAGAGCCGCTCAGTGAAAGCGTCTTAATCTGCAGGCTGTTCGTCACGACGAAGACCGAGCTCAGCGCCATGGCGGCGCCGGCGAGCATCGGGTTGAGGAAGCCGGCGGCCGCCAGCGGCAGGGCGGCGAGGTTGTAGGCGAAGGCCCAGGCCAGGTTGCCCTTGATGGTGCGCAGGGTCGCCCGGGCCAGCCGGATCGCGTCCGCCGCGACGCGCGGATCGCCGCGCATCAGGGTCAGGTCGCTCGCCTGGATCGCGGCGTCGGTGCCGGTGCCCATCGCGATCCCGAGGTCGGCCTGGGCCAGCGCCGCGGCGTCGTTGACCCCGTCGCCGACCACGACCACCCGGTGCCCGGCCTGCTGGAGGCGTACGACTTCGGCGACCTTGTCCTGCGGCAGCACCTCGGCGATCACCTCGTCGATCCCGACCTCGGCCGCCACGGTCCGGGCCGCCGCCTCGATGATCACCGGTGAGCAGCACCGGGCGGAGTCCCAGCCGGCGTAGCTCGTCGACCGCCTGCGGCCGAGGTGGGCTTCACCGTGTCCGACACCGCGATCACGCCCCGCGCCCGACCGCCCCAGCCGACCATGCACCGCCGTCCGACCGCTGGCCTGCGCGGCCGCGTACGCGTCCCGCAGCTCGTCACTCGACCCGCAGTCCCTCCGGCCTCCAGCAGCTCCACCCGCCCCACCACCACCGACTTGTCAGACGCAGAGCTCGCCAGAGCGAGCTGAGAGTCTGACAACTCGGCGAGGATGCCGAAGCCGGGGCGGTTGTGAAGCTTCGCCGAGCGCCGGAAGCGGGCCGGCGGCGCGAGCGTGAGCGGTGATCGCCCGGGCGATCGGGTGCTCCGAGCCGGACTCGGCCGCGCCGGCGATCATGATCACGTCCTGCTCGCTGACGCCGGCGCCGGCCGTCACCGCGACCACACTCATCCGGCCCTCGGTGATGGTGCCGGTCTTGTCCAAGATCACCGTGTCCAGCCGGGCGGTCGATTCCAGCACCTCCGGGCCCTTGATCAGGATGCCCAGCTGCGCACCGCGGCCGGTGCCGACCAGCAGCGCCGTCGGGGTGGCCAGGCCGAGCGCGCACGGGCAGGCGATGATCAACACCGACACCGCGGCGGTGAAGGCGAACGAGGCACCGGAGCCCTGGCCGAGCCAGAACCCGAGCGTGCCGACGGCGATCGCGATCACCACCGGTACGAAGATCCCGGAGATCCGGTCGGCCAGCCGCTGCACCTGCGCCTTGCCGCTCTGCGCCGCCTCGACCAGCCGGGCGATCTGGGCGAGCTGGGTGTCGGCGCCGATCCGCGTGGCCTCGACCACCAGCCGGCCGTGGGTGTTCACGCAGCCGCCGAAGACGCTGTCGCCCGGCCCGATCTCGGCCGGCACCGACTCACCGGTCACGGTCGAGGTGTCCACGGCGGTGTGCCCGGAGACGACCCGCCCGTCGGTCGCGATCCGCTCGCCGGGGCGCACCACGAACTGGTCACCGACGCGCAGCGCGCCGATGGCGATCATGGTCTCGGTCCCGTCCCGCAGCACGGCGACCTCGGCCGGGGTCAGTTCGAGCAGGGCCCGCAGCGCGGCTCCGGATCGGCGCTTGGCCCGGGCCTCCAGATAGCGGCCGAGCAGCAGGAAGGTCGTGATGCCGACCGCGGCCTCGAGATAGATGTTGGCGGTGGCGGCGTGCCGGATCAGCCGGAACTCGAACGGATGGGTGAAGCCGATCTCGCCGGCCGCGCCGAAGCCGCAGCGCGTACGCCGACCAGCCCGCCGCGGCGAGAGTGCCGATCGAGATCAAGGTGTCCATCGTCGCGTTGCCGTGCAGCAGGTTGAGCAGGGCGGCCCGGTGGAACGGCCAGCCGCACCAGCCGACCACCGGAAGGGTGAGCGCGAAGGAGATCCACTGCCACCAGGGAAACTGCAGCGCCGGCACCATCGCCATGATGATCACCGGCAGGCTGAGGACCGCCGAGATCGAGGAAGCGGTTCCGCAGCGACCGGACCTCATGATCAACATCGCGGACGGCGTCGGCGGGCAGGTTGGCGCCGTAGCCGGTCTGCTCGATCGTGGTGATCAGATCCTGCGGCGTGGTGCCGGGCCCGATCTGCACGGTGGCCCGCTCGGTGGCGTAGTTGACCGTCGCGCTGACGCCGTCGATCCGGTTGAGCTTCTTCTCGATCCGGGCGGCGCAGGAGGCGCAGGTCATGCCCTGCACGTCGAGCTGAACGGTCTGCAGCGCAGCACTCGGCCCACGTCCTGAGCCTGTCGAATCGTCACCGGGTCACCTCGACGGTGTACGCGGCGACGTGCAGGACGTCGGCGCGGAAGAACTCGATGAACATCACGTAGCGGCCCGGCTCCGGCACGCCGCCGACGAACTCCAGCCGCGGCCCGGTTTCCGAACTGGGCAGGGAATGCAGATGCAGATAGCCCAGATCGCCGGGCCGGATGATCACTGCGTGGCCCGAGCGCGTCGTGGGCCGGGCTGCAGGTCGGTCACCGGCGTTCCATGATCGGTGATCATGGCCCCGGTGCTGGCGTTGACGCTGGTGGTCAGCGTGCCGGTCCGGGTGACGGTCAGGCCGTTCGGCGTCGACTTGATCGGTCGTCGGCGGCAACGGCTCCGGGCTGGTACGGCACCGGTCACGGACAGGTCGGTCGCGAGGCTGATGTCGCGGCCCAGTGCCGCCGGGCTGCAACTCGACGATGACGTGCCACGGGCCGGAGGTCAGGTTGAGCAGCGCCCACCACGAGGCGCCCTTCACCCTGCTCGGGATAGATGTGCTGGAAGCCGGTGAGATCGTGCCGGAAGGCCATCAGGTGCGGGTGCGCGTCGCTGCTCGGATCGCTCTCGTCGGCTTCGGGCAACGGCTCGCCGTCCGGACCGGTCACCCGGAACTCGACGAAGAGGTCATCGCCGGGCTTCAGCGTCGGCCGCACGGGGTCACGGTGTAGCCGTCGACGGTGTCGGACAACGCTCCGAACTCGGTGCCGTGGGTCTGCACCGGCGCGAGCAGGGCCTGGGACTGGGTGCCCGTCAGGTAGGCCACGCCGAAGACCGCGGCCAGCACGGCGACGAAGCTGCCGAGCTTGACCGGTGTTTTCATGATCACATTGCGACCGCCGGCCGGTCAGGCCGCGGCCACCGAGTAGCCGGCCTCGTCGACGGCCGTTTCGATGCTCTCGAAGGGGATCTCGTCGTCACTGATCACGATCAGCTGACCGCTCTCGAGATCGACCCGAACGTCGGTGACGCCGCTGACGGCGCTGACCTCCTCGGTGACCGAGCTGACGCAGTGCTGGCAGGTCATGCCGGTGACGACGTATTCGACGGTGACGGACATCTGGAATTCCTTTGTGCTTGGCAGGAGGGCTAGGAGCGGACGAGGCGGGCGATCGCGCTGGAGGCTTCTTTGATCTTGGTGTCGGCCTCCGGCCCGCCCTGCGCGGCGGCGCTGACCACGCAATGACTGAGATGATCATCGAGCAGGCCGAGGGCGACGGACTGGAGCGCGCTGGTCATCGCCGACACCTGGGTGAGGATGTCGATGCAGTACTTTTCGTCCTCGACCATCTTCTGCAGACCGCGGGCCTGGCCCTCGATCCGCCGCAGCCGCTTGAGATAATCGTCCTTGCTCGAGATGTAGCCGTGGTGGCTGCTGGCGGTCGATTCCATGGCGTCCTTCCGGTTACGGTACCTCCCTAGGGTATCAGGCGCCGGAGCGTCGGTCACGGATAAGTCGACATAGTTACTCTGGAGGACGAACTTTCGTCCGGGTTTTCAACAGGTGCTGTGGACATACTCCCGGTTCCGGGCTCTGTCAACCCCCTGCGGTGTGTCGGCGACCGGCCGTCTCAGATGCGCGAAACGAATCTGTGTCCACCGAGCGCGCACAGTGTTTCGCCCTAGTGAGAGCGCATGTCTGGGCATTGGTGCAGCCCCCTCCCCAGGTCTGTCCGCAGGGTCTGCACAGCCTGACGGCGTGTCTCACACAGGGTGAGCGAGGTTGTCCACAGCCCCTGTGGATAGAGGTGCTAGGTGCGGCTCTCACTCGGGCGTAGCTTGACCTGCGGGGGTCAGGGCGGGGTCATGGGGAGTGCGCAGAAATAATGTCAGTTGAGTTGTCTAGCCTTGCGAACATGCATTCGATTGAGCTCTGCGGCGGCCCCCGATGGGGGAGTCTGCCGATGACCGTCGCGGAGATGATGCCGGCGTACGAAGATACCGGCTCGAATCGATTCGACCGGACGCCACCGCAGGACATGGAGGCCGAGCAGTGCGTCCTCGGCGCGATGTTGATGAGCAAGGACGCGATCGCCGACGTGGTGGAAGTGCTGCGCGGCAGCGACTTCTACCGGCCCGCCCACGAGCAGGTGTACAACGCGATCACTGAGCTCTACGGCCGCGGTGAGCCGGCGGATGCGGTGACCGTCTCCGACGAGTTGGGCAAGCGCGGCGAGTTGGTGCGGGTCGGCGGGGCGCCGTATCTGCACACCCTGCTGGCCAGCGTGCCGATCGCGGCCAACGCGGGATGGTATGCCGAGATCGTCCGCGAGAAGGCGATCCTGCGCCGGCTGGTCGACGCGTCGATGCGGATCGACCAGATGTCGTACGCGGCCGAGGGCGACGTCGACGTGATCGTGGACCGCGCCCAGGCGGAGGTCTATTCGGTCACCGAGCGGCGCTCGGCGGAGGACTACAAGCCGCTGTCGGAGTTGATGCAGCCGACGCTGGACGAGATGGAGGCCATCGAATCCCGCGGGGCCGGCCTCTCCGGGGTGCCCACCGGATTCGCCGATCTGGACGAGCTGACCAACGGACTGCATCCGGGCCAGATGATCATCGTGGCCGCGAGACCAGGCTGCGGCAAGTCGCTGCGCTCGACACGCCGCTTCCCACTCCGACGGGCTGGATCACCATGGCTGAGTCCAGGTCGGCGACCAGCTCATCGGGCGGACGGTCGTCCGACTCGGGTCGTCGCTGCCACCGACGTGATGCTCGATCGGCCCTGTTTCGAGGTGACCTTCTCCGACGGCACCACGGTTATCGCCGATGCCGACCACCAGTGGCGGGCCAGCTCGCGCGCCTCGCGCCGAGCGGCCGCCGAGCGGCGGCCCCCGAGCTACTACTTCGATCGGACACTCGATCGAACGGCTGACCTGGCTGGCTGCTCAGTCCGGCGAGCGAGCCCGAGCGTTACGTCTCGATGGCCCATCTCGTCGCCGAAATCGGCCCGGAGTTCCGCCATGTCCTGCACTCAGTGTCGCGCGAGGTCGGACCAGCCGTTCGAGTTCGAGGCTGTGTCGGCGTATGATCGTCGGTGTCGAGGCGACGGGTCGTCTATCCGCGTCGGAGACTGCTCAATGCCCTCGCGGCCCGACTCGGTCGCCCCGCCAATTCCTGGCTCGCCCACGAGCATCACGCCGTCATCACCACGGCGAGATGGCGGAGTCGGTTCTGCTCGCCGACGGCCGAGCCAATTGGGCCGTGCCAGTGACGAGCCCTTCGAGCTGGCGGACGCCGAGCTGCCGCTGGCGCCCTACGCGCTGGGCGTATGGCTGGGCGACGGACACTCCGCCAGCGCTCGGATCACCTCCGCGGATCCTGAAATAGCCGATCACCTCGCTCAGTGCGGTTTGCAGGTACCGAGGGAACCGGCCTCACTTACGGCCTGCGGTGGCCGGATTCCGAGGTGGAACCGCGCGATTGCCTTGTCTGCGGCAAGCAGTTCCTTCCAGCGCGCCTCAACGTTCGCACCTGTGGCCGAGCCTGCGGGGCACGCGCTCGATTCATGTCAGCTGCGTCGCCTCCAAATGCCCGGATTGCCACAAGCCTTACGCCGGCGGTCGCCTTTGCGCACCTGTCGCGCGATCACGGCTCGTCCAGGCGGTGCTACGACGCTCGGAGTGCTGAACAACAAGCACATCCCCATCGAGCTATCTGCGTGCATCCGTCGGCGCAGCGTCGCGATCTGCTTGCCGGCCTGCTCGACACCGATGGCACCGTCACCAAGGCCGGCCATGTCCAGTTCACGGTGACCAATCGTCGGCTCGCCGATGACGCTACGCGAACTCGTCGCTGAGCCTCGGGTTCCGGTGCACGCTGTTCACGCAAGCGCCGTCTCAGGGCCGCTCACCGGACTCATCGACCGCTTACATCGTCAGCTTCAGCCGCCGCCGACGACGTCTTCCGACTCGACTCGGAAGCTCACGCGTGCACCGCGCCACGAGAGCAACAGGACCGGTCTCACTCCAGTCACCGCTATGTGACGGCCGTTCAGCCGGTGGCGTCGGAGCCGGTCCGGTGTGTTCAGGTGGACAACGACGGACACACCTATCTGGCTAGCCGGTCGATGGTCCCGACCCACAACAGCACGCTGGCCCTGGATCTTGCGAGGTCCGCATCGATCAAGAACGGCCTGACCTCGGTGATCTTCAGCCTGGAGATGAGCCAGATCGAGATCACCATGCGGCTGCTGTCGGCCGAGGCCAGCATCCCGCTCTCGCACATCCGCGGCGGCCGGATGAGCGAGCAGGACTGGCAGCGGGTCTCGACCAAGATGGGCCAGGTCTCCGAGGCGCCGATGTACATCGACGATTCGCCCAACCTGACCATGATGGAGATCCGGGCCAAGGCCCGCCGGCTCAAGCAGCGGCACGACCTGCGGCTCGTGGTGATCGACTACATCCAGCTGATGACCTCCGGGAAGAAGGTCGAGTCCCGCCAGCTCGAGGTCTCGGAGTTCTCCCGCCAGCTCAAACTGCTGGCCAAGGAGCTCGACGTGCCGGTGGTCGCCTTGTCCCAGCTCAACCGCGGCCCCGAACAGCGGACCGACAAGAAGCCGTTGCTGTCCGACCTCCGCGAGTCCGGCAGCCTCGAGCAGGACGCCGACATGGTGATCCTGCTCAACCGTCCCGACCTCTACGACAAGGAATCCGAGCGGGCCGGCGAGGCCGACTTCGACGTGGCCAAGCACCGCAACGGGCCGACGAAGTCGATCACCGTCGCCTTCCAGGGCCACTACTCCCGCTTCACCGACATGCAGCTCTGAGCAGCACGCGATGACTTTCGGCACGCAGGATGGTCTCTAGCTGTGTCGGCGGATCTGCCCGCCGGACCGACCGGAAGGATGACATGGGCCTGCGTCGTAACCAGGATCGAACCGAGGAGCGAGGTCGAACCCGAGACCGTCGTCCGCGAGGCGATCGCCGCCGAGCGGCGGGAGTTGGCCGGCGTACTCGCCGGACTCACGCCGGAACAATGGGACGCCCCTTCGCTGTGTGAGGGCTGGCGGGTGCGGGAGGTCGCGGCGCACATCGTGATGGCGTTCCGCTACTCGACTTGGCCAGGTGCTCAGCGGCATGATCAAGGCGCGCGGCAGCTTCAACCGGATGGCCGACCGTGCGGCCCGATCCGATGCCGAAAGCCTCTCGCCGGCGGAGCTCACCGCCGTGCTCAAGAGAGAATGTCGATCACCCGTGGAAGCCGCCGGGCGGCGGCTACGAAGGCGCGCTCAGCCACGACATCATCCACGGCCTGGACATCACCGTCGCCCTCGGTCTCGACCGTTCCGTTCCCCGCGGATCGTCTGCGCTTCGTGCTCGACGGCGTCAACCCGCGACAGGTCAAGTACTTCGGCGTCGATCTGCAGGGCATCAAGCTGCAGGCCGATGACCTGGACTGGAGCTACGGCACCGGTACGCCGTTCGACCGGGTGCGGCGCAGGACCTGCTGCTCGTGCTCTGCGGCCGGAAGCTCCCGGCCGGCCACCTGCACGGTGAGCCGAGCCCACGCTTCACCCGCTGATCGAGAATGTCCGCTATGACCGATGAGGCCGCGGACGTCCTGCGGGTTGCTCCGCCCGTCGTGGCCGAGGAGCGGCTGCGGGCGCTGCTGCAGCACGCCTGGAATCTGACACCCCGGCGGCTCCAACGGCTCGGCAGCGAGCGCGACGTCAACGTGCTGGTCGACGGCGAGTTCGTGCTCAAGGTGTCCAACCCGGCGGAGGATCCGGCCGTGGTGGACATGGAGGTCGCGGCCATGGCGCACCTCGCCGTCGCCGAGCCCGATCTGGTCATTCCGGCCACGGTTCCGGCCGTCGACGGCGCCTCGGTCCGGCCGTTCGCCGACGAGACCGGCCGCAGCTTGTCAGGCCCGGCTGATCACCGTCGTTCCCGGTTCGCCGCTGGAGGGCGAGCCGATCACCATCGACCTCGCCGAGCAGGTCGGCGCGCTGGCCGCGCGGGTTCAGACCGGGCTGGCCGGTTCTTCCATCCCGCCGCCGGACGCGTTCTCGACTGGGACGTCCGGCGGGCCGCCGAGGTGGTACGCGCGGACCACGACCGATCCCGGCCTGCTGGAGCTCGCGACCCGGATCGAACCGGCGCTCGCGGCCGCCGGCACGTTGCCCGGCGGCGTGCAGCATGCCGATGTCACGCTGACCAATGTGCTGGCCGAGGGCGGTCGGGTCACCGGCCTGGTCGACTTCGGCGACATGCACCACACGGCCGCCGTCTGCGACCTCGCCGTCACCCTCACCTCGGTCCTCCGCAATACCGCCGACGAGCAGACCGGCCGACACCTGGAGTCTCGCCGCCGCCGTGCTGCGCGGCTATCAGCGGCACCGGACGTTGACGCGCCGCCGAAGTCGAGGTGCTCGGCGAACTCGTCCTCGCCCGACTGGCCCTGACCGTGGTGATCTCCGGCACCCGCGCCCAGCAGCACACCGACAACCTGGCCTACATCACCCGGTACGACCAGGCCAACCAGCGCGTGCTCGACACGCTTCAGCGCCCTCAGTCCGGCCGAGTTGGCCGGCCGGTTCCACCGACTGGCCGGCACCTGGACGAGCCCGGCACGCCGACCTCCCGCGACGGCGCGCGGCCGCGATGGGCGGTCGCGCTCGCCCCGCTGTTCTACCGCCGACCGCTCGACATCGTCCGCGGCGAGGGGCCGTGGCTGTTCGCGCGCGACGGCCGCCGCTACCTCGACGCCTACAACAACGTCGCCGTCGTCGGTCACGCCCATCCGGCCGTCACCCAGGCCGTCAGCCGACAGCTCGGCACGCCTGAACACCCACTCCCGCTACCTGCACCCGGGCATCGTCGAGCTCGCCGAACGGCTGCTCGCCACCATGCCGGCCGAGCTGGACACCTGCCTGTTCACCACCTCGGGAACCGAGGCCAACGAGCTGGCCTGGCGGCTGGCCACCGCCTGGACCGGCGGCGACGGCAGCGATCATCGCCGAGCACGCGTACCACGGCTCCACCGGCTGGATGGCCGATCTGAGCTCCAACGAGTGGCCGGCCGGCTATCGACCCGCGCGCGTCGGCACCTTCCGCGCCCCGCATCGGTCCCGTGGCGGAACTGACGGCGGCCGGAAGCGGCGCGACCGGATCGCGCGCCGCCGCCGACCAACTCGCCCGCCAGGGCTCGCGACCCGCGCTGGTGCTGGCCGACAGCCAGTTCACCAGTGAGGGCATCCACAATGCCCCGCCGGAGTTCTTCGCCGGGCCTGGTCGCGGGCAGCCACGCGGCACGGTGCGCTCTTGCTCGCCGACGAGGTGCAGGCCGGGTTCGGTCGGAGCGGGCCGCAGCTGTGGCGCTTCGCGCTGGCCGGCATCAGTCCCGATCTGGTCACGCTCGGCAAGCCGATGGGTGCCGGCTATCCGATCGGCGCCGTGATCACCCGGCGCGAGATCGCCGACCGGCTCGCGACCTCGTACGAGTACTTCTCGACCTTCGCGGCGACGCCGGCCGCGGCCGCAGCCGGCCTCGCGGTGCTGAACGTCCTGGAGTCCGGCGAGATCCCGGCATCGGCCGTGCGCGTCGGCGAGGAGTTGCGCGAGCAACTCGCCGCTCTGCGCGTCAACGCATTCCGCGCTCGGCGAGATCCGCGGCCTCGGCCTGCTCGCGGGCGTCGACCTCCGCGCGCCGACGGGCACGGATGGGCCGGCGTTCGCCCGCGACGTGCTGAACGGGCTCGCCGAACACGGCGTGCTGGCCGGCCTCACCGGCCCGCGAGGTGACGTGCTGAAGATCAGGCCGCCGTTGATCTGGCAGGCCGAGCACGTCGGCCTGCTCGTCGACCGGCTGGACGCGGTGCTGACGCAGCAGTCGCGGTGAGAAGCGGGCCGTCGCCGAGCGTGATCTGACGTCTCGAGCTTGGCGACCGGGCTATCGTCATGGGCATGAACTTCGTCACGAGCATCGTCAAAGGCGTCATCATCGCCAAGGTGATCCAGGAGCTGAGCAAGCCCGAAAACCAGCGGAAGATCAAGGACGGCATCCGCAAGATGTCGCAGGCCGCGGGCCGCTGACCTCTCTGGACTCGGCGCTCACCGGGAGTCCGCCCGGGTGCTCCGGCCGAGGATTGCGCGCGCCGGTCCTGCTGCCGCGAAGCGCCGCACCTAGTTACCCGATCCGTGACGAAGCCGGCCTCGGGCTCGATAACTCTTGATCCTCCGGGGCTCGTCGGTCGTGACTTCATCCGGGCTAGCGGTCTAGCCTGGGCTGGCGGAAGGTGACTCCTCTCCGGCCGAGAGCAACCGACAGCCGCTCCAGCGCGTACTGAGTGCATGGAGTCAGAGAGGTCAACGATGGTGCGAGTGGGACGGCGATGGCGGCTGCCGGCGGTGCTCGCCTTCGCCCTGGCGCTCGCGCTCACCGGCTGCGGGCCCTCGACCGATCGAGTCCGGCGCCGGTCCGGTCCCGACCACGGCGGCCGAACCCACCGCAGCCGCGTCGACACCGACACCCTCGGCCAGCCCCACCAGCCAGCCGACCAAGAAGCCACGCTCGACCAAGCCGAGCAAGCCGCGCGCCCGCTGCTCGAGCGGGGCGACAAGGGCCGGAAGGTCCGCGAGCTGCAGCACCGGCTGCACCAGCTCGACTGGTTCTCCGGGTCGATCACCGGCGTCTACGGCAAACGCACGGTCCGCGGGGTCAAGGGCTTCCAGGCGAAGCGCAAGATCACCAAGACCGGAGAAGTCGATCGCGCGACCTGGGCCGCACTGGTCAAGCGCACCCGCAAGCCGACCAACGCCGAACTGCACAACCGACTCGTCGCCGGTCCCGCGATCATGAAGCAGGGCTCGAGCGGCGATCGGGTTCGTGATCTTCAGGCCCGGCTCAAGCAGATCGGCTGGTTCTCCGGCATCGGTGACCGGCACGTACGGCACGGCGACCGCCGCCAGCGTCAAGGGATTCCAGGCCAAGCGGCAGATCCCGGTCACCGGCGAAGTCGATCAACGCACCCTCGACCGGCTCCGCGGCGATGACCCACACCCCGACGAGCGACGAGTTGCACAACCGGATCCCGAAGCCTTCGGCGAGCGGGCTCGACTCCCGCTGCCTGACCGGGCGGGCGCTGTGCATCAGCAAGAGCTCCAACTTCGCTGGTCTGGGTGGTCAACGGCAAGGCTCAGCTCCGGGTCGACGTGCGCTTCGGCTCGTACGAGACGCCGACCCGGGAGGGCTCGTTCTCGGTCGGATGGAAGTCCCGGAACCACGTCTCGACGATCTATCACACGCCGATGCCGTACGCGATGTTCTTCAGCGGCGGCCAGGCCGTGCACTACTCGCCCGGACTTCGCCGCCCGCGGTTACGCCGGCGCCTCCCACGGCTGCGTCAACGTCCGCAACCTGGCCGGCATCCGCTGGCTCTTCGATCAGGTCCGGGTCGGCGACAAGGTCATCGTCTACCGGTGACCGGTCAGGCTCCGCGCGGTCAGGATCACCGGACCGTCGGGGGTGATCGCGACGGTGTGCTCGGCGTGGGCGCCGCGCGAGCCGTCGCGGCTGCGCAGGGTCCAGCCGTCGGGATCGGTGTAGATCTTGTCCGTGGTCTCCAGGAACCACGGCTCGATGGCGATCACCAGTCCGGGACGCAGGGCGAGGCCCCGTCCGCGCCGTCCGTTGTTCGGCACGTGCGGGTCGCCGTGCATCGTCCGTCCGACTCCGTGACCGCCGAACTCGGTGTTGATCTTGTAGCCGGCCCGTTGCGCGACCCGGGCGATGGCGAACGAGATGTCGCCCAGCTTGTTGCCGAGCTGCGCGGCTTCGATGCCGGCGGCCAGCGCCGCCTCGGTCACCGCGATCAGCTGTTGATCTTGCGGCCGCGGCGTGCCGACGACCACCGAGATGGCCGAATCGGCCACCCAGCCGTCGACCGAGCAGGCGAAGTCCAGGCTGAGCAGGTCGCCGTCGACCAGCACGTAGTCATGGGGCAGGCCGTGCAGCACGGCGTCGTTCACCGACGTGCACAGCACCTTGCCGAACGGGCTGGCGCCGAACGACGGGTGGTAGTCGATGTAGCAGGACTCGGCGCCGCGGTCGCGGATCATCTGGTGGGCGAGTTCGTCGAGTTCGAGCAGGTTGACGCCGACGTCGGCCTTGTCGCCCAGCGCGGTCAGCACTTCGCCGACGAAGCGTCCGGCGGGCCGCATCTGCTCGACCTCGGCGGGCGTTCGGTACTCGATCATCCTGAGATTCTGCCTCACGCGGCGTAACGCACACGGCGGTCTCGCCGCCCGACGAGTCCAGCGCGGCAGTGCTACGACCTGCCAGAGCACACCTGACGTGCTGTGACCCCCCGCGGCACGATGCTCGCTGCGGTTCGCTGGCGCCTCCGTGTTGACACCGCGATCACCGCTTGCGGGCAATAGCGCCGCCGCGCTGGAACTCGTTCCCCAAGCCCCGCGGTGCACCGTCCCGTACCGGTGGAATCGATATTCTTGCAGGAATCGGACGATTTGGAAAGGAATCGTCATCGCGGAGAGATCGTTCGGCCTGACCCGACATTAGGGTGGCCGGGTGGACGTCAAGGCCCCGCGCAACTCGCGCCCAACGCGAAGATGATCACCGTCCGGGTCGGCGGCCAGGTGCTCACCGAGAGCAGATCGCCACGGTGGCGGTCGTTCCTAAATTACGACCCGGAGTCCCGGCGACCTGGTCTACGACTTCCGCTGGCCGCGAGGGCTCGACCGATCGCCGCCCGGAGCGCGTGCCCTGCCAGACAGATAGAACCTGATCCGGCGCAGGTCGACCGACCAGTCGTCGCCGCCGCCGCTCCCGTGCAGGGCGATGTTCACGAAGTAGATGTCGCGGACCTGTTCCTCCACCAGCCCCCAGAGCGCGTAGACGCCGAGGAACGGCCCGATCGTGGCGCCGATGACGACGAGCCGCGGCGGCTGCGAGCACCGTCGGCGGCAGCCCTGAGGCGCGGCCGCGTCCGGCCGATCTGCAGCAGGTCGGCGCAGGCGTCGATCATCAAGATCAACGCCAGCACCATGCCGATCACGCCGATGACGAAGGCGATCGTCGCCAGCACGGCGTGCGCGGAGCCCAGCACCGACGACCCGACCGCGCCCGCCGTGTGGGCGGCGAAGCCGACGCAGAACCAGAAGCCCATGATCGCGAACCGGCGCCGCCAGATCGCGCCGGCCTCGGCGGCCAGCGCCAGGAGTTCGCCGAGGGTACGCATCTGGTTCGCGATCAGCCGGCCAGTTCGAGATCGACGATCACCGGGGCGTGGTCGGACGGCAGCTTTCCCTTGCGGGCTTCACGATCCACGTACGCGTCGGTGACCCGGCAGTCCGGGCTGGCCAGCACGTAGTCGATCCGCATGCCCAGATCCTTGTGGAACATCCCGGCCCGGTAGTCCCAGTAGGTGAACGGCCGGTCGTTCTTGCCCGGCCGGGCCGGGACGTCGACCAGACCCCAGTCGATGATCGACTCCAACCGGGCGCGCTCGTCCGGGGTGACGTGGGTCGACCCGGCGAAGGCGGCGATGTCGAAGACGTCCGCGTCGTGCCGGGCGATGTTGAAGTCGCCCATGATCACCATCGGCCGGCCGCGATCATGATCATCGAGGGTGGCCCGCAGGGCCGTCGAGCCAGCCCAGCTTGTACGGGAACTGCGGGTCGTCGACCGACCGGCCGTTCGGCACGTACACGCTGGTCACCCGCAGCCCGCCGCAGTCCGCGGCCGCGTACCGGGCCTCGGTCATGCCCGGCAGCTGGGCGCTGACCGGCGTCAAGCCGATCCGGGAGAGGACGGCGACGCCGTTCCACCGGCCTTCACCGACGTGCATCGACCTGGTAGCCCAGTTGCTCGAGCTCGGCGTACGGGAACGCCGCATCGGCACACTTGGTCTCCTGCAACGCGGCGACGTCCGGCTGCCGGGTCTGCAGCCAGTCCAGCAGTCGCGGCAGTCGCGCTCCGATCGAGTTGACGTTCCAGGTGGCAATCCGCACCCGCCCATCTTCCCTGACCGTGGGCCCGACCAGGCGACACCGGCTGAGACAATCGCGGGCGTGATGAAGATCGTGGTCACCGGGGGCAGCGGAGGCCTGGGCCGTCAGGTGGTGCAGCGACTCCGGAAGGGCGGCGCGGACGCGATCGCGGCCAGCCGGCGTACCGGGTTCGACCTGGCCACGGGCGTGGGGTTGGCCTCGGTGCTCGCCGATGCGGACGTGATCGTGCACGCCGCCACGCATCCGCCGCGCTACCGCAAGAGTTGATCTCGACGGCACCCGGCGGATGATCAGCGTGCTGCAGGACCGTCCGCGCGGCCGCCCGGCCCCGCACCTGATCTACGTCTCGATCGTCGGCTGTGACCGCAACCCCTACCCCTACTACCGGGCCAAGTACGCCTGCGAACTGGTGCTGGAGCGCAGCGGGCTGCCGGTCACGGTGGTCCGCGCCACCCAGTTCCACACCCTGGTCGCCGCGATCGCCGGAGCGGTCAGCCACGGCCCGCTCGCGCTGGTGCCGCCGATCTCGTTCCAGTCCATCGATCATCTCTGGCTCGCCGAGCGGCTGGCCGAAACCGCGCTGACGGCGGCGCCGGACGGCTACCGCCGGGCGACCGATCTCGCCGGCCCGGAGCGGACGACGCTGGCCGAGGCCATCGGCACGCTCCGCCGCCAGGACGGCCGGACGGTGCCGAAGATGATCAAGCTGCCGGCGATCGGCGGCACCCTGAAGTCGTTCGCGGCCGGCAGCAACCTACCGACCGACGGCGCCGTCATCGGCGGCCCGGGCTTCTCCGACTGGGTCGTCAGCCGGTGATCATGTCCTCGTACTCGATGATCTCCGCGACCTTGGCGTTGGAGGGGCTGGTCGGGTCGAAGACGTAGCCCAGCCACTCCTTGGCCAGCCGCCGGGCCAGCTGCAGGCCGATCACCCGCTGGCCCAGGGTGAGGACCTGGCAGTCGTTGGACAGGATCGAGCGCTCGACGCTGAACGAGTCGTGGGCGACGGTCGCCCGGATGCCGGGGACCTTGTTGGCGGCGATGGCGACCCCGATGCCGGTGCCGCAGACCAGGATCGCCCGGTCGGCCTCGCCGGCGGCGATCTTCGTCGCCGGCGGCGATGGCCACCGACGGGTAGGAGCCGTCCTCGAGCTTTCCGGCGTAGACGCCGAGGTCCTCGACCGACTCGACCCGGTCGTCGGCCTGCATGTCGGCCAGGATCGCGTCCTTGTAGTCGAAGCCGGCGCTGTCGCTGCCGACCAGCAGCCGGATCTTGTTAGCTCATGGTCATCTTCCTTCCACGGTTCGAAGTGGCTTGCGGAGCTGTCGCTCGGCGACGCACCTCGCCGATGGCGGTGAGCGATCAGGCCCAGCGAGATGGCTCCGGGGTCGGGGGTGCCGATGCTGCGTTCGGCCAGCGGTCGGGCCCGGCCGATCTTCGGGGTGAGCGAGGCGGTGGCCTCGGCCGCGGCGACGCAGGCTTCGGCCGCCGTCCGCCAGGCGTCGGCCAGCTGGCGCCCGCCGCCGACCTCGACTCTGAGCGTGTCGACGAACGGGAACAGCGCGTCGAGCATCGTCTTGTCGCCGAGCTCGGCCTTGCTGAACGTCTGCAGGTCGGTGGCGGACGTCTGCGACGGCGTCGGCGACGCGTTGGGCGCGTGACCGCCTCGGTGTTGCCCAGCGCCTTGCCGACCCCGTCGAGCAGCAGGCCCCACAGGATGCCGCTGGTGCCGCCGGCCTTGTCGCCGAAGGCCGCGCCGGCCGCGGCCAGCACGGTCTGCACGCCGCCCTCGGTCTCGGCGGCCGCCTCGGCGGCCGCCTTCGAGCCGCGCGACATCCCGATGCCGTGGTCGCCGTCGCCGGCGATCGCGTCGATCTGGCCGAGGTACTCCTTGTGCTCCTCGACCGTCGCGTGCAAGACGCGCGACCGCCCGGCGGGCCACCTCGGCGGCGGCGACGGACTCGTCGCTGGCCTCGATCGACGGCGGTCTCCTCGACGTCGGCGACCACCTCACGCCGCTCGGTGAAGCGCTCGCTGGTCGACGGCGGTGCCGCGCCGGAACGCGGGCGTGTCGGCCGGCGCCACCCAGTAGCCCTCGAGCTCGTCGTCCAGCCAGGTGACCGACAGCGAGCAGCCGGCCATGTCGAGGCTGGTGACCAGCTCGCCGACCTCCGGCTGCGACCAGCACGACCCCGGCGGCTTCGAGCAGCTCGGCGACATCGCCGAAGAGGGCGAACAGCTCCTCGTACTTGGTCGCGCCGAGACCGTTGACCAGCACCGCGGCCCGGCCGCTCGCGTCGTCGGGACGCTCGGCCAGCACCGTCTCGACCAGCTCGGCCGGCCAGCTCGTGAGCGGGCATCCAGGGCGCGGAGCTGATCCCGGGCTCGCCGTGGATGCCGAGGCCGAAGTCCATCTGTGCCGGGGTCCACGGTGAACAGCGGCTGGTCGGCGCCCGGCATCGTGCAGCCGGCGAAGGCGACGCCGAAGGAGTAGGTGGCCGCGTTGGCCGCGGCCATCACCCGCTCGACCTCGTCGAGGTCGGCGCCGGCCTCCGCGGCGGCGCCGGCGATCTTGTAGACGGTGAAGGTGCCGGCGATGCCGCGCCGTTTGCCCTGCTCCTCGAGGCTGCCCGAGGCGATGTCGTCGGTGACGTAGACGATCCGGGTGTCGATGCCCTCGGCGATCAGCCGGTCGGCGGCGACCCGGAAGTTCAGCCGGTCGCCGGCGTAGTTGCCGAAGCCCAGCACGACTCCGGCCCCGCCGTTGGCGGCCCGGGCGACCCGGTAGACCTGCTCGGCCGACGGCGAGGCGAACAGGTCACCGAGCACGGCGCCGTCGGCGAAACCGGTGCCGACCACGCCGTTGTAGGACGGGTAGTGGCCCGACCCGCCGCCGATCACCAGGCTGACCTTGCCGTCCAGCGGGCCGCCGGCGCGGACGAAGCCCGACGCGTCCGGCACCCGGTGCACGTACTGCGGGTAGGCGGCGGCGAAGCCGCGGATGACGTCGTCCTTGAACTCGGCGGGGTCGTTGTAGACGTGGGTCATGGTGCGGGCTCTCGCAGGTGGAGATCGAGCTCGTCGATCATCGTGAAGGGCCGGACTGCTGCATCGGTCGTGCGGCCCGGGCCCGCGCGGTGGACCGGGCCCGGACCGGACGTTCGGACGGTCAGCGCTGAGACGAAGTTGTTCAGCTGGTCGGCGTTGTCCTTGGTGATCAGCACGCAGTCGAGGGCCTGCTTCTCGTCGGCGACCCCGGTGTTGCCGGTCTTGATCACGCTGTCCAGCTGGGCGATGGCCTTCTTGGTGCCCTCGACGATGGGCTGCAGGACCGTGGCGACCATCTCGCCCTTCTTCACCGCGTCGGCCGCGTCCTGGTTGCCGTCGAAGCCGAGCACCTTGACCTTGTCGAGCTTGCCCTTCTCCTTCAGCGCGTTGATCGCGCCGAGGGCCATCTCGTCGTTGCCGGCGATGACCCCGTTGACGTCCGGGTTCTTCGACAGCAGCGACTCCATCTTCTCCTGGCCCTGCTGGCGGTCCCAGTTGGCGATCTCCTTGCCGACCTGCTTCAGGTCGGGGTACTGGGAGATGACGCCCTTGTAGCCGTCGGAGCGGACCTGGGCGTTGTTGTCGCTGGGCTTGCCGAACAGCTCGACGTAGGTGCCCTTGTAGTCCATCGCCTTGGCCCACTCCTCGGCGCCGACGGTGGCGCCCTGAGCGTTGTTGGACACGATCTGCGCCTTGGCCAGCCCGGTCTTGGTGATCTCGGCGTTGATCAGCACGACCGGGATGTTGGCGTCGACGGCCTTCTGCACGGCGGCCACGCTCTCGTCCGCGCCGGCCGGGTCGAGCAGGATGCCCTCGACCTTGTCGTTGATCGCGGTCTCGATCAGCTGGTTCTGCGTCTCGGGATCGTTCTTGTTGGCCGAGACCGTGGTCTTGTAGCCGAGCTTCTCGGCCTCGGCCTTCGCGGTGTCGGCCTCGGCCTTCCAGTACGGGTTGGACGGGTCGACGGTGATGATCGCGATGGTGCCGCCGGCCGCTGCCGCCACTGGAGGCCGCGGGCTGAGGCCTGACCGGCGGTCGGCGCTC
This sequence comes from uncultured Actinomycetota bacterium, assembly GCA_963761955.1. Taxonomy (GTDB): domain Bacteria; phylum Actinomycetota; class Actinomycetes; order Propionibacteriales; family Propionibacteriaceae; genus Microlunatus. The sequence goes on along the minus strand of CAVXIY010000020.1, from coordinate 36,744 downwards.
GGAGCCGCCCCGCAGGCGGCGAGCCGCGAGACTGAGCAGCGCCGCGCCGGCGAGCAAGGACCGGTTGCGAACGATGGATCTGAACATGGTCTTCCTTTCGAACGGCACGGTGACGGCACCGTGACCGGTCTTGGCGTACGGTGCCCCCGTACGGGCGTGGTGCTCGGGACTTCGATGGTGCCGGGGGCTCAGGCCGGTGGGACTGCTGGACGAGGGCGTTCCGGCCGCGCTTCGGTTGGCCGCGGCCCGGGCGTTGGCCGCGGCCCGGCGGGCGTTGCGCCGCCGCTGGACGATCTGCTGGATCTGGTCGACCGCGACCGCCAGGATGATCACGGCGCCGGTGATGACCTTCTGCCAGAACGGCGAGACGCCGACGATGACCAGGCCGTTGGCCAGGAAGCCGATCACGAAGGCGCCGATGATCGTGCCGCGGACGGTGCCGCGGCCGCCGGACAGCGCCGCGCCGCCGATGACCACCGCGGCGATGGCGTTCAGCTCGTAGAACGTGCCCGAGGTCGGCGGTCGAGGAGCTGATGTTGGCGACCTGGAGGATGCCGACCACGCCGGCGCACAGCCCGGAGATGACGTAGATCCGGATCTGCACCCGCTTGACCGGCACGCCGGACAGCTGGGCGGCCCGCTCGTTGCTGCCGGTGGCGTACAGCCAGCGGCCGAACGGCGTCCGGGTCAGCACGATGGAGAAGACGATGGCGAACACGATCATCACCCAGGCCGAGATCGGCAGGCCCAGCGGTCGGCTGGCGAAGACGTCGAAGAAGCCGGTGTTGCCGAGACCCTCCTGGCCGCTCAGCTCGTTGGTGATGTTCTGGCCGTTGAGCAGCACCTCGGTCAGGCCGCGGGCCACGTAGAGCATGCCCAGGGTGACGATGAACGGCGCCAGGTTGAGCTTGGCGATCAGTAACCCGTTGGCCAGTCCGACGAGCATGCCGACCGCCACCGAGATGACCACGATCACCCACACCTCGGGGAACATGATCGTGTCGGTGAACGGGATCGTGCACGCCGCGGAACAGGTTGCCGGCGACCGCCCCGGTCAGCCCGACCGTCGAGCCGACCGACAGGTCGATGCCGCCGTTGAGGATGACCAGCAGCATGCCGAGCGCGACGATGGCGTTGAAGGCGACCTGCTTGGTGATGGTGGTCAGGTTGCCGGTCGATCAGGTAGTTGTCGCTGAGCATGGCGAAGATCGCGATGATCATGATCAGGGCGATCAGCGCCCGGCCCTCGACCAGGACGGCGTTGAGGTTGATCGAGCGGGCCGGTGGCGTGCCTTTCGGGGCCGGGGCGGCGCCCGCGGGGGCCGGCCGGGTGGTGGTCGTGCTCACTGGGGGGCTCCTTCGTCCGATTTGGCCGTGGTGGATACTCGGTTTCGTGCTCGCCGGAGGCGGCCATGATCTCGTCGCGGGTGCAGGTCCGCGGGTCGAACTCCTTGACCATCCGGCCCTTGCTCATCACCACGATGCGGTGCGAGGCGGTGAGCGCCTCGCCGACCTCGGAGGTGACGTAGAGGACGGCCAGACCCTTCTTGGCCTCCCGGAACAGCAGGGCGAAGATCTCGCCCTTGGCCCCGACGTCGATGCCGCGGGTCGGCTCGTCGAGCAGCAGCACCTTGGGGTCGGTGAGCAGCATCTTGCCGATCACCACCTTCTGCTGGTTGCCGCCGGACAGCGAGGTGATCAAGGCGCTCGGGTCCGGCGGTCTTGACCCGGACGTCGGCGATCTGCCGGGCGACGTTGTCGCGTTCGGCCTTGCTGGACGATGAACTGGTTCTTCACCGTGGAGAGCAGGCTGGCCAGCGACATGTTCTTGCCGACCGACATCATCTGGATCAGCCCGTCGCGCTGCCGGTCCTCGGGGACCAGGCCCAGGCCCATCGCGATCCGCTCCGCGATGGACCGGCCGGCCAGGTCCTGGTCGCCGAGCAGCACCCGGCCGCCGGCGATCTCGTCGCGACCGGCCAGCGCCTCCATCAGCTCGGTCCGGCCGGCGCCCATCAGGCCGTACAGGCAGACGATCTCGCCCTGCCGGACGTCGAGCGAGACGTTGTTGACCACGACCCGGCCGGTGTCGGGCTCGGCCACCGTGACGCCCTGGATGGACAGGGCGACGTCGCCGTAGTCCCGAGGCTCGTCGCGGAAGTCGTAGTCGGCCTCCCGGCCGACCATCTGCCGGACGACCCAGGGAAGGTCGATGTTGGCCGCGTCCTCGGTGGCCACCAGCTCGCCGTCGCGGAAGACCACCGCGTAGTCGGCGATCTCGATCGCCTCCTCGAGGTGGTGGGAGATGTAGACGATCGCGACGCCGTTGGCGGTCAGGTCGCGGATCACCTTGAACAGCACCTCGACCTCGCTCGCGCTGAGCGCCGAGGTGGGCTCGTCCATGATCAGGATGCGGGCGTCGGCGGCCAGGGCGCGGGCGATCTCGATGATCTGCTGCTGGCCGACCCGGAGGTCCTGGACCAGCGTGCTCGGGCCGGATCGGCTCCTCGAGCCGCTCCATCAGCTCGCTGGTGATCTCGCGCTCGCGGGCGTAGTCGACGGTGCCGGTCGGCGTGCGCAGTTCGCGGCCGATGAAGATGTTGTCGCGGACGCTGAGGTTGGCGCACAGGTTCAGCTCCTGGTGGATGATCGAGATGCCGCGCTCCACCGCGTCGGTGGTCGACAGCAGATCGACCGGCTCGCCGTCCAGGATCAGCTGGCCGCCGGTGGGCTTCTCGACCCCGGACAGGATCTTCATCAGCGTCGACTTGCCGGCGCCGTTCTCGCCGAACAGCACGGTGACCTTGCCCGCGGCGGACCTCGAAGTTCACGCCCTTGAGGGCCCGGGTCACGCCGTAGGTCTTGCTGATGTCGACGGCCTCGCAGGACGACGTCGTCGTCGGTCGCGGTCGCTCCGCGCGGCGCGGTCGCCACGCTGCCGGCGCCGGATGTCACGACGCCGCCTTGATGCTCGACGGGCTGGATGTTGACCGGCTTGGGCTTGGGCACCGGCGTCCCGGCGCCGATCACGCTGATGGCGCCGACCACGGTGACCTTCTTGCCCTTCAGGGCTGCGGGGTCGGAGACCGCGGACTTGACCTCGGCCTGCATCAGCTTCTTCAGCTCGTCGCCCACGTACTGGTAGTCGGTCTGACCCGGCGCGTCGGCGAACTTGAAGCCCATCACGTCGCGGATGCACCGTGCCGTTGATCGCCGTGGTGAGCGGCACGATGACCGGGGTCTCGCTCGGGCACCCCGGCGACCTTGAGCCGCAGGTTCGCGTCGCGTGGCCTCGGTGACGGTGGCCGTCGTCTTGACCGGGAAGACGTAGGCGCCCTCCGCCGGGCGAGACCGCCTTGTACTTCTCGGCCGCCGCCTTCGTGTCGGCCTGCATCGCCGGCACGACCTCGCCGACCTCGCTGGCCTTGTCCGGGCAGCTCGGCCTGCGCCTTGGTGAACAGCTCGTCGGCGGTCGCCGTCGGGTCGAACTTCTCCGGTCCGGCGGCGGCGAGCTCGCCGGGGTCGAGGAACTTGGTGTTCAGCACCATGGCCACCAGCAGGACGACCAGCAGTCCGAGGCCGATGAGCCGCGCAGGCCGTAGTGAACGATGCGCTCGTGGCATCAGGTACTCCTCATCGGCAGTGGTGGACAGGCAGTCGCGGATGGACGTCCGGTCGGGCGGGCACGCTCACGCACGGCGGCCGGGTCAGCGGCAGGCGCCGGTGCTCGACCGGCGCGACGCCGGTCGGACGCGAGTTCACCGCCCGGGCTGGTCCGACCGAGCGTCGGGGATCGGGAGGCCTCAGGGGATCAGCGAGACCTTGATCGACTCCTTGCCGCTGGCCACCAGGTCGAGGCCCTTCTGGAAGTCGGCGAGCGGCAGCTGGTGGGTGCAGATCTTGTCCATCGGCAGCCGGCCCGGACTCGATCATCCGGATGGCGGCCGGCCAGCAGTGCGGGCCGAGGTGGGCGCCGCGGACGTCGAGCTCCTTGTCGTCGCTGATGATCGACCAGTCGACGGTGACGTCGCTGCCGAAGACGCTGTACTCGACGTAGGTGCCGAGCTTGCGCAGCAGGTTGAGCCCCTGGCCGACCGCCGACGGGTGGCCGGTGCCCTCGATGTAGACGTCGGCGCCGTAGCCGTCGGTCAGCTCCTTGACCTTGGCGACCGCGTCCTCCTTGCCGATGTTGATCACCAGGTCGGCGCCGCACTCCAGGGCCAGGTCCAGCTTGTCCTGGGCCATGTCCAGGCCGATGACCAGCCGCGGGTTCTTGGACTTGGCGCCGGCGATCATGCCGAGCCCGATCGGGCCGCAGCCGGCGACGACGACGACGTCGTCGAACTTGATGTCGGCCCGCTCGACCGCGTGCAGCGCGCAGGACAGCGGCTCGGCGAAGGCGGCGTGCGCCGGCGGCAGGTCGGCGGAGACCTTGTGCACCAGGGCGTCCTTGGAATAGACCATGTACTCCGCCATGGCGCCCGGGCGTACGCCGCTTGAAGCCGAACATGTCGTGCGGTCCGCACATCCAGTACTTGCCGTCCAGGCAGTAGCGGCACTTCCAGCACGGCACGATCTGCTCGCCGACCACCCGGTCGCCGACGGCGATGCCCCAGTGCTCGGCGGCCGCGTCGTCCAGCTGGACGACTGTTCCGACGAACTCGTGGCCGGGGATGACCTCGGTCTCGGCCCAGGCCGGCCGGTTCTCGTCGCCCCAGAACTTGGCCGCGCCGTGGTAGCACTTCAGGTCGCTGGCGCAGATGCCGACGGCCTCGACCTTGACCAGCGCCTCGCCCGGTCCCGGGGTCGGGCACGGCGACCGTCTCGAGCTGGTAGTTCTCGGGCCCGTGGCAGATCACGGCCTGCATCTTCTCGGGAATCTGTCGGCCGTGTCGGCCGCTGCTGCGGACATCGCGGAGCCTCCATGCTGCGTCGGAGCGGGCGTCGCTCGCTTGAGATCCGTGGCCCATCACGGAGTGGGGTCTTGCTCAGCAGACTATCGGGCTCGCTAACATCTGTCCAGAACAAGTGTTCAGCAAACTCTCGGAGGTGAACAGATGTTCTCTAACCATCGCGGGTTCACTGGAATACTCTCTCCCATGGTCGTGCGGCAGTCCGACCGCGACGGGCTCCGGTCCGCCGGCGACGAGGGCGGCCACTTCGCGCCCGTCGCTGCTCTACGCCGCCGCCGAAGCTCTACTACGAGGAGGACGCGACCCAGGCCGAGATCGCCGCCAAGCTGCACACCAGCCGGGCCACGGTCTCCCGGCTGCTGTCCGAGGCGCGCCGGCAGGGCATCGTCCGGATCGAGGTCATCGCGCCCGGCCACGACGGGTCCGCCGACCTGGCCGCGCGGGTCTGCCGCGGCGCTGGGCCTGCAGGCCGTGCACATCTCGGGCGCGCTGCCGGCGTCCACCGCCGCCAAGCCGGTCGAGGACGTGATGGGCAGCGTGCTGGCGCCCGCGGTGGGCCGGGCGCTGCCGCGGTGGGTCTGGTGCGGGGCGACATCTTGCTGGTCTCCTCGGGGCGGACCATGTACGAGGTGGCCCAGCTTCGACCTGCCGAAGCTGCCGGGCGTCGTGGTCGCGCCCACGGTCGGCGGCACCGATCAGCCCGAGGGCTGGTACCAGACCAACGAGATCACCCGCCGGGTCGCCGAGCGGATCGGCGGCCGGCCGACCTACCTCTTCGCCCCCGCGCTGCCCGGACCGGAACTCTTCGAGACCCTGCAGCACGACCCGGCCATCCAGCGCGTGCTGCACCTGTGGCCGTACGCGCGCTGCGTGCTGACCGGCGTGGGGGCGCCGCCGATGCTGCGATCCCAGGCCCCGCAGTTCGTCGACGTGGGCGCGCCGGACTGATCGAGGCCGTCGGCGACGTCTGCTCGCGGTTCTTCAACCGGACCGGCCGGGCCGTCACCTTCCCCGGCGCCGAGCGGCTGATCGCGGTCGACCTGGCGACCCTGCTAAGATCCCCACCGTGATCGCCGTGGCCGCCGGCCGGGACAAGGTGGCACCGATCATCGCGGGTGCCCGGGCGCGCTACTTCAACCAGCTGGTCACCGACCCGCACACCGCCGAAGAGATCCTGGCCCGCGCCTGACCGGGGTCCTGGAGGGCAAGCGGGCCTTGATCACCGGGGCCAGCCGGGGCATCGGTGCTGATCTTGCTCGGGCGTTCGCCGCGGCCGGGGCGAACCTGGTGATCACCGGCCGCGACCAGGCGACGCTCACCGAACGCGCGGCGGCCCTCGCTGATGATCATGGCGTCGAGGTCACCCCGATCGCCGTCGATCTCAGTGATCCCGACGGTGTCGAGCAGCTCGCCGCGCAGGCGCTGGCCGCGTACGGCGGTCTCGATGTCTTGATCAACAACGCCGGCATCTCCTATCCCGAACTGGTCGTCGACCTCAGTGCCGGACCATCTCGACGAGGTGCTGCAGGTCAACCTGCGGGCTCCGGCGCTGCTCGCGGCGCGGATCGGCAAGGCGATGGCCGAGGCGGGTTCCGGCTCGATCATCAACCTGGCCTCGACGGCCGGCATCCGGGCGCTGAGCGAGCACTACGTGTACTGCATGACGAAGGCGGCGTTGATCATGGCGACCAAGGTGCTGGCCCTGGAGCTCGGCCCGTCCGGCGTGCGCGCGAATGCGATCTGCCCGACGGTCACGCTGACCGAGATGGGTCAGCGGGTCTGGCTGGACCACCCGGACAAGGCCGCGCCGATGCTCGACCGGATTCCCGCTCGGCCGCTTCGTCTATCCCGCCGAGGTCTCGGAGGTGGCGGTCTGGCTGGCCTCGGACGCGGCCGCGGTCATCAACGGGGTGGAACTGCCGGTCGACGGCGGCCTGCTCGTCACCTGATCGGCTCCGGGGCCGGCCGGAATAGACCCGGCCCGCCAGCCGGTTGCCCAGGTATGCGGCTGTCTGTTCTCGATCTCGTTCCGGTACGCGCCGGCCAGACCACGGCGCAGGCGCTGGCCGCGAGCGTGCGGCTGGCCCAGGTCGCCGATGCCGCCGGGATGCACCGCTACTGGGTCGCCGAGCACCACAACATGCCGGCGGTGGCCGCGACCAATCCGCCGGTGCTGATCGCCATGCTGGCCGGCGCCACCGAACGGATCCGGGTCGGCTCCGGCGGGGTGATGCTGCCCAATCACGCACCGCTGGTGGTGGCCGAGCAGTTCGCCCTGCTGGAGGCGGCGTACCCGGGCCGGATCGACCTGGGCATCGGCCGCGCTCCGGGCAGCGACCCGGTGACCAACTGGGCGCTTCGCCACGGCGGGCCGGAGACCGCGGATGCCGAGCACTTCGGCGTCCACGTGGACAATCTGATCGCGATGCTGGAGCCGGACGGGGTGGGCCTCGCCCTGCAGGGCCGGACCTACGCGCTGCGGGCCACGCCGCAGTCGACCGGCCGACCCGACGTCTGGCTGCTCGGCTCGTCGGACTTCTCGGCTCAACTGGCGGCGAGCAAGGGACTGCCCTATGTCTTCGCCCACCACTTCTCCGGATCGGGGACCGCAGCGGGCGCTGGCGCTGTACCGGAACGCGTTCGTGCCCTGCGATCTCGGCAGCCGACCGATCACCTTCCTGACCGCGAACGTCGCGGTCGCCGAGAGCCAGGCCGAGGCCGAGCGGCTGGTCCGGCCGAACCTGTTGGCCATGATCAACTTGCGGACCGGCGGTGAGCTGGGGCCACAGCCGAGTGTCGAGGAGGCGGAGCGCACCGCGATCGCCGACGCGCACCGCGAACTGGCCGCGGAGATGCGATCACGCTGGGTGGTCGGCACGGCGGACTCGGTGCGCGCCGAGCTCGAACAGCTCGCCGCGACCTACGCCGTCGACGAGATCATGATCCACCCGATCGCCGGCGCCTACGCCGACGACCCGCTCGACCGCAACCCCGCCCGGGAGACCACCCTTCAGCTCCTCGCCGGGTGATGATCAGTCGGCTACGGTCCGGACGCGATCACCGTCGGTGGACCGAGTCCAGCCGACGCTGACCTTCGGTGGCTCCGGTCGGCCACCGGGCGGTCGAACGAGCGGCCGGCCGAGCCGAACGCCGGCAGCAGGGTGGCCAGCGCGTACCCGATCCCGAAGATCACGAACGTGGGGCTCAGCCCGACCATGGCGATCACCGCCGCCGCGAGCAGCCCGCCGAAGGGCATCGCGGCCCAGGCGGTGGCGTCGGCCAGGGCGCCGACCCGGCCCAGCAACGGCCGCGGAATCCGCTCGAAGAAGATCGCGCCGAGCATCGGATTGAGGAAGCCCGAGGCGAACCCGGCGATGCCGTAGATCACCGCGATGGCTCCAGACCGGCAGATCCAGAGCCAGGGCCAGGAACGGTGGCGGCCCGGCGATCGCGAAGGCGGCGAAGTAGGTCAGCCGGCGCGGCAGCCGGGCGCCGAGCCAGCTGGCCAGCAGCGAGCTCACGACGGAACAGGCGGCCATGCAGGTCAGGAACACGCTGATGCTGGTGACGCCGTGGCCGCCGTCGTGCGCCCACACCGGCAGCAGCACGGTGGTCTTGGCGACGTCCAGCAGATTGGTGATCATGATCATGCAGACCAGGGTGAACAGCAGCCGATCCTTGACCAGGAAGCGACCATCCGGCGCGCAGCCGGGCCAGATAGGGCTCGGCCTCGGAGTCTGCTGCCGGGCCACGTTCAGGGTGCGGGGCAGCCCGAGCCAGACGACGACGGCGCTCAGCCCGAAGCACCCGGCGGTGACCGCGATGGCGCCGACCGCGGACACGGAGTTGATCATGATCGCCGCGATGGCCGGTGCCACCAGACCCGAACCGCGCTCGATCGCACCGTAGAGTCCGGTCACCCGCTCCAGCGGTGCGCCGGCTGCCTCGGCGACCAGCGGAATCGTGGTGTGCTTGGCGTTGTCGCCCGGCCCGCGGAGCCCACCACCGATCGCGACCATGATCAGCAGCGCCGGCAGCGAGAGCTCGCCGAGCAGATGGGCGATCGGGATCAGGCCGATGATGATCATGCTGGCCAGGTCGGCGACGATGCTCACCCGCCGTTGGCCGAGTCGATCGGTGATCGGGCCGGCCAGGGCCTTGACGATCACGTACGGAGCCAGTTCGCAGGCCGCGACCAGCCCGGTCTGGGTGGCTGACCCGGTGGTGACCAGGACGAACCAGGGGATCGCGATCGCCGAGACCCGGGTGCCGATGCAGGCGATCGCGTTGACGAGCAGCAGGGCGACCAGCGGCGTGTGGCGCTTCATTCACGACTCCTCGACTTCCTGCGGTTCGGGCACCGGAAAGATCTGGAACTGCGCGGTCACCAGTCGGGCGTCCGGCGACCGGCGCCGACTCGGGGTCGTGCTGTCGATAGGAGCTGAGCAGCCGGTCGAGATCGGCGCCCAGCGCCACCGCCTCGTCGACGGTCAGCTGGAGCAGATAGTCCGACATGTTGATCGTGCGCTGCCACTGCGACCGGCATCTTGCTGCGGGCGGCCCGGGCGCGGGCGAGCGCCGGACATGGCGGCCGCGGCCACGCTGTCCTCGTAGACGTCGCCCTCGGCACTCTGCTCGCCGCCGTGCTCGCTGGGCAGGGCGGAGTAGATGGTGCGGCGGTGCGCGGCCTTCCACCAGCGGTCACGCTGATCGCCGCGCTCGGTGTCCTCGACGATGAAGCCGAACCGCTCGAGCTGGCGCAGGTGGTAGGAGAGCGCGGCGCTGGACAGCTCCAGCTGGCCGGCCAGGGTGGTGGCCGTCGCCGGGCCGTAGGTCCGCAGCAGGCCGAGCACCCGGACCCGCAGTGGGTGGGCCAGCGCCTTGAGGTTGTCGGCGGTGAGCGTGATCTCGTCCTGGCTCATGACGCCAGCCTAACTCTGCAAAGACTATTTTGCAAAGATTTTTTGCAAAATCTTCTTTGCGATCAGGCCTGCAGCACCTTGACCTCGGCCAGCAGCTTGCCCATGCTCTCCTTGGCGTCGCCGAACAGCAGGGTCGTCGTCGGCGCGTACAGCAACTCGTTCTCGATTCCGGCGAAGCCGGGACGCATCGAGCGCTTCATGAAGACCACCTGCCGGGCCTGGTTGGCGTGCAGGATCGGCATCCCGTAGATCGGTGCGCCGGGGCTGGTCTCCGCGGCCGGATTGACCACGTCGTTCGCGCCGACCACCAGCACCACGTCGGCCTGCTTGAACTCCGGGTTGATCTCGTCCATCTCCTTGAGCTGCTCGTACGGGACCTGGGCCTCGGCGAGGAGCACGTTCATGTGCCCGGGCATCCGGCCCGCCACCGGGTGGATCGCGTAGTCGACCCGGGCGCCGCGCTCCAGCAGCACGTCGACGAGCTGCTTCAGCGTGTGCTGGGCCTGCGCGACGGCCAGCCCGTAGCCGGGCACGATGATCACCCGCTCCGCGTACGCGAGCAGGATCGCGACATCGGCGGGACTGGCCGACCGCACCGGACGATCGCTGGCCGTCAACGCGCCGAGCGGTGGATCCGCCCTTCAGCGCGCCGAACATCGTGTTGATCACCGAACGCCCCATCGCCCGGGCCATCAAGATCGTCAGCAGGGTGCCCGATGCGCCGACCAGGATGCCGGCGATCAGCAGCAGGGTGTTGCCCAGCAGGAAGCCGGAGGCGGCCACGGTGATGCCGGTGAACGCGTTGAGCAGCGAGATGACGATCGGCACGTCGGCGCCGCCGACCGGCAGCACCAGCAGGACGCCGAGCCCGGCCCCGACGATCGCCAGCAGCACGCCGATGAACATCGACGGCGCCAGACAGATCACCACGGCGAAGCCGAGCGCCGACAGCACCGCCGAGACCGCACAGAACCGGGTAGCCGGCGAACACGATCGGCCGGGTGGTGATCAGCTCCTGCAGCTTGAGGAAGGTCACCACGGATCCGGCGAAGCTCACCGAGCCGACCAGGATCGTGAAGGCGACGGGGACGAACTGCCACCACGGAAGACCCGCCGGCTCGAGCGGTCCGGCGCCGAGGAAGACCACGGACATGGTGTGCAGCTCGAGCAGGGCGACGATCGCGGCGGCGCCGCCACCGACGCCGTTGAACAGGGCGACCAGCTGGGGCATCTGGGTCATCTGCACCCGGTAGGCGCCGACCACGCCGATCGCTGCGCCGACTCCGATCGCCGCGAGAATGGGGCCGAGATGGCGGAGGTCGTCGTTGGCGAGCGCGGTCACGGTGGCGATCGCGGCACCGGCGGCGCCGATCAGATTGCCGCGGCGCGCCGTCTTGGGTGAGGACAGGCCCTTGAGGGCGAGGATGAAGCAGATCGCGGCGATCAGGTACGGCGATCTGCGACCAGGTCTGGTAGCTCACTTGTCGAGCTCCGGATGCTTGCTCGGGGCCACCGGTCGGCGCCCGGAGAACATCGACAGCATCCGGTCGGTGACCACGAACCCACCGATCATGTTGACCGCGGCCAGCACGACCGCCACCAGAGCGAGGGCCAGCAGCGGAGTGGACTCGGCCTGACCGGCGACCAGGATGGCGCCGATCAGGATGACGCCGTGAATGGCGTTGGCGCCGGACATCAGCGGCGTGTGCAGGGTTGAGGACACCTTGGAGATGACCTCGGTGCCGACGAAGACGGCGAGCAGCACGATCGTGATCAGGGCCAGGGCGTCGCTCATGGTCGCCGCACCTCCCCGGCATGGGTCACACACATGGCCGCGACGATCTCGTCGGAGAAGTCCGGGGCGAATCGGCCTTCGCGGGTCATCAGCATGATCACGTTCAGCACGTTCTGCGCGTAGAGCCGACTGGCGGGCGCGGGCATCTGGCTGGGGATGTTGGCTCCTCCCCACAGCTGTACGCCATCGAGGTTGATCACGCTGCCGGCCACCACGCCTTCCACATTGCCGCCCGATTCGGCGGCCAGATCGACGACCACCGAGCCGGGCTTCATCTGCCGCACCATCTCGGTGGTGACCAGGACCGGCGCCGTCCGCCCGGGCACCGCGGCGGTGGTGATCAACGCGTCGGCCGCCGCGATGTAGGGCGTCAGCAGTTCCCGCTGCCGCTGGGCGCGTTCTTCGGTCATCTCGCGGGCATAGCCGCCGGCGCCTTCGAGCGTCGGCAGGGCCAGATCGATCGCCTGCGCGCCCATCGAGCGGATCTCCTCGGCCGCGGCGGCGCGTACGTCGTAGCCCTTGACCACCGCACCCAGCCGCCGGCAGGTCGCGATCGCCTGCAGTCCGGCGACGCCCGCACCGAGCACCACGACCTGCGCCGGCTTCACCGTCCCGGCGGCGGTCATGCTCAGCGGAAAGAACTGCCGCAGCCGTCCGGCGGCGACGATCGCGCCGCGATAGCCCGCGACCAGCGACTGCGAGCTCAGCGCGTCCATGGACTGCGCGCGGGAGATCCGCGGCACGTACTCCATGCCGAACGTCGTCAGACCGATGATCACGACGGGCGGCCACATCGTCGGACCGGGCGGCGACCGGAAAGAACGAGAGGGTCGCCGCACCCGGTCCGAGCTGGACGACGAGTTCCGGGTCGAGTGGCTGGACGCTGATCACGACCTCCGCACCGTCGAAGGCCTCGGCGGTGATCGCGGCCCCGGCGGCGGCGTAGGCCTCGTCGGCGAACATCGATCCCGCGCCGGCGCCCGGCTGGACGGCCACCTCGTACCCGGCGGCGGTCAGCTTGCCCACCAGTTCGGGCACCAGCGCCACGCGCGCCTCGCCGGGTGCCGACTCACTGGCCACCGCGATCCGCACGCCACGAACCTACCCCGACCGGTCCGAAATGATTGCGTCGCCACGGGCTGGAGTCGCGCGGCCGCTACCTGACCTTGACCTGGATGCTGTGGTAACCCGTGGCGCCGTCGGGAGCGGGCGGGGCGAAGTCGGCGATCTGCAGCTTTCCGTCCGCATCGGTCGCCCGAACGGTGATCTGGTGGGTGCCGGCCGCCGCCGGCCATTCGTAGCGCCATTGCCGCCAGGTGTCAGGTCCGCTGGTGTCCGCGAGCTGTGCGACCTGCCAGCCGCCCTGGTCGATCTGCACCTCGACCTTGCCGATGCCCGTGTGCTGGGCCCAGGCCACACCGGCCACCACGACCGTGCCACCGTCGACCGAACTCGAGCGCGGGCACATCGATCCGGGAAGCCAACTTGATCGGACCGTTGGCCGACCAGCCCAGCGGCGTCCAGTAGCCCTGGTCCTTCTCGAAGGTCGTGACCTTGAGCTCGGTGACCCACTTGGTCGCCGAGACGTAGCCGTACAGGCCGGGAACCACCATCCGGACCGGGAATCCGTGCTCGATCGGCAGCGGCTCGCCGTTCATCCCGATGGCCAGCAGGGCCTCTCGGTCCGGATCGGTCAGCGCCGACAACGGCGTACCGGCGGTCCATCCGTCGTCGCTGGTGGAGAGCACCATGTCGCTCCCGGCCAGCGGCTTGGCCTCGGCCAGCAGCTCCCGGATCGGATAGCCGAGCCAGAGCGCGTTTCCGGCCAGGTCGCCACCCACCTCGTTGGAGACGCAGGTCAAGGTCGTCAGGTGTTCGACCAGTGGTTTGGCTGACAGGTCGGCGTAGTTGATCGAGACCTCTCGCTCGACCATGCCGGTGATCTTGAGTGTCCATTCGTCGGGGTTGATCACCGGCACCTGCAGGGCGGTATCGATCCGGTAGAAGTCGTCATTGGCGGTGACGTACGGCGTCAGGCCCTCGACGTGCAGGTCGGCGCCGGCCGGTATGGCGGGCGCCGGCTTTCCCGGCAGCGGCAGCTTGAGCTTCTCGCGGGCCGAGCTGACCGCGTTCGCGGCACTGGCGAGGAGCTGCCCGCCGACCGCCGCGACCGCAGCGAGCGCACCCACCACCACGGTCCAGCCGAGAAAGTTGCGACGGGCCTGGGAGTCCGGCTCGTCCGACGGCAGCCGCGCGTCGCGGTCGCCAGCGATGCAACTTGGCGATCAAGGTGCTCAAGATCATGTAGCCCAGCAGCAGCCCGACGACGGTCGGCACGTAGGCGTTGATCGTGACGCCCGGCTGTGCCGCGATGCCGATGATTCCGAGCACCGCGATCACCGCGAAGACCGCCGCGCCGCCGAATCGTCTGGCCCACTCGAACTGACCTGCCAGGGCACACAGGACCAGCACCGCGATGACGATGATCGCCAGCAGAACCGGCTTGTCCGCATAGCCGAGGGTCTCCTTGCCGAAGTTCACCAGCGGGCCGGGAAGCAGGTTGATGATCAGTTCGCCGACGGCCGGGACCGGCGAGCCGGCCGGGGCGACCAGCCAGGCGGCCACACCGGCGATGCCGAGGCCGGCCAGGCCGGAGATCACGCCGGCCAGCCGCGCCCACCAGCGAGTGCCTTGCTCGATGCCCCGCTGGGCGCGCATATGCATGTGCCCATCCTCCGTCGCGAATCGCCTGGTCACAACGACTGACCGATTACGGCAGCATGACGGACGCCATACCGCACCCGGACTCAGCAGCGGACCGGCCAATCTTCAGTAGTCGCTACCGATGCGTCACCGGCGGCCCAACGGCGAGGGTCGAGGAATCCAGTTCTCGCCAGCCGACCGGAGATGATCATGACGATCGACATCAGACCGAACCACATGATTGAAGGAGTCCTCGGCTTCGGCATCGATACTCCCAAGGGACTTTTTCACTTCCAGCACGGTTCCGCCCGCCCCTGGTCGGCTGACAGCTCGTTCACGGTGGGGCACGCCCACCGGTGCGCCACACCGGCGGCTGCGCAGGCGACCAGGCCGGGCCGCGTCCGCGGTCCAGGTAGCTTGGTCGGCATGCGTCTCAGCTCCACCTCCCTGCTCCCCTGCTCGGTCGAGCGTCTCGGTGCGGAGCTGAGCCGGCCGGCGCTGCTCCACCGGATCGCCGCGCCGATGTTGATCTTCGTCGCGTCGGATCCGACCAGTTCCGTCGAGCGCTGGCGCCCGGGGAAGTTCCGGTTCCGGCTGCTGGTCGGCGGCAGGATCCCGATCGGGGAGCACACGATCAACGTCCAACACGTCACCGGCGGCAGCGACGAGGTGCCGACCCGGCAACTGGTCTGGCATGACGCCGGATACAGCGACCTGATCAAGGTCTGGGACCACAAGATCGTGCTCGAGCCGTTCCACGGGATGACCCGGTACACCGATCAGGTCGAGATCATCGCCGGTCCGCTGACGGTCGCGGCCTGGCTGTTCGCGAAGGTCTTCTACGCGCACCGGCAGCGGAGGCTCAGCCGGCTCGTGGCGGCCGGCCTTGGCGGGTGATCACCGAGCCGACGCCGGCCTGCGTGGAGTACTTCCCGCGCTGGGTGGCCGACCCGGAGGCGGTCTTCGAGCGGCTGCAGACCGAGATCGCCTGGGAGCAGCACGAGATCACCCTCTTCGGCCGGACCGTGCCGACGCCGCGACTCACCGCCTGGATCGGCGACGGCGCGTACCGGTATTCGGGGATCGTCAACCAGCCGCAACCGTGGCCGGCTGCGCTGGCCGAGATCCGCGATCGCCTCGTCCGCGACCTCGGCGTGGAGTTCAACTCCTGCCTGGCCAATCTCTATCGGGACGGGTCGGACTCGATGGGCTTTCACAGCGACGACGAGCCGGAGCTCGGCCGCCGGCCCACCATCGCCTCGGTGAGTCTCGGAGCGCCTCGTCGCTTCGTGTTCCGGCATCGGCGGGACCGGGCGACCGCTGGACCTGGGAGCTCGGCAGCGGCGACCTGCTGGTGATGCGGGACGAGTCCCAGTCCGACTACGCCCACGCCGTACCGAAGACCAGCCGCCCGACCGGCCCCCGGATGAACCTGACCTTCCGGCAGTTCCAAGCGGGCTCCTAAGAATCGCTTGAAGATCTCCCGGCCCGGTTAACATCGGCCTCTCTCTTGCGGCCTTCACTAGATGTGAGGGCTTCTCAACACGACATTCAGCAGATCCTCGTGAACGACGGCGTGATCGCGCTGCGAGACCACCCGAAACTCCGCGGGGCGATCGAGTGGCAGGTGCGCTCAGGTGCGCTCGTCGCCGTACTGCCCGGGGTCTACGCCTCGGCCGACGACGCCCGCCAACCCTTGACTCGGATCGCCGCCGTCCCGCGCTGGGACCCGGACGCGATTCTCACTCACGAGGCGGCAGCGGCCGTGTCGTTCTGGCCCCGAGCTTCCGATCCCGATAGTCCGATGCGGCCTCAAGCACCGGCGCGCGGCTCGCGACGGGTACGACTTCTCCCGTCGCCGGATTCCACCAGAACTGGTGCTGCGGCGAGGAGGGCTACAGCTGACCGCGCCAGCGCTCACCGCGCTCGACCTCTGCGCCACCTTGTGCGGCGACGCTATCGACCAGGCGCTGCGGACCCGGACCGCCACGCTTGGTCGGGATGCATCGGGCGCTCGCCCTCATCGTGTCGAAGGGCAAGATCGAGGTGCTTCGACCAGCTCAGGGCGAATCCCAACGCGGACGTGCGCGTTTCGCACCGGCGGGCGCCAAACGCGCCGGATCCGGCGCGCGAAGCGTTCGTTTCACACCCGCGGGTGCAGAACGACCATGAACGGTCGCGATCAGCGCGCGGCAACGGCTGGCGCGGCCTCCGATTCCTCGTCGATCGCGGCGGCGAACTGCGAGTTGTAGAGCTCGAAGTAGTGACCGCGGGCCTCGAGCAGGGCGTTGTGGTTGCCCTGCTCCACGATCTGGCCGTCCTCCATCACCAAGATCACGTCGGCGTCCCGGATGGTCGAGAGCCGGTGGGCGATCACGAAGCTCGTCCGGTCCGAGCGGAGCGCGGCCATCGCCCGCTGCACCAGCACCTCGGTGCGGGTGTCGACCGAGCTGGTCGCCTCGTCCAGGATCAGCAACGCCGGATCGGCCAGGAAGGCGCGGGCGATGGTGATCAACTGCTTCTCACCGGCGCTGACGTTGCTGCCCTCCTCGTCGATCACGGTGTCGTAGCCGTCCGGCAGCGCGTGCACGAACCGGTCGACGTAGGTCGCCTCGGCCGCGGCGAGGATCTCGTCCTCGCTCGCATCCGGCCGGCCGTAGGCGATGTTGTCCCGGATCGTGCCGTGGAACAGCCAGGTGTCCTGCAGCACCATGCCGATGTTGGACCGCAGAGCCGACCGTGGCACGGTCGCGATGTCCACCCCGTCCAGCGTGATCCGACCGGCGTCGAGCTCGTAGAACCGCATGATCAGGTTCACCAGCGTGGTCTTGCCGGCCCCGGTCGGCCCGACGATGGCCACCGTGCTGCCGGGCTCGGCGACCAGCGACAGGTCGGTGATCAGTGGCTGCTTCGGGTCGTAGGAGAACGAGATGTGCTCGAACTCGACCCGGCCGCAGGTCGGGTTCAGCCCGCCCGCCTCCTCCGACCGTCTGCTCCTCGGCGTCCAGCACCTCGAAGACCCGCTCGGCCGACGCGACGCCGGACTGCAGCAGGTTGGCCATCGACGCGAGCTGGGTGAGCGGCTGGGTGAACATCCGGGTGTACTGGATGAAGGCCTGCACGTCGCCGAGATTCATGGTCCCGCTGGCCACCCTGCAGACCGCCGATGACCGCGATGGCCACGTAGTTGAGATTCCCGATGAAGAACATCGTCGGCATGATCAGGCCGGAGACGAACTGGGCGCCGAAGCTGGAGCCGAACAGGGTCGCGTTGCGCTCGGCGAAGACCGCCTCGACCTCACGCTGCCGACCGAACACCTTGACCAGGGAGTGGCCGGTGAACGCCTCCTCGATGTGACCGTTGAGCTCACCGGTGGCCTTCCACTGCTGCGATGAACAGCTTCTGCGACCGCTTGCCGATCACTCGCGGTCACCAGCACCGAGACCGGGATCGTGACCAGCGCGATGATGGCCAGCACCGGCGAGATCGACGAACATCATCACGGTCACCCCGATCACCGTGAGCAGCGAGGTCAGCAGCTGGCTCAAGGTCTGCTGCAGGGCCTGGGCGATGTTGTCGATGTCATTGGTCACCCGGCTCAGCAGCTCGCCGCGGGTCTGCCGATCGAAGTAGCTCAGCGGCAGCCGGTTGATCTTGGCCTCGACCTGGTTGCGCAGCGTGTAGATCGACCGCTGCACGGCCCCGTTCAGCAGGTAGCCCTGCAGCCACAGGAACAGCGACGACACCAGGTAGAGCCCGAGCGCCAGCAGCAGCAACTCACCCAGCAGGGTGAAGTCGATGCCTTGGCCCGGGATCACGTCCAGCCGCTGCACCAGATCGGCGAACGTGTCGTTGCCCTGCGGCGCGCAGCTCCGCGACGACCTGCTCCTTGGTCGCACCGGCCGGCAGGTTCTTGCCGATGATGCCGGTGAAGATCACGTCGGTGGCCATGCCGAGGATCTTCGGGCCGAGCACGTTCATCACGATGCCGATCACCGCCAGGGCGACGACGGCGATCAAGATCATCCGCTCCGGAGCCAGGTGCCCGAGCAGCCGCTTCATCGAGGGCAGGAAGTTGAGCGACTTCTCCGCCACGCCCTGCTGCCCGAACATCCGGCCGCCACCGCCGGTCGGGCCGTACTTCGGGCGCTCGGGGGCCTTGCGGACCTCGGGACGCGTCTGCTCGTTGGTCTCGCTCATGCTGCGGCCTCCTCGGCGCTCAGCTGGGAATCGACGATCTCGACGTACGTCGGGCAGTCCCGGAGCAGTTCGTCGTGGGTTCCGCTGCCGACGATCTCACCGTGCTCCAGCACGATGATCTTGTCGGCGTCGGCGATGGTGGCCACCCGCTGGCCGACGATGATCACCGCCGCGCCTCGGGTCTCCCGTTTCAGCGCCGCTCGCAGCCGGGCGTCGGTCGCCACGTCGAGGGCGGAGAAGGAGTCGTCGAAGACGTAGATCTCGGGCTTCTTGATCAGGGCGCGGGCGATGGACAGTCGCTGCCGCTGGCCGCCCGAGACGTTGGTGCCGCCCTGGGAGATCGCCGCGTCGAGCTGGTCGGGCATCTCGCGTACGAAGTCCTCGGCCTGGGCGATGCGCAGGGCCTCCCACAGCTCGTCGTCGGTCGCGTCGGGCCGGCCGTAGCGCAGATTGCTGGCCACGGTGCCGGAGAACAGGAACGGCTTCTGCGGGTACCAGACCGATCCGGCTCCAGAGCAGGTCCGGATCGCAGTCGCGGACCTCGACCCCGTCGACCTGGACCGAGCCGCCGGTCGCGTCGAAGAGCCGCGGGATCAACGAGATCAGGGTCGACTTGCCGGCACCGGTGGAACCGATGATGGCCGTCGTCTCGCCCGGCGCGGCGGTGAAGGTCACGTCGCGCAGCACCGGAGCGTCGGCGCCCGGGTAGGTGAACTCGGTGCCGGCGAACTCGACCACCGAGGTCTTCGGCAGCTCGGTCACCGGACGGGTCGGCAGCACGACCGAGGAGTCGGTGTCCAGCACCTCCTGGATGCGCTCGGCGCAGACCGCGGCGCGCGGGGCGATCATCAGCAGGAAGGTCGCCATCATCACCGACATCAGGATCTGCACCAGGTAGGTGAGGAACGCGGTCAGCGAGCCGATCTGCATCTGCCCCGCAGTCGATCCGCTGCGCGCCGAACCAGAGCACGGCGACGCTGGACATGTTCAGGATGAACATCACGATCGGGAAGATCGACGCCATCAGCCGCCCCACCGAGGTGGCGGTCTCGGTCAGGGCGGCGTTGGCCTCGGCGAAGCGGGCGGTCTCGTACGGTTCGCGGACGAAGGCCCGGACCACCCGGATGCCGGCGATCTGCTCGCGCAGCACCCGGTTGACCAGGTCGATCCGGGTCTGCATCAGCCGGAACAGCGGCCGCATCTTCCGAATCACCAGGAAGATCGAGATGCCCAGCAGCGGGATGGCGACGGCGACCAGCCAGGACAGACCGATGTCCTCGCGCAGGGCCATGATGACGCCGCCGATCATGGTGATCGGCGCGGCGACGAACATCGTGGTGCTGAGCAGCACCAGCATCTGCACCTGCTGCACGTCGTTGGTCGTGCGGGTGATCAGCGACGGCGCCCCGAACTGGTTGAGCTCGCGGGAGGAGAAGGCCAGTACGCGCTGGAAGATCGACGCCGCGGACGTCGCGGCCGAAACCCATGGCGGTCCGGGCGCCGAAGTAGGTCGCGGCGATCGCGCAGATCACCTGCACCAGGCTGACCGCGAGCATCACCTTGCCGGTGTTCCAGATGAACTCCGTGTCGCCTTTGGCCACCCCCTCGTCGATGATCGACGCGTTCAGGCTGGGCAGGAAGAGCGACGCCATGGTCCCGATGAGCTGCAGGATCACCACGCCGAGCAGCAGGCGCCGGTAGGGGACCAGGTAGGTACGGAGCAGGCGGATCAGCATGACGGCCGTTCTGTCGAAGGTGGATTGGCGATGCCGTGCAGGATCAGATCGACGATCTGCTCCGGCTCGGTGAATCGTTGATCGCCGAGGATCGGGTGGGTGAGCGAGAAGGTGACCGTGCGCAGCGCGCTGGCCGCATCGGCCGGCGCCATCCGGAGCCGATCGTGATCGGGATCGAGCAGCGAGGCGACGGCGGCGTTGAGCTTCTCGTTGTCGGCGTCGCTGCCGGGCCCGGAAGGCGCTCGAGTCCTTGTCCGGTGGGCTGAGGCGCAGCGAGTGGAACAGGGCGAACACCCGTCGCAACCGGGCCTGGAGGACCGTCACCGCGGAGATCAGCCGAGCCTCCAGCGGCAGTGCGGGATCGATCGCGGCGAGTTCGTCGCAGGTGCGCTGGTTGTCGAAGACCTCCTCGAGGACCGCGTCGATCAACGCCTCCTTGGTCGGGAAGGCGCGGAAGATGGTGCCCTCGGCGACGCCGGCGGCCTCGGCGATCTGCCGGGTGCTGACGTCGCGGCCGAACTGCTCCAGCAACGGCTCGGTCGCGGCGATCAGGGCGGCTCGGCGCTCGTCGAGGGGAAGGGGGGTGGCACGGCTCACGATGAGCAGCCTAATGAGTGAGTGCTCACTCATCAAGCGATTTTAGGCTACGAACCGGTCAGGTCGGCCAAGATGGTGCCCGTCGGTGTCAGAGTGTCGGTTTCGGTAGAGGAGTGCGTACGTGGCTTTGGGTCGGCTGTCCGACGAGGTCTTCGATGCCGTCATCTTCGACATGGACGGCACGCTGATCGATTCCGTCCCGGCGGTCGAGCGGTCCTGGGGGATCTGGGCCGCCGAGCACGGGCTGGACGTCGACACGATCAGGAGATTTCACGGCGTCCCGGCGGCCGGGATCGTCGAGGTCCTGATCCCGAAGGATCGGCAGCAGGCAGCGATCAACCGGATCAACGAGCTCGAGGTCGCCGACGTCGAGGGCATCGTCGTGCTGCCCGGCGCCGCGGAAGCCCTGGCCGCCGTGAAGGGCGCCAAGAACGCGATCGCCACGTCCTGCACCGCCGCGCTGGCGAAGGCCCGGATCACGGCGACCGCCCTGCAGGCGCCGACCGTGCTGGTGACCGCCGACGATGTGAGCCGGGGCAAGCCGGACCCCGAGCCGTTCCTCACCGCCGCCGAACGCCTCGGGGTCGACCCGAGACGGTGCCTGGTCGTCGAGGACGCACCGGCCGGGGTGGCGGCGGCTCACGCGGCCGGCTGCTTCACCCTGGGTGTCCTGACCACGACTCCGGCCGAGCGGATGCCGGCCGACGCTCTCGTACCCGATCTGTCAGCGGTGCGGTTCGAGGTCGTCGAGGGCGGCGGCATCCGCATCCGAAGCCTGACGGCCATACCGAGTCGCTTACCGGCAGATTCTCCACGGTAAGCGCCGGTCACCGTCGTGAGTCGCTCGAGGGCGATCAGCCCGTCTTGCGGCGGAAGACCCGCTTGGTCTCGACGGGGCCGTGGGGCTGCGGATTGTCGGACCTGGAATCGATGTGGTCCTCGCCCCGGCGTCCTTGCTTGGCCTCCAGCGCCTCGCGGAACTTGCGCTTGGTCTCGTCCTCGGGAGCCTTCTTAGGACCGGGCTTACGGCTAGCGCTCATGGGACCCATTCTTAACCGATAGCACCAAGGTTGTCAGCGGAGTTGATTCAGCTCGACGACGGCCACGAGCTCGGCGGCCACTGCTGGCCGGTGTCACCCTGCTCGGATTGGCCCTCCGGCTGCACGCCGGCTGGTCGACTGGCGTCGCTCGTCGACTCGTGTCGTCGCCCTCGACCGCGACCAGGGTCACGGCGGTGCCGTACGCGGCGACCTCGCTCAGCGACTGGGTGATCTCGCTGCAGTCGAACCGCAGGCCGACGACGGCATCGGCCCCGGCGGCCTCGGCCATCTCGGCGAGCCGGTTGACCGCGTCCTGGCGGGACTCGGTCAGCATCGTGACGTAGCCGTCGATCGGGTTGCCGCCGCGCAGATCCGGTCGCAGCTCGCGGGTCCGGGCCACCACGCCGACCACATCGCCGACCACCTCGGCGATCTCCCGGCCGGGGACGGCGTCCATGGTGACCACCGGCACCGAGTGGGTGACCAGGGCCGGCTTCTTCGCCGCGATCGGCTGCGGCGTCCACTGCGGCTGCTGGCGGCTGCCCGTACGGCTGCTGCGGAGGCTGCTGACCGTACGGGCCGGCTGACCGTAGGGCTGCTGCGGTGGCCGCGGAGCGGAGGGCTGGCTGGCCGGCTGCCCGTACGGCTGCTGCGGCTGACCGTACGGCGGTGGCTGCTGCGGCTGACCCCACGGCTGGCCCGGTTGCTGTCCGTACGGGTTCTGACCGGGCGGTGGCTGCTGGCCGTAGTTGCTCATGCGCCCAAAGATAACGGGCCCGGCCAGCGTCTGGGTGCCAGCCTCAGCCGAGCTGGGTCATCGACACGGTCACGAACATCTCCGAGGCGCCACCGGAGTAGGTGCCGCGCAGCGGCGCCACGTCGCCGTAGTCGCGGCCGTGCCCGACCCGGACGTAGCGATCGGTCAGCCGGCGTCGCAGGGTGGGGTCGTAGGCGACCCAGCTGCCGCACCACCACTCGATCCAGGAATGGCTCTCACCGGTCACGGTGGTGTTGGACGCGGCCGTGCCCGGATGCAGGTAGCCGGAGACATAGCGCGCCGGCAGGCCGACCGAGCGCAGCGCACCGAGGGCCACATGGCCGTAGTCCTGGCAGACGCCGCGTCCCAGCTCCCAGACCTGGCGGGCGGTGCTGGTCACCTGGGTCGAGCCGCGCTGATAGCTCAGACGATCATGGATCAGCCCGCAGATGTCGAGCCCGGTCAGCCGAGGGGACGGGCCGACCGCACCGGCGGCCAGCGCGAGCAGCTCGTCCGGCGACTGGGTGCGAGCGTTGACGGTGAGGTATTCGGTCATGGTGTCGATCACGCCGCGATCGCGCAGCGCCGGCCAACCGAGATCATTCGGCGCCACCCGGCGGTCGGTGTCCCAGGCAAGATCATCTCCGTGCGTCTCGACGACGCCCTGGGCGTGCACGGTGAGCCGTTCGTGCGGCTCGTGCAGCTCGAAGGTGGTCACCGTGGTGCCCCAGTAGTCGGTGTAGGTGAAGCTCCAGGCTGCCGGCTCGATGCTCACCCGGCTGCTCCACACGGTCTGGTGTTCCGACGCCGCCGGGCGTCATCCGAGCCTCGTTGTAGGAGGACAGGACCCTCGAGGCGTACCGGAATCCGGTCTGGTGATCGATGCTCAGCCGCACGGTTACCGCGTCCCTTCGGTGATCCAGGCCGTCGGGTCGGCGGCGGCGAAGTAGTTCCTCGAGACCGTGGCGGTCACGTCGGCGGCGACGTCCTGCACGGCCGACATCTCGTCGTCGAGGTTGTCCAGCAGGTCATCGACCTCGGAATACTCCAGGTGGGCTCGAAGTTGGCCGAGCGCCCGCTCGGCGGAGCTCGATTGCCGGACCGGGACCGGGTTGTTCTGGCTCACCTTCCGCAAGCTGTCCGCGGCGGCGATCAACCCGTGCATGATCGACCGCGGAAAACGGGAGTCCAAGATCAGGAACTGGGCCGCTTCACGATCGGTGTGCACACCGGGATAGGTGCGCAGGAAGGCGTCGTGGCCACCGCAGCCGCGCAGCACCGACGGCCAGGCGGTACTCCCGCCGGCCAGGGATGCGGAGGCGACCAGCCGCGACGTCATGTCGACCTGCTCCAAGGATCGGCCCATCGACATGAACTGCCAGCCGTCGTCGCGCACCATGATGCCCCGCGAGATGCCGGCGAAGAGTGCGCTGCGATCACGGGCCCAGGTCAGATCCGTGTGCGCGGCGGTGACGCCGGCGCCGGCGCGGGGCAGTTGCTGCCAGGTGGTGTTGATGCATTCCCACAGATCAAGGGGAATGACCTCGCGGGCCCGTCTGGCATTGTCCCGAGCGGCCGCCCAGCACGAGTTGATCGAGGTCGGCTGGGACGCGTCGTACGCGAGCACCCGGAGCAGGTCGAGGTGGGTGGGGTCCTCCACGTCGTCGACGCTCATCAGGGCCAGCAGGTTGCGGCAGGCGTCGACCTCGTGGGCGGAGCTGTCCTCGACGAGTAGTCGCAGGTGGGTCTGCAGCAGGCGAGCGGTGTCGTCGGCCCGCTCGACGTAGCGGCCGATCCAGAACAGCGACTCGGCGATCCGGCTCAGCACGATGCGCCCCGCCGGTGATCATCGACGGCACGACCCTGTTGCTGCTGTTCCTCCTGCTGGCGCAGGCTTTCGATGCGTTTGGGCATCACGGCGGCCGGTACCCGGGAGACGGTCAGCGGCACCTGGACCGGCGCCGTCGACGCCGCGGCGCGGCGGGGGCGCCGAGGGCGGGCTGAGTTGATCATCATTCTCGGCCGCCTCCGTCGACCGGAGTCGTCGAGACCCGGTGGGTCGGCGGGCTGAGCACCCAGGTGTCCTTGCTGCCGCCGCCCTGACTGCTGTTCACCACCAGTTCGCCCTTGGGCAGGGCCACCCGGGTCAGCCCGCCGGGCAGCACCCAGACGTCCTCGCCGTTGTTGACCGCAAAGGGACGAAGATCAACATGGCGCGGCTGCAGGCCGTCGTCGATCAAGGTCGGCACCGTGGACAGCTGGACCACGGGCTGCGCGATCCAGCCCCGCGGGTCGTCGGTCACCCGCTTGCGCAGGGCATCGAGCTCCTCGCGGGTCGCCCGCGGACCGATCACGATGCCCTTGCCCCCCGAGCCGTCGACCGGCTTGACCACGAGCTCGGCGAGTCGATCGAGCACCTCCTCGCGCGCGTCGTCATCCTCCAGCCGCCAGGTGTCCACGTTGGCGATGATCGGCTCCTGCCGGAGGTAGTAGCGGATCAGGTCCGGGACGTAGGTGTAGATCAACTTGTCGTCGGCGACCCCGTTGCCGATCGCGTTGGCCAGCGCCACGCCTCCGGTGCGCACGGCGTTGACCAGCCCGGGCACCCCGAGCATGGAATCGCTGCGGAAGTGCACCGGATCGATGAAGTCGTCGTCGATCCGCCGATAGATCACATCGACCCGCTGCAGCCCGGACGTGGTCCGCATGAAGACCTTGCCCCGGCGGCATTCCAGATCGCGGCCCTCGACGAGTTCGACGCCCATCGTGCGAGCCAGCAGCGTGTGCTCGAAGTAGGCCGAGTTGAAGACACCCGGGGTGAGCACGACGACGGTCGGATGATCAGTTCCCGGCGGCGCGGCCTTGCGCAGTGCGGCCAGCAACCGGGTCGGATAGCTCGCGACGGCACGGATCCGCTGGTTGGCGAACGCGTTCGGCATCGCGGTGATCATGGCGCTGCGGTTGGTCATCACGTACGAGACGCCGCTCGGCACCCGGACGTTGTCCTCGAGCACCCGCACGTCGCCGTCCGGGGTGCGGATGAGGTCGACGCCGGCGACATGGATGCGTACGCCGTTGCCGGGTTGGACGCCCCAGACGGCCCGATGGTAGTGATTCGAGGACGTGACCAACTGGCTCGGGATGACACCGTCGGAGATCACCCGGGCGCCGGAATAGACGTCGGCGAGGAACGCCTCGAGGGCCTTGACCCGCTGCGCCACGCCCGCCTCGATGGTCTCCCACTCGGGCGAGGCGATCACCCGGGGCACCAGATCGAGGGGGAACGGGCGTTCCACGCCGCCGACGTCGAAGGTGACGCCGGCCCGGGTGTAGTTCTTGGCCAGCGACTCGGCGATCACCCGGAGATCTCCGGCGCTGGACTGCTGGAGGGTGGCGTAGACGGCCTTGTAGGAGGGCCGGACGCTGCCCTCGCCGTCGATCATCTCGTCGAACGCTTCACCGGTGAGGTAGTTGGAAAGCACGTCCGCCATAGGCGGGAGCCTACCGAGTAACGCGGTGGTCGAGCGCCGACACCCGAATGCGTCGTCGCGCACTATGCTGACGCGGGTGCCCGACCAGCCCACCGCGCTCGATGCCGACGAAGCAGGCAGCGACCTGCCCGAGCAGATCCGGGTGCGTCAGGACAAGCGGGCCCGGCTGCTCGCCGAGGGCCGGCAGCCCTATCCGGTCTCGGTGCCCCGGACCCACGAGTTGCGCGAGGTCCGCGCTCGATGGGGCCAGCTGGAGACCGGCGAAGAGACCGACGACGTGGTCGGAGTCGCGGGTCGGGTGGTCTTCATCCGCAACACCGGAAAGCTGTGCTTCGCCACCCTCCAGGAGGGCCTGTCCCACGACGATTCGGGCACCCGGCTGCAGGTGATGCTGTCGCTGGCCGAGGTCGGCGCCGAGTCGCTGGCCGCCTGGAAGGCCGATGTTGATCTTGGTGACTTCGTCTTCGTCCGCGGCCGGGTGATCTCCTCCCGGCGCGGTGAGTTGTCGGTGCTCGCGACCGAGTGGCAGCTCGCCTCCAAGGCGCTCCGGCCGATGCCGAACCTGCACACGGAGCTCTCCGACGAGACCCGGGTACGCCAGCGGTATGCCGATCTGACCGTCCGCGAAGCCGCGCGCGACATGGTCCGGACCCGGGCCGCCGATCACCAGGAGCGTGCGGGAGACCCTGCACCGCGAGGGTTACACCGAGATCGAGACACCGGTGCTGCAACTGGTGCACGGTGGCGCCAATGCCCGGCCGTTCCACACCCACCTGAACGCGTTCGACACCGACATGACCCTGCGGATCGCCCTCGAGCTGTTCCTCAAGCGGGCGGCGGTCGGCGGTGTGGACCGGGTCTACGAGCTGGGCCGGATCTTCCGCAACGAGGGCATCGATTCCACCCACAGCGCGGAATTCACCATGCTCGAGGTCTACCAGGCCTGGGGTGATCAACGCACCATCGCCGACGTCGTGCAGAAGATCATCGTCGACGTCGCCGACCTGCTCGGGTCGCGGACGATCGACACTCCGCAGGGCGTGATCAACCTCGACGGCGAATGGCCGTGGCTGGGGGTCTATCCGGGACTGTCGGCGCACCTGGGGCACGAGGTCACCCCGCGGACCGGCGCGGCCGAGCTGCGCGGTCTCGCCGACGCAGCGCGGGGTCGCGTACGAGGGCGGCTGGGGTGCCCAGAAGTTGATCATGCACCTGTTCGGCGAACTGGTCGAGCCGACGCTGATCCAGCCGACGTTCGTCTGCGACTACCCGCCGCTCGCCCAGCCGCTGGCCCGTCCGCACCGCAGCGATCCGGATCTGATCGAGGCCTGGGACCTGGTCATCGGCGGCGTGGAGCGCGGCACCGGTTTCTCGGAGCTGATCGATCCGGTGATCCAGCGGGAACGGCTCACCGCACAGTCCCTGGCGGCGGCCGCCGGTGATCATGAAGCGATGCAGCTGGACGAGGACTTCCTGGCCGCGCTGGAGTTCGGCGCGCCGCCGATGGGCGGCCTCGGTCTCGGCATCGATCGGCTGGTGATGCTGTTCACCCAGGTCGGCATCCGGGAGACGATCTTGTTCCCGCTGCTGAAACCCGATCGCTGACGGTGCGGGGAGTCGCGATGGCTGAGGAGGATCTCGCCGCGCTGGCGCACTGGCTCTTCGACCGGGCCCGGGCCGGTGAGGCCGAACGGCTGGGCGCGTACGTCGACGCCGGCACGCCGGTCGATCTGACCGATGCGGCCGGCAACACGTTGATCATGCTGGCCGCCTACCACGGTCATCCGGCGACGGTCCAGGCGTTGGTGGATCGTGGCGCGGACGTCGACGCGATCAACGACCGCGGGCAGACTCCGCTGGCCGGCGCGGTGTTCAAGGGCTACACCGACGTCGTACGCGTCCTCGGTGCGCGGCCGGGCGCCCGATCCCGATCGTTGGCTCGCCCACCGCCCGCGCGGCCGCCGGACGTTCTTCGAGCGTCCCCGACCTCGCGGCCCTGCTGCCGCCTCGGTCCGTACAGACTCGACCATGATCACCACGGTCGCCGTCCAGAACTACCGGTCGCTGCGGGAACTGCGGGTGCCGCTCGGCCGGATCACGGTGATCACCGGGGCGAACGGCACCGGCAAGACGAGTCTGTACCGCGCGCTGCGGCTGCTCGCCGACTGCGCCGAAGGACAGGTGATCGGCTCGCTGGCCCGCGAAGGTGGTCTGCCGTCGACGCTCTGGGCCGGACCAGAGGTGATCGGCAAGGCGGTTCGCCGCGGCGAGTACGCCGTGCAGGGCACGACCCGGTCCGGACCGGTCAGCCTGCAACTGGGCTTCGCCTCCGACGACTTCTCCTATCTGATCGATCTGGGCATCCCGACCCGGGACGACACGTCGTCGTTCAATCTGGATCCCGAGATCAAACGTGAGCTGGTCTGGAGCGGCGAGGTGATGCGGCCCGCGTCACTGCTGGTCCGGCGGCGCCGGCAGCTGGTCGAGCTGCGCGAGGGCCGCCGGTGGACGCCGATCACCGACCGGCTGCAGACGTATGAATCGGTGCTCACCGAAGTCGTCGATCCGGTCCGCGCTCCGGAGCTGTTGGCGGTGCGGGAGCAGGTGCGCTCCTGGCGTTTCTATGATCATTTCCGCACCGATGCCGACGCGCCGGCCCGCCAGGCGCAGGTGGGCACCAGAACCCCGGTGCTCAGCCACGACGGCCGTGATCTTGCTGCCGCCCTGCAGACGATCATCGAGATCGGCAACGACGCGGCCCTCGCCCAGACGGTCCGCGACGCCTTCCCGCAGTCCTCGGTGCACGTCCGGACCGACGCGGGACGCTTCGAGCTCGAGCTCTCCGCGCACGGACTGCTCCGCCCGCTGGTCGCGGCCGAGCTCTCCGACGGCACGCTGCGTTATCTGCTGCTGGTCGCCGCCCTGCTCAGCCCGCGACCGCCTCAGCTGATGGTGCTGAACGAGCCGGAGACGAGCCTGCATCCCGACCTGCTCGCACCGCTGGCCCGGTTGATCGGCGAGGCGGGCGCGACGACCCAGATCGTGGTCGTCTCGCACTCGACGAAGTTGATCAAGGAGCTGCGCGCGGCTGCCGCAGACGCGTGCGGTCGAGTTGATCAAGGACTTCGGCGAGACCCGGGTGGAGGGTGTCGGTCCCTTCGACGCTCCGACGTGGGACTGGGGCGGGCGTTAGCGAGCCGGCTGGTCCGACAGTGGTGAGATTCGAACAGGCCTCGCAGACCTCGGCCGGGATCAGCCCGAGGGCCATCAGCCGGGCGAACAGCCAACAGCCGGCGCAGAATCCGACCACCGACTCCAGCGTGGCGAAGATCAACAGCACACTGACCAGCACGGTCGCCGAGCAGGTGCGCGCCGAACACCAGGGAACTGATCGCGGCCACGCCTGGTCAGGGTGAGGCCGATCGCCTGAGCGAAGCGCTTCGGCGGGCCGGGCACGAATTTCGGCATCCCGAGCCGCGGCGCGATCACCCGGGTGGCCAACTGCCCCAGCACGCTGAGCTTCGGTCCGGTCAGCACCCGGGCGAGAAAGCCGACGGCCATGATCGCGATGATCCAGTGCCAACCGGTCAACAAGGTGGCGACGGCGAGCAGCGCGACGCCGGCCGCAACGGTCCGGGCTGCCTTCTCGTTCACCGGGTTGGGAAAGCCGAAGACTGCCATGCCCGACACTGTAAGAACCTTCGCCGGCCGATCCAGCCGAGTTCACCTAGTGGACAGCTAGGGAATCATTCCGGCAGCAGCAGGGCCGAGTCGCCGAACTCGTGCCAGAGGTAGCGCTCGGCGACCGCTGCGTCGTACGCCCGCTGGGTGAGGTCGACACCGGCCACCGACTCCACCAGCAGCAGGTGCGACGCCTCGGGATTGTGCCAGCCGGTGATCAACCCGTCGACCACCCGGACCGGGCGCTCCGGCGAGATCACCAGGTCGGTCCAGCCGGAGTGCTCGGCGACCACCCCGTCCGGCCCGGTGGCCGACTCGATGGCCCGGGTCGCGGTGGTGCCGACCGCGATCACCCGTCCGCCGCGAGCCCGGGCACCGTTCACCAGGTCCGCGGTCGTCCGGCTGACCGCGTACCACTCGGCCTGCGGCGCCTCGCCCGCGTCCTGCGACGACACCCCGGTGTGCAGGGTGATCGGCGCGAAGATCACCCCGCCGGCCACCAACCGGGCGACCAGTTCGGCACTGAACGGGCGCCCGGCGCTCGGCATCTCCGCGCTGCCCGGGATGCACGGCGAAGATGGTCTGGTACGCCGCGAGCGGGAAGCTGTCCGCTCAGGTAGCCGTAGCTGATCGGCCGGGCGTGCCGCTCCAGATACGGCAGCAGCCGTCCCGGAACCGACACCGCGCCACGCCACAGCCGGTTGCCCGTCCCGGTGGGCGACGAGTCCGGCGCCGGATACGGCTCCAGCAAGGTGAGCGCACCCCCGGCGGGCAGCTCGATCTGCTCGCCGGGCCGGCCGTCGAGCACGGGTCGGCCGGCGTCCGGGGCGCTCCGGAGCTCGACCACCCGGGAGCCGTCCGGCGAGCCGGTTGGCCACGATGGACGACCACCCGGCGACCGTCGCGGAACGCGTCGAGCTGGCCGGGCAGCGTGGCCGAGGTGTTGATCACCAGCACATCGCCGGGCCGAAGATGATCACCGAGCTGGTCGAACCGGGTGTGCGCGATGCGTCCGTGGTCGGCGACCAGCAACCGGACGCCGTCGCGGCGCAGGCCGCGCCGCTCGGGCGGCTCGGTCGCGGTGTGGTCGTCCGGTGAGTCGAAATGGGTGGTCGGCATGGCCGGGAGTCCGATGACGGTCATGCCGCACTCGTCTCGACGAGGTGCCGCAGATCACCGGCGCGGTAGCGGCCGCTCGGCAGGCCCGAGGCGACCAGCGCGGCGAAGACGGGTGCGACGGACTCCGGCTCCGGCCGGTCACTGATGTCCTCGCCCGGGAAGGCGGCCTGATGCATGGCGGTCCGCAGATCGCCCGGATCCACCGCGTACCAGGTGAACTGCGGTTCCTCGGCCGCCCAGGTCAGCGTCTGATGATCGAGAGCGGCCTTCGTCGAGCCGTACCCGCCCCAGGTCTCGTAGTGCTCGACGCCGGCGTCGGACGACACGTTGATGATCACCGCGCCGGCCGCCAGCCGATCGATGGCCGCTCGGATCAGCTGCTGCGGGGCCAGCACGTTGGTCCGCAGCAGATTCTCGTACGCCGCGGCGTCCAGCTGTCGCAGCGGCGGGAGCGGTGAGCCGCCCAGGTCGCTGGCGTTGTTGACGATCAGATCGAGCGGTCCCGTCGCGGTGGCGAGCTGCGATCAGATGCTCGCGGTGGTCCGCGTCGGTGATGTCGCCGGGCAACGCGCGGATCGATGCGCGGTGGGGCTCGCCGATCTCGCCGAGCAGACGTTCGGTGCGGCCGAGTGCCTCGGCCGTACGAGCATCGATGGTCAGATTCCAGCCCTGCCGCGCCAGTTCGACGGCCAGCGCCCGGCCCAGACCTATCGAGGCGCCGGTGATCAGCGCGTTCTTCGTCATTGCAGTGTTCATCTCGACCTCCATGGGTTCGACGACCCATTATTCAACTTAAAGTTAACTTGAGTTCAAGGTCCGGCGATCGAGCCGGCGACGAGGGCATCCGCGCCCGGACGCCTGGGGCGGCACCTCGGAGGCCGTTGTGAACCAGGCGTCATACTTGGCGCCATGGCCAGCCGAGATGAAGACCCCGGCCCGGGGTTTCTTCGCTGGCGCTCGTGGGGCGCAGCCGATCGACGAGCGCTGCTGCTGCACGGTTCGGGTTCCTCCTCGGCGACCTGGTGGCGGGTCGCTGAAGGTCTCGCCGGGGACGGCTGGCGGGTCAAGGCTCCCGATCTGCCGTCGCACGGCGCGAGCCCGCGGGCGGTGGTTCCGCTGACCCCGCGGGTGGCGGCGGGCTGGATCGCCTCCGAACTCTCCGACCGGCCGCTGGATCTGGTGGTCGGGTACGGGTTCGGGGCTGCGGTCGCCCTGGAACTGGCCAACCACGGGCCCGAGATCGGCCGACGTGGTCCTGGACGGATTTCCGGACCCGTCCCATGACTGGGCCGCTGAGGCCGACGCCGTCGTCGAGCGGGCCGCCACCGCCCGCCGGGACCCGGCCTCGGCTCTGCAGGCGCTCAAGCGGGACCACCCGGGCTGGCACGACGTGGATTGCCAGCACGTCGTCCGCGATCTGGCCAGCCTGCGGGCGGCCGAGGTCACCGAGGGCATTCGGCTCGGTGACACCTGGCCAAAACTATCGAGCCTGACCGAAGACCGGCCGGTGCTGATCCTGGAACCCCTGGGCACGGGCGTAGTCCGGCACCGGGACGAGCCCAATGCGTGGGTGCAGGCGATCCTGGAATTCGCCGCCTGACGGCCGGCTAGAGCGAACTGCGGCCGCGGGCGCCCGGATCCGTCCGCGGACCTGGATCGGTGTCACCTGGCTCGTGCAGGTAGGTGAAGTCGCCGAAGTCGTCATCGTCGTCGCGCCGTCGCGAGCGCCGGCGGCGGCTCGGTGCGGCCGGTTCGGCCGGCGCGGTCGAGGACGTGGCGGCCGTTTCCGTCGCCGACTGGCTGAGGTCGCGCCACTTCGTCTTGGGCAGCACCGTGGTGTCTTCGTCACCAGACGCGGAACCGGTTGTGGCCGCTGGCTCGCTCCGACCGGGGATCGCCGACCGGTGTTCCGCTGCCGCTGACCCGGACCACGGCGGCGCCGACGGCGGTGGTCAGTGGCACGGCCATTTCCGCGTTGCGGCTGGAGCAGCTGACCAATCACGATCCGCGCTGGCTGGGCAAGCGGGCCCGCATCACGGCTCTGTACTCGCGGTGCTCCGGCTCGTGTCGACGGGCCGGCGAACCGACGAAATTGCCAAGGTGCTGGACCTGGGCGAGGAAACCGTGCGCAGCCACCTCAAGAAGGTGCAGGGCAAGCTTGGTGTGCGCAACCGAGCGCAAGCCGCGGCCGAGGCCGTCCGGCAGCAGCTGATACCCTAGAAAACGATGGGCCGGCTTCCAGGTTCGTCCGTGCACGTCTCCCCCGGAATGGGGATCGCGCCGGTCGGCATCGACGCTAGATTACAGCGGCGCAACGGGAGAGAGCGCAAGGACGGGGGAGTACAGGGCGACACTCGGCACATGCGTGCGCGTTGCGACTTCACCCGCAACGCAGCGCCCGCGCACAGCGTCGAAGGGAGTATGGGGGATTGTGTGGCCCTGCACCGCCTCTAGCTGCGACCGCCAAGGTCGAAGCCACTAGCCGACGACATGCAGGGCTCGGCCGACGCTACCAGCGACGCCACCCGCCCACGCCCACCTGCGGTGGCCCCAGCCACGCCAGCCATACACGCGGGTCCGTAGAAGTGAAAGCGCGGTGCATAGTAGCTGTAGCCGTAGTAGCGCGGCGCGCTGTAGCCGTAATAGCCGTAGTAGCGGGGTGCATAGCCGTAGGAGCCATGACCCCAACCCCAGCCATGACCCCAGCCCCACGCCGACGCACTGCTCGGCGCGACGAGCATCGGTGCGGCGGCGATCAAGCCGATGAGTAGCAGCTTGCGCATGGCAGCTCTCCTTCGTCCGTGTTGTCAGCTTGCCTGAGACTGCCACTGGTTGTTCCGCAGGCACTCGGGAGCATTCCTGAGCAGGAGCGCGAGAAATACCGACCTGCGCGCGCCTCAGCTCAAGCTCCGTCGAGGGAGGAAACGCCGGGCGAAGGCAGCGGCGTGTCAGTCGGACGCACGCAGGTCTCCCCCGAAAAGGGTATGTGGGGAGCCCCGCCGTCCGATCTATCTGATGCGCGGTCGCGGCAGTCACCGTCGCGGATCGGCTGGCCCGCCATTGCTAGAGCGGGCAGCGAGCGAGAAACGGACGCCGCTGCCGGCTCCCTTCGCTGATTGAACCACCCAACCACCGACCACCCGCCGTGTCGTCTTCGACGCGAGCCGCAAGGAGTTTTTGGGAGAATGCATCGAACCAACCTGCCTAGACCTATCGGCGCGGCGCCTTGGAGCACAACGCGTGCCGCCCTAACCTGCGCTGCGTTCGCCGGCGCTCTGCTCGATGGCCGCACCGGCGTCGTTTGCAGCGGAAGCGACCCGCGCCGCAGGCCTGGACCGCGCTCAAGACACGACCATCGGCCGAGCAGGCATGAATCGCCTCAGCGCGGTCGAGCTGATCGCCGCCCAACGGAAGTGACGGAGGAGCGTCGCCCGATGCCGCAGGGCATCCGGCTTGCCAGTCTCGGCGACGACCAGGTCGCCCCGGACAAGGCAATCGACCGCAAGGCCAAGGCCCGGAAGTCCGATCAAGTGGGCATCGCCTCCTACTATTGGCAGCCGCAGGCGCTGGCGTCGGGTGGGCGGTTCAATCCGAATGCCATGACGGCCGCGCACAAGACGCTGCCGTTCGGCACGCGCGTTCGCATCAAGCATTTGGGGAATGGTCGTTCGGTCGATGTGCACATCAACGATCGCGGACCCTACGTCGCTGGCCGCATCGTCGACCTTTCCAAGGCGGCGGCCGGCAAGATCGGCATGACCGGACAGGGTGTTGCCCGCGTCAGCATGACGGTGCTCGGCCGCTGACGGCGACGCGGCGACAGGCGAGCATTCACTGCATCTCCCGCAAGACCACAAGAACAGAGAACGGGGCGCGATACGCGGCCCCGTTCACGCGGTCGATCGCGGCAATCCTGATCTGACGCGCGCTTCGGCGGTGCGCATACACCTGGTGGCCCCGCGACTTCAGGGTTTCTCCCGATTTACCGGGCTGCGGCGGGGCCGAATACTTCCGCCCACGGTCAGCGGTGCCGCTAAGGCCTCGGCAAGCGGCTGCGCGGCTCGAACCCCGGAAAGGAACCCTCGATGACCAACATCATGTCAGCCGTTTCGCGTTTCCTGACGCCTGAGGTTGTCGGCCAGATGGCCTCCGCGGCCGGCTTGGACGCTTCCGTTGCGCAGAAGGCGATGACCGCGGCCGTGCCCTCCATCCTGAGCACGCTGGCGGAAGTTGCGGACAAGCCGGGCGGCGCCCGCATGCTTGCCAAGGCGGTATCCGAGCAGCCCGCCGACCTGTTGGGCAACATCGCCAGCAGCTTCACCGGGTCGGCGCAGATGGCGGAGAAAGGCACCGGCCTCCTGTCGTCCCTGCTGGGCGGCGGCGCGCTCGGCATCCTGACGTCCACGGTCGCCAAGTTCCTCGGCATCGGCGAGGGCTCGATGCGCACGCTGATGGGGCTGCTGACACCCGTCATCATGGGTGTGCTTGGGCGCGAGCAGGGTGCGGCCCATCTCGGCGCCAACGGGCTTACCCGCATGCTGACCGAGCAGAAGGATGCGATTGCCGCCGCGTTGCCGCCCGGGCTCGGCAAGCTGCTCGAGGCGAGCGGGCTGCACGACAGCATCGCTCCGATATCGCCCGAGCGGCGTGCCGACCAGGTTCGCGCTGCCTACCCCCGCACCGGCACGTCGGATGCGTATCAGGCCGAGAGCGCAGGTGTCAGCGCCAGAGGTGCGAGCTGGCCGTATTGGGTTCTGCCCCTGCTCGCGGTTGGCGCCCTGCTATGGTTCCTGCTGCCGAGCGGCGACCACGCGACCGAGCCGAGGCCCACGGCCAAGGCGCCGGAACCCACAAGGGAAGCTGCAAAGGTCGCAACCGGCGGTCCTGCGCTATCTCAAGAGCAAGCCCGACAGCTGGGTGTCGATCGGCAACACTCCCAATACGCTGGTCAACCAGGACATCTACAACCGCGCCGGCGAGAAGATCGGCACCATCAAGGACCTTCTGGTGGGGCCGGACGGCAGGATGGCTGCGGCCATCATCAATATCGGGCGCGACTCGGCATCGGCGACAAGGACGTCGGCGTGCCCTACTCGTCTCTCGAGCTGGAGCGGCGTGACGGCGGCGACCGCATCGTCATCACCGCGACCAAAGAGACACTGCACGCGGCCCCTGCCTTCGAATCCAAGCAGTAGCGGCTTGGCCGGGGTTGAAGTGATGCGAGGTCCCCATGTCCTCCTCGCTTAGCAAAGCGTGGCTGATGTTCGTCATCGGCCACGCGGCTTCTTCGCGATCGCGGCCGCGGTGTTTGTCGCCGCGTAGCGCGTGCATTATGCGGCGCACCGCATCATCGACGTCGGGACGCGAAGCGTCCCGGCGTGACACACCGTGATGTTTCTCCCTGATACGCGCACGGTCGCGGCACGGGCTACGGAGCGCGCGTTTTGCGCGTTCCCGCGTTTCGGCACACCGGTTGCAGAGACCGTTCACGGTGGGCCGCCCGGCTCATATTGCGAGTCAGGGCGCTACCCCGCCGTAACGGCGGCGGGGCGGTGCTGAACCACCGAGCGTCGTTCGATGGGGCCCTCGCCCGGCCCGCCTACGGGTCAGGGTGGGGCCTTTTCTTGAGCGAGCGGGGAGTTGCCATGCACACGTCTGCCTCTTGCATGCTTATGGTGCTCGGGCTGCTGCTGACCGATGCGACGGTGGGCTGCGCGGAGACGATCCGCCGGCCTGCCGATTTCGAGTTGGCCGCACTGCCGCCGCAGGCGACAGTTCTCTCGAGCGTC
>CAVXIY010000019.1:0-44119 GCA_963761955.1 uncultured Actinomycetota bacterium | reverse complement strand
CGCGGCCCTCGCCGCCTGGCGATTTGAGGTTGCTTATCCGGCGAGCGATCTTGGTGGGCGACGCCGGATCAGCCAGCAGGCCGACGCGGATGGTGTTCGTCGCGCTGGGAGCTATCGGTGCTCTGCTCATCATGTTTGCCCTCCTGTTCCTAAGGTCAGCTTTGGCCGAGGTCGGTGACGAGGTTGATGGAGACGGCGATCAAGACCGTGCCGAACAGATAGGACAGAAGGGCGTGCGGCAGGGCCTTCCGAATGATGTCGCTACTGCTCGGTTCGATGTCGGCGACGGTGTACGACGTCCCGATGGTGAAGGCGAGGTAGGCGAAGTCGCTGTAGGTGGGTGGACTCTCCTGGTTGAAGTCGAACCCGCCCTCGCTGTGGTCGACGAAATACATGCGGGCGTACTTGAAGGCGTACACCGTGTTCACCAGCGCCCATGCCATCATCGTGCCGAGAACACCGAGGATGACCAGCGCGACCGAGGCCGCGTCTCCGGTCTGGTTGCTGGACTGGGTCAAGGCGACGACCACGGCGGCGATGCTGGCCAGACAGGCCGTGATGATCGCGTCGTCGGTGACATGAGAGACGGACTCCTCCCGCGCCAGGCGTTCAGTGCCTGCGGCGTCCAGGGGCCAACAGAGCCGCCAGGCCCACACCAGCGCGATGAGGCCGGCCGTGCACCAAGCCACAAGGGGCGCGAGGCGGGGGGCGACGGCTAGCGCTGCGACGATTCCAGCTACCGCCCCCACTGCGACGCAGACGAGGGCACGGCGGGCAGACAGGATCCGGTTGGCCATCGATTCTCCTCACTGACGGCGCGCACGTAGGCGACGATGGGCGACCGTCCGCACCGCCGCGCTCTGCGCCCCCAGCCGTCACCTGTCGCTGGTGCCGCTGGCGGATCTCAGCACGACCACGGCTTACTCCCCGACCAGGCCAACGCGGCCGCGGCGCCGACTTTCTCGCCGGGGTTCGTACACGGGAGCCTTCATCACGGTCTCCTTCGGTTGGCATCTCAGCTACCTGGCAGGAGACCTGCGAATGCGGAGCGGAAAGGGACGGTGTCGCGAAAAATATCCACGCAGCGTTGGTTCGCGGGTTCCCTCTAAGATCCCCGTTCACCGCCCTGGATGGGTTGGCAACGGTCAACTGGCTAAGCCGTTAGTGAAGGGCTAACGTGGCTAATCATGGAGTTGCGTCAACTCCGCTATTTCGTCGCCATTGCGGAGGAGCATCATTTCGGTCGGGCCGCGCGCCGGCTGCAGATCGCTACGCCCACCCTCTCCCAGCAGCTCCGTGTCCTGGAGCGGAACCTGGGGGTGACGCTGGTCGACAGAACCCGCCCCGGCACGGTGACCCTCACCCCGGGCGGCGCCGTGCTGCTGCGGCAGCGCGGGTCATGCTCGTTCGCGCCGATCGTGCCCGCGCCGAGGTGCGGGCCGCAGATGATCAGCCGGAGGAGATCCTGCTGCGGGTCGCCTTCGGCGCCGAGCTCGTCCTTGCCCCCCAGCTGCGACGGCTGACCGATGACGCCTCCCTCGGTGTCATCACCTTGACCAGCTCGACCAGCGACGCGCTGCTAGCGGTGCGCGAGGAGATCGCCGACGCCGCCATCGTGTGGGACGGGCACGGGGACAGAGAGGGCCTGAGGACCGTAGTACTCCGTGACATCGCCGTTCACCTGGCCCTGCCCGCCACGCACCGGCTCGCCAAGTCCACCAGCGTCCCTGTCGCCGACCTGGCCGAGGAGACGATCCTGATGTTTCCCAAGGCACTCTCTCCCAAGGTCTGGGACACGATGCATCACCACCTCCTGCCTGACGGACGAGCAGACCTCAGCAGGTCATCACCGAATCTCACAACACCGGACCCGTATCGGTCATGCGTGGCGTCGCGCAGGCAAGGGCGTAGCGCCCGCCTTGCTCCGGTCGCCGAACACACGCGCCCCGAGGGGGTAGTCCTCCGCCCCCTCGACCCTCCACTCACCCTGCCCCTGGAGCTGGCATGGCGAGAACCCGCCAACGGCGCCCTCCAACGCGTCGTCGCCTTCCTGCAATCAGAGTGCCTGCGCGGCTCAACGCTTGATGGGTGACTAAGCGCCGTTCTTGAAATGACATCCGCTGCGTCGGCGTTCAAGCGGACGTTGGCCTGGGCGAGCGTTGCGGAGGGCCGGCGCATCCACGATCTGCGGCACACCGCGGCGTGTCTGTGGCTGGCCCGGGGTGTCGATCCGGTGACCGTTCAGGCCTGGATGGGGCATGCGTCGATCGCCACGACGAACCTCTATCTGCACCACCTGGGGACGTCCGCGGATCGGGCCGGATTGGACCGTCTGAACCGCCCGGGGCACGCCGGGGGTACGCAACGGGACGTGCGAGTCAGAATGACATTGATGGAATCACCGTGACAGGCGAGCGTTCGCCCTTGTCAGGCTGGGTTTCACGGTGGTGGAGCTAAGGGGATTCGAACCCCTGACCTTCTCATTGCGAACGAGACGCGCTACCAACTGCGCCATAGCCCCATGCGTTTCGACAGGTCGAAACGCCTCGCAGACTCTACCACCTCGCGGCCGGCCGAACCGTCCTCCGATCAGCCGGAGGCGGCCTGCCGGGCGTCCCCGTCGCCTGCGTCGGACTGGGACTTCCCGGGCGGCGCGTCGGCGGTGACCGGGTGCTGCAGGCGGGCCGACGACGTGACGCCGGGACCGGAGAGGTCGATGGTGCGGACGGTACGCGGCGCGAGCGGCTTCGACACGTAGGTCGGCATGGTGATCGGGACGGGATCCCACAACACCCCGGGCTTGGCGTCCTCGGAGGTGATCTTGGTCGGAGTCGCCGCCGCCACCCGCGCTGCCATCTCCTTGCGGCTGAGGAAGACCGTGGTCTCGTTGCTGCCCTGGGTGATCTCCCGGTAGCGGGCATCCAGGCTCTTCCGCATCTGGTGCACGCTGATCCGCGCCACCACGAAGAAGATCAACAACAACCCGCCGGGGATCGCCACGCTCCACCACGGGATGAGGTCGACGGCACAGACGCCGATGACCGCGCTGAGCACCGCCATCAGTCCGAGCAGCACCCGCCGGCGTCGGGACGCCGCCAGTTGCTCGAGCCGCCGAAGATCATTGATCGCGGCCTGGCGGGTCTGCGGCGTCGAGACCTCGAACGCCTTGATCTCCTCGAGATCTTGATCAAGAAGCGGCGCGGTGCCGTGCCGGACGATCCTGATCGAGTCCGCGAACCGATCGGTGAGATCGCCCTCGTCGGCATCCTCGGTCCGCTCGTCGTCGCGCCGGCGAACGAAGTGCGGGACCAGATACGCCAGCCAGGCAATCGCTATTGCCGCAAAGATCACGCCTGTCGTTCCCACACCCAGACCGTATGCGGCGCGGCGTACCCGCCTCGTGATCTTGAGCGGTGTGTCGCCACATCACTGCCAACGCCGTCGTCGCGTCCGGGTCGGTCGAGATCACCGGCGAAGGTTGTCCCAGCGGTGCAGCAGACCCTCGGGACCTCCTCGGCGTTCAGCGCGAAGACCAGATGATCACGCCACTCGCCGTCGATGTGCAGGTAGCGCGGCCGCAGCCCCTCGGGCCGGAAACCGAGCTTCGCCACCACCCGCAGGCTGCGGGTGTTCTCGGGCCGGATGGCGATCTCGATCCGGTGCAGCCCGATCACCTGGAAGCAGTAGTCGACCGCCAGCGCGACCGCGGTCGGGATGATGCCGCGCCCGGCCAACCGCTGATCGACCCAGTAGCCGATCTGACCCCAGGACGCCGACCCACCGAGGATCCCGCTGACCGTGAGCTGCCCGGCGAGCTGGGTCCCGGCGCCCGATCGCGTCGTCGAAGAAGACCAGCCAGGGCAGCATCCGGCCGTCCCGCGCCTGCTTGCTGAGGGTCCGCACCAGACCCTGGTACGTCGCCGGTCCGATCTCCGAGCCCGGCGGCAGGGTGGCCTCCCACGGCCGGAGCCAGTCCGCGTTCTGCTGCCGGACCCGCTCCCAGGCCGCCCGGTCGCGATAGCGCAGCGGCGCCAGGACCACCGGGCCATGCCGCAGCGTCACCGGCCAGTGGTGCGGCCCGAACATGCCGAAACCCCTTGCCGACGGACGCTCCAGGCCGCGGCTCATCTCAGTGGTCCCCACCCCGCAGCTGGCTGACCGCGTGCGCCAGCACCGGGCCCGACGACAGCCATCCCGTCCCGGGCTCCGCCACTGGAGCCGGGCAGGTTGATGATCAAGGTCCGGCCGGCGGTGCCGGCGACGCCCCGGCTGAGCACGGCCGTCGGCACTCCATGATCGACCCCGTACCGGGCGATCGCCGCGGCCAGCTGCGGGATCTCCCGCTCGACCACCGCACGGGTCTGCTCGGGCGTGTGATCGCGGGGATTGAGCCCGGTCCCGCCGGTGGTGATCACCACCGCGTACCCCGCCTCGACCGCCGCGCGCAGCGCGGCACCGACCTCATCGCCGTCGGCCACGACCAGCGGCTCGGAGACCTCGAAGCCCAGCGCGGCGAGCGCCTCGACGACGATCGGCCCGGAGGTGTCGGCGTACACGCCGGCCGCGGCCCGGGTCGAGATCGTGATCACCCGCGCGGAGCGGTCGTTCACGGCTCGTCCTGATCAGCTCGGGCGGGTCTTCGACCCGGGCCCAGTCGCCGCGCCGGCCGCCGGACTTGGCCAGCACCCGGACGTCGGTGATCACCGCGGCCCGGTCGATCGCCTTGATCATGTCGATCACCGCCAGCCCGGCGACGCTGACGGCGGTCAGCGCCTCCATCTCGACCCCGGTGCGTCCCGCGGTCTTCACCGTGGCGGTGATCTCGACGCCGGCGTCGGTCACCTCGGCCACCACGTCGACCCCGGTCAGCGGCAGCGGGTGGCACAGCGGGATCAGGTCCGGGGTCTTCTTCGCTCCCTGGATGCCGGCGATCCGGGCGACGGCCAGCGCGTCGCCCTTGGGCACCGACCCGTCCCGGAGCGCCGCCACGCACTCGGCGCTGAGCAGCACCCGGCCGGCCGCGGTGGCGGTCCGCACGGTCACCGACTTGTCGGAGACGTCGACCATCCGCGCGTCCCCGGCCGCGTTCGAGGTGCGGGAAAGTCAGCCATCGCTGCCGCTCACGCCTGCGAGATCGTCCAGCAGCCAGACGTCGAGGTGCTCGCCCGCCGCGACGAACTCGACGTCCTCGGCCAAGATCACCAGCGCGTTCGCCCGGGCCAGATCACCGAGCAGGTGCGAACCGTGCCCGCCGGCCAGCTCGACCTGACGGCTGCCGCCCCCGGTGACGCTGACGATGCCGCGGGCGAACTGGCGGCGGCCCGGGATCGAGGTCATGGCGTGAGCGGCCTGGCACTTCACCGCGGTCCGGACGTACGGGCCGGACGCCCATCAGCTTGCGGATCACCGGTCGGACGAACGCCTCGAACGAGACGAACGCGCTCACCGGATTGCCCGGGAGCATGATCATCGGGATCCGGTCGTCACCGATCAGACCGAAGCCCTGGGGCTTGCCCGGGCTGCATGGCCACCTGGGCGAAGTCGCACTCCCCCAGCTCCGGCATCACCGCCTTGACGATGTCGAAGTCACCCTGGCTCACCCCGCCGGTGGTCAAGATCAAATCGGCGCGGATCAGCTGGTCGTTGATCAGCTGCTTGAGCTCCTCGGCGTCGTCGCCGACCTGACCGACCCGGAACACCTGCGCGCCGGCCGCCTTGGCCGCCGCCGCCAGCATGTAGGAGTTGGAGTCGAAGATCTGCTGCTCGCTGCTCAGCGTCAGACCCGGATCGACGAGCTCGGACCCGGTCGAGATCACCACCACCCGCGGTCGCGGCCGGACCAGCACCTTGTCCAGCCCGATGCCCGCGAGCACGCCGATGTCGCGGGCGCCGAGCTGATCGCCCTCGCCGTAGAGCCGGACGCCGGCCTCGATGTCCTCACCGACCCGGCGGATGTGCTGGCCGACCGACGCTCGGCGCGGTGATCTTGACGTCGTTCTCGCCGCGGTCGGTGTTCTCGTACGGCACGATCGCGTCGGCATCCTCCGGCACCGGAGCGCCGGTCATGATCTTCATCGCGGTACCGGGCGACAGCCGGTGCGGCGCCGATTGGCCGGCCGCGATCTCCCCGACCACCGGCAGGCTGACCGGCGCGCTCGCACTGGCCTCGGCCACGTCGGCGGCCCGCACCGCATACCCGTCCATCGCGGAGTTGTCGAACCGCGGCAGGTTGATCGTCGAGCTGATGTCCTCGCAGATCGCCAGATCCAGAGCGTCCAGGATGTGCTGGCGGAACGGCGGCAGCTGCTCGACGCAGCTCAGCAGATAGTCCCGGTGGGCGCCCATCGAGCGCAGGCCGTCGCGGTCGGGCTCCGGGGGCGGCGGGAGCGGCTGGCGCTCGCCGCGCGATCGGCGGCGGGCTCGTCAGTCTTCTTGCGGCCGAACAAAGGCATGCGCAACACAGTAGTGCGGCGACTCCGGCAAGTGAGGTTCATGCTCGCCGGAGCCGCCGCCTGCAGTGCTCAGTCGCTGCGGCCACTCGGTGAGCCAGACGGTGGTCTCGCCCGGCAGCATGCCGGCCTCGAGCGGCCCGCTGGCCACCCGGACCACGCCCTCGGGCAGCGGGACCGGGTCGGTGCCGAAGTTGGTGATGCAGTGCCAGCCACCCGGGCCGGACGAAGTGCAGCACCTGCGGGTTGTCGGTCGGCACCCAGTCGAGCGCTTCGGCGGTCTGCAGCTGGCGGCGTACCCGGAGCGCGTCCCGGTAGAGCTCGAGGGTCGACTCGGGCCGTCCGCTCTGGGCCGCGACGGCCGTCCGCGAGAAGCCGGCCGGCTGCGGCAGATGGGCGGGACCGTCGCCGAAGCCGTACGAGTGACCGTCGAGGGTCCACGGCAGCGGCACCCGGCAGCCGTCGCGACCCTTCTTGGTGTTGAGCGTGCGCAGCCAGATCGGGTCCTGCAGCGCGATCGCCGGCAGGTCGGCGACCTCGTGCAGACCGAGTTCCTCGCCCTGGTAGAGGTACGCCGAGCCGGGCAGGGCCAGCATCAGCAGGGTCGCCGCCCGCGCCCGGCGCAGGCCGGCGGCCTCGTCAGCCGCCGGGCTGAGCCCGTCGGTCATCAGCCAGGCGTCGTAGTCGATGCCGTCCGGCAGCCCGTAGCGCGAGGTGTGGCGGACGACGTCGTGGTTGGACAGCACCCAGGTCGAGGACGAGCCGGTCTTCTCCGCCTCGTTCAGGCAGAAGGTGATCACGTCGTGGAACTCCGCCGGCGAGAAGTTGGCCTTCAGCAGATCGAAGTTGAACGCCTGACCGAGTCCGGTCGGGCGGGCGTAGAGCGCGCGGCGCTCCGACGGCGCGTACGCCTCGGCGACCGCGGTCCGGGGCGGGTCGTAGGAGTTGAAGACCTCGCGCCACTCGGCGTAGATCTCGTGCACCTCGTTGCGGTCGTAGAGCGGGTCGGTGCCGTCGGCGGGCACGCCCTCATCCTCCAGCGTGGGCTTGCTGCGCAGCGGCTCGGAGAGGTCCTTGGCGAGCGCGTGCGCGACGTCGACCCGGTAGCCGTCGACGCCCCGGTCGGCCCAGAACCGCAGCGTGTACAGGAAGTCGTCGCGCACCTCGCGGTTGTCCCAGTTGAGGTCGGGCTGCTCGGGCGCGAACAGGTGGCAGTACCACTGGCCGTCCGGCGACCCGGGTCCACGCCGGGCCGCCGAAGTGCGAGATCCAGTCCGACGGCGGCTGATCGCCGTTCTCGCCGATGCCGTCGCGGAAGATGTAGCGGTCGCGGGCGGCCGAACCCGGCTCGGAGGCCAGCGCCTCGACGAACCACGGGTGCAGGTCGGAGGTGTGGTTGGGGACGATGTCGACGATCACCTTGAGATTGACGCGCGTGCGCGGCGGCGACCAGCGCGTCGAAGTCGTCCAGGGTGCCGA
Organism: uncultured Actinomycetota bacterium; assembly: GCA_963761955.1. GTDB lineage: Bacteria > Actinomycetota > Actinomycetes > Propionibacteriales > Propionibacteriaceae > Microlunatus. The sequence continues at coordinate 36,191 of CAVXIY010000019.1, read as the reverse complement.
GCTCGGGCGCGACGTTGCGGTAGTCGGCGACGTCGTAGCCGCCGTCGGCCAGCGCCGACGGATAGAACGGGCTCAGCCAGATCGCGTCGATCCCCAGCCCGGCCAGGTAGCCGATCCGCGAGGTGACCCCGGCGATGTCGCCGATGCCGTCGCCGTTGCTGTCGGCGAAGCTGCGCGGATAGATCTGGTAGACCGTCGCCTGACGCCACCAGTCGGCGTCCAGCTTGGGGTCATCGGCGAGCAGCACGTCGTCGGTCACGGGCACAGCAGTCCTTCGGAATGAGAAGCGGGTGGTGGTGGCAGCAGCTGGAATGACAGCGCTTGCATTAGTCTAGGAACCATGCCCGTGAGGAGTCAAAGCCGAGCCCGATTCCGGCTGTAATCCCGGTCACACCCGTATACGGGGGCGCCGGCATCCGCCCTTCGACAGGCTCAGGGCACGAGTAGTGACGCAAGCTCAGGGCACAAAGTCGACAGGCTCAGGGCACGAACGAGGTGAGCGTCGAGCCGGGACGCGGTGCCGATGACTGAGTCGACGCATGGAGGATGTCGCCGCACGGGCCGGCGTCTCGGTCTCGACCGTCTCGCGGGCCCTGCGCGGCTCGGACCTGGTGTCCCCGGAGACGACCGCCCGGGTGCGCGCCGCGGCCGACGAACTCTCCTTCGCGATCTCCCGGGCCGCATCGAGCCTCGCGACCGGCAAGCTGAACCGGGTTGCCGTCCTGGTCAGCGGATCGCTCGGCACGCTGGTTCAACGGCACCCTGCTCGACAGTGTGTACGCGACGCTGCACCAGGCCGGCCAGGAGCTGCTGATCTATCGCACCCTCGGCTCGGCCGAGCGCGACGAGTTCTTCGCCACCCTGCCGGCCCGGCGCAACGCCGACGCCCTGATCGTCGCCTCGCTGGAGCTGACCGCCGCTCAGCGCAGCCGGCTGCGTGAGCTCGGGATGCCGCTCGTCTACGTCAACCAGCGGGTCCGCGGCGCCGCCGCGGTGTCGATCGACGACGCGGCCGGCGCGGCGGGAGCCACCCGGCACCTGATCAGCCTCGGCCATCGGCGGATCGCCTTCGTCGGCTGGGCCCACGCGGCCGGCACCCATCCCAGCTCCTCGGATCGGCTGTCCGGCTACCGCCAGGTGATGGCCGAAGCGGGGATCGCCGCGTCGGCTCAGCGGGTCCTCACCGCGAGCCAGCGCGACGAGGGCGACGTGGTCGTCTCCGAGCTCCTCGGGTCGCCTGCCGACGCCGACCGGATTGGTGGTCGAGTCCGACGAGCTGGCGATGAGCGTGCTGGCCGAGCTGTCCCGGGTCGGCGTACGCGTGCCCGAGGCGCTGTCGGTGATCGGCTTCGACGGGCACGCGATGGCGGCGAAGTTCGGGCTGAGCACCGTGGCCCAGCCGGTCGATCAGCTCGGCCGGCAGGCGGCCGAGCTCGCCCTCTCGCTGGCCGGCGGCGCACCGGGACGCCGGAAGTCGATCATGGTGCCGACCCGCCTGGTGCTGCGGACCAGCACCGCGCCACCGCCCGACGAATCCGTCGAGCCAAGGCGCGGGTCACTAAGCTGGCCGGATGCCGCCGCCCGACCAGACGCTGGACCCGGTCGATGTCGCGGCCGATCGACGGCGCCAAGCGCACCCTGCGCAAAGCCATCCTGTTCCGCCGCGACATGCGGTCCGCGAAGGACCGGCGCAGCCGCTGACGAGGCGCGGATGTCGATCATCGAGAGCTCGCTGGCGGATCGGATGCCCGACACGGTTGCCGCGTACCTGTCCGCCGGCGCCGAGCCGGGGTCGCTTCAGCTGGTCGCCTGGCTCGCCGCCCACGAGGTCCGCGTGCTGCTGCCCGTGCTGTCCCATCCGGTCGGCGGACGGCTGGACCAGCCGGCCTGGGCGCCCTACGAGGGACCCGATGCGCTGCGCACCGGCGCCTTCTCGATCCTGGAGCCGACCGGCGACCCGCTGCCGAGCGAGCAGCTGCCCGAGGCGGAGTTGATCGTCTGCCCGGGCCTCGCGGCCAACCGGCAGGGTGACCGGCTCGGACGCGGCGGCGGCTGGTACGACCGCGCCCTCAAGCACGCCTCCCAGAGCGCGCCGGTCTGGCTGCTGCTCAACGACGACGAGGTCTTGGAGACGATTCCCATCCAGCCGTGGGACCGGCGGGTCGACGTCATCGTCACCCCGACCCGGATGATCACCTGCGAGCCACCGCTGATCGTCGACGGGTAGCCGCGCCGTGATCAGCCGGCGGATCGAGGCCACCGGCGGCCTGGAGTCCGTCATCGTTCTCCGGATGCTCGCCGCGCATGCCGTGCCGGGACTGGAAGTGGTCGACGAGCCCGCCGGTCGGTACGAGCGGCTGATCGAGGGTCCCGGACGGTCCCTACCTGATGAGCATCGTGATCGACGATCGCGGCGTGCTGATCGCCAGCGCCGACCTCGATCCGGCCGAACAGGCACGGACGGACGCGCTCGTTCGGCGCTGGTTCGATCTCGACAGCGATCTCGGACCGGTCAATCGTCGCCTCAGCGCCGATCCGCTGCTGGCGCCGCTGGTCGCCGCGCGACCCCGACTGCGAGTCCTCGGCCACCCGATCCCGTTCGAAGCCGCGATCGGCACGGTGCTCGGCCAGCAGGTCTCGGTCGCCGCGGCCCGGACGTTCGCCGGCCGGCTCGTGGCGGCGTACGGGATGATCGGGCCCGGCGGCCTGATGATGTTCCCGACGCCGGAGGTGCTGCGCGATGCCGACCCCGAGGAGCTTCGCGCTGCGGTCGGCCTCACCGGTTCCCGATCCAGGACCGTCCAGGCGGTCGCCGCGGCGTTCGCTGATCGCGGCACCCGGCTTCCGCTCAGCCGGAGCGAACTCCTGGCCCTTCCCGGCATCGGACCGTGGACCGCTGACTATCTGGCCGTGACGTCGCGGTGACCGCGATGCCTTCACGCCCGGTGATCTGGTGCTGCGCCGGGCGCTCGGCGGGGTGGACGCGCGAGCCGCTTCGGCCCGAGCCGAGCGATGGCGACCCTTCCGCGCCTACGCGCTGTTCCACCTCTGGGTCGCGAGCTGCCTACCTTCGGCCAGGCTGAGATCTCGTCGTTTCGTGGCGTGTCTACGCGAAAGTCTTGCGCCGGAGAAGATATCGCGGTTACGTTTCACCCGACTTCATTTCCTGTGCATGGGGGGACCGGCACCATATGTCAAAGTCAGTCAAACGAATCGCGCTCGTGTCGGCCGGCGCACTGATCTGCGCTCCACTGTTCGCCCAGGCTCAGCCGGCGGCCCCGACACCGGGTGCCGCACCTGCGGTCACCAAGCCGCTGCTGCAGGCAGATCGCGACTACTACTTCAACAATGTCGCGCCGGCCGTCGCCAGAGACGACGACCGCAGGACGGCAAGGTCGGCGCCAAGGCCAAGAAGGCGCCGGCGGAGCGCCCGGAGGCCAAGCGCGATCACCGGCTTCCCGCCGGCCGCCAAGCAGCTGGCCAAGCGCGAGGCGCTGGCCGACGACCAAGAACATCAGCCCCCGGCAGAGCGCCAAGGCCGCCGGCGAGCCGGCCGTCATCAACGCCAAGCTGCTGACGATCCTGGTCGAGTTCAATGCGAACGCCAACGACGACTTCTCCGGCTTCGAGCGGCCCGACGATCCTGCCGATCCGACCGGCTGCGTGACCGAGCCGGCCGGCACCCGTTCGAACGGTCCGCTGCACAACAACCTGCCCAACCCGGCGAACGTCGGCAAGGGCACCGACAACAACACCTTCTGGGTGCCGAACTTCTCCTCGACGCTCTACGAGAAGATGATCTACTCCAAGACCGGGGTCAAGCAGCAGCATCCGCAAGGACCTCAAGGGCGGCCTGGACATCAGCGGCCGCACGGTGCGCAACTTCTACAACGAGATGTCCAAGGGCCGCTACCAGCTCGGCGGCACCGTCGTCGCCGTGGCTGACCCTCCCGCACTCCGAGGCCTGGTACTCCGCTGACACCTGCGACGCGGGAGCGGCCAGCGACGTCGGCCACCCGGACAACGAGCGCGGCACCGGCCAGATGGCCATTGACGCGGTGACGGCACTGGCCGCGGCCGACCCGAGCTTCCCCTGGGCCGACTACGACCAGGAGGATCAGGGCGACGTCGACGACGACGGCGACCTCTTCGAGCCCGACGGCGCGATCGACCACGTGGTCGTGCTGCACGCGGGCAAGGACCAGGCCGACGACGGCGGCGCCGAGGGCACCTACGCGGAATGGTCGTCGAGCCAGGTCGTCGGCTCCACCACCGGCGGCATCGAGGTGCCCGGGGCGGACGGTCTGCGGGTGTTCAACTTCACCACCCAGCCCGAGGATGCCGGGATCGGCGTCATCGCCCACGAGTACGGCCACGATCTCGGCCTGCCGGACCTCTACGACTCGATCGGCCCGACCGACACCGACGTCGGCTGGTGGGACCTGATGAGCACCGGCTCGCACAGCGGCGAGCTCTTCCAGACGCTGCCGACCCACATGGGCGCGTGGAGCAAGTACGTGCTCGGCTGGGTCGAGCCCAAGGTGCTCGACTACAACGGCGACATCACCAAGGTGCTGCTCGGTCAGGGATCGCGGCCGCCCAAGGGCACCGACGCCGCGGTGAAGATCAACCTGCCGACCAAGCACGTCCAGGTGGGCGAGCCGCACAGCGGCGCCCTGGCCTGGTGGACCTCGGACGACCAGAGCTTCGCCGACGTCCGGCTGACCCGCTCGATCGACGTGCCGGCCGGCGGCGATGTCGCGCTTCTGGAGCTGGAACGACTACACGATCGAGGAGCTGTGGGACTACGGCTTCATCGAGACGTCGACCGACGGTGGCACCACCTGGAAGCAGGAGGAGGTCTTCGACGAGGCCGGGAACATGGTCTCCACCGATGAGGATCCCAACGGCAACCTGGCCGGGACGTTCGGTGGTCTGGAGAACGGCCTCACCGGCGACAGCGGCGGCTATCGCCACGACTACGTCGACCTGACGCCGTACGCGGGCAGCACCATTCAGCTGCGACTGCGCTACCTGACCGATCCGGCGTTCGAGGAGCGCGGCTGGTTCGCCGACGACTTCTCGGTCACCGCCGACGGGACGAGGTCTTCAGCCGACGACGTCGAGGGCGGCCTGAACGGCTGGACGGCGGAGGACGGCTCGCTGGCCGGAACCACCGGAGCGGGCTGGGTGCAGACCTCGGGTGCGTTCGACTACGAGCAGTACTACATCGCGGAGTGGCGCAACTTCGACGGCTACGACAAGGGCCTGAAGACGCCGTACACGACCGTCTACCAGGTCGGCGACGAGTGGAAGGTCAAGCGGACGCCGTACAACGCACCGGGTCTGCTGATCTGGCAGCGCGATGCGTCGAACTCGTTCAACGACATCAGCAACAACCTGTTCGACCCGCCGAGCATCGGCTCGAAGGGCACCGTGTTGCTGGTGGACGCCCACTACGAGCCGGCGCGGCTGAGCGGGAAAGCGGCCGAGGCCAATCCGAGCGGTCTGGACAACCTGGCCTCTCGGCAACAGGCCAACGACGTCGCGTTCGGCAAGGTCGGACGGTACCCGTTCACCTACTGCTACCCCGACAGCAGCAACGACCCGTACGGCACGTACTGCAACCGGTTCGGCAAGCGGGCGCCGGTGACGTCGCTTCACCGACGCCAAGACCTGGTATCCGGGCATCGAGTACCGGCCCGATCTGGACGAGGAGGCCCCGTTCTTCTTCCGGGACAACGACGCCTCGACGGTCGTGCCGTCGCTGGACAACGAGCTCTACTCCACCCGAGTGGTCGACAAGAACGGCAAGGTGCTCTACCGCCTGTTCGGCACCGGACCTGGGTGGCGGCCACGTGCTCGGCACCGGAAACCCGACCGACGGACGCCCGGCGATCCCGGACGAGGACTACGGGACCTACGCCGACCTGTCCCTCGGCGTGAAGATCCGGATCCTCAAGACCGGCAACAAGAACAAGCAGGTCTGGGTCAACATCCGCCCGGGCAACAAGGACGCCTCGCCGGCGGCGATCGCCGAGCGGGCGGCCAAGGCCAAGGCCGAACAGAAGGCCCTGGCGAAGAAGGCCGCCGCCAAGGAAGCTGCGGACAAGAAGAGCGGTCGCTGACCGCACACCACTCGACCGGCGGCTCACTCTTCGGAGTGGGCCGCCGGTCGGCGTTTCCGGTCCTCATACGACCTCGAAGCCGCGCTCGCCCCGGACGGGCTCTTCGCAGACCTCGATGCTGCGAACGTCGGCCTGGGAGGTCCGTGGCGGGCCCAGTCGACCAGTTGCTCGAACGGCGTCCGGCTCACCCTCGAAGACCGCCTCGACGGCTCCGTCGTCGGTGTTGGTCACCCAGCCCGAGACGCCGCGAGCGCGGGCCTCGCGCCGGCAGGTGTCACGGAAGAACACCCCTTGAACCCGACCCCGAACCAGCACCCGACGGCGAATCACGACACAGAAGTCTGCCCCAATCGCCGCTCACGCCCCACATTTCCCGCTGACGCCCCACCTATGATGGGGCATGACCAGAAAGGTGGGGCGTGAGCGCGCTCGGGATGGTCCGTCAGCTCCGGCTGAGCCCGATGATCACCGACTGTCCGTCGCCGATCGGGATCGGCGTCCCTGCTCCGGGCTCGCTGACCTCCAGCGATCCAGCCAGGGTCTCGGACGTGATCAACTCCGCGTGGGTTTCGATCGCGGCCCGGACGTCGGCGTCGCCGGCGAGGGTGAGAGCGATCCGGTCGCTGACGTTCAGGCCGGCGTCGCGGCGGGCCTGCTGCACGGCGCGGACGACGTCGCGGGCCAGGCCTTCGGCCGCCAGCTCGGGCGTCACCGCGGTGTCCAAGATCACGAAGCCGCCGCCGGGCAGCATGGCGACCGCGCGTCGATCATCGGGGTGCGCGTCGGCGACGACGGTCTGCAGGGTGTACTCCCCTTCCAGCAGAGCGATTCCGCCCGCGGTCACCCCTTGATCGTCGGCCGACCAGTCGCCGGACTTGCTGGCCTTGATCGCGACCTGGACCTGCTTGCCGAGGCGCGGCCCGGCCGCGCGGGCATTGACCTGCAGGCTCTGGCGTACGCCGAACGCACCCTGGTCCGCGGTGCTCACGTCGGTCAGCACGAGGTCACGGACGTTCAGCTCGTCGGTGATCAACTCCGCGAACGGCTGCAGCGCCGCCGAACCGTCGGCGACCACCGTCAACGACGACAAGGGCAGCCGGACCCGCAGCCGTTCCGCCTTGCGCAGCGCCGATGCGGTCGAGCACACCTCGCGCACCCGATCCATCGCGGCGACAAGATCAACATCCTTGGTCAGCTCGGCGGAGCTCGGCCAGTCGGTCAGGTGCACCGAACGGCCGCCGGTCAGGCCTCGCCAGATCTCCTCGGTGGTCAGCGGCAGCAGCGGCGCCAGCGCCCGGGTCGTCGTTTCGAGCACGGTGTAGAGCGTGTCGAAGGCGGCGAGCGAGCCGGCGGATTCCCCGTCCCAGAAGCGATCCCGGGAGCGCCGGATGTACCAGTTGGACAGCACCTCGAGGAATCCGCGGGCCGAGTCGCAGGCGGCCGCGACGTTCAGCGCGTCGAGTTCCGCGGTCAGGTCGTCGACGAATTCGGCCAGCTTGGCCACGATGTAGCGATCGAGCACGTCGGTCGAACCGGAGTTGATCTTGGCGTCGTAGCCGGCGCCGCCCTGCGCGACGTTCGCGTACAGGCTGAAGAAGTACCAGGCGTTCCACAGCGGGATCAGCACCTGGCGGACCCCCTCGCGGATGCCCTGCTCGGTGACGATCAGGTTGCCGCCGCGCAGGATCGGCGACGACATCAAGAACCAGCGCATCGCGTCGGCGCCGTCGCGGTCGAAGACCTCGCTGACGTCGGGATAGTTGCGCAGCGACTTGCTCATCTTCTGCCCGTCGCTGCCCAGCACGATGCCGTGGCTGATGCAGTTCCTGAACGCCGGCCGGTCGAAGAGCGCGGTGGCCAGGATGTGCATGGTGTAGAACCAGCCGCGGGTCTGCCCGATGTACTCGACGATGAAGTCGCCCGGGTAGTGGTTCTCGAACCAGTCGGCGTTCTCGAACGGATAGTGCACCTGGGCGTAGGGCATCGACCCGGAGTCGAACCAGACGTCCAGCACGTCGGAGATCCGGCGCATCGTCGATCGACCGGTCGGGTCGTCCGGGTTGGGCCGGGTCAGCTCGTCGATGAACGGCCGATGAAGATCGTCGACCGGGACGCCGAAGTCGGCTTCGAGCTCGGCGATCGACCCGTAGACGTCGCTCCGCGGATAGGCCGGGTCGTCGGACTCCCAGATCGGGATCGGCGTGCCCCAGTAGCGATTCCGGCTGATCGACCAGTCCCGCGCGTTCGACACCCACTTGCCGAACTGGCCGTCCTTGACGTGCTCGGGCACCCAGTTGATCTGCTGGTTGAGCTCGCCCATCCGGTCCTTGACCTTGGTGACCTCGACGAACCAGCTCGAGACCGCCTTGTAGATCAGCGGGTTCTTGCAGCGCCAGCAGTGCGGATAGGGGTGGGCATAGCTCTCGTGCCGCAGCAGCACGGTGCCCGGGGTGACCGAGCCGGCGGTCGCACCGCGGGTCGCGGCCTTGAGGTCGTCGACGATCAGCAGGTTGGCGTCGAAGACCTGCAGCCCGGCGTACTCGTTCACCGGCGCGGTGAACTTGCCGTCCGGGCCGACCGGCAGGACCACCTCGATGTCGTTGGCGTCGGTGACCTCCATGTCCTCCTCACCGAAGCCGCCGGCGCTGTGCACCAGGCCGGTGCCGTCCTCGGTGGTGACGAAGTCGGCCTCCACCACCCGGTGGGCGTTGCGGTGGCCCAGGTAGTAGGAGAACGGCGGCGTGTACGAGCGGCCGAGCAGGTCGGCGCCGGTCAGCCGCTCCACCACCCGACTGCTCCAGTCCGCCTTCGGATCCCCGAAGAGCTCGCGCGCGTACGACGCGACCCGCGCCTCGGCGATCACGTAGCGCTCGGTGGTGCCGGTGAAGTCCGACTCGACCACCACGTAGTCGATGTCGGGCCGGACCATGATCGCCAGGTTGCTCGGCAGCGTCCACGGCGTGGTGGTCCAGATCAACGCCAGCTCGCCGGTCTCCAGCCGCAGGCCGACGGTGACGGCCGGATCCTGGCGGCTCTGGTAGACCTCGTCGTCCATCCGCAGCTCGTGGTTGGACAGCGGCGTCTCGTCGTTCCAGCAGTACGGCAGCACCCGCAGCCCTGAGTAGACCAGTCCCTTGTCGTACAGGGACTTGAAGGCCCAGAGCACGCTCTCCATGTAGTCCGGCTCGAGGGTCTTGTAGTCATGATCGAAATCGACCCAGCGGGCCTGGCGGGTGACGTAGTCCTGCCACTCCTGGGTGTAGCGCAGCACCGATTTGCGGCAGGCGGCGTTGAACTTCTCGATGCCGAGTTCCTCGATGTCGGCCTTGGTCTTGAGGCCGAGCTGCGACATCGTCTCCAGCTCCGCCGGCAGCCCGTGGCAGTCCCAGCCGAATCGTCGCTCGACGTGCCGGCCGCGCATGGTCTGGTAGCGCGGCACGATGTCCTTGACGTAGCCGGTCAGCAGGTGCCCGTAGTGCGGCAGCCCGTTGGCGAACGGCGGACCGTCGTAGAAGACGAACTCGTTGTCGCCGTTCTCCCCCGCCGGATTGCGCTGCACCGACGCGTTGAAGGTGTCGTCGGCCTTCCAGAAGGCCAGCACCCGTTCCTCGAGCTCCGGGAAGTTCGGACTGGCCGGGATCTCGTGCCCTGAGTCTGCGAGCGTGCCCTGAGCCTGTCGAAGGGCCGTGTACTGGTGGCTTTGGGGTAGATCGTCACGGTGGGTCGCTCTCGTCTGGTCAGTCACTCGGCTGCGAGGACGACGTCTCCGCCGCGGTACCACCCCGCTTGCCGAACCCAGCCACGAGGCGTGCGCCCGACCGCTCGTCGAAGGCTGTCACGGGCCCACCCGTCCGGTTCTACTGAGGTTCGACGTCACGGCCGAATCCCGTTCTTCCGGAGGCTCACCGGTGATTGCCGGATCGTCGCCATCCGCAGGCAGATCTTACCGCTTGCCGCTCAGCCGCTCGAGATGAATTCCAGGCGGTGGGTGGTGCGGGCCTCGACCGCCGCCCGGGACGACACGAACGGCCACATCTTGCCGGTCGCCCACAAGTCGGTCTGGTCGTCGTAGTTGCGGTGGTAGGCGTGGCCGGAGACGCCGCTCTGGTTGACCCAGCGCGAGTCGTCGAGATCGCCCAGGTCGACCAGCATCCGCATGGTCGGGCGCGCTGGTCACCGCGTAGCCCAAGGTGTCGTCGTAGGCCATCGCGTTGACGATGCCCGGGCCGCCGCCGACCTGGTAGTCGCCGCGGTTGAACAGGCGCTCGACCGGCGGGATGCCGCTCGTGCCCAGGGTCGAGTTCCGCAGCGTCACCGTGTGCAGCTTGCCCCACTGCCACTCGTCGGTGTCCCGGGCCATCAGCGAGGTGATCTCCTTGCGCGCATTGGTCATCGCGGCGAGCAGGATGTCGTCCCGGGTCTCGACCTTGTCCTTGGTGGTGACGTCGTCCCACCAGGCGTCGCGCGGCTGCTCCAGCAGGTTGTCGACGACGGCGTACCAGCGGTCGCCGCCGTGCGGCCACTGCTCCTCGGGCAGTTCGTCGCGGAAGGTCAGCTTCAAGATGTTGTGGAAGACGACGTTGAAGTACGCGGCGGCGGGCGAGCCGGCCGCCGACGAGTAGTCCCAGCCGACCAGGGTCTGCTGTCCCTCGAGCACCCACGGGTCGCTGACTTTGATCTTGAGCAGGGTCGGCACCAGATCGGCGGCGACCCGGATCGTGTCGTCGTAGAAGATCTGCTCGGCCGTGTCCATGGTGAGCGCCGACGCGTCGCGGAGCCGGTCGATGATCTCCTGGCTGCGCCACCCGTACGAGTACGCCGAGCCGAGCGGGTACGGATACTGCGGTCCGATGATCGGCTGGTTGGCGGCCACGATGAAGCCGGCCGGCGGGTTGTACACGTAGGGCAGTTCGGCGAAGGGGATGGTGCCCTTCCAGTCGTAGCGGGCGTCCCAGCCCGGTGACGGGATCTGGCCGTTCGCCCTGCTGCGCAACGGAACCACGCCCGGGCAGCTGGTAGCCGATGTTGCCCGAGGTGTCGGCGTAGATCAGGTTCTGCGACGGCGCGGCGAGCAGGGCGGCCGCGGCCCGGAACTGGGTGAAGTCGGTCGCCTGGTCGATGGCCAGCACCGCGTCCATGCTGCGTCCCGGAGTGAGCGCCACCCAGCTCAGCGCGACCGCGTACGGGTCCTTGCTGGGCTCGGAGGCGCCCGCCCCGACCAGCTGAAGTTGATCATCGACGTCGGACAGCAGCGGACCGTGCCGGGACGACCGGATCCTGATCTTGCGCGGCTCGTCCTCGCCGCGGACCCGGATCTCCTCCTCGATCACCTGCAGCGGCACGTAGGTCTCGCCGACGCGCACCGTGTCGCCCCGAACCTCCTCGAGATAGAGGTCCTGCACGTCCGCGTTGCTGGTCGTCAACCCCCAGGCGATCTTGGTGTTCTTGCCGATCACCACGCCGGGCGTGGCCGCCATGCTGAAGCCGCTGACGTCGAAGGGGCAGGTCGGGGACAACGTCCGGCAGTGCAGTCCGACCTGGGCGAACACCGACGGGATCGAGGTGGCCAGGTGCGGATCGTTGGCGAGCATGGCCTGCCCGGTCGCCGTCCGCGAGCCGGCCACGGCCCAGGAGTTGGAGCCGGTCTCGGCCCCCAGCTCGGCCGAGCCGAGGACGTCGGGGATCGCCGAGTTGATCTTGCTGGCCGAGATCAGCGCCGGCAGGGCGGCGTCGAGCTGATCCGGACTGAGACCGGCGGGCAGGGCGCTGGCGGGGGCCCGCTGCGCGCTCGGATCGAAGGCCTTCCCGACGACGGTTCCGCGGCTGACGATCGGCTCGAAGCCGTCGATCGGATAGTCCGGGAACAGGCTTGCGGCGCGACCGCCGCCGAGACTCGCCGAGATCACCGCGCGTTCGGACTCCTCCTCCATGTTGGAGCCCAGCTCCCAGGCCATCACCTTCAGCCAGGAGACCGAGTCCGCCGCCGTCCAGTCCTCCGGGGTGTAGTCGAGACCCTGGACGCCGAGCAGCGCGTACTCCAGCGACAGGTCGTCGGCCGTCCGCCCGTGCAGGTAGGCGTTGACCCCCGAGGCGTACGCGTCGAGGTAGCGCCGGGTCGACGGAGCGAGCAGGGCCAGTTCCTGCTCCGCGACCCGCCGCCAGCCGAGCGTCCGGACGTAGGCGTCGGTCTCCACCTGGGACTTGCCGTAGAGCTCCGACAGCCGGCCCGCCGCCAGATGCCGGCGGAAGTCCATCTCGTAGAACCGGTCCTGCGCGTGCACGTAGCCCTGGGCCTCGAACAGGTCCTCGGCGTTGTCGGCGTAGATCTGCGGCACCCCGTACGCGTCCCGCAGCACCTCGACCGAACCCACCAGCCCCGGCAGCGAGATCCGGCCCTCCAACTGCGGGAACGACTGCCGTACCGTGCCGATCACCACGCTGCTCAGCCCGCCGAGCGCCAGCACGAGAACCACAGCCGTGAAGACCAGCCAGCGGGGGATGCGACGCACCGTCCAACTCTAGTGGCGCACTCGCTCCGCGCCCCGCCCGGTCCGGTCGGTTTTGCACGGTACCGTGTTAAACCGTCGCCTACCGCGGCAAATTTGATGCGGTAGGCGGCAAGATCGCGCGGTAAGTCGCCTCGCCGACGGCATGCGACCCGAGCCGGCGAGGTCCGCGAGATGAACGCGCGGGCGTTAGCAGTCGGTATGCTTGAGTGCTAAGCGCCGTCGCGAGCGAGAAAGAACACGATGCCTACCTACCAGTACCGGTGTACCGAGTGCGGCCACGACCTCGAGGCCGTGCAGAAGTTCAGCGACGCGGCGCTCACCGAGTGCCCCAACTGCGGCGGCCGGCTGCGCAAGGTCTTCAACGCGGTGGGCGTGGTGTTCAAGGGTTCGGGCTTCTACCGCAACGACAGTCGCAAGCCGGACACCAACGGCGACAGCTCCGGCAACGGCGACTCGAAAAGCACGGAGACCAAGTCCGACAAGCCGGCGAAGGAGCCCGCGACCGCCGGCGCATCCTCGTCCGCGAGCAAGTCCGAGGGCAAGAAGTCGGCGTCGAGCGAAGCCTCGTCCACAGCCTCGAAAGCCCCCTCGACCTGAGCCTGTGGACGACGCGGACGATCGGGCCGCGCATCCTTAACGTCTGGGCATGACGAACCGGACAACTCCGCGGCCCGCAGCCGCAGCGCTCGCAAGGCTCTCGACAGCGGCACCGGTGCCCGCTCGGTCTCGGTGCAGCAGAAGACCCGGCGGCATCCGCTCCGCAGCCTGGCTCGGGCCGCGTCCTGGCATCGCCGGAAGCTGGCCGTTGTCGCGGCGCTCGGCGCGGTGCTGACCGGCATCGCCGCGGCGGCCCCGGAAGGGCCGCCGACGGTCGAGGTGGTGCGCGCGAAGCGGCAGCTCGCCGGCGGCGCGGTGATCAGCCCGGGTGACGTGAGCGTGGAGCGGGTGGTGGCGGCCGATGCGCCGGAAGGTGCGGTTTCCGACCCGGGTGCGCTGGTCGGTCAGACCCTTGCCGGCCCCGATCGCCCGCCGGCAGGTGCTGACCAGCCTGGCCGTCATCTCGACCAGAGTCGGCGTCGCTCGCGGACACGTGCTGGCTCCGCTCCGCCTCGCCGACGCCGAGCTCGCCACTCTCCTGCACCCGGGTGACGTGGTCGACGTGCTCGCCGCGGACCCGGAGTCGGAGAAAGCCTCCGTCGTCGCCCAGGCCGCCCGGGTGGTCACCGTGCCGCGGTTCGACGACGACGCGGCGGCTGACAGCTCCGGCGCCTTGGTGCTGGTCGACGTGGACAGCTCGACGGCCGGCTGTGCTCGCTCGGGCCGCCGTCTCGGGGACCTTGACCGTCATCTGGCGATAGCACACCGGTTTGCTAGCCTGCCGACTTCACAATTCCTTGCCTGGCGAGGGATTTCGAATCAAATCAGGAGTAGGCGTGCAGGGCTTCAAGGAATTTCTGCTGCGAGGCAACCTCATCGAGTTGGCGGTCGCGTTCATCATGGGCGCGGTCTTCGCGGCGGTGGTCCAGTCGTTCACCAAGATCATTCTCGACGTGCTCGGCCTGCTCTTCCAGATCCAGGGGTTGAGCGGGATCGCCGTCGCCGGGAGTCAATATCGGCGGATTCCTCACCGCGCTGATCACCTTCGTGCTGACCGCTGCGGTGCTCTACTTCGCCGTGGTCATCCCGTACAACAAGCTGAGCGCCATCCGCAAGGCTGACGAGCCCGAGAAGGCCGCGTCGACCGAAGACCTGCTCGCCGACATCCGCGACATCCTGCGGGCCAAGGACTGACCGAACGCCCGCGCCGAGCCGTTCGGTCAGGTGCCGTGGTGCGGCGGTACGTCAGCCAGCAACCTTCGCTCGTCCGCGGTGAGCGGCCGGCCAGGACGAGGAGCGGTACGCGGGGTGCGGTCCAGGTCGAGCGCGGTGCGCAGGCCGGCCAGCGCGGCGGCGAACTGCGCGGCGCCGAGTCGCGCACGCAGGTCAGCCGGGACCGACGCGGCGGACGGATCGTCGAGCAGCGGGATTTCGCCCGTCAGCCGCTCGCTGCCGCAGGTCCGCGGCCAGCGCGGCCACATCGGCACGCTCCTGGAGTCCGAGGTCGGGGAGCAGCCGGCCGGTGACCGCGTACGCCAGCGCCTGATGCCACGGGCGCTCGGTCACGTCGTCCACCCGGGCATTCTCGCAGCGATCGCGGGACGCCGCGCCAGCGTGAGCAGCGTCACTGCATAGCTGGGGAATGTATCTGATTGTTGATTGTTCAACTAATCATGACGCAGTTAGAGATCTCCCCCACCGTTCTCGCCGAGTACGACTTCGACTTCGATCCCGATCTGGCGATCGGCCCTGACGTCGCCGACCTGCTCTTCCGCGACGCCCACACCGCCAATGCCTTCACCGACGCCCCGGTGAGCGACGCGCAGCTGCGCGCGGTCTACGACCTGATCAAGTGGGGCCCGACGGCGATGAACACCCAGCCGCTGCGGGTCGCTCTGATCCAGTCGGGCGAGGCCCGCGAGCGGCTCGTGGCCCACATGGCCGAGGGCAACAAGGCCAAGACCCTGGCCGCCCCGCTGGTCGCCGTCCTCGCCGCCGACCTGGACTTCCACGACGAGATGCACAAGGTCTTCCCGGTCTTCCCCGGCGCCAAGGACGCGTTCGCCGACGAGGCGATGCGCACCGGCAGCCGCCACGCTCAACACCTCGCTGCAGATCGGCTACTTCATCATCGGTGTCCGGGCCGCCGGGCTGGCTGCCGGACCGATGGGCGGCTTCGATGCCGACGGCGTGAGCCAGGAGTTCTTCCCCGACGGCCGCCATCGCGCCTTGCTCGTGGTCAACATCGGCCAGCCGTCCGATGAGGGCTTCCGGCCGCGGCAGCCGCGACTCGACTACGACGAGGTCGTCACCACCCACTGAGCCAGCGTCAAGCCGCTAGCTCCGCTCCACCAGCGTGGAGCCGGCGGGCACCGTCTGCGGCGAGCCTTCGTCCGGCAGCGTGACGTCGCCGATCACCGAGACGCGCGCGCCGAACGTCCAATCGCCGTTGACGCTGAACCGGCTGGCCGCCTTCAGCGACGGCGCGCCGTCGGGGAACCGCTGGTCGAACGCCCCGATCGTCTTGTAGTAGCCGGAGTCCAGCTCGACCAGCGGCGCCGGGTCGGCGACCATGATCAACCGCCCGTCGTCGGCCAGGTCGTAGACGTCGGAGCGCAACAGCAGCAGGTCATTCGTCGTCTTGACCGGCAGGAACCGGTCCCGGCCGACGCCGATGGCGGTGGCGCCCTCGAAGACCTCGACCGCGGCGCCCATGGCGCTTTCGATCTGGATCACCTTCGGCGAGCTGGAGTCGGCGGGGTCGACGGTCTTCGCGTTCTTGATCAACGGCAGACCCAGCACCGAGTCCCGCTCCTTCAGCGTCTGCGCCAGTCGTCGCAGGTCGAACCACAGATTGTTGGTGTGGAAGTACGGGTGCCGGAACTCGTCGGTGAAGTAGTGCATCTCCTCATCCGACGTCTGCGCCGTGTCGCGCAAGATCAACTGCTGATCGGCCTTGCGGATGGCCAGGTGGCCACCCTTGCGGTCGGCGGCGGTCCGGCGGCAGATCTCCGCCGCGTACGGAGCGCCGCTGGCGGCGAACCAGCCGGCGATCACGGCATTCGGCGCCGCACCGAGATTGTCTGAATTGGACACCGACGCATAGCGATATCCCAAGGAGACAAGGCGATCCAGTACGCCCGAGGCGGACAGCGAGGTGTAGAGATCACCATGTCCGGGCGGGCACCACTCCAGCATCGGGTTGGCCGGCCATTCGACCGGCGTCAGGTCGTCGGCGCGCAGCTTGGGCTCCTGGCTCTGCAGGAAGTCCAGCTCGAGACCGTCCACCTCGAGATCGTCGTAGCGCGGCGAGCGCGGCCAGCGTGTCGTCGCGGGTCCGGAAGCTGTTCATCAAGATCAGCGGCAGCTTGACCTGGTACGCCTGCCGCGCGTGCCGTACTTGATCAACGATGAGGTCCAGGAAGGTCCGGCCATCGCGTACCGGCAGCAGCGACTTGGCCTTCTCCATCCCCATCGAGGTGCCGAGCCCCCCGTTGAGCTTGATGATCACCGTGTCGGCCAAGGCCGCCGCGGCGTCCTCGGGCGCGACCGCGGCCTCGCTCAACAGATCCGGATCGGTCAACGGGTCGATGCTGTCCTCGGCGATGAAGCCGGTGACCCCGTCCTCGACCTGGTGGTAGTAGTGGGTGAAGACGTCGATGGCCTGCTGATTGATGCCAGCGGCCGCCATCTTGTCCTGGGCCTGCCGGAGGCCGAGCTCGCTCATGGCAACCGATCCTAGTGGTCACGCCGCGGCAGCCGCGGCCCTGCGCGTCGAGTTGCTACTTCTTCTTCTTCGGCGGCGGGGGCGGGGTCAGCGAGGCGAGAAAGACTTGCGTGGCCTTGCCGATCGCAGCCTGCTGGGCCGCACGATCGCCCGCACCCATGCCGTCACCGGGCTGGGTTCCGTAGTCGCCGAAGGTGCTGTGGGAGGCTCCGTCGATCACCACGAAGGTCGTCGTCGGGGGAAGCTTGGCCTTCGATGCTTCGATGTCGGCCGGCGTGGTGAGGCCGTCGGCGCTGCCGGAGATCGAGAGCACCTTC
This sequence comes from uncultured Actinomycetota bacterium, assembly GCA_963761955.1. GTDB lineage: Bacteria > Actinomycetota > Actinomycetes > Propionibacteriales > Propionibacteriaceae > Microlunatus. The sequence continues at coordinate 18,913 of CAVXIY010000019.1, read as the reverse complement.
AGGTCGGTGCGTTCGATCCTGGTGGCCGGATAGGAGCCGTACAGCACGAGACCGTTGATCTGCTCGTTGGAATCCGCGAACGACGCGGCGGTCACCCCGCCGAGTGAATGCCCGCCGACCGCCCAATGGGCGATCTCTGGATGCAGATCGATCACGGTCTCGGCGTGATCGGGCTGAATCACCGAAAACCCGAACGGCTCCTTCAACACGGCGACCAGGTAACCCGCATCGGCCAGCGGGCGCAGGACGTGGGCGTAGGCCCGGGCGTCGACGCGGGCCCCGGGAACGAAGATCAGCCCGGTCGTCGGCTTGATCGCCTTGCCGGTCTTGTCCTGCTTCACCGGCGTCAACTCGTACCAGCTCAGCCGCTCGTTGATCTGCACGCCGTTCTCCGACATCAGGGCCGACACCGCGACCGGCGTCGCCACGAACGGCCGGGCGTACGCGAGCACGGCGACCAGCAGCGTGCAGATGATCAGCGCCGGAATGGCCGCGATGAGCCGCCAGCGGGCTCGGCGTTGCACCTGTTCGGGCGTCCGGCGAGCGGGCCGATCCGGGTCGCCCTCCCGATCCAGCCGGCCGCCGATCGCGAGGGTGGCGATCGACCAGGCCACCGCGACGAAGCCCAGCATCCCGCAGACGATCCCGGCACACGAGCATCACCGGATGCCCGCTCAGGACGGCCGGCCAACGGGTCCAGCCGAGCCAGGCGGGGACCGCGATCATGGCCAGTCCGAGCAGCAACCAGGCGATGCTCAGCGAGATTCGACTGACCGCACCGGGCTGTGACATAGGGCGAGTTTAGGGGCAGGATCGCCCGCACCGACGCTGCCGGGCCCGCAGCGCCGTCGGCGCTAGGTCACCGATGGTCGGGCTGCGCTCAATCGACGAGATCGGCGACCACCGCGTCGTAGCAGCGCACCAGATCGTCGATGTCGAGGAACGCGCTGAAGCCGTGGGCACCGGCGCCCATGGCCACCCGGCACCCGACCAGGCGCTGGTCGATCAGCACCGGCCACTCCGGTTCGCTGCCGATCGGGGTGATGGTGCCGCGCTCGTAGCCGGTGGCGGCCAGCGCCTCGGCGGCGTCGGGAAACTTGAGCTTGTTGACACCGACCTGGGCGCGCAGCTTCGGCCAGGCGATCTGGGTGTCGCCCGGCACGACAGCGAACAGGTACGCGTCACTGGCGCGCCGGACGACGATCGTCTTGGCGATGTCGGCGGGGCGGATCCCGAGGATCGCGGCCGCCTCCTCCAGGCTGTTGGCCGCCGGGCCTCGGTCTCACCTCGACGTCGAGCCCGCGAGCCTCGGCGGCGGCGAGCATCCGCATCACGCCAGGTGGAAATCGGCCCTCGAGCTCACCGTCGGTCGTCATCGCCCGCTGACCCGATCAGGCCTGCGGCTGACCGATGTTGACCATCCAGTTGACGCCGAACTTGTCCGTGCACTGACCGAACTCGTCGCCCCACATCTGCTTCTCCAGCGGAAGCGAGACCGAGCCGCCCTCGGCCAGCTTCTCCCAGTAGCCGCGAAGCTCGTCGCCGTCGTCGCCGCTGAGGCTGATGGTGATGGCGCTGCCGGAGTCGCGCTCCATGCCGGCGATCGTGTCCGCCCCCATCAGGGTGTAGCCCTTGTCGGTCTCGAGCTGGCCGTGCATGATCTTGTCGGCGTCCTCACCCTCGGTGCCGTACTCGCCGAACGTGTTCATCACCAGCGTGCCGCCGAAGACCGACTGGTAGAACTCCATCGCCTGCCGAGCGTTGTCGGTGAAGCCGATGTACGGGTTGAGACGAGAGACCATCGTTTGCTCCTCGTTGCCTTCGTGGGTTTCTCCGCACATTACCGCTGCGCGATCCGAGATATCAGGCGTCGGGGAAGCCCGACTCAGATCGCACCGTCGCGGTGGCCGACCTAGGACGCGCCGGCCGCCGGCGAGAAGTCGCGGTAGGCGCCGCACCGATCACAGATCTTGTACTGCTGACCCTCGTCGTTGGTCTTGAGGCTCCAGGCGTGGAAGAAGAGCAAGCACCTCAACGGCTTTTTCATGGCGTTGAGGCTAGCAACGGTTCGAGGACGCCGGCGCCCGAACAGCTCAGACGACCGCGGTCCCGAAGGCCGCCCCGACCGCGGCGCCGACCACCATCCACGGTCCGAAGGCGAATGCCGTGTGCCGGTGTGCTCGCTTCGCGAGCACCAGGAAGAGGGCGAACACGCCGCCCAGAACGAACGCGGCCAGCGTCCCGACCAGCGCGTGGGACCAACCGAGCCAGCCGAGGAACGCGCCGATCAGGCCGGCGAGCTTCACGTCACCCAGGCCGAGGTTCGCCGGTGCGATCAAGGCGAGCACCAGATAGCCGAACGCGATGACACCGGCGGCCAGCGGCAGCTCTCCCGAGGCGGCCCCAGTCTCCGCTCATGGCGGCCGCCACGGTCAAGGACCGCGAAGAGGACGAGATAGAGCGGGCCGACGACCACGTCGGGCAGCCGGAACACGGCCAGGTCGACGACGACCAGCACGGCAAGAAAACGGCCAACAGCGCGTAGCCAACCAACTCGGCCACAGTCTCGGCCGTCATGGCCGCGCCGACGCCGCCCAGACCGGCGAACGGGACCAGGACCCAGGTCTGGAGCCACCTCGACTCGGTGCCGGCCAGGGCGCGCGCCCACCGGCTGAGTCCGAACGCGGAGACGCCGGCGCAGAGCGCCGTCACCACGATCACCGCCGCCGGCATCATTTGGTGAACGCCGCCACGATGTCCATGGCCGCCGGACCGAGCAGCACGATGAAGAGCACGGGCAGGATGCACAGCATCAAGCGGGAAGATCACCTTGATCGGGATCTGCATGGCCTTCTCCTCGGCCCGCTGCCGGCGCTTGATCCGCAGCTGGTCGGCCTGGGTGCGCAGCACGTCGGCGACCGCGATCCCGTACAGGTCGGCCTGGATGATCGCCCGGACGAACTTGCGCAGCGGCGGCACGCCGGTCCGCGAGGCCAGGGATTCGTAGGCCTGCCGGCGCGACTGCCCCACCTGCATGTCCTGCATGGTCCGCGCCAGTTCCTGGGCCAGTGGACCCTTGCCCGCCTTGGCCGCCCGGGCCATCGCCGAGTCGAATCCCAGACCCGGCCTCGACGGCGATGGTCATCTGGTCCAAGGTGTCCGGCAAGCGCCAGACCGATCTTCTGGGCTCGCTCCTGGCCACGACTGTGCAGCAGCAACTCGGGCAGGAAACGACTCACGACGGTGACGACCACGGCGACGACGCCGACGAGTCTTCCCGGTGATGCGCTGAGGACGGCCAAGGTCATGGCGCCGAGGATGGCGGGAACCACGAGTTTGGCGGCCAGCAACCGGTGCAGCGGCCACGCCGGCGGTCTCCCGGCGCGCGAGAGCAAGCGGTCGAGGTTGCGCACCGAACGGTTCGGCGTCAGCCGCAGGACCAGCAGGCGCAGCCCCTCGTTCTGACCGCCCCTGCGCGCCCAGGGCCGGCCGTCGGATCCGGTCTCCGATCGACCCACCAGTCCGCGCTGGAGGTTGGTCCGCGCTCGCAGTTGGCCCCGATCTCGCCCGGACATGATCGACCAGCCCAGGATGAGCACGGAAAGGCTCAGGCGGCTATCGAAGCCAGCACCAGAGTCGGTAACACGATGTCCTTTCCTTCCTAGGCCGGGGAGCGTCAGAACTTGAAGCTGACCACTTTGCGCAGCCAGAGCGCTCCGACGATCATCAGCAGCACGCAGACGCCGATCATCACGTAGCCCGCCAGATTCTCGACCAGCTTCCCGATGTAGTCCGGGTTCGCCATCGCGAGGAACACGACCACGCCGATGGGCAGAGCCATCAGCACGTACGCCGACAGCTTGCCCTCGGCACTCAGCGCCTTGACCTGACCGCGGATCTGGTTGCGCTCCCGGATGGTGTGCCCCACCCCGTCCAGCACCTCGGCGAGGTTGCCGCCGACCTCGCGGTTGATCGCGATCGCCTGCGTCACCCAGACGAAGTCGTCACTGGCCATCCGGGCCGCAGGTCTCGTCCAGGGCGACGCGCAGCTCCCGGCCGACCCGGGTCTCGTTGAGGATTCGAGCGAACTCGTCCTTGGTGGGCTCCTCTGCTTCCCGGGCGACCGAAGCAATCGCCTGCAACAAGCTGTGGCCGGCGCGCAGACTGCTGGCGATGAGCTGGAGTGAGTCGTCCAGCTGGTCGGCGAACGCGCTGCGGCGGCGGCCGGCGAGGACGTTCAACACCACGCGCGCGAGCACCGGTACCGCAATCGCGAGCAGCACGCCCAGCAGCGGACCTGACAGCACGAAACCCGCGGCCCCGGCGACCAGGGAGCCGGCGATCACCAGCAGCACGAAGTCCTGGAGTCGCATCTTCACGCCCGGCCCGCTCCAGCATCGGCCGTGTGGACCTCGACGTCACCCCGACGGCGGATCACGCCGGTCGATCACGTCGGTGGCCAGCGTCGCGGATCGGGTCAGCCGGCTGGGTCCGCCGACTGCGCGGGTCGGCGCCGCGCCAGAGGCAGCGTCGAGGGCCCGGGCGCGAGCACGACGAAGACCCGATCAGGACAGCCAGGGCGCACGCGGCGACGGCGGCGGCCACGTCCGGCGCGAGGCCCGCGAAGTTCATCGGCGGGCCGCCGTCGGCGGCGGGGCAGCGAACACGCCGGGCGAGAGCCTGATCCCCAGGTCGATGAACTTGTCGGTGAACCGTGGCCGCACGCCCGTGGGGATGGGCTTGCCCAGAAAGCGCCCGTTGGCGTCCACCCCGGCCGAGTAGTCGAAGAGGAAGGCGTCCTGCATGGTGACGGTCTGCCCTTCCATGCCCTGCACCTCGGTCACGAAGGTCACCCGCCGGGTGCCGTCGCGGAGCCGGCTCAGCTGGATCACGACGTCGACCGCGGAGGAGATCTGGTCGCGGATCGCGCGCAGCGGCAGGTCCATGCCGGCCATCAGCACCAGGGTCTCGAGCCGGGCGATCGCGTCCCGAGGAGAGTTGGCGTGCACCGTGGACAGCGAGCCGTCATGCCCGGTGTTCATGGCCTGGAGCATGTCCAGGGTCTCCCCGCCTCGCACCTCCCCGACGATGATGCGGTCAGGTCGCATCCGCAGGGAGTTCCGGACGAGCTCGCGAACGCCGATCTCGCCTCGACCCTCGATGTTGGCCGGACGGCTCTCGAGGCGTACGACGTGTTCCTGCTGCAACTGCAGTTCGACGGCATCCTCGATGGTGATGATGCGCTCGCCCTCGGGGATGAACGAGGACAACACGTTGAGCAGCGTCGTCTTGCCGCTGCCCGTACCGCCGGACACGATGATGTTCAGTCGTGCCTGCACGCAGGCGTGCAGCAGTTCCGCCATCTCCGGCGTGAGCGTTCCGAACCTGATCAGGTCGTCGACCTTCAGCGGGTCCTTGGCGAACTTGCGGATGGTGAGCGTGGAACCACTGAACGACAGGGGCGGGATCACCGCGTTGACTCGCGACCCGTCGGCGAGCCGGGCATCCACCAGCGGTGACGACTCGTCGATCCGCCGGCCGACCCGAGAGACGATCCGCTCGATCATCCGGCGCAGGTGCTCTTCGGAGTCGAAGTGGGCGTCGGTACGGGTGAGCTTGCCGCCCTTCTCCACATAGACCCGGTTCGGCCCGTTCACCATGATCTCGGTGACCGTCGGGTCATCGAGCAGTCGTTGCAGGGGTCCGTGACCGAAGACATCGGCCTCGACGTCGCGGATCAGTCGCTGGCGCTGCTCGGTGCTGAGCGGGATCTTCTCGGCCTCGACGACATTGTTCAGCTCGCCCCTGACCATCGCATGCAGTTGTTCCTCGTCGAGCGAGGCATCGTTGAGCCGCGTACCCATCCGCTTGTACAGCGCCTCGGCGGTGCTCTCCTTCAGCTTGGTCAGCGCGTCCTTGGCGGCAATCCCCGGAGCCGAAGGAGTCGTCCTGGTCGCCGCCGCCGGCTTGGTGGCCGGAGCCAGTCTCCACGCCCGCCGCAGGCGGATTCGACGGTGCCGCGCGGGCGGCTCGGCGGCCGGCGAGCTGCCGGATCGGCTGGTGTCCACCGACCCGGTGTCCGGCTCGACCGGAAGCTCGCCGGGCTGCTCGCGCGATGCTGCTCGTGGGCTGGTCCCGCTGTCCGGTTGCCCGGGGCCCTGGCCACCGGACGGCGGCGAGCCGCTCCGACAGCTTCATCAGGCTGACCGCCTTCCGGACTGCGGTACCAGCGCGGTGCCGCCCGTTTCGGGTGTGAACCGGTCGAACGTGCGGCGGCGCGTCTCTCCTTGCGGCTCTCCTTGCGGCGATGCGTCGCGGTCCGGCCTGCGCGGTGAACCGCGTCAGCAGCCGGTCCAGCTGCCGGGTCATCGGGTCGCGGCCCTTCTTGCTCTGCAGCAACGGGATGCCCTGGTTGACGGACTCGAGCGCCGTCTTGGACCGGGGCAGCAGGAAATCCACCCGGGCGCCGATCGTGGCCTCCACGTCACTGACCGAGAGACCTCCACGTTCAGCGGCGAAATTCAGCACGACGTGGCGAGAGTCGGTCAGCATTCCGAGCTGGGTGAGGGCGTCCAGCTCCTTGCGGAGCCCACGCACCCCGGGCACGTCCATGCTGGTGACCAGGACGAGCTCGGTGGTCTGGTCCATCGCCGCCAGCACGTGCTCGGACAGGCCGGGAGCGGTGTCGACGACCACGTACTGGAACTCCGAGACCAGCATGTGCAAGCAGATGGCCGACATCGTGTGCCGTGACGGCGTCCGCTTCGGCCGGCGTCCTGGGGCCGCAGATGACGTAGAGGCCTGCTGGGGATGCGTGAGCGGGTCGCCATCTATGGCGGCACCCTCAGCACGAGCCACGCCGCCGGCGCGGGATTCCTGGTGCGGGCCAACTTCCCACTCTCCCGGCAGGTCCGGTGACCATCCGGATCCTCCTCGTCGACGATGAGCGCCTGCTCCGCACCGGCTTCTCGATGATCCTTCGTTCCGAACCCGACCTGGCCGTGGTCGGCGAGGCGGCCGACGGCCACGCGGCCGTCACCGCCGCGGCGGAGCTGCACCCCGACGTCGTCCTGATGGACATCCGGATGCCCGGCCTCGACGGGCTGGAGGCCACTCGCCGCATCGTCGCGTCCGGAAGTCCGACCCGGATCCTCGTGCTGACGACGTTCGACCTCGACACCTACGTGTACGCCGCCCTAGCGGCCGGGGCCAGCGGGTTCCTGCTCAAGGACACCCCCGAAGACCAGCTGATCGGGGCCATTCGGGCCATCGCAGCCGGCAATGGCCTCTTCGCACCTTCGGTCACCCGCCGGCTCATCCAACACTTCGCGGTGCAGAACCCGACGCCGGTCAGTACGCCGGCTCTCGACTCGCTGACCGAGCGCGAACGGGAGATCCTCAAGCTCCTCGCCGGCGCCCTGACCAACGCCGAGATCGCCGGCGTGCTCTACATCAGTGAACACACAGTCCGCACCCACGTGGCCCGCATCCTGGCCAAACTCCAACTTCACGACCGCGCCCAAGCCATCGTCATCGCCTACGAGACCGGCCTCATCCGCGCCGGCGACCCCCGACAGGTCAGCAGAGCGCCGAGGGATTGACCGGCCGCCATCCCCCGATCGAGCCGGACAACCCGATCTCGTTGGGGAGCCGTTCGCCGGGCCGGGAGGCAACCGATAGCCTCCGGCTATGGTGGTCGCCGCATTCGTCGCTCCGTATCTGCTCGAAGCCACCGCGCGGTTCGCCCTCTCGGCGGCTCGCGTACCCGGTGTGCGGCTGGGCCTCATCACCACCGAGCCGGCCGAGAACCTGTCCCCCGACCTGCGGGATGCGCTGGCGGGTCACTGGCAGATCGGCGACGCGCTGGACCCCCAGCAGATCGCCGACGCCGTCCGGGGCCTCAGCGGTCAGATCGGTCCGGTCGAGCGGTTGATCGGCGCCTTGGAGCAGTTGCAGGTGCCGCTGGCCCAGGTACGCGGGGCGCTCGGCATCCCGGGCATGGACGAGGACACCGCCCTGAACGTCCGAGACAAGTCACGGATGAAGTCGGTGCTGCGGAGCGCGGGCATTCCGTGTGCCCGCCACCAGCTCGTGACCCGCACCGAGGAGGCGACCAGCTTCCTGGCCGAGGTGGGGCTGCCGATCGTGGCCAAGCCCCCGGCCGGCGCCGGGGCGCAGGCCACCTACCGGCTGGACACCGACAGAGGACTTCGCCATCCTGGCTGCGGGCCGCCCAGGCAGACCCGGCCGAGGTCTGGCTGCTCGAGGAGTTCCTGACCGGGCCTGAGCACACGTTCGACAGCGTGACCATCGAGGGGAACACGTTGTGGGCGTCCATCGCCGACTACCAGCCGCCGCCGTTGGAGGTGCTGCGCACGCCGTGGGTGCAGTGGACGGTCGTGCTGCCGCGGGCCATCGACGGTGCCGAGTACGGCCCGATCAAGCAGATCGGCCCGGCGGCCCTGCGTGCCCTCGGCGTACAGACCGCGTTCACCCACATGGAATGGTTCGAGCGTCCCGACGGATCGGTGGCGGTGTCCGAGGTGGGTGCGCGGCCTCCCGGTGCCCAGCTGGCGTCCATGATCGGCTTCAGCCACGACGTCGACTTCTACTCGATGTGGGCCGAGCTGGTGCTGCTCGGAACCTTCAACCCACCGAGGAGGGTGTACGCCACCGGCACGGCCTACCTGCGCGGACAGGGTCGCGGCCGGGTCCGCACGGTGCACGGCGTGGACGAGATGCAACGCGAGCTCGGTCACCTCGTCGTCGACGCCAAGCTCCCTCGACCCGGGCAGCCGGCGTCGACCTCGTACGAGGGTGAAGGGTTCGTCACCGTGCGCCATGAGGACACCGCCGTGGTGCGGGCGGCCCTCGACCGGATCATCTCCGGCCTGCGCGTCGAGCTCGTCGAGGCTGAGTGAGCGCAGCCGTGGCGCGAGATCGGCAGTCGAAGCAAGCGAGCGGCAGATGCGAACGTGAATCGTCGTGATGTTGTCGCCGGGCTTCCCGCTGGAGATGGCCTATTTCACCCGGGCGCTGGCCCAGACCGGCGCCACGGTCATCGGGGTGGGTGACCAGCCGGTCCACGTCCTGCCGCCCGAGGCGCGGGATCATCTCGCCCACTACGAGCAGGTCTCGTTGGCCGACGAGGGTGCTGTGCTGGGCGCTCTGGCAGGCTTGGCCCGGCATGCCCGGATCGACCAGGTGGAATGTCTGTGGGAGCCCTACATGGTCCTCGCCGCCCGAATCCGCGAGCACCTCGGCCTGCCGGGGATGACCGTCGAGCAGACGCTGCCGTTCCGGGACAAGGAGCTGATGAAGCAGGTGCTCGACGCGGCCGGCATCCGCACCCCTCGCCACGCCAGCACCTCGACCGTGCAGGGAGTGTGGGAGGCGGCCGAGCGGATCGGCTATCCGCTTGATCGTCAAGCCGATCGCCGGTGCGGGCTCGGCCGACACGTACCGGGTCGACTCGCCGGCTGAGCTGGCCGACGTGCTGCCGATGGTCCGCCACGTCGAGGTGCTCAGCGTCGAGGAGTTCATCGAGGCCGAGGAGTTCACCTACGACACCGTGTGCGGAGCCGGGAACGTCCTGTTCGAGAACATCAGCTGGTACCGGCCGCGACCACTGCAGGCGCGCAGCCACGAGTGGATCAGCCCGATGACCGTCGCGATCCGCGACATCGACAACGACTGGCTGGCCGGGGGGCAGGCGATGGGGCGGGAAGTCCTGCAGGCGCTGGGTTTCCATGCCGGCTTCACCCACATGGAGTGGTACCGCAAGAGCGACGGCGAGGTGGTGTTCGGCGAGATCGGTGCCCGGCCACCGGGGGCCCGGACGGTCGACGTGATGAACTACGCCACCGACGGTGACCTGTTCCGGATGTGGGCCGAGGCCGTGGTCAGCGGCACCTCCACGCCACTGACCCATCACTACAACGCAGCCAGCATCTTCAAACGGGCCGAAGGATCGGGACATATCACCCGCGTCGAAGGACTCGACCAACTCATGGCCGAGTACCGGGACAACGTCTGCGTGCTGGATCTGTTGCCGATCGGAGCGCATCGGCGCGACTGGCGAGCAACCCTCATCTCCGACGGCATGATCATCGTTCGCCATCCCGAACTGGACGCGCTGATCGAGCTGGGTGACCGCTTCGCCCGAGACCTCCGGATGTACGCGGCCTGAACACCATCTGGGCGACCGGATCGACGTCCTGATGCCCGCTCACGGCCGTTCCAATGTAGTACTCGGTGAACTCGCGGCATCGCCCGTCGGCATCAAAACGCATCACGAAGCAGTTGTCATAAATGCGGACGATCGGCCCGTCGGGCTGCTCGCGATAGTTGGACGTGCCTGTGGCCACCACCACGTCATCGTCGACGGCCACCGGCGCGTAACGCGCCGCGTAGTTGCCGGGCGCATCACGGGTCGAGGCCCCATCCGAGTCCGACTCGCCCGGCCACGACGCGACGACTGCCTCTTTGGCCGACGACCGGCTGATCGTCGGGGTGGTATCGGTAGCAGACGTCATCGGCAAAGAGCGCCCTGATCGCATCCTCGTCGTATGACAGCCAGGCCCCAATGTAGCTGTCGAGCCACGCCTGCGCGCCGTGACGGTCCACCCTGCCACCGTAATCCTGGTGAGGTCGGCCAAGCAGCGTCGCATCTCGGCATGACGATCTTCTGGCGATCGCGAGGACGCTTTTGCGCCAAGACGCGACGGCGTTCACCCAAGGTCGTCCACGCACGCATTCGTAGACGCGGGCGGATGGTCCCGCGACGCCGGGCTTGAGGACCACGCCGCCGGGTCCGTCGGCGGCGCTCCAGGCGTCGAGTCGGCAGGGGTAGCGCTCGACCAGTTGGTCGGCGCGGACGTCCGCGCCGAGCCGGAGAGTGAGCTCGGCGTCCTCGCCGCCGCGGTGCCAGACGTAGATCAGCGTGCGCTCGGGGCGTCGTCAGCGTCAGGGCGCACGGCGTCGTCGTACCACTGCGGGAAGCCCAAGCGGCCAGCTCGGGCATGGCCTGCGGCGATGTCGTCTCGGATGCCGTTGAACACGCGTGACCGCGTCGTGGACGAGCGCCAGCTGCTCTGCTGCCATCTCGTGCAGGAAGCCGGACAGGTAGAGCCGGCCGCTGAGGCCGGTCACCATGGTGAACGCGATCTCCTCCGGGCTCATCCACGCCTGCGGGTAGGCCCAGTTGCCGGCCTGCTCGGGCAGCATCTGGACCGGCGCGCCGGCGGCGATCCAGGGGTAGAGCCGGAAGTCCTCCTGGTCGGAGGTCGACTGGAAGTCGAACTGCTCCAGCATGGCGAAGTCGGCGCGCATGGCGCCGGAGCTGCAGTTCTCGAACACGACGCTCGGGTAGCGCCGGCGCAGCTCGGCGAACCAGCGCAGGTGCGCCCGGTTGTGCTCCAGCAGACCGGCTCCGACGGAGAAGGCGTCGTGGTCGGTGCCCGGCCCGGGCGTCACGTTGTAGTCGAGCTTGAAGAAGTCGACGCCGAAGGTCGGCGATCAGCCGGTCGAACGTCGCGTCGAGGTGCGCGCGGGCGGCCGGGTGGCGCAGGTCGAGGAAGTACCGCTCGTGCTCGGCGACCCGCCGGCCGTGGCGCTGCAGGAACGCCGCATCCGGCAGGGTCTGCGCCATCGGGCTGCAGCACGCCCGACCACCTCGGGCTCCAGCCACAGCCCGACCTTCATCCCCGCGTCGCGGATCGCGGTCGACCACGCGCGGCGAGTCCGCCGCCGGGGAACCGCCGGGTCGACGGGATCCACTCCCCCACGCGTCGGCCACCAGTCGCCGAGCTCGGTGTCGTCGTACCAGCCGGCGTCGATGCAGAAGCACTCGGCTCCGGCCTCGGCGGCGGCGGCGATCGAGCGGGAGCAGCCGCTCGGTGGTGGGGTCGCCGTTGAGGGTGTTCATGTAGTCGTTGAAGACCAGCAGCGAGTCCGCGGTCGGCGGTGCGCTCCCGGCGCAGCCAGCGGCGGTGCCGGGTGAGCTCGGCCGATCGCCCCGTCGAACCCGGTCGGGGCGACGGCGACCGACACCGGCACGGTGGTGAAGCTGGCCCCCGGGAGCAGCTCTTCGCGACCAGTGGTGGTCAAGGTCTTCCGGGCCGAGCAGGAGCAGGGCGAGCGAGTCCTCGCCCTGACGCGGACGTTGTCGACCTCCCAGCGCCAGCCGCCGTTGTGCTCGATCTGCCAGGCGATGGCCCGGCCGGTCGCCGGGTTCTCCAGCGCGCCGGTGGGCAGGGCTCGGGCGGTCGACCAGGTCGACGTGCTCGACCGCCTCGACCGCGCCCCGTCCGGGCTGATTGGTGAACGCGGAGTTGAAGTCGGCCAGCCCGGTCTGGCTCCACAGAGGACGGGCCGTCCACCGGTTCTCCGCCAGCTGCTCGCCGGTGCCCGAGATCAAGCAGCACGTCTGCGGTCGACTCGCCCGGGTAGACCAGGGCACCGGTGGCGAAGGAGGTCACCGCCTCGAGGACGACCGGGTCCGCACCGTCGTTGCGGACCGTGGTGGTCACCCGGGCTGCCGAGATGTCGGCCGAGGCGGTGAAGGTGGTGGTGACGTGCAGGCCAGTGCGCCGGGTCGATCTGGTACGACCGCCAATGTCTCGACCCGCGGACGTCGGACGCTGGCGTCGTGCCCGCTGTAGCGCAGCCGGGACCCGACCCCGGTATTGGTGAACCGGGTGGTGTTCCGGGCCCGGCCCTCCCCGGTGATGTTCAGCTCCACCAGCGGCTGACTGCACTGGCTGGTCGCGCCGTCGGTGTCCCCCTCGCGCTCGATACCGGTCATCACCACCGGGCGGTCAGCAGCGGCCACGAACTCCAGCCGGAGCGCGCCGGAATTCCACGCGAATCGTTCGGTCTGGCTGCCGGTGAGTTCCTTGCTGGCCTGGATCCGTGTGGTGGGCTCGGTGGTCACAGCTGTGAGCTTTTCACCTGCGCCTCTCCTCAGGCTTACGGGGATGGATAGATCTCAACGCCCAAAGCCGTGTCCGGCGGTCACGCCGCCGACGCGACCCGCCCGACACCGGTCGCGGCGCGCGACTCCGTCGTTCTGGCTCGCAGCATCCCGGGCAACATCATCGAACGTGCTTGGTGGTGTTCGGGTTTGCTGCTCCTCCGTCGGCCTCGCACCCGGCGCCGCTATGCCTGCCCGAGCGCAAGTTCCAGTGCATGGCTCACAAAGATCGTATCAATTTGAGTCGATAAGGGACATGAATCTCCTGATCTGCGCTTGACACGTGGGCTGAAGCGTCCACATAATGAAGAATCATCTGATCGATTTCAGTTTTTGGGCGTTCGGGCGGATCCATCCCCCGGTTGGCGGCCCGGAAGATCTCAACGAGGAGTAACCGTGAAACGGAAATATCTGGGTCTGGTGGCGGCCGTGGCCGCGCTCGTCCTGCCACTGGCCGCGTGCGGCTCTGACGAACCGTCAGGAAGTAGTTCAGCCGGCTCGGCCGGCGCCGAGACGACGGTCAACTGGTCCGTGTGGGCCGGCTCCGAGGCGGAGACCGCGGCCTGGCAGCACCTGGCCGAGATGGTCCACGAAAAGGACCCGTCGCTTACGGTCAAGCTGTCGACGGCCGCCTGGAACGACTACTGGACGAAGTTGCCCACTTCACTGGCCGGCTCGTCTGCTCCGTGCCTCGCCGGCCTGCAGATGGGCCGCGTGCAGCAGTTCTCGAACTACTTCGTCCCGTTGGAGGACCAGCTCTCCGCCGCCGATATCAAGACCGCCGACTACGATCCGTCGATCATCACGGCCCTGCAGGCGAATGGCAAGCAGATGGCGATTCCTTACGACCTCGGGCCGTACGTCGTCTTCTACAACAAGGACGCCTTCAAGAAGGCCGGCCTGGAGAACCCGAAAGACGGCTGGACGGTCGCCGAATTCGTCACCGCGGCCAAGGCGCTGACCTCGGGCGGCAAGTACGGCTTCGCTGCGTCGAACCAGATCGACGTCCTCAACCAGTGGGGCCCGACCATCGGCGGCGACCAGGCGGCGACTCCGGAGGGCAAGATCAATGTGACCTCTGCCGGCCAGAAGGAGACCATGCAGTGGTACGCCGGCCTGGTCAACACCGAGAAGGTGGCCGGACAACTCGCCACCGACGCCAGTGACGGCGCCCAGTTCCTCGGTGGCAACGCGGCCATGTACGTGACTGGACCGTGGGACATGATCAACGTCAAGGATCAGGCCAAATTCGACGTCGGCATCGTCACGCTCCCGGCCGGCAGCCACGGCGTGGCGACGTCGGTCGGCGGATCAGGCTTCGGCATCACGACGAAATGCTCGACGCCCGAGGCGGCGGCCAAGGCGCTCGCCATCCTCACCGGACCCGACGCGCAGGCCTACCTCGGCACCGAGGGTCGAGCCTATCCGGCCCGCACCGCCCAGCAGTCCACCTGGTACAAGGCGGCGGTCGACAACGCCCAGCCCACCCTCGAGGCGGCCTTGAAGAGCGGCGCCCCCTACCTGTCGACACCCACCTGGACCCAGGACGGTCTGACCTTCTCCCAAGGCGCGATCTCGGCCATCAACGGGCAGACCAGCGTCGATTCGTTCCTCAGCGAAGTGCAGAACGCAAGCGGCAGCCAGTAGGACCTGCCGTTGACGGGCCGCTCACCCGGTGAGCGGCCCGCCCGCCTCGGCCCACTTCGAAGCTCAGGAATCGGATGCGAAGGAGCGTCATGTCAGTACCGGTCAAGCAAGACCCAACCAGGGTCGACGCCTCACCCGAGGTTCCGCCGCCCCGGCGCAGGCGCAGCAGACGCGGCGACGGGCTCGCCGCCACCGGCTTCTTGGCCCCCACGCTCGGCGGGTTCTCGATCTTCACCGCACTCCCGATCATCGCGTCGCTGGTGGTCGCCTTCACCGTCTGGCCGTTGGCCGGCACACCCACGTTCACCGGCCTCGACAACTTCACCAGACTGCTTACCGACGACCCGGCGTTCCTCAAGACCGTCCGCAACACGCTCATCTTCGTCGTGGCCTACGTACCCCTGAACCTGGCCCTGTCGATGGCCATCGCCGCTTGGATCTCGTCCCGCATCCGCGGCGCGAACGTCTACCGGGTCCTGCTGTTCATCCCAGTGGTCACCCCCATGGTCGCGAACGCGGCGGTGTGGCAGCTCATGCTGATCCCGAGCGGCCTCATCGACAACCTCTGGCAGACCTTGTTCGGGGTCTCGGCACCGAACTTCTTAGGATCGACATCGACAGCCATGCTCTGCGTCGTGGTGATGTCGCTCTGGCAGGGTTTCGGCTACAACCTGCTGATCTTCGCGTCCGCACTCCAAGCAGTGCCGGTCAGCCTGCTCGAAGCAGCCGAGATCGACGGCGCCGGACCGTGGCGACGGTTCTTCACCGTCAAGATCCCGATGATGTCGCCCTCGATCTTCTTCGCCGCAACCATGACGATGATCACCTCGTTCCAGGTCTTCGCGCAGCCGTTCATCCTCACCAACGGCGGCCCCAACAGCTCCACCACCACCATGGTGATGTACCTCTACCGAACCGGCTTCCAGTTCTTCCAACTCGGCTACGCCTCAGCCGTCGGCGTCCTCCTCTTCCTCATGATCATGATCGTCACGGGCCTGATGTTCCTGGCGCAGAAACGGTGGGTCCACTATGAGTAACACCTCAGCAACCACCGGCAAGGTGCGCACGGCGACAAGATCCGCAACCTCCCACCACGACCGCCACCTGTCGCTCCACGCACAGGCACGCCGCCAACGACGCAACCAATGGATCTCCCAGGGCCTGCTGACGATCTTCGTCATCATCTTCCTCATCCCACTCATCTGGATGATCGCCACGTCACTCAAACCCGGCGCCGAAGTGTTCTCCTCCCCCCAACACTTATCGGCAGCGAAGTGCGCTGGCAGAACTACGCCGACGTCTGGACCTACGTACCGTTCGGCACCTTCATGATCAACGGCTTCATCGTCGCGATCCTGGGCACCGTACTCGTCGTCGTCAGCAGCGTGCTCTCGGCCTATGCGTTCTCACGCCTGCGATTCCGCGGCCGCGACGGCATCTTCTTCGTCTTCCTCGGCACCCTCATGGTGCCCCAAGAAGTCGTCGTCATCCCCATGTTCCTCTTCATGAGCCAACTCGGCTGGGTCAACTCCTACCAAGCGCTCATCGTGCCCTGGGCCTTCACCGCATTCGGCACATTCCTCCTGCGACAGGCCATGCTCGGCGTCCCGATGGAACTCGAAGAAGCCGGCAAAATCGACGGCGCCTCGCACCTACGCATCCTGCTCGGCATCATCATTCCCGTCGTGAAACCAACCCTCGCCGTCCTCGTCGTCTTCACCTTCATCAACTACTGGAACAGCTTCCTCTGGCCCCTCATCATCATCGACGGCCCCGCCCACGCCACCGTCCCCCTCGGACTCGGCGCCTTCCTCGGCCAAGGCGGCAAACAATGGCAACTCATCATGGCCGCCTCAACCATCTCCATGATCCCCACCGCCGTCCTCGCCATCCTCCTCCAAAAACACCTCGTCAAAGGCATCTCCATGTCCAGCGGACTCGGCGGCAGATAAACCAAAGCCGCAACGCCACCGCCTCCCACTGTTCGTCGAAAGGAACACGTCCTGATGTCTTCCACCCTGCCCGCATGGTTCACTCATGACCGCTTCGGCATGTTCATCCACTGGGGCCTATACGCCCTCCCAGCCCGCCACGAATGGGTGATGAACTACGAGAGGACTCCAGGCCGACGAGTACGCAAAGTACGCGGAATACTTTGAGCCCGACTTGTACGATCCGACCGCCTGGGCACGATCCGCGAAGGCCGCCGGCATGAAGTACGTCGTGCTCACCACGAAGCACCACGAGGGTTTCTGCCTGTGGGACACGGCGCTCACCGACTACAAGTCGACGAATTCACCCGACGGCCGCGACCTCGTCGCGCTCTTCGTCGAGGCAGTTCGCGCCGAAGGGCTCAGGGTGGGGTTCTATCACTCACTGCTCGACTGGCACCACCCCGATTTCACCATCGACGGGCACCACCCCCTACGCGACGAAGACCAGGCCACCATCGACGCGCTCAACGAGGGCCGTGATATGGCCCGATATCGCGAGTATCTGCACGGCCAAGTGCGGGAGCTCCTGACGAACTACGGCCAGATCGACTACCTCTTCTACGACTTCTCCTACGAGAACGACACCCACCACCCAGTCTGGGGCGCGAAGGGCGC
Source organism: uncultured Actinomycetota bacterium (assembly GCA_963761955.1). Lineage (GTDB taxonomy): Bacteria > Actinomycetota > Actinomycetes > Propionibacteriales > Propionibacteriaceae > Microlunatus. Next base: position 1,684 of record CAVXIY010000019.1, on the reverse strand, counting down.
GAATGACTGGGGCTCCAAGGAACTGATGGAGCTCAGTCGCGAACTACAGCCCGGCATCGTCATCAACGACCGGCTCGACATCCCCGGCGATTTCGTTACGCCCGAGCAATACCAGCCCTCCGAGCCGATGAAGATTGGCGGTGTCGAGGTGCCGTGGGAAGCCTGTCAGACCCTCAACGGCAGCTGGGGCTACTTCCGCGACAACGACAACGACAAGTCAGTTGATCTCCTGATCCGGATGCTCGTCGATGGCGTCTCGAAGAATGGCAACCTGCTGCTGAACATCGGCCCGACCGGTCGGGGCAACTTCGACCCGAAGGCCGTCGCTACGCTATCCGGGATCGGCGACTGGATGGAGCTGCACTCACGCTCGATCTACGGAGCTGGCGCCTCGAAGCACCGTCCGCCGGCCGACTGCCGCTACACACAGCGCGGCGACCGTCTCTACCTGCATCTGTTCGCTTGGCCGTTCGAGAACGTGCACCTACCCGACCTCGCTGGCAAGGTCGCGTACGCGCAATTGCTGAACGATGCGTCCGAGCTGACGTTTCGAGAAATCGCCCCCGACACACCTGCATTGACCACCGGCGTCGGCGGCCAGCCGGCGGGAACTCTGACACTAACCCTTCCGGTGCGGCGACCCAACGTCGCGTTGCCCGTCGTCGAACTGTTCCTGAAATGAGGAGGTGTCTGGGTCCGACGTCACCGCCGGTACGCCGAGCAGGTCGCTCTGAACGATCGGGTGCTCCCTGATGAATTCCTCAACCTTGATGAGATGCACGGACATCGCCAAGCGCGCCCGATCCGGATCGCCCGACACCACGGCCTGCAGGATCTCGCGATGCTCCCGGTGAGTGCGCTGCCAGACTCCCTGCTCGGTCAGAGCACGCCAGGTACGAGCGCGGATCGTGCGGTTGGAGAACGCCTCGATGAGTGCCTCGAGCACCGGATTACCGGACGCGTGAGCGATAACACCGTGAAACGCGATATCTGCGCTCATGGATCGCTCGTGATCAAGCGCCTCCGACTCGTCGACCAGGTCATCGATGGAATCCAAGATGCCTTGCGCCTGAGCTACCTCATCAGGTCGGATGCGAAGAGCCGCCCGGGCCGCGGCCTCGACCTCGAGCAGGCGGCGGACCGACGCCAGATTTCCGGTCTCGCCGGGCGACTGCAGGTCGACGATAAAACCCAGTGGAGCCATCAGCAGCGAAGCGTCGAGCGCGGTCACATAGGTGCCGTCACCCTGACGTGTCTCAAGGACGCCGAGCAGCGCCAAAGCACGGACCCCCTCGCGGAGACTCCTCGCGACACTCCCAGCGCCGCGGCCAGATCACTCTCGACCGGCAAGCGGGCCCCGGGTTGGAGCTCACCGCGAACGATCATCGCCTTGATGTCGCTCACGACGACGTCGGTCTGCGACCTAGCCGGCGAGGGGGACGTGGCGCCGAGCTTCCGCCTGGTCGTTTCCGCACGCGTCAGAGCCATGTCGCCACTCTAGCGGCGAAATGCATTGATCCGATCAATCTAACCGCCAGAGCAACCGAGTTGATTCGTCGATCGACCACCTGGGCACCATCGTCCAGATGACCGAGGGGTGTTGAGGTGCCCACTGCACCCGAAGACGCCCCTGATCCTGCCCGGGGCCGATTTCCGCGGCCATCAAGGAGAATGATGACCAGTC
>CAVXIY010000018.1:0-132316 GCA_963761955.1 uncultured Actinomycetota bacterium | reverse complement strand
TCGCGCCGATCATCGGCGCGCCGTCCATGGTCGCACAGTACAGCAGGCCCGCGCACTCGGCCGCGGTCGGCAGCCCGGCGGCGATTGCCGCCTTGATGTCGGCCCGCAGCGAGGCGTTCGCCGAGAGTTCGGCGGCGTGCACCTCGGGGAATCCGCCGCCGAGATACAGCCCGGCGGTTCCGGCGGCAGCGCCGGATCGGTCAACGGATCGAAGGTCACCGGCTCGCAGCCGGCCGCCCGCAACAGTTCCTCGGTCTCGGCGTAGCGGAAGGTGAAGGCTCGGCCGGCGGCGATCGCGACCACCGGGCTCGCGAGCCGGACGCCGGTCGGACCACGGCGTCCGGGTCCCAGGCGTCGACGGTCGAGCGGGTGCGCGGTGGGGCGATGGCGAGGATCGGCCGTCAGGTCGACGTGGGCGGCCACCTGTTCGGCCAGCCGCGTGATGCTGGCGGCCGCCGTCGGCGCGTTCGGCGGCCGGCACCAGACCCAGATGCCGCGACGGCGCTGATCCCGGCATCGCGATGCAGCACGCCGAGCACCGGCAGTCCGGTCGCCTCCATGGCCTGCGTGATCTCGTTGGCGTGCCGCACGGAGCCGGCCTTGTTCAGGATCACGCCGCTCGAGCCGGACCTGCGGGTCGAAGGTGGCGAGGCCGTGCACCATCGCCGCCGCCGTCCGGGAGACCTGCGAGATGTCCACCACCAGGATGACCGGAGCCGCAGATCAGACCGGCGACATGCGCGGTGGAGGCGAACCCCTCGCGTCCGATCTGCCCGTCGAACAGGCCCATCACGCCTTCGATGACGGCGATGTCGGCGGTTCCGGCGTCGATGCGCCGTGCAGCAGCAGCGGAACCAGCAGATCGCTGCCGACCAGGTGCGGATCGAGGTTGCGGCCGGGCCGACCGGTGGCCAGGGCGTGGTAGCCGGGGTCGATGTAGTCCGGGCCGACCTTGAAGCCGGCGACCCCAGGCCCCGGCGCGCAGCGCGCCCATCAGACCCGTTGCCACGGTGGTCTTCCGTGGCCCGAGCCGGGAGCGGCGATCGACCACCCGGGGCAGGCGGTCACCACTCGATGCCCCGCTGGCCCTTTTGGCCCTCGTCGATCGGGTGCTTGATCTTGGTCATCTCGGTCACCAGCTGGGCGATCTCGAGCAGCTTGCGGTCGGCCCGCCGGCCGGTGATGATCACGTGCTGCTGGCCGGGCGATCGGCCAGAGTGTCGACCACGTCGTCGATGTCGACCCAGCCCCAGTTGATCGGGTAGGTGAACTCGTCCAGCACGTACAGCCCGTGGCGTCTCCGCTGCCAGCCGGCGCTTGATCTCCGCCCAGCCCTCGGCCGCTGCCTCGGCATGATCGGCCTCGCTCCCGGTCTTCCGGCTCCAGGACCAGCCCGAGCCCATCTTGTGCCATTCGATCGCGCCGCCGCGGCCGGTCGTGTCGTGCAGCTCGGCCAGGGATTCCAACGCCGTCTGCTCGCCGATCCGCCACTTGGCCGACTTGACGAACTGGAACACCCCGATCGACCAGCCCTGGTTCCAGCCGCGCAGCGCGAGACCGAACGCGGCGGTGGACTTTCCCTTGCCGTCGCCGGTGTGGATGATCAACAGCGGCCGGTTGCGCCGCTGCCGGGTGGTCAGTCCGTCGGCCGGCACCTGCTCCGGTTGGCCTTCGGGCATCAGGCCGCCCTGCCCCGGACCGCGGTGAGGAGGCCGATCCGCCGCGACCTCGCCGACCGGGACGTGTTCGGCGCCGAGATGCCCGCTGAGCCGGGCGGCCAGCCCGAGGGTGAACCGGCCGGTCTCGCAGTCGATCACCAGCGACGCCACGCCGGCTCGCCGGCAGATGATCGGCAGCCAGCCGCGACCGGTCCACCGCATCCGGACCGGAGGTGGCCCGGCCGTCGGTCACCAGCACCAGCAGCGGCCGGCGGCGGGGGTCGCGGATCCGTTCCAGCCGGAGGGTCTCCGCGGCGCAGAGCAGGCCCTCGGCCAGCGGGGTGCGGCCACCGCTCGGCAGGTCGGCGAGCCGGCGGGCGGCGACGTCGATCGACGAGGTCGGCGGCAGGGCGAGCGTCGCGCCGGCGCCGCGGAAGGTGATCAGGCCGACCTTGTCCCGGCGCTGATAGGCGTCGAGCAGCAGCGACATCGCCGCCGCCTTGACCGCCGCCATCCGGCGCCGGGCGGCCATCGACCCGGAGGCGTCGACCACCAGCAGCACCAGATTGGACTCGCGGCCCTCGGTCACCGCCAGCCGGAGATCGGACGCGGTCAGCCGGAGCCGCTGGTCGGCCCGCGTCCCCGCCGGTCCTGCTGCGGGGCGGCGGCCCGGATGGTGGCCGGCAGGTGCAGCTGTCCGTGTTCCCGATCGGCCGGACGGGCGCCGACCGTCCGCCCGCTGCGTGGTGATGGCCCGGCTGCGCCGGCCCGCTTCGCCGCGGCCGACCCCGGCCGCGGTGAACAGCCGGGTCCGGTAGGCCTCGCCGGCCGCCGCGACCGTTCCCGAGCGCCCGGGGCGGTGCCGCGTCGGCGGGCTCGGCTCACCGGGTCCGGGCGTCGGCCGGACGGCTGCGGCTCCGGCGGCTCGGTCGGCGCGGTCTGGATCGTCGCCGTCCGCGGGGTCCGGCCCGGGCCCGGATCCGGCGGGTCGGCGTCCGGCGGGCTCGGGCGGATCCGGCTCGGGCTCGCTCCTCGCCGAGAAGTTGATCAAGAAGCTCCTCGTCGAGACCCGGCGCATCGAACGGATTCCGCCGCCGCCGGTGCGGCAGCGCCAGCCGGGCGGCGGCCCGGAGGTCGCTCCGCTCGACGTCGGTCCGGCCGTGCCAGGCGGCGTGGGCGACCGCGGCCCGGGCGATCACGATGTCGGCCCGCATCCCGTCCACCTCGAACGCGGCGCACACCTCGGCGATCTTCAGCAGTTGATCATCACCGAGCCGGACCGTGCCGAGCAGCTCGCGAGCGGCGACGATCCGCTGCCGGAGGGTCTGCTCCTGCTCGGCGTACGTGGCCAGGAAGGCGTCGGGGTCGCGGTCGAAGGCCATCCGGCGGCGGACCACCTCGGACCGGAGCTGCGGATCGCGCGGCGCGGCGATCTCGACCGTGAGCCCGAAGCGGTCCAGCAGTTGCGGCCGCAGCTCGCCCTCCTCGGGGTTCATCGTGCCGATCAGCACGATCCGCGAGGCGTGCGCGACCGAGACGCCCTCGCGCTCGACGGTCGACCGGCCCATCGCCGCCGCATCGAGCAGCAGGTCGACGAGATGATCATGGAGCAGGTTGACCTCGTCGACGTAGAGGATGCCGCGGTGAGCGGCGGCGAGCAGCCCGGGCTGGTAGGTCACGTGCCCGGCGCCGAGCGCCTGCTGCAGATCGAGGGACCCGATCACCCGATCCTCGCTCGCGCCGACCGGCAACTCCACCAGTCGCGCCGGCGCGGCTGGCGGAGCGCGGCTGAACGTGCGGGCCGTCGGGACACAGCGGGTCGGGCTCGGCCGGGTCACAGCTGAATCGGCAGCCCTCGATGACCGCGATCGGCGGCAGCACGTCGGCCAGCGCCCGGACCATCGTGGTCTTGGCCGTCCCCTTCTCGCCGCGGACCAGCACGCCGCCGACCTCGGGAGCAACCGTGGTCAGGATCAGCGCCAGCGCCAGGTCGTCGGATCCGACGACCGCGGAGAACGGGAACGACTCCACCTCACACCCTTCCTGCAGCGGTCGCGGCCTCGATGATGCCACAGCCCCGGCGGCCGGCACCTTCGTCGGCGGCGGCCGGGACCAGGTTTCCGCCCGGGCTGGACGCGCTGCGGGTTAGGGTCAGTGCGTGATCGACGTGGTCGGGGTGAGCGCGCGGGGCTGGCCGGACATGCCCACGCCGCTGCAGTCGCTGGTCAAGCGCGCCGAGGTGGTGCTCGGCAGCCCGCGGCACCTGAAACTGGTGCCCGCGTTCGCCGGGTCAGCAGCGCGAAGCATGGCCCTCGCCGCTGCGCGAGGGACTGACCGAACTGCTGGCGCGCTTTCCCGACCGCCGGATCGTCGCGCTGGCCTCCGGAGATCCGCTGGTCGCCGGGATCGGCTCGACGCTCATCGACATCCTGGGCGCCGGCCAGGTGCGCATCCATCCGGCGCCGTCCTCGGTCGCCCTGGCCCGCGCCCGGATGGGCTGGGCGGACGACTCGGTCGAGGTCATCCGGCTGCGCGGCGACGACGTGGACCTGGTGCGCCGAGCGATCTTCCCGGCCCGTCGGCTGATCATCCTGTCCCGCGATTCCGACAGTCCGGCCGAGATCGCCGCGGTGCTCACCGATTCCGGGTTCGGCGAGAGCCGGGTCACGGTGCTCGGCGATCTGGACAGTGACGTCGAGTCCCGGGTCGACTCGCTCGCGCGCGACCGGCACGCCGCCGCCCCGGCCCTCAACGTGGTCTGCGTCGACTGCGTCGGTCCCGGGTTCGGCTCGCTGGCCCCCGGCCTGCCGGATCAGGCCTTCGACCACGACGGTCAGCTCACCAAGCGGGACGTCCGTGCCTCGGCCCTGGCCCATCTGATGCCCCGGCCCGGTCAGCTGCTCTGGGACATCGGCGCCGGCGCCGGCTCGATCGCCATCGAATGGCTGCGCTGCCATCCGAGCTGCCGCGCGGTCGCGGTCGAACAGCAGATCGAACGCGCGAAGCGGATCCAGGCCAACGCCCGCGCGCTCGGCGTGCCCGGCTTGTCCGTGGTCAACGCCGAGGCGGAGGACATCCTCGACGAGCTGCCCCGGCCGGATGCGGTCTTCATCGGCGGCGGCGTCGACCTCGGAGATGATCAGCCGCTGTTGGGACGGCGCTGGCCGACGGGGGCCGGATGGTCGTCCACTCGGTCACCCAGGAGACCGAGATGATCATGGCGCACTGCCGGCGTGATCACGGCGGCGAACTGACCCGCATCTCGGTCGAGCATCTGGAGCCGATCGGCCGCTACACGGGATGGCAGCCGGCGCGCCCCGTCGTGCAGTGGAGCGCGGTCAAGGAATCTGGGTGACCGTCCACTTCATCGGCGCCGGACCCGGTGCCGCTGACCTGCTGACCGTGCGGGCGGTGAACTTGATCAAGGAATCACCGGTCTGCGTCTACGCCGGGACCTACGTCGGCGCCGAGGTGCTCGCGCACTGTCCGCCCGGAGCGACCTTGATCGACAGCCAGCATCTCGATCTTGATGCGATCATCGCGGCGTTGGTGGAGGCGCACCGGGCCGGCCGGGACGTCGCCCGGCTGTGCTCGGGGGACCCCTCCCTCTACTCGGCCCTCGCCGAGCAGACCCGTCGGCTCGACCGGGCCGGCGTGCCGTGGGACGTCACCCCGGGAGTGCCCGCGTACGCCGCCGCCGCCGCGCTGCTCGGCCGGGAGCTGACCGTTCCGGAGCTCGCGCAGACGGTGATCTTGACCCGCACGTACGCGGAGTCGACGAAGATGCCGGATTCGGAGTCGCTGGCCCGGCTGGCGGAGTCGCGGGCCACGTTGGTGCTGCACCTGGCCATCCGGCACATCCGGCGGATCTGTGCCGAACTCGTCCCCGCCTACGGAGCCGACGTCCCGGTTGCCGTGGTCTCCCGGGCGACCCAGCCGGAGGAGTTGATCTTGACCGGGACGCTGGCCGACATCGCCGATCAGGTGGAGGCGGCCGGGCTCCGGCAAGCGGCGGTGATCATGGTCGGCGAGGCGTTGCGGGCCGAGGACTTCGTGGAGTCCCACCTCTACGGCAAACGATCACGAGGAAGCTGACGTCTCCGGCGTCGTCGACCCGGCCGGGGACGTGCTGCGCCGGGTCCAGACCCCGCCGCTGCCGACCGAGGTCTGCGACGAGCCGATGATCAACAAGCAGCCCATGTCGATGGTGCTCGGATCGAGATCGGCCAGCGTGGTCACGCTGACGTCCTCATCCGGTCGGCCGACGTGGCGGCCGACGACGACCGGGGTCTGCGCGATCGCGGACCTCGAGCAGGATGTCGCGGGCGCGGTGGATCTGGTCCCGTCGGGAACGGGAGGCGGGGTTGTAGATCGCCAGCACCAGGTCCGCCGCCGCAACGGCGCGGAGCCGCTGCTCGATCAGGGCCCACGGCTTCAGCCGATCCGACAGCGAGAGCACGGCGAAGTCGCCGCCCAGCGGCGCGCCGGCCTTGGCCGCCACGGCCTGCGCCGCGGTGACTCCGGGCAGCACGGTGATCGCCACCTCGGCATAGCGCGCAGCCTCCGCGGCCTCGAAGACCGCCGAGGCCATGCCGAAGACGCCCGCATCGCCGCCGGAGACGACGGCGACCCGTTCACCTTCGAGGGCGAGATCGAGGGCATGCCGGGCGCGATCGATCTCCACGGTGTTGCCCGACGCGTGCCGCTGCAGCCCCGCGCGCTGCGGCACCCGGTCGACGTAGGGGGCGTAGCCGACGACATGATCGACCGCGGCCAGGACCTCGGCCACCTCCGGCGTCAGCCAGCGATCCGGCCCGGGACCGAGTCCGACGACGAACAGTTCGCGGCGCTCGGCGGCGCGGCCGCCTCCTCGGTCCGGCCGGCCGTCGCGCGGCCCGCCGAGTCCAGTCGCCGATCCCGGCCGGGCACGATGATCATCGAGAAGTAGGGGACCTCGGCCGGATCGACCTCGGCGACCGGCAGGGTGCGCTGCTCGCCGGTGCTGGCCCGCTCGACGTACGTGGCGTCGTCCAGCCGCCCGGCCTGCCGCAACGCCTCGCGTACGCCGGCGAAGGTCCGCCCCAGCTTCATGATCGCGGCGGCATCGGTGTCGGCGAGCCGGCGCGCGAGTTCCGGTACCGGCAGGGTGCCGGGCAGCACGGTGAGGATGTCCTCGTGCCGCGCGAGCGGGGTGGCGATGGCGGTGGCGGCGGCACTGATCGAGGTGACGCCGGGCACGAGTTCGCTCGGATAGCGGTCGGCCAGCCGGTCATGGAGATACATGTACGAGCTGTAGAAGAGCGGATCGCCCTCCGCGAGCACCACGACGGTCCGGCCGGCGTCCAGGTGCTTCTCCAGCCGTTCGGCCGACTCGTCGTAGAAGTCCTCGACGGCGCCGTAGTACCCCAGCGGATGGCCGGTCGTCCCGGTCGTGACGGGATAGATCAACAACTCCTCGATCGCCTCGTCGCGGATCAGCGCGTCGGCGATGGTCCGGGCGATCGATCGACCGGCCGTGCCGGAGTGGTAGGCGACGACATCGGCTTCGGTGATCAACTTCGCCGCCTTGAGCGTGATCAACTCGGGATCGCCGGGACCGACGCCGACGCCGTAGAGCCGGCCGGTCACAGCTCCTCCTCACGGGCCAGCGCGTTCAGCGCGGAGGCCGCCATGGCGGAGCCGCCGCGACGTCCCCGGACCACGGCGTACGGGATGCCCCACGGGTTGGCGACCAGCGCCTCCTTGGATTCGGCGGATCCGATGAACCCGACCGGCATGCCGATGATCGCGGCCGGTCGCGGCCCGCCGTCGTGGATCAACTCCAGCAGGTGGAACAGCGCCGTCGGCGCGTTGCCGATGGCCACCACGGCACCTTCGAGACGCTCACCCCACAACGAGACCGCCGCCGCCGACCGGGTGGTGTGCCAGCCCCGGGCCAACTCCGTCGCCCGGGGGTCGTTCAGCAGGCAGCAGACGTCGTTGTCGGCCGGAAGCCGGGATCGGGTGACGCCGGCGGCCAGCATCTGCGCATCGGTGAAGATCGGCGCGCCGGCCCGGAGCGCGGCCCGGGCGGCGGCGACGAGTTGATCATGGAACAGCAGCGCGCCGGGGAGGTCGATGTCGCCGGCTCCGTGGATCATCCGGACCGCGACCACCTGGGCGTCCAGCGGGCAGTCCGGTGAGGTCGGCTTCGGCGCGGATCGTCGCGAACGAGCGGCGGTAGATCTCCCGAGCGTCATGGAGGTACTCGTAGCGCGGGGTCGGCGCGTCAGGCATGGCTGAGGACTCCGGCGATCGCCTCATCCAGTCTCGATCGGGCGTCGGTGCGACGAGATCGAGATGATCACCGGCGGGTGCACCGCACCGCCGTTCGCAGCCGCTCAGGTGCGTGCGCGGCAACGCCTGGGGCCGGGCGGCGAGCTGCGCGGCCAGCGCTCGCGTGTCGGCCCGGCTCTGGTTGCACCAGGGCGCCCCGACACAGGCGCTGATCATGGACCAGGCCGAAGCATCGTCAGCGACCAGCCCCGCGGCGACGAGCTCGGGCAGTCGCATCGGCGGCGTTCGGCAGCACCATGCCCCGCCATGGGGTGATCACCAGGGGGCCCGGCCCATTGACGGTGATCACGGACTGCACCTGGTCCGGGCTCAGCAGGCCCAGCGGCACGGCGATCGAGGCATGATCACCGATCGCGGCCCAACGGGATACCGAGACCCGGCGACGAGGCCGGTGCCGGTGGCGCGATGATCAACGGCGGATCGAGCTGTCGAACATGCCAGACACCCGACGTGCGATGACGGTCGAGGAACCGGTGGGCGAGTTCGATCATGGTCGGCACCGCCGCATCAGCCGACACCGGCAGACCGTGATCACCGCCGCCGACGAGCAGCACGCCGCGGTCCTCGGCCAGGGCGCGGTAGCCGAGATCGACCGCCAGGCTGCTCACGTCCCCGCGCCCGTCGTCCAGAACGAACAGGAACCGGCCGGGCAGCTCCGCGAGCTCCGGCTCGCCGAGCAGAGCCTGGTCGAGAGCGGCGATCATCGGCCGTAGATCGGCCTCGCCGCCGGCCAGCCCGGTGAGCGGCGAGGCGGCGATGTTGCGGACCCGGTCATGGTCGGCCGACGGCAGGAAACCGGCGTCGGCGAGCTGCGGCGGCCACCTCGGCCGGCGGGATCGTCGGCAGCCCGCGCACCTGGATGCTGCCGCGCGAGGTGAGCTGCAGCAGCCCGCTCCCGTACCGTTGCGCGATCCGCGCCAGCTGCGCCGAGCGCCACGCCACGTGGTCTGTCCGCCCGGCACCCGGACCCGCATCATGGCGCCGTCGGCCGCCTGATGCGGCCGCAGGATGCCAGGGCAGCGGTCGGCGGGGGTCACGCTCGTCATGTTAGGTCGTGGCCTCGGCGGCGACGAGTTGATCTCGGCCGCGGTGGTCCAGGCCCTGCGCGCACCCGGTTTGCCGTCTCGACGGGAAACGCGGGCGTGCCGCGTCACCCAGGTTTGCCGTCTCTCGACGGGAAACGCGGGCCGGGGGGTGCCGAGGCTCGGCACGGCCTAGACTCGCGTCAGCCGTCGTCGGGTAGGAACCCGGTGTGATTCCGGGACGGTCCCGCCACTGTGAGCCAGATGCTGGCGCAGTCAGATACTCACCGACGAGGGCCTTCCGCATCCACCCGGGGCGCGGACCCCGGAGAAGGAGAACGCAGTCGCATGACGCGCATCGCTCTGGTGTCCACGTCGGACACCGACCTGCTGTCCGCGCGTGCTTCGGGCGCCGACTACCGCTACGCCAACCCGAGCAAGATCAGCATGCGCGTCGCTCGCCCCCGACCTCGGCGGATCGGATCTGATCGTGCTTCCGGGTGCTCGGCTCCGCCCAGACGTACGCCGACGAACTCGGCCAACTCCGAGCGTTCGGCAAGCCGCTGGTGGTGCTGGGCGGTGAGCAGGCGCCCGACGCGTCGCTGATGGAACTGTCCACGGTGCCGATCGGCGTCGCCGCCGAGGCGCACGTCTACCTGGCCCAGGGCGGACCGGCCAACCTCGCCCAACTGCACGCCTTCCTGTCCGACACGGTGCTGCTCACCGGCATCGGGTTCGAGCCGCCGGCCGAGCAGCCCGTGTGGGGAGTGCTGCCCCGCCCGGAGCCCGGTCGGCTCGAGGTGCAGCCGCGGATCGGGATCCTCTTCTACCGCGCCCAGCAGACCGCGGGGAACACCGCGTACGTCGCGGCGCTGGCTGATGCGGTGGACGCGGCCGGCGGCATCGGCGTGCCGATCTTCGCGACGTCGCTGCGCGATGCCCCGGCCGATCTGCTGGACTACCTCGGCACGCTGGATGCCCTGGTCACCACCGTGCTGGCCGCGGGCGGCACCAAACCGGCGACGGCGAGCGCCGGCGGTGACGACGAAGCCTGGGATGTCCGAGCTCTCGCCGCCCTGGACATCCCCATCCTGCAGGGGCTCTGCCTGACCTGGGACCGCGCGTCGTGGGCCGGGTCCGACGAGGGCATGTCGCCGCTGGACGTCGCCACCCAGGTCGCCGTGCCCGAGTTCGACGGCCGGATCATCACGGTGCCGTTCTCGTTCAAGGAGTCCGACGCCGACGGACTGCCGCACTACGTGCCCGATCATGAACGCTGCCGTCGCGTCGCCGAGATCGCGGTCAACCATGCCCGGCTCCGCCACATCCCGCCCGCGGAACGCCGGATCGCCATCGTGCTGTCGGCCTACCCGACGAAGCATTCGCGGATCGGCAACGCCGTCGGGCTGGACACGCCGGTCTCGGTGATCCGGCTGCTGCGGGCGATGCGCGCGGCCGGCTACGACCTCGGCGAGCCGGGGGAGCTGCCCGGCACCGGACCGCTGGAGCCGGTCGAGGGCGAGCATCCCGACACGACCGCCGGCAACGCCCTGATCCACGCGCTGATCGCCGCCGGCGGCCAGGATCCCGGAGTGGCTGACCAGTGATCAACTGGCCGGACAACCGGTCCGGATCCCGGCCGCGACCTATCGCGCGCTGGCTCGCGGAACTGCCCGATGATCTTGCCGACTCGGTGGTCGAGGCCTGGGGTGAGGCGCCGGGTGAGCTGTTCGTCGATCGGACCCACGCGCCTGACGGCGAGATCGTGGCCGCCACGCTGCAGGCCGGGAACGTGGTGATCTTGGTCCAGCCGCCGCGCGGCTTCGGGGAGAATCCGATCGCGATCTACCACGATCCTGATCTTGCTCCGTCCCATCACTACCTGGCCGTCTACCGCTGGGTCGAGAAGGAGTTCGGCGCGCACGCGGTCGTGCACGTCGGCAAGCACGGGAACCTCGAGTGGCTGCCGGGCAAGACCCTCGGCATGTCGGCCGGTTGCGGCACCGACGCCGCCATCGGCTCGCTGCCGCTGATCTATCCCTTCCTGGTCAACGATCCGGGCGAGGGCACCCAGGCCAAGCGGCGCGCCCACGCCACGATCATCGACCACCTGATCCCGCCGATGGCCCGGGCCGAGTCGTACGGCGACATCGCGCGGCTGGAACAGTTGCTGGACGAGTACGGCAACGTGCTGGTGATGGATCCGGCCAAGGTGCCGGCGCTGCGCGGCGAGATCTGGACGCTGATCCAGGCGGCCCAGCTCGATCATGATCTTGGTCTGGACGACCGTCCGGACGATGCGGCCTTCGACGAGTTCGTGCTGCACGTGGACGGCTGGCTGTGCGAGATCAAGGACGTGCAGATCCGCGACGGGCTGCACGTGCTCGGCCAGGCGCCCGAGGGTGCCGAGTTGATCAACCTGGTGCTGGCCATCCTGCGTTCCAGCCAGGTCTTCGGCGGCCAGGTCAACGGCGTACCCGGACTGCGGACCGCGCTCGGGCTGACCGAAGGCGCCTCGACGAGCTCCGGGCACCTGGAGGTGGACGCGATCGAGGCGCAGGCGCGCGCGCTGGTCGAAGGAGTCGCCGAGGCGGGCTGGTCGGTCGATGCGGTCGAGGGCGTCGTCCACGAGGTCCTCGGTGGCGCCGAACGGCGACGTGTGCGGCCGCGCTGCGGTTCGCCTGCGTCGAGGTCGTGCCCCGGCTGGCGCGACACCGCGGGTGAGATCGATGCGGCCCTGCACGCCCTGGACGGTGGGTACGTCCCCGCCGGGCCGTCCGGCTCGCCGCTCCGCGGACTGGTCAACGTGCTGCCGACCGGCCGCAACTTCTACTCCGTCGACCCGAAGGCCATCCCCTCCCGGCTGGCCTACCAGACCGGCCAGGCGATGGCCGATTCCCTGCTGCGCCGCCATCTGGACGAGACCGGCGCCTACCCGCAGTCGGTCGGCTTGTCGGTCTGGGGAACGTCGGCGATGCGGACCTCGGGCGACGACATCGCCGAGGTGCTGGCGCTGCTCGGCGTGCTGCCGGTGTGGGACGAGGCGTCCCGCCGGGTCGTCGGGCTGGAGGCGGTGAGCCTCGACGAACTGGCCCGGCCGCGGATCGACGTCACGGTCCGGATCTCCGGGTTCTTCCGCGACGCGTTCCCGCACGTGGTCGCCATGCTCGACGACGCGGTCCGGCTGGTGGCCGAGCGGGACGAGCCGGCCGACCTCAACTACGTCCGGCGGCACGCCCAAGCTGATCTTGCCCGGCACGGCGACGGGCGGCGCGCCACCACCCGGATCTTCGGATCCAAACCGGGCTCGTACGGGGCCGGCATCCTGCCGCTGATCGAGGCCGGCAACTGGCGCAATGATCATGATCTGGCCGAGGTCTACAGCGCCTGGGGCGGCTTCGCGTACGGGCGTGATCTTGACGGCATCCCGGCCCGGCAGGACATGGAGGCCAACTACCGGCGGATCACCGTGGCCGCCAAGAACGTCGACACCCGCGAGCACGACATCGCCGACTCCGACGACTACTTCCAGTACCACGGCGGGATGGTCGCCACCGTCCGCGCCCTGACCGGGTCCGATCCGAAGGCCTACGTGGGCGACTCGACCACCCCGGACGCCGTGCGCACCCGCTCGCTGACCGAGGAGACGGCGCGGGTGTTCCGCGCCCGGGTGGTCAACCCGCGGTGGATCGCCGCCATGCAGCGGCACGGCTACAAGGGCGCGTTCGAGCTGGCCGCCACCGTCGACTACCTGTTCGGCTTCGATGCGACGGCCGGCGTGGTCACCGACTGGATGTACGAGCAGCTCGCGACGAGCTACGTGCTGGACAAGCAGAACCAGGACTTCATGAAGCACGCCAACCCGTGGGCGCTGCGCGGCATCATCGAGAAGCTCGGGCGAGGCTGCGGATCGCGGCCTGTGGGAGGAGCCCGACCCGGATCTGGTGGCCGCGATGCAGCAGGTCTATCTCGACGTCGAGGGCGATCTCGAGGACGCCGGCTGATGGGCCTCGATCTCGATGATCTTGGTCCCGACGTGCTCGACTTCCTGACCGAGCGGCACCTCGCCACCCTGACCACGCTGCGCCGTGACGGCTCGCCGCACGTCGTCCCGGTGGGTTTCACCTACGAGCCGCGGACCAAGGATCGCCAGAGTGATCACCAGCGGCGATTCGGTCAAGGCCGGCAACGCGGCTCGCGCCGGTGCGGTCGGTGCGCTCTGCCAGGTCGACCGCGCTCGCTGGCTCACGCTGAGCGGCCCGATGCAGGTCGACACCGATCCGGACGCCGTCGCCGACGCCGTCCGCCGCTACGCCGAGCGCTACCGGCAGCCCCGGGAGAACCCGAAGCGGGTCGTGCTGATCATGAAGGTGACCGGGCTGCTCGGTTCGAGCCGGCTCACCTGACGGTCCTGCGACCAGCTCAGGACACGAACACAGGCTCAGTACCGTACGGGTCAGACCTCGATCGAGTTGCCGCGGGTCAGCAGGTGCCGCCGCAACGTGAGGCCGGGGTCGACGGCCTGCTGCTCGGCGGTAGCCGGCGAAGTCGAGTTGCTCCCGCAGGCTGGTGCCGGCCCGCATCCGGTCGGCCTGCGCCGCCTCGGTCTGCTGGATCGTCGCGGCCAGCTCGAGCAGCTCGTCGCCGCCGTTCGGGGCCGAGGAACAACACCCCGTCGTCGTCGCCGACGACCTCGTCGTCCTCGGTGACCGCCGCACCGTCCAGGTACGCCGAGCGCATCGGGCGGCCGGCCGGCGGCACCCGGCGCGGGCCGAACGATGAGCTGCCGAGGCTGAACAGCGGGCAGCCCGATCTCGCGGAGCTGCGCGGTGTCGCGGTGCCGGCCCCAGATGACCATCGCCGACGAGCCCGGCCAGCTGAGCTTCGAGGACCATCAGGTCGCCCACGCAGGCTTCGTCGTGGCGGCCGCCGTTGTCGATCACCATCACGCTGCCCGGCGGTGCGTCGTCGATGGTCTCCAGCAGCACGTCGACGCTGCCGAGGTGGGTGATCGGCCGTGCGGGTCCGTGGAAGATCACTCCCGGCGTCAGCGGCACCAGGCTCACCGGCGCCGTGCGCACCGGGACGCCGAGCCGGATGGAGGCGTCGGCGATGGCGGCCGTGGCCGGCGTGAACGGGTGGTCGGGCATGGGCGGTCTCCTTGTCGTCACGAGTCCGTCGGGCGCAGCAGGTAGGTGTCCATCACCCAGCCGCGCGCGGCGCGGATCGCGGCTCGGGTGCTGATGATCAGCTCCAGGACGTCGGCGAGCCGGCCCGAGATCAAGCGCCTCGTCGGGCAGCCCGAGCTGGGCGCCCCAGAAGATCTGAAGATCACCGAACTCGGGCAGCAGCCGCGCACAGCTGAGCTCGCCGTCCAACATCACCACCACGTCGCCCAGCTCCGGAGCGTACTCGGCCGCGAGCCGGCGCCCGGTGGTGAGGTGGATGGGCTGGCCGATCCGGTTCAAGACGATCTTGTGCCGGGCGGCCAGCAACTGGACGCTGCTGATCCCCGGGATGACGGTCAGCTCGAGATCGACCCCAGCCGCCGCGACCGACTCGACGATCCGGATCGTCGAGTCGTAGAAGGCCGGATCGCCCCAGACCAGGAAACCGACCGTGCCGGTCGGTGCCGACCTCGTCGGCGATGGTCGTGGCGTAGCGCTGGGCCCGGGCCTCGTGCCAGGACTGCACCGCCGACCCGTACGCGGCCGTGTCGCGCTCGCGGTCGGGTCCCCGAGGGGGATCGGCCACCTCGACGATCCGGTAATGATCATGCTCGATGAACGGTCCGGCAGATCTCGGTCCGCAGCTCGACCAGATCGTGCTTGGCCTCCCCCTTGTCGGCCACGATGAAGACGTCGACCCGATTCAGGGCGGCGATCGCCTCCCGGGTCAGATGATCGAGATTGCCGCTGCCGATCCCGATCACCAGCACCTGGACGGTCACAGCCGGTCGCCGATCCGGGTGCCGGCCAGCAGCCGGGGCAGCTCGACATGATCATCGATCGCGTCGGCCAGGATGTTGATCATGGTCTCGCGGCGCTCCCCGTAGCCGGCGGCGGTCGGCTCGGGCCGCCAGGCCGAGCCGCTGGCCACGGCCCGGTCGGCCAGCCAGCGCCCGCCGGAAGGCGTCGTTCTCGAAGGCGCCGTGCCACATCGTGCCCCACACCTCGTCGCGCCGCCACCCGTCGAGGAACGGCTCGGCCTCGCCGACGATCTCGGCGCTGGCCGTGATGGATCTCGTACGCGGTGACCTGGTGTCCGCGCCAGGAGCCGTGCGGCCGGCCCAGCACCTTCTCGGCGGAGAAGGTGATCTTGGTCGGCAGCAGGCCGAGCCCGTCGACCTGGCCGCGGTCCGACTCCACGTCGTCGGTGATCGTGGTGGCCAGCATCTGATAGCCGCCACAGATGCCGAGGATCGGGGCGTCCCGTCGGGCCCGGTCACCGATGACCTCGGCCAGCCCGCTCGCCCGCAGCCAGGCCAGATCGGAGACGGTGGCCCGCGACCCGGGCAGCACCACGAGATCGGCGCCGGCCACCACGTCGGGGTCGGTCGGTGACCTGGACCTGGACCCCGGGCTCCGCGGCCAGGGCGTCGACATCGGTGACATTCGAGACCCGCGGCAGCCGGACCACGGCGATCCTGCAGGTCGCCGGAATGCTGATCATGGCGGCGCCAGGCGCCGATGTCGAGCGCGTCCTCGCCGTCCAGCCAGACGTCGGTCAGCCACGGCAGGATGCCGACGAACGGGACCCCGGTCCGGCGGGTCAGCTCCTCCAGCCCGGGCTGCAGCACCGCGGGATCGCCCCGGAACTTGTTGATCATGAAGCTGCTGATCATGGCCCGGTCCGCCTCGTCGAGCAGGGCCACGGTGCCGAAGAGTGCGGCCAGCACCCCGCCGCGGTCGATGTCGCCGACGACCGTGACCGGAAGTCCCTTGGCCCGGGCCAGGCCGAGGTTCACGTAGTCGCCGGCCCGCAGGTTGATCTCGGCCGGGGACCCGGCGCCCTCGCAGATGATCACCTCGTACTGCTCGGCCAGTTCGTCGTACGCGTCGAAGGCGGCCGCGGCCAGCTGCGCTCGACCGGTCGCGTACTCGCCGGACTCCAGGGTGCCGTACGGCCGCCCGCGGAGCACGACGTGTGACCGGCGGTCCGAGCCGGGCTTGAGCAGCACCGGATTCATCGCCGAGGTGGGTTCGACGCCGGCGGCCTGCGCCTGCAGGAACTGCGCCCGCCCGATCTCGCGCGCCGTCGGCGCAGACGGCGGAGTTGTTCGACATGTTCTGCGCCTTGAACGGCGCCACCCCGATGCCGCGCCGGGCGAGCGCCCGGCACAGTCCGGTGACGACCAGCGACTTGCCCGCGTCGGAGGACGTGCCGGCCACGAGCAGCCCGCTGGCTCGACTGGGGCGGCTGTTCACCGGGCTGAGTCTAAGCGAGCGGGTACTCGCGGCGCTGGACCACGGCGATGCCGGTCAGCACGAGGGCGCCGCCGACCAGCTGGATGATGCCGGGCTGCTGGCCGAGCAGGACGAACGCGAAGACCACGGCGAAGATCACCTCGGTCAGCGCGACGAACGACGCGACGGAGCTGCCCAGCCGGCGGACCGCGATGATGCCCGTCAGGTAGGAGAAGACCCCGGTGACCAGGATCAACGTCAGCATCGGCAGCCACCAGCCGATCGGCGACACCGGCGAGGCTGAACCGATCCGGTCTGCGCCGCCAGCGGCAGGCAGCCCGAAGGCCCCGACGGCGAGGACCGCTGCCCCACCGACGCCGGTACCGACCGTGGTGAGCAGCAGGGGGTGCACGTCGTTGCCCGAGTCGCTGCCCTCACTCGAGCACGAAGTAGCCGCAGAGACAGAGCGCCGCGCCGAGGCCCCAGGCCACGCCGATCGGGTTGAGGCTGAAGCCGTCGCGCAGGTCGAGCACCAGGACCAGCCCGATGATGGACAGGCCGGCGCCGAGCAGCACCGGCAGCGTCGGCCGCTTCCGGTTCCGCGCCCAGTGATAGCCGATCAGCAGGATGGGCGCCGAGTACTCCAGCAGCAGGGCGACCCCGACCGAGAGGTACTGCACCGCGCTGAAGTAGCAGAGCTGGGCGCCGCCGACCGCGATGATCCCGTAGGCCACCATCCGCGCCGTCTGCCGCCGGTTCGGCAGGCCGATCCGGCGGAGCAGCAGCGATGCAGGGCACGAGCAGCACGGCGAACGCGCCGAAGATCCGGACGGCGACCACGGCGGCCGGGGACCAGCCGAGATCGAGCAGCGAACGGGCGAGCGCGCCGGACAGCCCGAAGGCGGCGGCCGAGCTGAGGGCGATGGCGAGGGCCCGACCGTAGGCGCTGCCCAACTGCTGGCGCGCCGGCGCCGTCTCGACGGAAGTCATCACCCACTCCGATCCTTGGCCGCGAGCAGAGCTCGTCATGACCAAAATGCGATTACACTAGTGACACTAGTGGAGAACCTGTCAGGAGTCAACGTGCATTTTGCTCATGACACCGAGCTCGCGCTCGCCCAGACCGCGGCCCTGGTGAACACCTTGAGCGACGAGGGTCGACCAGCTCGAGACCCGGGCCGGACTGGACGCGTTCCTCGAGCGCTGGCCGATTCTCGGGGGAGCGTCTGCGGACCGACGAGGAGCTGGCGCAGGTCCGGGCGTTGCGCGGCCGGCTGCGGGCGGTCTGGACGGCCACCGACCGCGACGCCGTCGCCGCCATGGTCAACGAGATCCTCGCCGACGCGGACGCGCAGCCCTATCTCAGCAAGCACGACCAATGGGACTGGCACCTGCACGTCACCCGTCCGGACGCGCCGCTGGCCCATCGACTGGCCGCCGAGGCCGCGATGGGCTTCCTCGACCTGGTCCGCGAAGATGATCTTGATCGGCTGAAGATCTGCGCCGCCGACGACTGCCAGGATGTGCTGGTGGACCTGTCGCGCAACTCCTCCAAGCGCTACTGCGACACCGGCAACTGCGGCAACCGCACCAACGTCGCCGCCTATCGCGCCCGCAAGCGCAAGCAGAACGCGTGACGCCGTCGGCCCGGGCGGCCGTGCCGCCGTTCGCGGTGATGAGCATCCTCAACCGGGTCGCCGAGCTGCGCGCGGCGGGTCGCGACGTGATCTCGTTGTGTGCCGGCGAGCCGTCCCAGGGAGCGCCGTCCGACGTGCGTCGACGGGCCGCGGAGCTGATGATCGACCGGACCCCGCTGGGCTACAGCGAGACCTTCGGCATCCGGCCGCTGCGCCGCGAGCTCGCCGGCCACTACCGGCGCTGGTACGGCCTCGAGATCGATCCCGACCAGATCGCGCTGACCACCGGCTCGTCCGGGCGCCTTCCTGCTGAGCTTCCTCGCCGCTTTCGATCATGGTGACCGGGTCGCGCTGACCCGGCCGGGCTACCCGGCGTACCGGAACATCCTCAGCTCGCTCGGCTGCGAGGTGGTGGACCTGCCCTGTGGCCCGGAGCGCCGTTTCCAGCCGGACCTGGAGATGCTCGCCGCCGCGCACGCCGAGGCGCCGCTGGCCGGACTGGTGATCGCCTCGCCGGCCAACCCGACCGGGACCATGATCGACTCCGAGCTTGCTCGCCGAGCTGAGCGGGTGGTGCCGTGATCATGGTGTCCGGCTGGTGAGCGACGAGATCTATCACGGGATCACCGACGGTGTCCTCGGTCGGCAGCTGCGCCTGGGAGCATGATCGCCAGGCGCTGGTGATCTCCTCGTTCTCCAAGTACTGGGGGATGACCGGCTGGCGGCTGGGCTGGTGCCTGGTTCCCGATGATCTTGTCGCCGCGTACGACGCGCTGGCCGGCAACTTCGCGCTCTGCCCACCGGTTCCGGCGCAGCACGCCGCGATCGCGGCCTTCACCGAGAGCTCGTACGCCGAGGCGGCCGCCGCCGTCGGTGAGTTCAGCGACGCCCGGACGATCCTGCTGAACGCGATCGGCGAACTCGGCTGGAGCGGAGTCGCGCCGGCCGACGGCGCGTTCTACGTCTATGCCGACATCGGCGACCGGCTCGGTCGCCATCCGGACTCCGCCGCCTGGTGCGCCGCGCTGCTCGAGGAGGAGGGCGTGGCCCTGACCCCGGGACTCGACTTCGACCCGGTCGCCGGCGGCCGGACGGTGCGGGTGTCCCTGGCCGCCGGCCCGGAGGCGGTGGCCGCCGCCGTGTTCCGGATCGCCCGCTTCGAGTAGGACGACGCTCATCACCAGGCGTACGCGGCCAGCTCACTGAAGAGCTCGTCACCGTCCACGTCGAGGCCGCGGCCGGCGAACCAGGTGGCCACGTTGCGGCAGTCGCGGGCCAGGAACTCCATGCCCTGCGGATTGGCGATCACGTCCACCACCTGGGGCAGGTCGATGATCACCAGCCGCTCGTCGGCGGCCAGCAGGTTGAACGCCGAGAGGTCGCCGTGGGCCAGCCCGAGCCGAGCCAGCACCCGCATGGCGTCGGTCAACTGCTCCCAGTAGCTGCTCAGCAGCGGCGCGAGCCGGCCGGGTCTGAGCCAGCCGCGGTGCGCTGGTCCCGTCGGCGACGGTGATGAACTCCATCAAGATCTCGGTGCCGTCCAACTGCACCGGGTACGGCACCGGCAGCCCGGCCGACCAGAGGTCGGCGAGATAGCCGAACTCGGCGCGGGTCCACTCGCCGGCCTGGACCGAACGCCCCCAGCGGGTGCCCTTGGCGGCGGCCCGGCTGTCCCGGGTGTTCCGCATCCGGCGGCCCTCCTGATAGCCGGTGTCGCGGTGGAAGAGTCGGTCCTGGTGGCTGCGGTAGCGCTTCGCCGCCATGATCACGCCGGCCTCGTCGGTGGCGCGTTCGAGCAGGAAGACGTCGGCTTCCTTGCCGGTCTTGAGGATGCCGAGCTCGGTGTCGATGGCGGCGTCGGCGGTGATCACCCAGTCCGGCCGCGGTTCCGGGCCGGCGGTGATGCCGATGTCGTCCCAGGTCGACCAGCGCTGGCCGGGGGCCAGGTCGTCGTCGACGGCTGCGAACGTGAAGGGAAGATCAGCGAATTGAAATCCGTGCTCTGACATGTGAGGAATGAGCTCCTGAAGCGAAGGGGTGACGGGTTGGCCCGGCAACTGACGGCAACCCAAAGGCGTTGATGGACACGTCACGCCTCCTTCGCTCGAAGTCATCCCTCCACACCGGAGAGCTGAAATCAGGTTGAACTAAACAAATAGGACATGCAAGTTGTTTTCCCGAGCCTGCCGAGCAGGCGGTACGTTGGGGGAAATCTCGGCCCGGGCCACTCCCACAAGGAGAAGTACCGGTCCGAGACAGCTCGCGAAAGCGCGGCGATCCCGCGCCTTGAACCGAACTTGATGCGGGGGACCCACCGCACCTTGACGAGAGGATGCACCTGTGAGCGACGCCAGTGGCATGAGCGCGGAAGTCGAGCTCATCCAGCTGTTGACACCTGAAGGGGAGCGAATCGAGCACCCCGAGTACGCCTTCACCGGCGACGACGAGCAGATCAAGAGCTTCTATCGCGACATGCTGCTGGTCCGCCGCGTCGACAACGAGGCGATCGCGCTCCAGCGGCAGGGCGAACTGGGCCTGTGGCCGTCGCTGCTGGGCCAGGAGGCCGCGCAGATCGGCTCCGGTCGCGCCATGTACCGGCAGGACTACGCCTTCCCGACCTACCGCGAGCACGGCGTCGCCTGGATCCGCGGTGTCGACCCGCTGCGGCTGCTGGCGATGTTCCGCGGCATCGACCCGGGCACCTGGGACGTGGCCGAGCACGGCTTCCATCTGTACGCGATCATCATCGGCTCCCAGGCGCTGCACGCGACCGGCTACGCGATGGGCATCGAGCGGGACGGCTGTGTCGGCACCGGCGATCCCGACGCGCGACGCCGCGGTGATCAGCTACTTCGGCGACGGCGCCACCAGCCAGGGCGATGTCAACGAGAGCTTCGTCTTCGCCAGCTCGTACAACGCGCCGGTGGTCTTCTTCTGCCAGAACAACCAGTGGGCGATCTCCGAGCCGATCGAGCGGCAGTCCCGGATCCCGCTGTACCGCCGGGCGGCCGGCTTCGGCTTCCCCGGCGTACGGGTGGACGGCAACGACGTGCTCGCGGTGCACGCCGTCACCTCGGCCGCCCTCGATCGGGCCCGCTCCGGCAACGGACCGACGCTGATCGAGGCCTACACCTACCGGATGGGCGCCCACACCACCTCCGACGACCCGACCAAGTACCGGCTCGCCGACGAACTCGAACACTGGCGGCTCAAGGATCCGATCGAACGGGTCCGGGCCTACCTCACCCGCAACACCCAGCGTCGACGACGACTTCTTCGCCGCGATCGACGCCGAGGCCGACGAACTGTCGGCCAACCTCCGGGCCGCGTGTCTGGCGCTGCCCGAGCCGACCCTGGTCGAGACTTTCGACTGGGTCTTCGCCGAGCAGACCGCCCAGCTCGCCGAGCAACAGGCCGCTCGTATCGCGACTACGCCGAGCGAGCTTCGAGCCGACCCGAAGCCGGCGAGGCGGTGCAGAAATGACCAAGCTGACCCTCGGCAAGGCCATCAACGCCGGACTCCGGCGGGCGCTGGAGGCCGACCCCAAGGTGGTGCTCGCCGGTGAGGACATCGGCAAGCTCGGCGGCGTCTTCCGGGTCACCGAGGGCCTGCAGAAGGACTTCGGCGAGCATCGGGTGATCGACTCGCCGCTGGCCGAATCGGGCATCGTCGGCACCGCGGTCGGGATGGCCATCCGCGGCTACCGGCCGGTCTGCGAGATCCAGTTCGACGGCTTCATCTATCCCGCGTTCGACCAGATCGTCACCCAGGTGTCGCGGATGCACTGGCGGTCCAAGGGCATGATCAAGATGCCGATGGTGATCAGGATCCCTTACGGGGGTGGGATCGGGGCGGTCGAGCACCACAGCGAGTCGCCCGAGACCTACTTCGCGCACACCACCGGTCTGAAGGTCGTCACCTGTTCCAACCCGGTCGACGCGTACTGGATGATCCAGCAGGCCATCGCCTCCGACGACCCGGTGATCTTCCTCGAGCCCAAGCGGCGCTACCACGAGAAGGCCGAGGTGGACGAGTCGGCCACCCCGCCGCCGCTGCATTCGGCCCGGGTGGTGCGCGAGGGCGCCGACGCCACGCTGCTCGCGTACGGGCCGATGGTCAAGACCTGTCTGGAAGCGGCCGCGGCCGCCGAGGACGAGGGCCGCGATCTCGAGGTCATCGACCTGCGCAGCCTCTCCCCGCTCGACATGGCGCCGATCATCGCGTCGGCGGAGAAGACCGGGCACGTGATCACGGTCCACGAGGCACAGCTGACCCTCGGCCTGGGTGCGGAGCTGTCGGCCCGGATCACCGAGCGCTGTTTCTACTCCCTGGAGGCGCCGGTGCTGCGGGTGGCCGGATTCGACGTGCCCTACCCGCCGAGCCGGGCCGAGGACGAGTACCTGCCCAATCTCGACCGCGTGCTCGACGCCGTCGACCGCTCGCTCGCCTACTAGAAGGAGTCCGCATCGATGGCGATCCGGGAATTTCGGCTGCCTGATCCGGGCGAGGGTCTGGTCGAGGCCGACATCGTCACCTGGCGGGTGGCGGTCGGCGACCAGGTCAAGATCAACGACATCGTGGTCGAGGTCGAGACCAGCAAGTCGCTGGTCGAGCTGCCCAGCCCGTACGCGGGAACGGTGACCTCGCTGCTGGTCAACGAGGGCGACACGGTCGACGTCGGCCGGCCGATCATCGCCATCGACGACGGAGTGCCGAGTGCGGCGCCCGCGCCCGAAGATGATCTGGTGCCCGAGCTGCCCGCGACGACCGAGGACGCGGCGGTCGAGGCCGACAAGACCGGCGACCAGGCGCCGGGCGGACGGGTCGCGATGCTGGTCGGCTACGGGCCGAAGACCGCCGAGACCAAGCGCCGGCCCCGGAAGGCGGCGCCGTCCGATCCGGCCTCCGACCAGGTGCACGCCGAGTTGGCGGCCGCGACCTTCGCGACCGATGCCCCGGTCTCCCGGCGGGCCGACGGCCGGGAGGCGCTGCACGCCGGCGGCGGGAACGGCGGCTCGTCGCCGTCCGCCCCGTTGCCGGGTCCGGGCGCGGTCGGCACCGGCGCCGCAACGGTCGGCCGGCGCGATCCTGGCCAAGCCGCCGGTTCGCAAGCTGGCCAAGGATCTCGGAGTTGATCTTGGTGCGCTGACCGGCAGCGGGGTCGGCGGAGTGATCACCCGCGACGACGTGACCCGCGCCGCGTCGAGCGACGTCCGAACCGGCCGAGTCGGCGCCGACCGCGTCCGCCGACCGGCGCTCCGTCCGAGACCCGGATCCCGATCAAGGGCGTGCGCAAGGCGACCGCGACGGCCATGGTGCAGTCGGCCTTCACCGCGCCGCACGTCTCGGAATGGGTGACCTGCGACGTCACGGCGACCATGGATCTGGTGGAACGACTTCGGCGGCGCCGGGAGTTCGCCGACCTGCGGGTCTCACCGACGCTGCTGGTCGCCAAGGCGGTCTGCCTGGCCCTGACGCGTACGCCGGAGCTCAACTCGGCCTGGGACGAGGAGGCCCAGGAGATCGTGATCAAGCATTCGGTCAATCTGGGCATCGCCGCGAACACCCCGCGGGGTCTGGTGGTGCCCAACATCAAGAACGCGACGTCGCTCGACCTCGTCGGCCTGGCCGGCGCGCTGAAGGACCTGGTGGACACCGCGCGTAACGGCAAGACTCAGCCCGCCGAGATGTCCGGCGGCACCTTCACGATCACCAACATCGGCGTCTTCGGCGTCGACGCCGGCACCCCGATCCTCAACCCGGGCGAGTCCGGGATCCTCTGCGTCGGGCAGATCGCCCGCCGTCCCTGGGTGGTCGGGTCCGGTGACGACCGAGCGGATCGAACCGCGCTGGGTGACCACCCTCGCGGTGTCCTTCGACCACCGGCTCGCCGACGGCGCCCAGGGCTCGACCTTCCTGTCCAACGTCGCCACGCTGCTCGGCGATCCGGGACTCGCCCTGCTGTACTGAGTACCGGGAGCCGACGGCGGCGCAACTGTCGGCAACGCAGCTCCTCGGCCATCGCGTCGTTCGCCAACAGTTGTGGCTGCGACTAGAGGCCCATCAACTCGTCGTCGCTGACCTCACGGCCCGAGTCGACCAGTTCCTGCAGCGCGTCGCCGTCGTCCCACTGGTTGACGTTCATCGCCGCCGCGACGGCACCGTCCCGCATCCAGAAGGCGGTGAACTCGCGGCTGGCGAGATCACCGCGGACCACCACCCGGTCCCGGCTCGGGTCGGCGAGGCCGCGATACTCGCACCCCAGGTCGTACTGGTCGGAGAAGAAGAACGGCCGTGACTCGTACGGCTGATCCGCCCCGAGCACGTTGGCCGCCACATGCGTGCCCTGGTCCTTCGCGTTGGCCCAGTGCTCGACCCGGACCCGCTCGGCGTACCGCGGATGAGCGTGAGCCGCGATGTCCCCGACGGCGAAGATGTCCGGATCGGAGGTGCGCAGCGCCGCGTCGACCGCGATGCCGCCGCCGGCCAGGTCCAGGCCGGCGGCATCGGCCAGGGCGACGTTCGGGATGACCCCGACGCCGACCACGACCGTCTCGGCCTCGACGGATCCACCACCGACCAGTTGCACCGACGACACGGTGCCGTCGCCGCCGAACCCCGACACCCCGGTGCCCAGCCGGAGGTCCACCTCATGATCACGATGGAGGTCGGCGAACACCGCGCCGATCTGCTCGCCGACGACCCGGACCAGGGGCTGGGAGAGGGGATCGAGCATCACGACCTGGGCATCGTGCTTGCGGGCCGAGGCGGCGACCTCGCAGCCGATCCAGCCGGCACCGACGACGACGACCTTCGCGCCGGACGTGAAGCGCTCCCGCAGGGTCAGCGCGTCGTCCAGCGTCCGCAGGGTGAACAGGCCGTCCAGATCCGCTCCGGGAAGCTCCAGCCGCCGCGGGGTCGAGCCGGTGGCGATGATCAACTTGTCGTACGGATGATCATCGCCGCCCGCGACGACGACCTTGCGGTCCCGGTCGATCCGGGTCGCGACGGTGCCCGCCAGCAGCGTCGCCTTGTCGGTCCAGAAGGCCTCGTCGGCGACCCAGTCCGGCTCGTCGACCTCACCCTGCATCAGGGCCTTGGACAGCGGCGGCCGCTCGTACGGGCGGTGCACCTCCTCACCGATCAGGGTGAGCTCGCCCGCGTACCCCTGCTCGCGCAGGGCGACGGCGGCGGATCCGCCGGCGAGCGATGCTCCGACGATGACGATGCGGGACGGCTGCGCACTCTGAGTCATGACGTCATTGTTGCGCGCACGATAAGCGCGACCCGGACCGGCGGTCGGGTTTTGCACAGTGTGAAACCCGCCTACCGCACGGAATTGCCGCGGTAGGCGACTGGTTTGCACGTACCGTGCGAAACCGACCGAGGCCCGGGCCAGGCCGTAGGTTGATCACCATCGGCAACGGTTCGGAGGGCAACGATGGCAGTGGAATTGCGGAGGGTCCAGGAGCAGGTCACCGATCTCGGGCTCGGCTGGCGGCCGGGCGACACGGTTCACACCGATCTTCCCCTGATGCGGATCCGCAGCCGGACCGGAGCGGTTCCGCCCGACGGGCACCGCTCGATGGGGAGCGGGAGTCGGCGGCCGCAGCCGCCCATCGGCAGGCCAGCGCGGCGACCGCGCCCAAGCTGCCGAGCAAGATCGACTGGCGCGACAACGACGGGAACTTCGTCACCCCGGTCCGGGATCAGCAGTTCTGCGGTTCGTGCGTCGCTTTCGGCACCGCGGCGGTGCTCGAATCGATGATCATGAGCAAACGTCTGGCAACACGAGGTCGACGGGGACGCCGGCTGATCGAGGTCGCCCGGCGCCGCGGCAGCCGGATCGCAGGCCGCGCAACGCCGGAAGTGGTGAGCATCGCCGCTCTCGCCCCGGGCACCGTCACCATTCGGCTTCGACAGCGGCGGCCTTGGGATACGACGTCGAACCTCGGTCGACGCTGAGGGTCACGGCCGAGGTCAGGGACCGTGAGCCGGGCTGACGACGCGCTGCGCTGGCTGGACGCACGGCATCTGAAGCTCCGCGGCCTCGATCGTCGGACCCGTTGGGCGGTCATCGTCGGTCTGGTCACGGCCGCGATCGCCGCGGTGGTCATGATCATCACCTCGCTCGGCGGCCCCACGCTGGCCAACAAGCCGTGCCAACTCAGCCGGGCCGGACTCCGTCAGGCGATCGGTGCGGCGGGCGTGGCGGTCGGGAGCTCTGCGCTCGGTCTGGTGCTGATCGCCGGTTCGGGCGCGGTCGCCCCCTGGCGTCTGCCCCGGACGCGGTTCGTCGCCGTGCTGCTGATCCCGCTGCTGCTGGCGCTCGTCGCCCTGATCACGTTTCCGGTGACGGGCTCAGGATGGGCCTTCGTCACGAAGTCCCACATTCGGGCGGTCTGGCCGTTCCTGGCGCTGATGGTGCTGTTGATGATCATGGTGGCCACCCGGTTGCGCGGCCCCCGGAGTGCGACGGCGACTGCGCTGACCGTGCTGGTCGGCTTCGCCGGTTTCGTCGGGTACGTTCTCGGCACCTGGGCATCGCTCGGCGCCTGCCCGGCTGCGCTGGTGACCGGCGACAGCCTCGCCTTGATCGGCTTCTTCGCCATGGTGGGGATCCCGGTGCTGCTGATCTGGCTCGGCGTCGAGGGACTTCGGCTGTCCAGCACCATCGGTGCGCACGCCTTGGGCCGGTTCTCCGAGCGAAGGTTGCTGTCAGTCCTGCTGGCCGTCAAGGTGGCGGTGATCGTCATCGCGGCCTTGCTGATCATGCTGCGTCGGGCGCCCGACTGGCTCGCCGTGCTGTCTCCAGGACGTCTGGCCCTCGGCATCGCGGTCGTCGTGGTGTTGTTGATCATGACTCCTGCTGACCCGGGAAGAGCGCCTCATCGGGTCCGGACCTGACGACTTCACGATCGTCAGCCGCGGGTTTGCGCTGTTGGTGGCGATGACCCTGGTGACCATTCCGGCGTACGGGGTGATCGGCATGCTGTCCGCGTTGCCGGGCCGCCCCGCCCTGGCCCTGGCCCTGATCGTGACCGTCGTCGTGGCGGTGCTGGCCGGACTGCTGCTGCGCCGGCGATCTCCCTGGCCGCGGTGGTGGTCATCGTGGTCGGAGCCGTGAGCAGCTATGCGCTGCTGCTCTGGTCCTACGCCCACTCCGGCCAGTTCCAACTGGCCGCACCTGTTCGCCTCCGGCGTCACGCGGCGACGGTTGGGTCTGCTGCTCGGCATTCCGCTCGCGCTGGGCCTGCTCGGGGTTGTGCTGCTGCTTCGCCGCCGCCGGTACCGCGGGCATCGGGTCTTCTTCGTCGCCCTGCTGGTCTGGGTGGTGGTCACGACCGCCCTGCCGCTGCTGGTGACGAGCCATCCGGGCACGAACGCGATCGCCGTGGACGTGGTGGCCACCGCAGCCATCCTGGTGCTGGCGATCACCGTTCGTCTCGGTTGGCAGCAGTCGGTCAGCGCGTACGAGCTGGTGCTGCTGCTGATCACCACCACCGTCGTGGTGGAGGGCCCGGTGCTCATCTCGGCCCTGCCGCCGAGCTGGAACACGCCGCTGCTGATCTTCGCTTTCATGATCCCGGCCATCGCCGCGCTGACCGTGGAAGCCGGCGCACTACCGACGCGTCGGACCGGCGGGAGCGGGTGCTCACCCGGGTCGGGATCATCTGCCTCAGCTACGGCCTGGCCGGCGTTCCTCGCCTCCACGGCCCTGAACCCGTTGCAGTTCCTGCAGCAAGCGGCCGGGCTGATGAACGGCGTCTCGGCGCTGCCGTTCGCCGTCGTACTGGTTGCGGTGATGAGCGCCAATCGCAGCCAGCCGGTCGGATGATCTTGAAACCCCGTGCGCTAACCGACGTCGATCTTGAGGTGGGCGGCCAGCAGCGGAGCCAGCTCGGTCAACTGGTGATCGGTGATCCAGGCGCCGGCCAGCCCACCCAGGCCCTTGATCGCGTGCAGTTGCGCGCCGCGGAGGTCGACGTCGGTGCACCGGGCCCGCGTCGCGTCGAGGGTCCTGATCTCGCAACGGTCGAAGGCCAGCCGGCTGATCGTCGCCGACCCCAGATCGAGTTCGTCGATCACGCAGTCGCGGAAGATCACGTCCTGCCACACGGCTGTCCTGGCATTCAGATAGCCGAGCTTGCTGCCGACGATCTCCACCGAGCGCCAGTTCGACTCGTAGAGTTCAGCGGCGCCGATCCGCGAACCGGCCACCTGCACGCTCCGCCAGGACGATCGCGGCGCCGTCAGCTCGGCCACATCCAGTTCGGCCAGCGTGACCTCGGCGAAGTGCGCCCCGCGGAGCCGAGCGCCTTCGAGGTCGCAGCGGTGGAAGGCGCAGGCGCTGAAGGAGGTGAACTCCAGGTCCGCGCCGGCGAAGTCGCCCGCCTCGTACCGCTCGGCCTCGCGCTGATCGCCGTCGCGCACCTCGGATGCCGCCACGTCGGTCAGGTGCGGGAGAACCACGGCGAGATGACCGGAGGCTCGGGACCTCGGCTCTGATCCATTCAGCTCGGATGTCTCACAGTGTGGACGACCCAGCGGCGCGCGAGATCGACCGAGCAGTGGCTGCCCGAGCTGACCTCGACGGCGCGCCAGATCATCACTGAGCTACCCGCACACTGAGCTACCCGCTACCGGGCGACCCGCTACGGTCGGATGTCATGACCGACGCCGCGCCTGCGCAACAGCTGCTGATCGACGCCTTCGATCGGATTCGCGAACTGGTGATCAACTTGACCGACGGGCTCACCCGCGAGATCGCCGGCTATCGACCTGACGACCAGTCGAATTCGATCTCCTGGCTGATCTGGCACCTCACCCGCATCCAGGACGATCATGTTGCTCACCTCGCCCAGACCGACCAGGTCTGGGACCGCTGGCGCGAAGACTTCAAGCTGCCGTTCGACCGCCGGGCGACCGGGTACGGCCAGACCGCCGAGGAGGTCGGCCTGGTCCGCGTCGACGGCGAACTGCTCGGCGGCTACCACCGCGACGTGCACGAGCTCACCCGGAGCTACCTGGACGGCATCACCGTCGAGGAGCTCGCTCGGGTGATCGACACCCGCTGGGATCCGCCGGTGACCGCCGCCGTCCGGCTGGTCAGCGTGATCGGGGATGCGCTGCAGCACCTGGGTCAGGCGGCGTACGTGCGCGGCCTCGCCGAGCGCCGGGCCAGCGCCTGGCACCAATCAGGCTCGGCGGACCGGTAGCGACACGTGTCCTGAGCCGGTCGAAGGACCGTGATCTAGCCCTTCGACGGGCTCAGGGCGCGTGTCCCGGGCGTGACCACTACTCTGGCGATCCATGACCCAGCACCGGTTTTACGGCGATCTTGCCCCCTGGTGGCCGTTGATCTCCGCGCCCGAGGAGTACGCCGAGGAGGCCGCGTTCGCCGCCTCGCTGCTCCGGACCGCCGAGCCTCCGACGCAGTCCGTCCTCGAGCTCGGCAGCGGCGGCGGCAACAACGCCGTTCCACCTGAAGTCGGAGTTCGCGATGACCTTGGTCGACCTGTCCGAGGACATGCTGGCCGTCTCCCGCGAACTCAATCCGGAGTGCGAGCACCTGCCGGGGGACATGCGGACGGTGCGGCTGGGGCGCACCTTCGATGCCGTGTTCGTGCACGATGCGATCGAGTACATGACGACCGAGGCCGACCTGCGCCAGGCGATCGCCACCGCGTACGAGCACTGCCGTCCGGGCGGGGTCGCGGTCCTCGTGCCCGACGACATCGCCGAGAACTTCGAGCCGGC
This sequence comes from uncultured Actinomycetota bacterium, assembly GCA_963761955.1. GTDB lineage: Bacteria > Actinomycetota > Actinomycetes > Propionibacteriales > Propionibacteriaceae > Microlunatus. The sequence goes on along the minus strand of CAVXIY010000018.1, from coordinate 102,496 downwards.
CACCGACTCACGGCGGGCACGACGCCCCCGACGGCCGTGGCGTCCGCTACCTGTCCTGGTCGACCGACCCCGACCCGACCGACACCACGACCCGGACCGAGTACGCGTTCCTGCTCCGCTCCGCCGATGGTGAGGTGCAGGTCGCCCACGACACCCACGAGCTCGGTCTGTTCCCGCGCGAGCTCTGGCTGCGGGCGCTCACCGATGCGGGCTTCGAGGCCCGATCGGTCGCCGAGGTGACCGCCGAAGACCGGCTGCCGCGTGAGTTCTTTGTCGGAACCCGTCATCGAGGCGCAGAATCGTGACGACTCGCCTCACGGCTGAGACTGCCGACCCGTCAGAGGAGGACTCCACGCCATGACCACGGTGCTGGTGCTCAACGGCCCGAATCTCAATCTGCTCGGCCGGCGCGAACCGGCCGTCTACGGCTCGGCGACCTGTCCGATGTCGAGGAGTCCTGCCGGGCCGTCGCGAGCGAGCTCGGCTGGACGCTGGACTTTCGGCAGAGCAACCGCGAGGGCGAGCTGGTGGACTGGATCCAGGAGGCGGGTCAGGCGCAGCGGGCCGGCGAGCTCGTCGGCGTGGTTCTCAACGCCGGCGCCTACACCCACACCAGCATCGCGCTGCACGACGCGATCGCCGGCTCGGAGGTCACGGTCATCGAGCTGCACATCTCGAACGTGCACCAGCGGGAGACCTTCCGCCACCACTCCTACATCTCGCCCGTCGCGGCCGGCATCATCGTCGGCCTCGGGGTCGCGGGCTACCCGCTGGCGCTGCGCGCCCTGGCGGCCATCAGCTGAGCTGATCGGGCTGCTCGCCCGCAACGTCGCCGCCCCTCGGGCAGATCGCAGTTCAGTTGAAATCTGCGCCGTCCACATCTGCACCGGACCCCTCGCCGAACGACCCGGTGGACTAACGTTTCGGATAGTCGTACGCCCGCCCGCACGTCGCGAACAGGAGACCGATGAGCGACACCCAGTCCGATCAAGATCACGTCACGCCTGAGGCGCACGAAGCGAGTGAGATCACCTACGACGAACAGTGCTACCCGGCCCGGCCGAAGCGGCTTCGGCCCAAGGGCCGGCTTCGCGGACTGTTCCCCCGGCGTCCCAAGGTCGAGCGCACCGGCAAGGCCGACGGATCGAACTCCGACTACGTCGACTGGCTGACCGAACAGTCGATGCTCTCCGATGCGGTCGAGTTCGCCAAGCAGTTCTCCGGCCAGGGCAGCATGTGGCAGAACCCGTTCGCCAATCCCGACCCGCGGGCCGCCATCGAGAAAGCGTCGGTGTGGTTCACCGCGTACCCCATCTCCATGATCACCAAGCCGGGCACCTCCTTCCTCGGCACGCTCGGTGACGACGCCCTGTGGGCGGCGTTCGAGGCGATCGGGATCGACGGCGTGCACACCGGTCCGGTGAAGAAGGCCGGCGGTCTGGTCGGCTGGGAGCCGACGCCGAGCGTCGACGGGCACTTCGACCGGATCAGCACCCAGATCGACGAGGCATTCGGCACCGAAGAAGAGTTCCGGACGATGTGTGAGGTCGCCGCCGGACACCTCGGGGTGGTGATCGATGACATCGTGCCCGGCCACACCGGCAAGGGTGCGGACTTCCGGCTCGCCGAGATGAAGATCGGGGACTATCCCGGCATCTACCACATGGTTGAGATCCCCCCGCATGACTGGCATCTGCTGCCCAAGGTGCCGAAGGGCCGCGACTCGATCAATCTCGATTCCGAGGCCGAGGATCAGCTGTCCAAGTTCGGATACATCATCGGCCGGATGCAGCGGGTGATCTTCTACGAACCGGGCGTCAAGGACACCAACTGGAGCGTGACGGCGCCGATCAAGGGTCCCGACGGGCAGGAGCGCCGCTGGGTCTACCTGCACTACTTCAAGGAGGGCCAGCCCTCGATCAACTGGCTCGACCCGAGCTTTGCCGGCATGCGGCTGGTGATCGGTGACGCCCTGCATTCGCTCGGTGATCTCGGCAGCGGTGCGCTCAGGCTGGACGCCAACGGATTCCTCGGGGTGGAGAAGAGCTCGGAGGACTCTCCGGCGTGGTCGGAGGGCCATCCGCTGTCGGAGGCGGCCAACCAGCTGATCGCCAGCATGGTGCGCAAGGTCGGCGGCTTCACGTTCCAAGAGCTCAACCTGACGATCGACGACATCAAGAGCTCCGCCGAGCGCGGCGCCGACCTCTCCTACGACTTCGTCAACCGGCCCGCGTACCACCATGCGCTCGCCACCGGCGACACCGAGTTCGTCCGGCTGACCCTGAATCTGGCGATGCAGCACCGCGTCGAGGCCGCCTCGCTGGTGCACGCGTTGCAGAACCACGACGAGATGACCTACGAGCTGGTGCACTTCGCCACCCTGCACGCCAAGGACACCTTCACCTTCCGCGAGCAAGGAGATCAGCGGGCGACGAGCTCGCGGTCACCATCCGCCAGGATCTTCTTGATCATCTGACCGGTGAGGCCGGCCCGTACAACGCGACCTTCACCCAGAACGGCATCGCCTCGACCCTGGCGACGATCATCGCCGCGTCGCTCGGCTTCACCAAGATCAACAAGCTGACCGACGAGCAGGTGGAGCAGATCAAGCAGGCGCACCTGCTGCTGGCCATGTTCAACGCGCTCCAGCCGGGGGTCTTCGCCTTGTCCGGCTGGGATCTGGTCGGTGCGCTGACGTTGGATCGCAAGCAGGTCGCGCAGTTGCTGGCCGAGCGGCGACACCCGCTGGATCCATCGGTCGGCCTACGACCTGATGGACTACCGGCCGGACGCGACCGAGTCGCTGATGAAGATGCCGCGCGGGACCAGCCTCTACGGGACGCTGCCCGCCCAGCTCGCGGATCCCAGCTCCTTCGCCCGGCGGCTGGCCGACATCTTGGCGGTGCGCAAGCGATACGGCATCGCCACCAGCGTCCAGCTCGACGTGCCGACCGTGTCCAACAAGGCCATGCTGGTGATGGTCCACCAGCTCAGCGACGCCGAGCAGGTGACCGTGCTGAACTTCTCCGCGGCGCCGATCCACGGCAGCGTGATCTCCGAGGCCCTGGTGCCGGGCAGCGTGCTGGTCGACATGTTCACCGACGAAGAGGTCGGTGAGGTGGATGACCTGCACAGCTTCGCCGTCACGCTGGAGCCGCATCGAGGGCCGGTCGCTGCTGGTGCTGTGTCCTGGCGATCATCCGGTGACGCCGCACACCCACAAGTCGAACAAGCCGAGCGTCCGGGGATAGCTCGGCGATCGGCCGCGACCGCGGGTATCCTGCGCGACCAGCGGGGTCACCGAAAGTGGTTTACCCTCACAGCATGAGGCGTCGGGTGGGCCTGCATGCCCTGGTTCTTGCGTTATTCCTGCTATTGCTCGGCACGAGTGTGTCGGCCGCGCCGCAGCCTGGCCAGGTGCACTTCACCGCCGCCGGCGACTTCTCGTCCTCGGGCAACGCGAACGCGGTGCTGAACGCCATCGACGCGACCGACAGCGACTTCACCCTGGCGCTCGGCGACCTGTCCTACGGGGCCACCGGTCAGGAGGAGACCTGGTGCGACTTCGTCACCGACCGGGTCGGCGCCGGCTATCCGTTCGAATCGTCTCGGGCAACCACGAGAGCAACGGCCTCAACGGCAACATCAACGACTTCTCGCCCTGCCTGCCCAACCAGCTTCCCGGCGCGGTCGGCACCTACGGCCGCCAGTACTACGTCGACGTCCCGGCCGAGAACCCGATCGTCCGGTTCATCATGATCTCCCCGCGTCTGACCTACCCGGACGGCTACTGGTCTTACACCGCCGGGTCGCAGCGCTACCTGTGGACCGAACAGGCGATCGACGGAGCCCGCACGGCGTCGATTCCGTGGGTGGTCGTCGGCATGCACAAGCCGTGCCTCACCGTCGGGCACTACGACTGCGACCCCGGGTCCGATCTGTTCAACCTCCTGCTGAGCAAGAAGGTCGACCTGATCCTGAGCGGCCACGAGCACAACTACCAGCGCAGCCACCAGCTCGGCTCGGCGCCGGGTGCACGACCCTGACGCCCGAACGTCTACAACGCCGCCTGCGTCGTCGACACCGACTCGACCTTCACCCAGGGTGCGGGCAGCGTGGCCATGGTGGTCGGCACCGGCGGCCAGACCGCGTACGACGTGAACAGCAGCTGACCCCGAGGCCGACTACTTCGCCGCGACCAGCGGGCTCAACAAGAACTCGACCTTCGGAGTGCTCGACGTCAACGCGACCGACGACACGCTGCAGGCGTCCTTCGTCCGAGCCTCGGGCGGCACCTTCACCGACTCGTTCACCATCACCGCGGTCAACAGCCCGCCAACGTGCCGCCGGTCGCCTCGTTCACCGCCGGCTGCACCAATCTGACCTGCTCGTTCAACGCGGGCGCGTCGACCGACTCCGACGGCACGATCGCCGGCTACGCCTGGGACTTCGGCGACGGGACGACCGGTACCGGGGTCACGCCGTCGCACGCCTACGCGACCGGCCGGAAGCTACACGGTCACGCCTGACCGTGACCGATAACGCCGGAGCCACCGGGGCGGACCACCAAGAACGTCGCGCCCACCAGCCCGCCGGCGACCGGCGTACGCCTCCGACCAGTTCACTCGCGCACGCGTCGCAACGGGCTGGGGCAGCGCGCCCACCGGCGGAGCGTGGACGGTGACCGGCGCGGCGACGCAACTTCACCGTCGCCAACGGGATGGGCGGCGATCCGGATCGCCAGCCGGCGCCGGCGCGGCGCTACCTTGACCGGCGTCTCGGCCCCGGCCACCGACACTGCGTGACCTTCGGCTTGGACAAGCCGGCGACCGGCGGCGGCATCTACCTGTCACCCCTACGGCCGACGGGTCACCGGCCAGGGCTCGTACTGCGCCAAGATCCGAGGTCGGACAGCGCGTCGGCGAGTCAGCGCTGGAACTGTCCCGCTGAACTCGGCCAGCGCCGAGATCAGCGATCCAGGCGGCCACCACGATCTCCGGGCTCACCTACGCGGTCGGGGATCAGCTGAACGTCCGGGTGCAGGCGACTGGGATCGCGCCGACGACGACGTCCGGGCCAAGGTCTGGAAGGTCGGCACCGTCGAGCCCGCCGCCTGGCAGCGCTCGGCACCGACACGACCGCCGGCCTGCAGGCAGCCGGTTCGGTCGGGTCTCGGCTCCTACCTGTCCGGCGCGGCCACCAACGCACCGATCACGGTCCTGTTCGACCAGTTGACCGTCACCGCACCCTGATCGCCCACGCTGACCGCTGCGCGGCTCGCCAGCCGCGCGGCTGCTCGGCTCGATCGATGAACCGCCGCCGCGGCCGGTAACGTCTGCAACCAGCGGGTGGCGCATCGACCGGGGAGGAGGCAGGTGGGTGGCGGGATCAGCGGGAAGCCGCACTGCAGCAGTTGCACGATAGGCACGCTGCGGAGTTGTGGCGTTTCGCCATGCGGCTGACCCATGACCGCCAGGTCGCCGAGGACGTGGTCCAAGAGGTGCTGCTCAAGGCGTGGAAGGACCCCGGCCTGATCGGTCGAGACGACGGTCCCGCGCGCGCCTGGCTGTTCACCGCCTCCCGGAACGTGATCATCGACCGGTGGCGCAGCGCGGCGTCCCGACATGAACAGCGGACCGAGGATCCGCTCGAGCAGAGCGAGGGAGATGCGACCAGCGTGGTGCTCGATCGCTGGCTGATCGCCGATGCGCTCAGCAGCCTGTCCGTCGAGCACCGGGCGGTGATCGTCTCCGCCTACTACGAGGGCCGTTCGGTGGCCGACATCTCGAGTCGGCTCCGAATACCGGAAGGCACCGTCAAGTCGCGGCTGCACTACGGATTGCGCAGTCTGAAGTTGATCTTGCAGGAGAAAGGAGTGACCCGGCCGTGAACGCAGTTCCCGATGAGTATGTGCAGTGGGATGCCGCCTACGTGCTGGGCGCGCTCTCTCCGGCCGAGCGCCGCGAATACGAAGAGCACCTGGCCGGTTGCCCCGCCTGCCAGGCCGCGATCTCCGAGGTCGCCGGCCTGCCCGGGCTGCTGGCCCAGGTGGTACCGGAGGACGCCGAGGTGCTGGCTGCGGTTCCGGGCGAACCCGGGGCCGACTCGCCGCCGGCGTCGTTGCTGCCGAAGGTGATCATCAAGGCGCGGAACCGTCGCCGCCGGACGATCGGTGCGATCGTCGCCGCGGCAGCGGCGGTGATGGTGATCCTGGTCGGGATCGGTGTCGGCTCCGGACTGCTCCCGGTCGGCCCCCGGGGCCCCCAGCGGCTGGCCTTCGTGCCGGTCGTGCCGTCGGCGATCACGGCCGTGGTCGATGTCGTTCCGATCAAGGGCGGCACGGACATCGCCGTCGAATGCCAGTACGGCGAGGCCAGCGAGACGCAGCCGGGCGGGGCGTACGCGGAGTATTCGATCTTCGTGGTCGACCGCTCCGGCCAGGCCGAGTTCATCAAGAAGTGGCCGGCCAAGCCCAACAAGGTGATGCGGCCGAGCGGGAAGCACCGACCTCCGGGTGTCCCAGATCTCCCAGGTGGAGATCCGGGACACCATGACGGATCAGACGCTGCTCCGCGCCCCGCTACGCTGAGCAGGGTGAGCCAAGATGATCATGGTGTGCCGCCGGCGGAGCTGGCCGAGGAATGCGCCCGGCTGCTGGATTTCGGCCGGCACCTGCTGCATCCGCTGGGCGGCGCCGGATGGCTGGACGAACGTGGCGAACCGGATCTCACGCGGCCGGTCTTCACCTGGATCACCGCCCGGATGGTCCACGTGTACGTCGTCGGTCACCTGCTCGGGCGTCCGGACGACCGCCAGCTGGCCGAGCAGGCGTTCGCCGGGCTGACCGGGCGGCTCCGCGATCGCCAGGCCGGTGGCTGGTTCACCAGCGTCGATGCCGACGGCGGATCGCCCGACGAGAAGGCCTGCTACACCCATGCCTTCGTCGTGCTCGCGGCCTCCTCGGCCGTGGTGGCGGACATCCCGGGAGCCCGGGAACTGCTCGATGAGGCGCTCGAGGTCTGGGACGTCGAAGTTCTTCGACGCCGGAGGCCGAGATGTTCGCCGACGCCTGGAACCGTGACTTCACCGAGCTGAGTCCCTACCGCGGAGTGAACGGCAACATGCACGCCGTCGAGGCGCTGCTGGCCGCGGCCGACGTGCTCGATGATCAAGCCCTGCGGCATCGCGCCTTCGGGATCGCGCAGCGGGTCGTCACCCAGTTCGCCGAGCCGCAGCACTGGCGCATCCCGGAACACTTCGACCCCCAGTGGCGGCCGCTGCTCGACCACAACCGGGACCGGCCGGACGACCCGTTCCAGCCGTTCGGGGCGACGGTCGGTCACGGCCTGGAGTGGTCCCGGCTGCTGCTGCACCTGGAGGCGTCGCTCGGCCTGCAGGCGCCGGTGTGGCTGCGGCCGTCCGCCATCGCCCTGTTCGATCGGGCCGTCGCCGATGGCTGGGCGGTCGACGGTGCCGACGGCTTCGTCTACACCACCGACTGGGACGGGCGGCCGGTGGTCCGGGACCGGATGCACTGGGTGGTCGCCGAGGCCATCGCCGCGGCCGCCGCCCTGCACGCACGGACCGGCGAGCGCCGGTTCGCCGAGCTGGCCGGCGTCTGGTGGGCGTACGCGGAGGAGTATCTGTTCGATCGGGAGCTCGGTTCGTGGCATCACCAGCTCGATGCCCAGAATCGGGTCATCGGCACGGTCTGGCCGGGCAAACCCGATCTCTACCACGCCGTGCAGGCCACCGTGATCCCGCGGCTGCCGCTCGCCCCCAGCATGGCCACCGCCCTCGGCGTAGGTTGAGGGATCTGAGCAGAAGGAGTCGGGATGGACAAGGTCGTCACTCGAGCTTCGGAGGCGGTCGCCGACATCGCATCGGGCTCGTCGCTCGCGGTCGGCGGATTCGGTCTGTGCGGCATCCCCAGCGTGTTGATCAAGGCGCTGCTGGAGTCCGGCGCCGGTGACCTCGAGGTGGTGTCGAACAACTGCGGGGTCGACGACTGGGGGTTGGGACAGCTGCTGGCGACCCGGCAGATCCGCCGGATGGTGTCCTCGTACGTGGGCGAGAACAAGGAGTTCGCCCGGCAGTACCTGTCCGGCGAGCTGGAGGTGGAGCTGACCCCGCAGGGCACCTTGGCCGAGCGGCTGCGGGCGGGCGGATCGGGCATCCCGGCCTTCTTCACCGCGACCGGGGTCGGCACCCAGGTCGCCGAGGGCGGGTTGCCGTGGCGGTACGCGGCGGATGGCCAGGTGTCGGTCTCGTCCCCGGCCAAGGAGACCCGGGTGTTCGCGACGGCCGAGGGGGAGAAGACGTTCGTGCTGGAGCGGGCGATCATCTGCGACTTCGGGCTGGTCCGGGCCTGGAAGGGCGACCGTCACGGGAACCTGATCTATCGGGAGTCGGCGCGGAACTTCAACCCGTTGGCGGCGATGGCCGGGAGGATCACGCTGGCCGAGGTGGAGGAGCTGGTGGAGCCCGGTGATCTTGATCCGAACCAGGTCCACACGCCCGGGGTGTACGTGCATCGGGTGGTGCCGTTGACCCCGGAACAGGCGCGGGAGAAGCGGATCGAGCGGGTCACGGTGCGGAGCCGGCCATGAGCTGGACGCGGGAGGAGATGGCGGCCCGGGCCGCCGCGGAACTCGAGGACGGCTCGTACGTGAATCTCGGGATCGGGCTGCCGACGATGGTGCCGAACTATGTCGCCGACGGGGTCGAACTGGTGTTGCAGTCGGAGAACGGGCTGCTGGGGGTCGGCCCGTATCCGTACGAGGGCGACGAAGACCCGGATCTGATCAACGCCGGGAAGGAGACGGTCACGCTGCGCCGGGGGGCGTCGATCTTCGACTCGGCGACGTCGTTCGGGATGATCCGGGGCGGCAAGATCGACGCGGCGATCCTGGGCGCGATGCAGGTCTCGGCGCGGCGGTGACATCGCGAACTGGACGATTCCGGGAAAGATGATCAAGGGCATGGGCGGTGCGATGGACCTGGTCCACGGCGCCAAGCGGGTGATCGTGTTGATGGAGCACGTGGCCAAGGACGGCTCGTACAAGATCGTCGACGAGTGCTCACTGCCCTACACCGGGCGTGGTGTGGTGCAGCGGATCATCACCGACCTCGCGGTGCTCGACGTCACCGCCGAGGGTCTGATCCTGGTCGAGCTGGCGCCGGGCGTGACCGAGGACGAGGTCCGGGCCAAGACCCAGCCGCCGATCCGATCCTGAGTCAGTCCTTGCGCCCGATGGCCACGGTGGCATCCAGGTCCTCGGAGCGGGCGACCCGGGCGTGCAGCCCGTTGGCGGTGAAGATCGCGGCGACGTGCGGGGCCTGCCGCTCGCTGGTCTCGATCAGCAGGTGCCCGCCCGGTCTGAGCCAGGTGGGCGCCTCGGCGGCCACCCGGCGGTGGATGTCCATCCCGTCCGGCCCGCCGTCGAGGGCCACGGCCGGCTCGTAGTCGCGGGCCTCGGGCGGCATCAACCGGATGGCGTCGGTCGGCACGTACGGGGCGTTGACCACCAACAGGTCGACGCGGCCGGCCAGGGCGGTGGGCAGCGCCGGTGTACAGGTCGCCCTCGTAGACCTGCGCGTGCGGCAGGTTGCGGCGGGCGCAGTGCACGGCGGCCGGGTCGATGTCGCCGGCCCAGAGTTCGATGTCGTCCAGCCGGTCGACGAGCGCGGCACCGACCGCTCCCGAGCCGCAGCACAGATCGACGACGACCGGATGCGGCCCGGCCAGCGCCACGGCCTGGTCGACCAGGAACTCCGTCCGGCGCCGCGGCACGAAGACTCCCGGCTCGACGACGATGCGCAGGCCACAGAACTCGGCCCAGCCCAGGACCTGTTCCAGCGGATGGCCGGATACCCGCTGGCGTACCAGTCGTTCGAGGTCGGCGGCGGACGATGCGGCGGCGATCAGCAGCGCCGCCTCGTCCTCGGCGAACACGCAACCGGCGGCCCGGAGCCGGGCCACCAGCGCTGCGGTGTCCGGGTCAGGCAACGGCGAACACGCCGTTCAGCCAGTCCGTCCAGGCCCGCTGCTGCGCTTCGGCATCGACGGCGCTGAACAGGTGATGGCCGAGCCCGATCGGCAGGCCGAAGGCGTTGCGGCCGAAGAATCGGTAGAGCCCGTCGGAGCTCCGGATGCCGAGGAACGCCGGTCGCCGGTAGTCGATGACGCCCTCGATCGGTTCGATGCCGGGAATCTGCACCGTGACGGCCTCTCCTTCGGCGGCGTGCTCGATCCCGAGTTGCCGCTGGAGGGCGTCGAAGGCCTCCGGGGCGTTCGAGGCGGCCGGCCCCTCGGCTCCGATGTAGGTCGCCTCCCGGCCGGCGAAATGCTCCAGGTACTGGCCGAGGGTGTGCAGGTAGAAGTCGGTGTGCTTGTCGGCCGCGTCGTACTGGTTCTCCCAGTCCTCGACGAGGACGCCGCTGTGCATGTAGCGCAGCACCGTGGTGCCGCCGTCGCGGCCCTCGATGAGGTACTCCAGGGTGTTGAAGAAGCCGTTCTCGCCTTCGAGGTGCGCCCGGAAGTGCCGGGGCGGATCGAAGACCTCGACCCGGTGGCCCATGATCGTGTCGCCGGCGGCGCTGGGCGTGTCGCCACCACTGGGGAACAGCCAGGCCTGGTGGCCGGATCCGGTCGCGACGGCCTGCCAGATCTGTTCGGGGGTTGCCGGCAGCTCGACGGTGCGGTGGATGTCGAATCGGTGGTTCATGATCATTTCCCTTCGGTGGTCTGGTCGGATTTCTTGGTGATGCTGGGATGCACCGCGACGATGAGTCGGTGCCGCCGGCCCCGCGCGGAGTTGGGACGGTGATAGTCAGCGACGAGCCGGGCGATGGTCTCGGTCAGCTCGGCGGCGAACGCGGCCCGGTCGGCGGCGGTGGCGAAGGTGACCTCGGTGTCGACGCCGAACGTGGCCAGCTTCTGCTTGGCTTTCGTCGCACTGGTGATCAACTGGCCCACCTCCTGGACCAGCCGGGCGCCGAGGGCGAGCAACCAGCGGGCCGACCATTCGTCGATGTCTCGATCGGGGTCCGGGGCGATCGCGCCGAGGGCCAGCGGTGAGATCACGTACGCGAAAGCCGTTGCCTGGAAGAGCTTTTCGTTCACATTGCCCTTGCGTCGTTCCTCGACGAGCTCGGCCAGTCCATGACGCTCGAGCGTCTTGAGGTGGTAGTTGACCTGCTGGCGGGGCAGCCCGATGGCGGCGGCCAGCATGGTGGCCGATCGCGGCTCGGTCAGCTCGGCCAGCAACCGGGTACGGATGGGATCCAGGCTGGCCTCTGCGGCGGCCGGGTCGTCGATCACGGCAACACTCTTCATGTCCTCCAGCGTGCTACCGACAAAAAAATTTGTCAACAGTGTTGAGAGAATTGATGAAAAAAAAATTTGTCGGTAGCTTGAGTCTCTCTCGAGTCGGAGCCGGTCACGCGGCCGGTCAGCGATGAAGGAGCGGTTTGACCTCGGCCCCGAGGAAACGGATGAAGCCGTCGAGATCCGGCTCGTCCTCGGTCGGCTGGACCACGACCGAGGTGGCGCCCAGCTCGGCCAGCCGCCGGATGGAGTCGGCGATGGTCTCGGCATCCCCGGCGACGCCGATGCCGAGGTCGGCCGGCCTTCCCCAGCGCGGGATCTCGGCGGCGAGCCGTTCGGCCGCGCCCGCTCCGGTGGCGGCGATCTGGGTGGCGACGATCGGGTGACCGGCGCCGCGCTCCTGGGCGACCAACTCGGCCGTCGACCGCAGCTCGTCGTCGGTCAGGGCGTTGGTGAGCAGGTTGCCGTCGCCCAGCCGCGCGGCCAGGCTGATCGACTTCGGGCCCGCGCCACCCAGCATCAGCGGCGGGACGGTGTCGGGCGGCCAGTCCAGCGCGACACCGTCGAGGGTCACGTAGCGGCCGGCGACGCTGACCCGCTCGCCGCCGAGCAGCCGGCGCAGCGCCGCCGGCGTACTCCTCCAGCAGGGTCAGCGGTGACGCGACCTTGGCGCCGACCTGACCCATCCAGTCCTGGACGCCGTGACCGACGCCGGCGATCAGCCGCCCGGGAAACATCCGGGCGAGCATGGCGACCTCCATCGCGCAGACCGCCACGTTGCGGAGCGGGGCCGGCATCAGGCCGATCCCGACGGTGAGCCGCGACGTCCAGGCCAGCGCTGCCGTGGCCGAGGCGATGGCGCTCTCCTTGAAGCAGTCCTCCCAGACCCACAACTCGTCGAGACCGGCCTCCTCGACCGCGCGGGCGACCGACTCGGAGCCGCTCCGGCGGCAGGGTGGGGACGTAGGCCAGGCCGAGTGTCGGAACCATGTGCCAGTGTTACCGAGATGAAGCGGACCGACGTGATGGCCTACCGGATCGCTCGCTCAGCAACTCGATCGCTGCCGAGTCGAAGCGGGCGATCACTGATGCGGCGATCTTCGACTTCGGGATCCAGGACACCGGCCGGGACGGCGCGAGCTGGGCGCTGGCCAACCGCGGTGTGCCGGTGCGCAGCGCGGCTCAGCTGGAGGCGGACCCCGACATCGCGCTGGCCTGGACCCTGCGCGGCGCGCCGCACTACTACCGGCGATCCGAGCTGCCCGACGTGCTCGTGGCGACCTCGCCGTTCTCCGACAAGGACGCCGGGAAGCGGATCATCGGAGCGGACAAGCCGCTGCAGGAAGCGGGCATCGCCGCCCGCGACGGGCTGGCCGAGGTGGCGAGCCAGATGCGGCGCATCGTCACCAAGCCGATGGTCAAGGGCGAGGTGTCGACCAGGCTGACGGCGGCGCTCGAGCGAGCCCTACCTGCGCTACTGCGTGCCCTGCCAGGCCGTCCATCCGTGGGAACAGCCGTTCCGGCTCGGCGCGCTGTACGCCGGACTGGAGCTCGAGCCGGGGACCTCGCCGCCGGTGCTGCGGCGCATCCCGGGTGGCCGCGGCGGAAGGCGGGGCCGGCCGACGACCCGCTCGCCGCCCCGGAGCACCTGCAGCCGATCCGCAACTATCTGCGCTTCCTCGGACCGGCCACGCCGAACGACGTCGCCGCCTTCCTCGACGCGCCGGTGGCCGAGATCAAGGCGCACTGGCCCGAGGACGCGGTCGAGGTCGACCGTGGACGGCGACCGGAGCTGGCGGCTCGGGGAGGCGGTCGCCGGACGATCCTGACCCGGACCTGCTCCGGCTGCTGGGCAGCCACGACCTGTTTCTGCAAGGCCGGGACCGCGCGCTGCTCGTGCCGGACAAGAGCCGGCACAAGGCGCTCTGGCCGGTCATCGGCCGGCCCGGTGCGGTGCTGTCCGGCGTCGAGATCATCGGCACCTGGCGGCCCAAGGCGACGGGCACGACCTTCACCCTGCGGCTCGACCTGTGGGACAAGGTGAGCAAGGCGGTCCGCAGTCGGATCGAGGCCGAAGCCGAGCGGCTCGCGGCCCATCGCGGCCTCACCCTGGCCTCGTCGACGAGTCGACTCGAGGCCTGCAGCTCAGGCTGCGTCAGGTCGGGTGTTCCCAGACGACGTCGGCGGGGGACTTGTCGGGGCGCAGCCCGCGCCAGACCGGGTGCCGGAGGCGGCCCGGGCCGGTGAGCTCGCCGTAGGTCACCTCGCCGACCAGGGACGGCGTGACCCAGTGCGCGTCGCGGGCGTCCTCGCGGGGCACGTCGATCAGCGGGCTGGTCTTGCGGGCCAGCTTCTCCAGCTTCGCGCCGATCTCGTCGAGCTGGCGGTCGTTGAAGCCCGAGCCGACCCGGCCGACGTAGCGCAGCCCGTTCGGCGGTCGGTACGCCCATCAGCAGCGAGCCGACGCCGCCGTCGCGTCGGCCCTGTCCCGGCCGCCAGCCGCCGATGACCACCTCCTGCGCCATGTGGTTCTTGATCTTGAGCCAGGTCTGGGACCGGCGGCCCGGTTGGTAGATCGAGCTGCGCCTCTTGGCCACCACGCCTTCCAGCCGCAGCGCCTCGCTGGTCTCGCTTCGCCGCATCGAGGTCGCCGTCGAAGATCGGCGGCACCTGGACCCGCGAGCCCTTGCCCGGCTGGACCAGCTCCTCGAGGGCGGCGCGACGCTCCTCGTACGGCTTCTTGATCATCGACTGGCCGTTGAGCTCGAGCAGGTCGAACAGCATCAGCTGGGCCGGCCAGGTCTTGGCCGCCCGTTCGATGTCGGCCGGCTTGGTCAGGTTGATCCGGTTCTGCAGCAGGCCGAAGTCCGGTCGTCCCGAGGGGTCGGCGACCACGACCTCGCCGTCGAGGATGGCCGTCTCGGCGTCGATCGCGGCCAGATCATCCACCACGTCGAAGTACGCCGCGGTGTCGTCTCGGCCCTTCCGGCTGAGCAGCTGCACCCGGCCGCCGGCCAGGTAGGCGATCGTGCGTACGCCGTCCCACTTCATCTCGAAGGCCCAGCCGTCCTGGTCGCCGAAGTGCTCCGCATCGGTCAGGGTGGCCAGCATCGGTCGACGTGTTCGGGGAACTCGACCGGTCCATCGGCTCGGCTCGCGCGCGGCGGCGGCGGCTGGGCGCTGGCCGGGTCGGGCTTCATCAGGTGCATCAGCCAGTTCTTCTGCGGCTGGGAGTCGCCGCTGCCGGTGTGGATCAGGGCGAACTTGCGGACGCCGCCCAGCCCGCCGTCCGGGCTGACCGAACAGGGTGACGATCACCTCCTTGCCGTCGCGCCACTTGTGCAGCTCGTAGGTACCCGAGTCCCAGATCCGCACCTCGCCGCCGCCGTACTCGCCCTTCGGGATGGTGCCCTCGAAGGTGGCGTACTCCAGCGGATGATCTTCGGTCTGGACGGCCAGATGGTTGACCTCCGGATCGGTCGGCGGTGCCTTCGGGCACGGCCCAGCTGACCAGCACTCCGTCCCGTTCCAGCCGGAAGTCGTAGTGCAGCCGGCGGGCGTGGTGCTCCTGGATGACGAAGCGTGAAGCCCTCTTGATCATCATCGGTCCGATCATCGCGGGCGCGGGAGGTCGGCACCGGCTCCGGCGTCTTGGCCGCATCGCGCATGCTGCGGTACTGGGCGAGCCGGTCCCGGTCCGAGCCGCCCGAGCGCCTCGGGGTCGCCCATCGGAGCCAGCGGATCACCCGTCGGCGATCCGGTCGAGCACCTCCTCGTAGGTCAGCTGGTGCAGATCGGCTGACTCGAGCTCGTCCCAGGTGCGCGGCGCGGCGACGTAGGGATGATCACGACCGCGCAGCGAGTACGGCGCGACGGTGGTCTTGGCGCCGTTGTTCTGGCTCCAGTCGATGAAGACCTTGCCGTCGCGTTCGGAGCGCTTCATGCTGCTGATCACCCGGTCGGGATGATCCGCCTCCAGCGCCCGGGCCAGCTCGAGGGCGACCGCGCGTCGCGTCCTCGGTCGACTGCGAACCGTCCAGCGGCGCGTACAGGTGGATGCCCTTGCTGCCGCTGGTCACCGGCACCGGATCGTGCCCGATGTCGCGCAGGATGTCCCTGACCAGCAAGGCGATCTCAGCACAGTCGGCCAGGCTGACGCCCGGGCCCGGATCAAGATCGAGAACGAGCCGGTCGGGGTTGCGCGGCTGGCCGTTGTGGCCGAAGCGCCACTGCGGCACGTGGATCTCCAGCGAGGCCAGCTGAGCCAGCCAGGTCAGCGTGGCCAGATCGTTGATCACCGGGTAGTAGTTGTCGTGATCCTTGTGGGCGATCTTGTGCCGGGCCACCCAGTCCGGCGTCCCGGCGGCCAGATCCTTGTTGAAGAAGACGGTCGGGCTTCTTGTCGCCGGTGCCGACCCCGTCCGGCCAGCGCTTGCGGGTCGCCGGCCGTTCGTAGACGTGCGGCAGCAGCGTCGGGCCGACCTGGGCGTAGTAGGAGATGACGTCGGCCTTGGTGGTGCCGGTCTGCGGATAGAGGACCTTGTCGAGGTTGGTGAGCTTGATCGTCCGTCCGTCGACCTCGACCACCTGGTCCCGTCCAGCCTTCGCCATGGGGCCAGTATGGTCGCTGCGACCAGGCGGGGTGGAGCGTGCTGAGCGAGCAGCGTAGAAAGACTCCATGAGGGCTATCTGGAAGGGCGCGATCACCTTCGGCCTGGTCAACGTGCCGATCAAGGTCTACAGCGCGACCGAGGACCACGACATCAGCCTGCATCAGGTGCACGACGCCGACGGGGGGCGGATCCGCTACCAGCGACGCTGCGAGATCTGCGGCAAGGTGGTCGAGTACGAGCACATCGACAAGGCGTACGCGGAAGGCAAGACCACGATCGTGCTGACCGAGGACGACCTGAAGTCGCTGCCCGGAGGAGCGCAGCAAGGAGATCGAGGTCGTCGAGTTCGTGCCGTCGGAGCAGATCGACCCGATCATGTTCGACCGCAGCTACTTCCTCGAGCCGGAGAAGTCCGCCGTCAAGGCGTACGCGCTGCTGCGCCGGACGCTGGAGGAGACCGACCGGACCGCGATCGTCCAGTTCTCGCTGCGGCAGAAGACCCGGCTGGGCGCGCTCCGACCCCGGGACAAGGTGTTGATGTTGCAGTCGCTGCTGTGGGACGACGAGGTGCGGGAGGCCGACTTCGCGAGCCTGGACGCCGACGTCCGCGTCTCCGCGCAGGAGCTGAAGATGGCGTCCTCGCTGGTGGACAACATGTCGGGCGACTTCGACCCGGACAAGTTCAGCGACGAGTACCAAGAGCAGTTGCGGACCTTGATCGCGGCCAAGTTGGAACAGGGCGAGGCCCTGGACACGGCGGCCACCTTCGGCGAGGAGGGCGAGGAGGCCGAGGACGCGGAGGTGATCGACCTGATGGAGGCGCTGCGGCAGAGCGTCGAGCGCAACCGCGCGAGCCGGAGCGGGTCGCGAGTCGGCGAAGAAGGCCTCGGCCAAGAAGGCAACGGCCAAGAAGGCGCCCGCCAAGAAGACTGCCGCGAAGAAGACCGCGGCCAAGAAGGCTCCCGGCAAGAAGAGCGCGGCGAAGAAGAAGGCCAGTTGATGCGCTGAGGCTGCGGATCGCGAGTTTGCCGCGCGGCGCATCACCGGGTCGAATCGCGTTTACTGTGTACACATGGGAATCGGCCTCGGAATTGTCCTCATCGTGATCGGCGCCATCTTGGTCTTCGCGCTGAACGTCAACCTGCCGTTCGTCTCCGACGACACGCTGGGCATCATCTTGATCGTGGCCGGCGTGATCGCGCTGATCGCCGCGCTGGTCATGCAGCAGCAGCGCGGCCGCACCAAGCACGTCCAGGAGAACCGCTACGACGGGCCTCCGCCCGCCGCCTGATCGCGACGCAAGCTCAGACGCCGCCGCCGAAGATCGGTGGCAGCGCGAACAGCATGGCCGACGACCAGGTGATGTGGGTCAGGATCGGCGCCAGCACCCCGCCGCCGGCGCGACGCTGCAGTCCGACGACCGTGCCCAGCACCGCCGCGGCGAAGACCAGCACCGGATTGCCGCCGGCCACGGTGGCGAGGGTGTAGATCACCGTCGAGATCAACACGGGATGCCGGACGCCGATCGCGGCGAAGAGGGCACCGCGGAAGAAGAGTTCCTCGGCGATGCCGTTCACCAGGGTGATCACGAACACCACGGCCAGGTTGTTCGCTCGCGCATAGCCGAGCACGTCCTCGGTGAGGCTGGCGAGGGCGGGGATCATCCGGAAGATCAGGCGCGCCGACCGCGAAGATCGCCGCCAGCAGCAGCCCGACGATGATCGGCGTGATGATCGGCCGGCGCAGGTCCCCGTGAAACGAGATGTGCCCGAGATGCAGCGGGCCGGACGCCACGCTGCCGATCGCCCAGGTCGCCGCGAGCCCGAAGGTCAGCGGATAGAACGCGGGATCTCCTTGCCTGGTGGAGAAGGAGAGGCCGAGCAGGGTGGCGCCGACGACCAACGTCGCGGCGACCACGATCCGGCGGCGCAGGAACGCCGCATCGGACTGCCGGTGATCGCGTTCGACCTTGTCGATCAAGACCGGCCGGACCAGCCCGGCCGCCCGGCCGATCAACCGCGCCCGCCGCCCGGTCGCGGTCTCGTCGGGTCGATCAGTCATCTCGTCAGCGGTGGCCTGGGCGCGCTGCTCGAAGGGCCTGCCGTACCGCCTCGTCGTAGCTCATCAGCCGGCCGGGGACCAGGTCGCGGATCGAGTCGTCCTCGGCCACCACCTCGTTGCTCATCGAGTCGACCAGGTTGCGGGCGGTCGCGGTGTCGACGTCGGTGACCAACGAGAGCCAGTGCGAGGACAGCCGCGGGGTCAACAGCGGCACCGCGAGCATCGGCAGCGAGTGCCCCTTGGTGATCCGGGAGACCCGCTGCATCATCTCGGCGTAGGTCAGCACCTCCGGACCGCCGACGTCGTAGGTCCGGCCCCTCGCCTCGGCGGGCTCCAGCACGCCGACCAGATAGCGGACGACGTCGTCGAGCGCGATCGGCTGGGTCTTCGTGGTGGCCCAGTGCGGCACCACCATGGCCGGCAGGTGATCGACCAGCTGGCGGGTGATCTCCCAGGAGATCCCGCCGTGCCCGATCACGATGGCGGCCCGCAGCACGGTCACCGGTACGTCGCCGGCGGCGAGCAGGCGCTCCACCTCGCGGCGGGAGCGCAGATGGGCCGACAGGTCCTGATCTTCCCGGCCCAGCCCGCCCAGATAGATGATCCGCTCGAGTCCGGCCTGGTTGGCGGCCGCGCTGAACATCCGCGCCGCCGCGGCGTCCTTGCGCTCGAAGTCGTCGTCGTCGAGCGAGTGCACCAGGTAGTAGGCCGCGTCCACTCCGGCCAGCGCCACGGCGAGGCTGGCCGGGTCGGACACGTCACCGCGGACCGGATCGCCGGCGCCGTCGTACGTGTCGGGATGCCGGGTCATCGCCCGTACCCGGTGACCGCTCTCGACCAGCGCAGCGGCGAGGTGGGATCCGACGAAGCCGGATGCTCCGGTGACCAGCACGGTCAAGGACATGGGTGACGACCTCCTGCGGTCGAGGTGAGACTACCTGGGCGGATGGCAACACCCAGCCTTCGGCCGAGCGCCCCGAAAAGGTTGCAGTTCAGGAGCCCGCCGTCGTGTCGGGGACGCACACCGTGAGCGCACCCGGTTGGATCTCGGCGATCAGCGTGCGGCATTCCCCGACCACGTCACCGTCCAGCTGGTAGCTGTCGGGCTGGCGCAGCCGCACCTCGACCCGCTTGCCCCGCCACTGGTCGACCTGGTCATCCTTGCTGCCGGCGCCTGGTGATCAGCCGGACCAGCACCCGCAACCAGTGGGTGAAGCGGTGGGGCGAGGCGACGTAGACGTCCAGCAGGCCGTCGTCCGGTGCGGCGCCGGGAAGCAGGGTGATGTTGCCGGTCAGCTGGCTGACGTTGCCGACCAGGGCGATCATGGTCCGGCGATGGTGGGTGTGGTGATCGTCGATCTTGATCCGGAGATCCATCGGCAGCCGGCCGAGCGCCTTGCCGGCAGCGATGAAGTACGCGGCCGAACCGATCTTGGCCTTGAGGTCGGGGTTGGTCTCGTCCATGATCATCGCATCCACGCCCATGCCGGCCATCACGGCGAAATGCTCGGGTTCGCGGTCGTCCACGGTGATCTTGATCAGGTCGATGGTCCGCGTGCGCTCACCGAGTGCGACCTCGATCGCCTGGGCCTCCTTCAACGGGATGCCGAGGTTGCGGGCGAGCAGGTTTCCGGTACCGGCGGGCACCAGGCCCATCAGGATGCCGGTGCCGGCGAGGCCGTCGGCCACGATCCGCACCGTGCCGTCACCGCCGGCGGCGATCACCCGGTCGACCCCCGCGGCGACTGCCTCGGCGGTCATGCTGCGGCCCGGATCGTCCTCGCTGGTCTCCAGCCAGAGCGTCTCGCGTCCAGCCGGCCGGCTCGAGACGCTCGGTCAGGGTGTCGCGGAAGCCGTCGGAGACCTTCGTGGGGTTGTAGACGACCGCGCAGCGCCGTCCGGACTGATCAGCCATTCACCCTCCTCAGATCGAGAAACCACCTGGCTCCACGCGTCATGGTCGCAGACGAATCAGCATCCGGGGTCGGATCGGCTGGACACGGGCACCCGGCTCGACGATCGGATCAGGGCTGGGCCGCGGCCGCGTCGGCGGCCGCCTGAGCCGCGGCCTGGCGAAGCTCCGTGTAGCGCTTCCGGGACGACCGCGCTTCGGCACGCGCATCGCGCTCGGCGGCTTCGGCCTCTCGGAGCTCGCTGCGCAACGACTCGACCCGATCAGCGAGCTCGTCGGCGTGCGCGGTGGCCCGCTCGGCCGCCTGCTCCGCCTCCTCGGCGGCGGCCTGGGCCTCCTCGGCGGCGGCGCGGAGCCGGTCGCGCTCGGCCGCAACGGCGGGATCCTCAGCCGGTTGTTGATCTTGGTCGGGGGAGCCGGGTTCGGCATCCGGTTCGGCCTTGGGGCTGGCGGTCGGCGGTCGATGCGGCGAGCGCGGCAGCAAGATCATCTGAACCGAAGCCGCCGTACACCATCGCCTGGGTGAGGGTGCCCTTCTGCACCAGGGCGGCGACATCATGATCACCGAGGGCGGCCTGCAAGGTCTGGCTGATCTCCTGAAAGGTGCCGTCCGGTGCGCGATAGCCGAGTTCGTTGCCGATCTCGACCGCCTGGCGGGAGAGCGCATCGATCAACGTGCGCCGCCGCGCGGAGAGCCGGCGAAGATCATCTCCGGCCAGCCGCCGTTGGGCGTCGGACAGCTGGGCACCGAGGTCGAGCAGCTCCGTCACCTGCTCGGGCTGGCGGTGGGCCAAGGTGTTGACCAGCCAGGCGGTGCGGGTCGGCCGCCGCAGTTGGCCGATCTGCTTGGCCAGCTCACGGTCGCCGGCTGTCCGGGCCTCGGCGACGAGTTGCTTGCGCCGTTCGACGAACTCCTCCGGCGAGATCTGATACAGGTCGGCCGCCGCATCGTCGAGATCCATGGCCCCATCCTGCCGCCCGGGGTCAGCAGTCGGCGACGGCCTCAACCGGAGCGAAGACCATCGACGCGTTGTCGATCAGCCGGGTGCTGCCGACCCGGGCCGCGACCACGAAGAGGCCGGGTCCGGTGTAGTCGTCCGGCAACTCGCTGAAGGTCACCGGATTGACCAGGGTCGCGTAGTCCAGGTCGAAGGCCGTGCTCTGGGCCGCACGGTCGAGCACCTCCATCGCCGCCGCCCGAGCCGCGGGCACGCAGGACCGGAGCGCCGCCTCGTGGAGCGCGGTGGACAAGGCGGCCGCGATCTGCCGCCCGGTGACGCCGAGGAAGACGTTCCGGCTGGACACCGCGAGACCGTCGGACTCACGGACGGTCGGAGCGCCGACGATCTCCACCGGGAGGTTGAGGTCGATCACCATCCGCTGGATGCACGCCAACTGCTGAGCATCCTTCTGGCCGAAGATGGCGACGTCGGGCCGCAGGATGTTGAACAGCTTCAGCACCACCGTGAGCACGCCGTCGAAGTGGCCGGGCCGGGAGCGCCCTTCGAGCACGGCGCCGATGCGCCCCGGCGTTCACCGTGACCTGCCGGCCGGCCGGGTACAGCTCGAGCGACACTCGGCACGAACACCACGTCGACGCCTTCGGCCTCGCAGGTGCGCAGGTCGTCGTCGATCTTCCGCGGGTAGCGGGCGTAGTCCTCGTCCGGACCGAACTGGAGGGGATTGACGAAGATGCTCACCACCACCACGTCGCCGATGCTCCGGGCCAGTCTGAGGAGCGAGCGATGGCCGGCGTGCAGGGCGCCCATCGTCGGCACGTACGCGATCCGGCGCGGGCCGGCCGCGTCGAGGGATCGTCGGATCTCGGCGTACTCGCCGATGCTGCGGGCGACCCTCACGCCTGCGCCTGAGGGACCGTCGAGGCAAAGGTGTGGTCGTTCGGTCGGGAAGGCGCCGATGCGCACATCCTCGACGTAGGCGCTCGCCGCTTCGCCGATCACCTGGGCCAGGTTGGCGTACTGCTTGACGAAGCGCGGCATCTTGCCGCGTCGCAGGCCGAGCATGTCCTGCCAGACCAGCACCTGGGCGTCGCAGTCGGGGCCGGCGCCGATCCCGACCGTCGGGATGTCGAGCTCGGCGGTGACCCGCTGCGCGAGGTCACCGGGCACCATCTCCATCACCACGCCGAACGCGCCGGCCTCGGCCACCGCGTACGCGTCCTCCAGCAGTCGCTTGGCCCCGTCGCCGCGGCCCTGGACCCGATAGCCCCCGAGCTGGTGCTCGCTCTGCGGGGTGAAGCCGATGTGGCCCATCACCGGGATGCCGGCGTCGGTCACCTTGCGGATCTGGTCGGCCACCCGGACGCCGCCCTCGAACTTCACCGCGTGGCAGCCGCCCTCCTTCATGAAGCGGATGGAGGTCTCCAAGGCCTGCGAGGGGCCGTCCTCGTACGAGCCGAACGGCAGGTCTCCGATCACGAACGCCCGCCGGGTCGACTTGACGACCGCCCGGACCAGCGGCAGCAGCTCGTCGACCGTGACCGGAAGGGTGCTCTCGTAGCCGTAGACGTTGTTGGCGGCCGAGTCGCCGACCAGCAGCGCCCAGACGCCGGCCTCGTCGAAGAGCTGGGCGGTGTACTGGTCGTAGCTGGTGAGCATCGCCCAGCGCTGCTGCTGTCGCTTGGCCGCGGCGAAGTCGGTGAGGCGGATCCGACGAATCGGCTCAGCCGGTGGCTCGGTCGCCGCCGGAGCAGTCCCCGTCGGATCAGTCATGGGGAGACCGTCCCTTCGTCGCGCACATCTCCCTGAACCTAACGCATTCGGAGCGCGGAAAAGTTCGGTGCCAGCGGCTTCGGCCTGCGAGAGCCGCCTGGTCACAGGCGGGACAGCACCAGGGCCGACCGGGTACGGGTCACGCCCGGATGGTTGCGGATCAACCCGAGAACCTTTTCGAAGTGCCCGGTGTCCGAGGCCCGGACGCGGAGGATGCCGTCGGATTCGCCGGTCACCGTGTACGCCTCGACCACCTCCGGGATGGTGCGGACGAGGTCGCGCATCCGATCCGGCGGCACCCGGCCTTCGCAGTAGAGCTCGACGAACGCCTCGATCGTCCAGCCGAGCGCGGCCGGCTCGATCTCGGCGATGAACCGGCGGATCACCCCGTCATGGCGCAGTCGATCCACCCGTCGCTTGGTCGCGGCGGTCGACAGGCCGATGCGCTGCCCGAGGGTGGCGAAGCTCTCCCGGCCGTTCTCGGACAGATGCGCAAGAATCTTGTGATCTAGGTCGTCAAGACGCAATGTACTCTACCTCATCTTCGTGCGTTCGCGTATCGTCGTTGCGCGACTCCCACCTTACTCTTGAAGAGTGACGACACCTGTGATCTCCCGGCCGGGACGCGCGGCCCGGAACGTGAGCCTGCGCCACTATCTGATGTGCCCGCCCACCTATTTCGACGTCAGCTACGCGATCAATCCCTGGATGGATCCGACCCGGGGGGTCGATCGGGGACTCGCCCTTCGCCAGTGGTGGTCCCTGGTCGAGGCCTACCGCGCGGCCGGTCATCGGGTCGATCTGCTCGAGCCCGTCGACGGCCTGCCGGACATGGTCTACGCGGCGAACGGCGCCACCGTCGTCGACGGACGGGTGCTGCAGGCCCGCTTCGCCAACCCGCAGCGGACCGCCGAGGCGGCCGTGCACACGGCGTGGCACCGGCGCAACGGCATCCTCTACGGCGGCGGCGAGGTCCGGCTACCTGAGGCGGTCAACGAGGCCGAGGGCGATTTCGCCGTGCTGTCGCAGCGGATCCTGGCCGGCCACGGCTTCCGCACGACGCCGGCGGCCCATCGGGAACTGGCCGCGCTCACCGGACGCGAGGTGATCAGTCTCGAACTGGTCGATCCGCTGTTCTACCACCTCGACGTGGCCCTGACCGTGCTCGACGACACCTGCGATCACCTCGCGTACTACCCGGCCGCCTTCAGCGAGGACAGCCAGGCGCTGCTGGCCGAGCTGTTCCCCGACGCGATCATCGCCACCGCCGCCGACGCGTACGCGCTGGGGCTGAACTGCGTCAGCGACGGGCTGAACGTCTTCGTCCCGTCCGGCGCTTCACACCTGCGGGAAGCGATCGCCGCAGCCGGCTACTGGCCGACCTCGATCGACCTGAGCGAGTTGCTCAAGGGCGGCGGCAGCGTCAAGTGCTGCACCCAGGAGATCCGCGACCGGCACGCCTTCACCTTCGACGCACTGAGGAGACCCATCATGATGATCATGGACGACACCACGACCCGCGACGTCGAGCTGCTGGCAGCCGAGAACGAGCATGTCGCGCACAACTACCATCCGCTCGACGTGGTGGTGAGTTCCGGCTCCGGAGCCGTGCTCACCGACACCCAGGGTGCGGAGTACCTCGACTTCCTCGCGGCGTACTCGGCCACCAACTTCGGCCACGGACACCCGGTCCTGCTCGCGGCCGCGCGCGAGCAGCTGGAGCGGGTGACGCTGACCTCGCGGGCCTTCCACCATGATCGACTCGCGCCGTTCGCCGAGGGGCTGTCGGCCTTGATCGGCAAGGAGATGGTGCTGCCGATGAACACCGGGGCCGAGGCCGTCGAGTCCGGCATCAAGGTCGCCCGCAAGTGGGGCTACGAGGTCAAGGGCGTGCCGGACGGTCAGGCGAAGATCATCGTGGCCAAGGGGAACTTCCACGGCCGCACCACGACGATCATCAGCTTCTCCGACGACCCGGTCGCCCATGATCATTACGGGCCGTACACGCCCGGCTTCATCAGCGTCCCCTACGGCGACCTCGAAGCGCTGCGCGACGCGATCACCGACGACGTCGTCGCGGTGCTGATCGAGCCCATCCAGGGTGAGGCGGGCGTGCTGATCCCGCCGGCCGGCTACCTGGCCGGGGTCCGCGAGCTCTGCACCCGCAACCAGGTGCTGTTCATCGCCGACGAGATCCAGTCCGGGCTCGGGCGGACCGGCCGCACGCTGGCCTGCGAGCACGAGGATGTCGTCGCCGACGTCTACCTGCTCGGCAAGGCGCTCGGCGGCGGCATCGTGCCCGTGTCGGCGGTCGTTGCCGATCATGACGTGCTCGGCGTGCTGCAGCCCGGCCAGCACGGCAGCACGTTCGGCGGCAATCCGCTCGCCTGCGCGGTCGGACTCGCGGTGGTGCGAACTGCTGCAGACCGGCGAGTACCAGGAGCGCGCCACCCGCCTCGGTCAGCACCTGCGCCGCCGGCTCGATGCCATGATCGGCAGCGGAGTCGTCGCGGTCCGGTCCCGGGGACTGTGGGCGGGCGTCGACATCGATCCGACGCCTCGGCAGCGGTCGCGACGTGTGCGAGGCGCTGGCCCGGCGACGCGTGCTGGCCAAGGACACCCACGGATCCACGATCCGGCTGGCCCCGCCGATCGTGATCACCGAGGAGCAACTCGACCGCGGCCTCGACCAGCTCGAACTGGCGCTGGCCGAACTCGCCCGCCACTGAGCCCTCGGCGTCGGCTCCGCCCTGTCGGTTTTGCACGGTCCGTGTGAACTGGCGCTTACCGCACGAATTTGCCACGGTAGGCGACGGTTTTGCACGTACCGTGCAAAACCGACAGCGGCCGGCTGCCGGCGGCTCACGGCTCCGGGTGGCGGGCGTCGTAGGCCAGGAAGCGGCGCTGCACCGCGACGACCAGGGTGAGCAGGACGACGCAGGTCAGGCCGCCGATGACGGCGGTCCAGGCCTCGCCGATCCAGTGCGACTCGGCCCCCAGGACCAGATCGCCGAGCCGGGGGCCGCCGGCCACCACCACGATGAAGACGCCCTGGAGCCGACCGCGCATGTGGTCCGGGGTCGCCGACTGCAGGATGGTCTGCCGGAAGACCGCGCTGATCGAGTCGGAGCCGCCGGCCAGCGCGAGGAAGATCATCGCGAGCACCAGGCTGACCATGATCACCTGCGTCGGGGTACGCCCACCGGTGCCGACCAGCACCGCTCCGAACGCCGCGATCGACAGCGCCGAAACAACCGATGGCGATCACGATCACCCGAGCCTGCCGCCGGACGCGGACCAGACCGCCGGAGAACACCCCGGCCAGCACCGCCCCGGTGGCGAAGGCGCGCGGTGAGCAGGCCGGTGGTGGTCGCCCCGCCGCCGAGATAGACCACCCCGACCGCCGGGAACAGCACCCGCGGCATGGCGAAGATCATCGCGATCAGATCCACCACGAAGGTCATCCGGACGTTCGGCCGGGTGGCCAGATATCGAAGTCCCTCGACCACCGAGGACGAGACCGCGCATGCTGGACTGCTCTCCGTCGGTGATCACCGGAGGAAGATCAGGAAGCCGCCACAACGCCCACAGCGACGCGCTGAACAAGATCGCATCGACGGTGTACGCCGCACCGTAGCCCCAGGCGGCGACCAGCACCGCACCGAGCAGCGGCCCGCCGGTGAAGGCGATGTTCATCTCGATGGTCTGCAGCACGTTGGCGGCCGGCAGCCGTTCCGCCTCGACGAGCCGGGGGATGATCGCCGAGCGGGCCGGATTGTTGATCGCGAAGCCGGCGGACTGCACGGCGACGAGCGCGTACAGCACGAGCACCGAGTCCACGTGCAGCCAGGCCTGGACCGCCAGCAGGATGGTCACCAGCCACAGTCCGATCGCCGAGGCGAGCGCCACCCGGCGCCGGTCGTACGCGTCCACCAGCGCGCCGCCGTACAGGCCGAGGACGACCAGGGGGACCAGGGCACAGAGGCCGAGGATGCCCACCGACAGGGTCGAGCGGGTGATCGAGTACACCTGCAGTCCGACCGCCATCACCGTGAGCTGGGTGCCGATGTTGGAGACGCCGAGGCCGATCAGCAGCCGCCGGTACGGCGGATGCGTGCGCAGCAGGCTGAGATCGAGGAACAAGGCCATGGTCGGGGCCAATGTACGACCCGTGCGCCGGACGACGGCGTGCGGCAGACTGAGGGTGTGGAGCCGCGCGATCCGGACGAAGACGTACGCCGCATCTCAGCACCGGCGATCAGCGAGGGCGATGCGACGGGTTGGTTCGACCAGTTGTACGCCGAGGCGGCGAAGGGCCAGGCCGTGGTGCCCGTGGGACCGCGGCGGCACCGCATCCGCTGCTGGTCGAGTGGCTCGAGCGCCACGAGTCGCGGGACCGCGAAGCGGACCCTGGTGGTGGGCAGCGGGTTCGGCGAGGACGCGGCGTACCTGGCCCGCCAGGGCTTGGGAGTGATCGGCTTCGACATCTCGGCGGAGGCGGTGCGGGCCGCTCGGCGACGGTTTCCCAGCGTTCCGGTCGACTTCCGCGTCGCCGACCTGCTGAACCCACCCGGCGAATGGCATCAGCACTTCGACCTCGTGGTCGAGAGCTACACGGTCCAGGCCCTTCCGGTGCGGCTGCGGCGGACCGCGGTGACCCACGAGACCCGATTCGTCAGGCCGGGTGGCACCCTGCTGGTGCTCGCGGCCGCCCGCGATGCGGCCGAGCGACGAGCTCCCGGGTCCGCCGTGGCCGCTGACCCGGTCGGACATCGAGTCGTTCGCGACCGAAGGGCTGCGTCGCGGTGCGAGATCGAAGAGTTGCGCGAGCCGCCCGACGTCCATCGCTGGCGGGCCGAGTTCCGCCGCCCCGCCCACTGACCGTCGGCATCGCGATAGCTCCGCCGAGGAGCCGTTAGGGTGGCGCAGAGCAGTCCGCCATCCGTTCCCAGCGTTTGAGGAGTCCCCGTCATGGCCGGCAAGACCGTGATCACCTTCGGCACCTTCGATGTGCTGCACGTCGGACATGTCCGGGTGCTCAACCGCTCGGCCGCGCTCGGCGACCGGCTCGTGGTCGGCGTGTCCTCCGATGCGCTGAACTTCTCCAAGAAGGGCCGCAACCCGGTCTTCGACCAGAACGAGCGGCTCGAGATCGTGTCGAACCTGAAGGTGGTCGACGTGGTCTTCGTCGAGGAGAGCCTGGAGCAGAAGCGGGAGTACGTGCTCGAGCACCAGGCCGACGTCTTGGTGATGGGTGACGACTGGACCGGGAAGTTCGACTACCTGAGCGACATCTGCGAGGTCGTCTACCTGCCCCGTACGCCGTCGGTGTCGACGACGGCGATCATCGAGCACATCTCCAGCGGGACTGGGCTGACCGGCCCCTGACGCACGGCGGCCCGCCTGTCCAGCGCAGGACAGGCGGGCCGTGCTTCATGCTGCCGGTCTCGACGACCGGCGTCAGATCAGCCCGTCGGTCGTCGTCGACGTCGTTCAACGCATCCTTGGCCTCGCCGATCGCCTGCTTCGCCTCGCCCGATGCCTGATCGCCGACGCCTTCGGCCTGCAGGCTCCGGTTGTCCGTGGCGTCGCCGACCTTCTCCTTGACGTCGCCCTTGACCTCGTCGGCCTTGCCCTCGATCTTGTCGCCCAAACCACTCATAGCAACCGTCCTCTCGGATCCGCGCGCGACGTGTTCGCGCACTGCGGCGCAGCACCTGGCACGACTGGAAGCCCTGACCATTGCTCGGTCCGGAATCGCCCGTCCACTATGATCGAGGGGAACTCAGTCGGTTTACGCCGTAATCCCCAATGTAGGTCACCTGATTTACGTTGTAAACGACGGGTCGAAGTCCGACCGGTCCGGGGGCCGGAAGGTCGCCATCCATGTTGCTCGTCTGAGGAGCGGGGCATGACAAACGATGGCGCTGCTGGCCGCCCCACGACGGGCTCCGGCCACGTGCCAACCCCACTGTCGACACGCAGGCTCGGTCGCGACCAGATCCTGCGGGAGGCCGTGCGGTTCATCGACGCGAACGGCCGGGAACAGCTGACCATGCGGCGCCTGGGCGCCGAGCTCGGGGTCGAGGCGATGGCCCTCTACCGTTACGTACCCGGCCGTGAGCAACTGCTCGACGGCGTCGTGGAGTACGTGATGAACGAGTTGTACGAGGCCACGATGACCGGTGAGGTGGCCGACTCCTGGCAGGAGTATCTGCAGGCCATGGCGCACGGGGTTCGCGCTCTCGCCATCGGCCATCCGCGGATCTTCCCGCTCGTCGCGACCCGACCGCCGGCCGCGCCCTGGCTCAGACCGCCGCTCCGCAGCCTCCGATGGGTCGAGGAATTCCTCGAGGGCCTCGCCGGGCACGGCTTCACCGGGCATCAGAGCGTGATCGTCTATCGCGCGTTCTCGACGTTCCTGCTGGGTCACCTGCTCCTCGAGGCCTCCACCCAAGGCGGTGAGATCGCCCCGGTCGAGGACGACGTGGAGTTCTTCGAGACCAACGATCTGTCGGCCTACCCACGGCTGATGGAGCTGTCGCCGGAGCTCTCCAAGGACGCGTACGACAACGAGTTCGAGGATTCGCTGGAAGATCTGATCAACCGGATGGGCGTGCTGCGCACCTAACGGCGCCGAGTCCCGCCCGGTCGGTTTTGCACGGTCTGTGTGAAATCCGCGCTCCCGCATGAGATTGCCGCGGTAGGCGACCAACTCGCGCGGCAGGTCGCGGGGGTTTACTCTGTAAACCTCCGCGTCTCAAGGGGGTGAGATGGCAGATCGGGAGAGCACCGAGGGTGCTGCGGACGCCGATCCAGCCGACGGCCGCGACGAGTCGGTCAACGAGCGGATGGACCGCAACTGGAACGAGATCCTGCAGGAGCTCCGGGTCACCCAGACCGGCACCCAGATCCTCACCGGCTTCCTGCTGGCGATCGCCTTCCAGTCCAAGTTCGATGAGCTGACGACCTTCCAGCACCGGGTCTATCTGATCCTGGTCATCACCGCGGTGCTGACCACGGCGATGGGGCTCGCCCCGGTCAACCTGCACCGCGGCCTCTTCCGCAAGCACGCCAAGCCCGTGGTCGTCCGGACAGCGCACATCATCTTGCGGATCACGCTGGTCGGAGTCGGCATGGTGCTCACCGGCACCGTGTTGCTGATCTTCGACGTGGTCGTCGACCGCACCAGCGCCCTGATCGCCGCCGGCTTCACCTTGCTGGTGGTGATCGTGATCGCCGCACTGCCACTGATCCTTCGGATGGTCAGCCCGTCGAGCCCGTCCGACACCCAGCCATCAAGAGCCCGAAAGGAAGATCATGATCAGTCCTGAGTCTATCCGCGAGGCGGTGCAGCTCTCGCCGATCCGACCAAGCTGTACCACACCGGCGACTTCCCCCAGCAGGAGCAAGATCAACCCGGGCTGACGACGAAGACCGAGCCGCGACCCGATCACGGCGAGACGACCTACGTGGGGTCGGGCCGGCTCACCGGTCGGAAGGCGCTGATCACCGGCGGCGACTCCGGCATCGGCCGGGCGGTCGCCATCGCGTTCGCGCGCGAGGGCGCCGACGTCGCGATCTCCTACCTGCCCGAGGAAGAGGTGGACGCCCAGGACACCGCGGAGTTGATCCGCGAAGCCGACCGGACCGCGCTCCTGCTGCCCGGCGACGCCCGCGACGAGGCCTACTGCGAGGAGTTGGTGAGCCGGACGGTCGACGGCCTGGGCGGTCTGGACATCGTGGTGCTCAACGCGGCGTACCAGGAGAATCGCGATGGCCTGGAGAACCTCCCGACCGAGGAGTTCGACCGGGTCTTCAAGACCAATCTCTACGGGCTGATCTGGGTGGCGCGGGCCGCGATTCCGCACCTCAAGCCGGGCTCGTCGATCATCAGCACGGCCTCGATCCAGGCCTTCGACCCCTCGCCCAACCTGATCGACTACGCGATGACCAAGGCCGCGCAGGTCGCCTTCACCAAGGCCCTGGCCCAGGATCTCGGTGAGCGCGGCATCCGGGTCAACGCCGTGGCGCCGGGTCCGATCTGGACGCCGCTGATCCCCGCGACTTCGTGGCCGAAGAAGTTGCCGACGTTCGGTCAGAACACCCCACTCGGGCGGGCCGGACAGCCGGCCGAGCTCGCGCCCGCGTACGTGTTCCTGGCCTCGGCCGAATCGTCCTATGTCTCCGGCGCGGTGCTGCCGGTCACCGGGGGACGCGGACTGTAACCACTCACACCGAAGGAGAGCAGATGCCCGGAAAGGCCAAGCCTGGCCCGAGCGTGAAGGACGACGAGACCTACGAGGCCTTGCGCGACGAGGGTGCGTCGAAGGAGAAGGCCGCGCGGATCGCCAATGCGAGTGCGGCGCGCGGTCGGAAGGCGGTGGGCAAGAAGGGCGGCAAGGCCGGCTCCTACGACGACCAGACCGTCGACCAGCTGCGGAAGCGGGCCAAGGAACTGGGCCTCAGCGGATATTCGGGCAAGAAGAAGTCCGAGCTGATCTCCATGCTCCGCAACCACTGAGGGCTTGGACTGACCGAGATCAGGATCGGCACGTCGGGGTGGAGCTACGACCATTGGGAGTCGGTGCTCTACCCGCCCGGCCTGCCCGCGCGGGACCGACTCGGCCGCTACGTCGAGGCCTTCGACACCGTCGAACTGAACGCGAGCTTCTACCGCTGGCCCAGGAACACGACGTTCGCCTCGTGGCGTCGCCGGCTGCCACCCGGCTTCCTGCTCACGGTCAAGGCGCCTCGCGGCCTGACGCATGCCAAGCGGTTGTACGCGCCCGAGGCCTGGATCGATCGGATCTGTGCGTGCTGGCACGAACTCGGCGACCGGCGCGGCGTGCTGCTGGTGCAACTCCACCCGCAGCATGCCCGCGACGACGACCGGCTGCGCTACTTCCTCAGCCGGTTCCCCTGGTGGGTCAGGATCGCCGTGGAGTTCCGCCATCCGAGCTGGGTCGACGACGCCGTGTTCGACCTCCTTGCTGATCATGGCGCGGCGTACACCGTGATGAGCGGGGCGGGGCTGCCGTGCGTGCTGCGCGCCACGACCTCGTGGGTCTACGTGCGCTGGCACGGGCCGGACCATGATCATCTCTACGGCGGCTCCTACAGTGACGCCGATCTTGGTTGGTGGGCCGATCGGCTGCGGGAGTGGCGGGACAGCGGCCGCGACGTCTACGGGTACTTCAACAACGACGGCGGCGGCCATGCCGTCCGCAATGCCTGGACGCTCAGGAGCATGATCAGCACATGAGTCCGGTTCGGAGCGGTGGTCGCCGGAGCTGTCCGGATCGGCGACGATCAAGCGCGAATGGAGTTAGGGACATGGCGATGGAGGGGAACCCTTTCGACCGCGTCACCCTGGACCAGTTGCGGACCCGGAGAAGCGCCAAGTGGCGGGTGTTCCCGCCCGACGTGCTGCCGCTGTGGGTGGCCGAGATGGACACGATCGTCGCCGAGCCGATCACCGAGGCGGTCCATCGCGCGCTTGACGGCCGGCGACACCGGCTATCCGCACGGGTCGGGGTACGCCGAAGCGATGGCGGCCTTCGCCCGGCAGCGCTGGGGCTGGGAGATCGACCCCAGCCTGGTCCGGCCGGTCACCGACGTGATGAGCGGCTTGGTCGAGACGCTGCGGCTGGTCACCGGACCCGGGGACGCGGTGGTCGTCACGCCCCCGGTGTATCCGCCCTTCTTCACCTTCCTCGGCCACCACGATCTGCGGCTGGTGATGGCGCCGCTGGGTCTGGACGGCCGGCTGGATCTCGGCGCGCTGGAGCAGGCCTTCCGGGCGGCCACGGCCGGCGGCGGACGGGCCGCGGCCGTCCTCGCCAACCCGCACAACCCCACCGGGGTGGTGCACACCGCGGCCGAGCTGACGAGCGTGGCGGCCCTGGCCGAGCAGTTCGGGGTACGCGTCGTGGTCGACGAGATCCATGCTCCGCTCACCCATCCGGGCTTCGAGTTCACGCCCTATCTGAGTGTGCCGGGCGGCGATCGCGGGTTCTCGGTGATCTCGGCGTCGAAGGGCTGGAACCTCGCCGCGCTCAAGGCCGCGCTGGTGATCGCGGGTGCCGGGTCGGCCGATGATCTTGCTCGAATGCCGATCGAGGTCAGCTACGGTGCGAGCGCGATCGGGGTGCTGGCGCACACGGTCGCGCTCACCGAGGCCGTCGACTGGCTCGATGATCATCGTCGAGCCCTGGATGCGAATCGGCAGTTCCTGGCTGATCAGCTGGCCGTCCGGTTGCCGGGGGTGGGCTACCGGCCGCCCGAGGCCACGTTCCTGGCCTGGCTGGACTTCCGCGGCCTCGGGCTCGGCGATGATCCCGCCGGCGGTGTTCCTGGAGCGGGGCCGGGTGGCGCTGAATCCCGGACAGAGCTTCGGACCGGGCGGCGCGGGCCACGTACGGCTGAACTTCGCGACCTCACCGGCCATCCTGACCGAGGCTGTCGATCGGATGGCCGCATCGTCGGCAGCCGCGGCTCAGCGGACGCGGTCAGCTGGCCGCGGTCAGGGTGAGCAGGGTGGCCTCGGGCGGGCAGGCGAACCGCACCGGCGCGTACGGTGACGTGCCGAGCCCGGCCGAGACGTGCATCCACGACGTGTGCCCGCCGGCGCTGTGCCGGGACAGACCCTTGACCCGCCGGGTGTCGAGGTCGCAGTTGGTGACCAGCGCGCCGTAGAACGGCACGCAGACCTGGCCGCCGTGGGTGTGGCCGGCCATGATCAGGTCGTGGCCGTCGTAGGCCATGGCGTCGATCACCCGGCGATAGGGCGCGTGGGTGACGGCGACGGCCACCTCGTCCGCGTCGCGATCGACCGGGCCGGCCACCTCGGCGTACCGGTCGGCGTTGAGGTGGGCGTCGTCGGTGCCGCGGAAGCCGAGCCGTGATCCCCTTGATCTCCAGCGAGGTCCGGCGGTGGGTCAGGTCGATCCAGCCCGAGTCCTCGAAGCCGCGGCCGAGGTCGCGCCAGGGCAACAGCTCCTTGTTCTTGGTGCCCACCCGGGTCGGATGGACGAGATAGCCGAGGGGATTCTTGAAGGTCGGGGCGTAGTAGTCGTTCGAGCCCCACACGTACACCCCGGGCACGTCGAGCAGCCGGCCGAGGCTGCGCAGCACGAACGGCACCGCGTCGACGTGGGCGAGGTTGTCGCCGGTGTTGATCACCAGGTCCGGTTCCAGCGCGGCGAGCCGGGAGACCCAGCGCTGCCGCGCCGTCGCCTGCGGCGTCATGTGCAGGTCCGAGACCTGCAGCACCCGCAGCTCCGGCGCACCGGCCGGCAGCACCGGCACCTCGACCCGCCGCAGCCGGAACGCGTTGCGCTCGATCAGCCCCGCGTACGCGAGGCAGCCGGCGCCGACCGCGCCGAGGCCGAGGGCAGAGGTGCCGAGCGTGAGCGCGGTGGGCCGGATCGCAGACATAGAGAGCAGGCTACAAGCGAGACCGAATGACAAACTGGTCCCATGTCTGAGCCCACCCCGCTCAAAGAGCGTCTCCGCACCGATCTGACCGACGCGATCAGGCAACGGGACAAGCTCCGTTCCGGCACCATCCGGATGGTGCTGTCGGCGATCAGCGAGGCCGAGGTCGCGGGCACCGAGGCCGTCAGCTCACCGAGCAGCAGGTGCTGGACGTCGTGATCCGCGAGGCAAGAAGCGGCGCGAGGCCGAGGAGGCCTACGCCGCCGCCGGCCGGACCGAGCTGGCCGAGAAGGAGCACGCCGAGTCCGTCGTGCTGGCCGACTACCTGCCGCAGCAGCTCAGCGCCGAGGAGATCTCGGCGATCGTCGCCGCCGCCATCGCCAGCACCGGCGCCGCCGAACTCGGCCAGCGCGGCATCGGCAAGGTGATGGGCGTGGTCACGCCCCAGACCAAGGGCAAGGCCGACGGCGGCGCGGTCGCCGCCGAGGTCCGACGCCAGCTGGCCGGAGCCGACCCGTCGAGCTAGCGGCGACTGACGCGAGGCTCCGTCTCGGCTTCTTCTTCTTCTGCCTTGCGTTCCTCGCGCAGCCTTCTTCTTGGCCTCTGCGCGCGCCTTCTTCTTCGCCGCGGCGACCGCGGCGGGATCCCGACCCTTGGAGACGGTCCAGTAGATCGTGCCGAACTGCGAGGTGTACGAGCCCGGGCCCGGCGACCAGCCCAGCGCCGTCCCCTTCGGTCGATTGCTGTAGACGTAGGCGGTCTCGACGGTGAAGCCCGCCTTCCGGAGCTTCTTCGCGGCGGCCGCGTAGCTCATGCCGTAGAGGCTCGGCACCGGCACCCGCTTGCCGTGCAGGATCGACGCCGGGCGGCTGATGGAAGTTGACGTCCGGCCGGCCCTTCATCGCCTCGCTCATCGCCGGCCGCCAGATCCTCGTGCCGGCGTCGGTGCTGCCGTGGCCCTCGAGATAGAAGCCGGTGGACGGCACCCGTGAAGCCCTTGACGCTCTTTCGGTGGTGCTTCCAGTACTTGTTGTTGTTCTCGACCGCGATCATCGAGGCGCCGGCGATCTCCGGGGTGAAGGCGTTGAACCAGACCGCCTTGTTGTCCTCGGTGGTGCCGGTCTTGCCGGCCTGGTTACGGATGCCGGGAATCCGGACGCCCGACGCCGGTACCGCCGGGCTGCATCACCTTGCTGAGCAGCTGGGTCATACCGTCGGCGACCCCCTTGGAGATCACCCGCTTGCAGTTGGCGTCGGGCGGGTCGAGGTTCTTGCCGTTCCGGGTGGTGATCTTGGAGACGATCACCGGGTCGCAGTGGATGCCCCGGGCGGCGAAGGTCGCGTACGCCTCGGCCATCGACAGCGGGCGTGATCTCGGTGACGCCGAGGGTGAACGACGGGATCTGGACGCGCGGGTCGTTCGTCAGGGTCGTGCCGCGCGGGATGGACTTGACGACACCGAGCCGCTGGGCCATCTTCGACGCCGCGCAGACGCCGATCGTGTGCTCCAACTGCAGGAAGT
Source organism: uncultured Actinomycetota bacterium (assembly GCA_963761955.1). Classification (GTDB taxonomy): domain Bacteria; phylum Actinomycetota; class Actinomycetes; order Propionibacteriales; family Propionibacteriaceae; genus Microlunatus. The sequence goes on along the minus strand of CAVXIY010000018.1, from coordinate 66,888 downwards.
AGGTGTTGACCGACTTGGCCATGCCCTTGTACATGTCCATGCGGCCGCTCGTGGTGGAGTTCTTGGCCCGATAGCCCGGGCTCGCGAGCGCTGCCGAGACAGGTCTGGAACGTCGTGTTGCTGAAGTCCATCGGCGACCGGGCGTTGTACCGCTTGGTGAGCGGCACGCCCTTCTCCAGGGCGGCGGCCGCGGTGAAGGCCTTGAAGGTCGAGCCGGCCTGGTAGCCCTCGGCGCCACCCATCGCGTACTCGACCGAGTAGTTGTAGTAGGTCTCGCCCTTCTTGGTGTTCTGGCCCATCACGTAGCGGTTCTGCGCCATCGCGATGATCAAGCCGGTCCCGGGCTGCACCATGTTCATGGTCGAGATCAGCGGGTCCTTCGGGCCGATGACCTTGCTCACCGGCACGCTGGGCGATCCGCTGGGTCTTCGGGTCGATCGCGGTCTGGATCGTCAGCCCGCCGCGGTTGATCAAGTGCTCGCGCTCAGACGTGGTCTTGCCGAGGCTCGGGGTGTTCAGCAGGGTCCGCCGCACGTAGTCGCAGAGGAACGGGAACGTCGTGCCCACGCAGCCGTTGCGGGTCGGCTTGACCTTCTTCGGGTTGAAGGTGGCCTTCTTGGCGGACTTGACCTGGGCCGGACTGATCAACTTCAGCTCGGCCATCCGGTTGATCACCACGTCGCGACGGTCGAGCGCGGCGCTGAGGTTGCGCACCGGGTTGTTGCTGTCGGGGTTCTGCACCAGACCGGCGAGCATCGCGGCCTGCGGCAGGGTCAGCTTGGACGCCTTGGTGGAGTAGTAGTGCCGGGCCGCCGCCTCGACGCCGTACGCGCCCTGGCCGTAGTAGGCGATGTTCAGGTACTGCTCGAGGATCTGGTCCTTGGTGAACTTCTTCTCCATGGCGATCGCGTAGCGCAGCTCGCGGATCTTGCGCTCCATGGTCGGCGCCTGGGCGCCCTTGACGCAGTCCTCGATCTCCTTGGACGTGTCCTTGTTCTGGCACGCCTCGATCTGCACCATCTTCACGTACTGCTGGGTGATCGAGGAGCCACCCTGGATGTTGCCCTCGCTCGCTGAGTTGCGGACCAGCGCGCGCAGCGTGCCCTTGAAGTCCAGCGCGCCGTGCTCGTAGAAGCGGTGATCCTCGATGGCGATCTGCGCCTGCCGCATCACCGGCGAGATCTGCTTGAGGCGTGACCGGGATCCGGTTCTCGTCGTAGAAGTAGGCCAGCGTCTTGCCGTTCGCCATCAGCACCCGGGACCGGGTGGGCGGTGCCGGGGTCGCCAGCTCGGCCGGCAGGTTGCTCAGCTCGGAGGCGGCCGCCTTGCTGCTGACCCCGGCGAGCCCCGCGAACGGCACGAAGAGTCCGGCGATCAGAACGCCCGCGAGCACGCTGACGATGACGAACATCACCAGCGAGTACGCGACGCTCCCCAGGCGTCTTGGCGAAAACGGCATGGCCACACAGCGTACGTGAGGCGGCAGGCCAGACCGAATCACGCGCGTATACCAGAAGTTGGCGTCGAGTAGGTGATCTGCGCACCGAGCTTCGTGCTTTAGGTCACAAAACGGAGAATATACGGGCGTCTGCACCTAGTCAGCCCACAAGGTCGTTCGTACCATTCAAGTGGCCGTGCCACAAGGGCCGGGGAAAAGCCCGGCACGGTCGATTTCACGAAGGGGAGAAGTCAGCGTGACTGCAGTACAAAGCGAAGACTGGACCATGCGCGCAAAGTGCAGGGGCATGGAAGACGCCCTGTTTCCAGATGCTTCAGATCAGAAGAGGGCCCGCCTGTTGTGTTCCGGTTGCCCAGTCCGATTCGAGTGCCTCGCAGAGGCCCTGGACAACCGGATCGAGTGGGGCGTCTGGGGGGGCATGACCGAGCGCGAGCGACGGCTGTTGCTCCGCCAGCGGACCGACGTGGTGTCGTGGAGTTCGATCCTCGTGGGGAAGCAGGGCGCTCAGGTCGACGCACTGTCAGCCAAGAGAGAGCCGACTCGGCGCAACGACTCCAAGTCGGTGACATCGGTGGGCAGCGACTGAATCCGGGCCTGGGCCACCGCCGGTCGGGTGGCGGAAAAGCGTTCCAGCAAGCGGATCTCGGCTTCGATCACCCGCATCAGATCGGCATGCCGCCGGAGCGCTTCGATCTCCAGCGCCGCTGAACTCGGATCGAGGTCCTCGGCCAGCGCCAGCGCGCGCTCCGGGGACAGCGGCAACGCGCTGGTGTGCACCCGGTTGATCACCAGCCCCGACAGCGGCATCCGCTCCTCGGTGAGCCGGTCGACGAAGTAGGCCGCCTCGCGCAGCGCGTCACGCTGCGCGGTGGCGACCACCAGGAACGTGGTGTGCCGCGACGACAGCAGCTCGAAGGTTGACGTCGCGCGCTGCCGGAAGCCGCCGAAGAGCGCCTCGAACGCCGTCACGAAGGTCTGCACGTCGGTGATGATCTGCGCGCCGAGCACCTTGTTCATCGCCGACGAGACCAGGTTGAAGCCCACGCTCATCAGCCGCATCGGGCCTCGGGTCGGGGCCAGCAGCAGCCGGAGGAATCGGCCGTCCAGCAGCGAACTGAGGTGCTCGGGCGCGTCGAGGAAGTCCAGCGCCGAACGGGCCGGCGGAGTGTCGACGACGATCAGGTCCCAGCGGTCGTTGGCCTGCGCCTCGGCGTGGAGCTGGCCGAGCTTCTCCATCGCCATGTACTCCTGGGTGCCCGAGAACGAGGACGAAAGCGCCTCGTAGAAGGGGTTCTGCAAGATCGCGGCCGCCTTGTCCGGCGTCGAGTGCGCGACCACGACGTCGTCGAAGGTGCGCTTCATGTCCAGCATCATCGCGTCCAGGCTGCCGCCGGCGCGGGAGTTGATCTTGCTGACCGGGCGCGGGGTGTTGTCCAGCTCGCCGAGCCCGAGTGACTGGGCCAGCCGCCGGGCCGGGTCGATGGTGAGCACCACGACCTTGCGTCCGGCCTCGGCGGCGCGTACGGCGAGGGCGGCCGACGTCGTGGTCTTGCCGACGCCGCCGGAACCGCAGCAGATGACGATCTTGGTCTGGTGATCGTCGATGATCGAGTCGACGTCGAGGAACGGCGAGGCGACGGCGCCGGTCCGGGCCATCATGGCCGACTCCAGCGGGAGCTGGTCGCTGAGCTGGTCGGCGATGCCGAAGACCGCCGCCTCGTCGATGCCCCCGGCGTCGAAGTCGATCTGGATCAGCGGCAGCGACAGGGCCGGTCAGTCGATCATGGCGATGCCGCTCCTGCAGCGTGCGGGCGGCCTCGATGGCGAACTCGGCCGCGAGGGCGGCATTCTCCTTGGCCGTCGAGCCCGGGAACCTTCATGATCACCGATCCGTGCGCGGCGCAGTCGAGCTGTTCATGATCGAGTGGCGTCGGGGTGACCATGTTCTCGATCACCGTGCCGACCCGGATCTGGGTCGGGTCGCAGCGCGGCGACGGCCTCCTCGGTCTCGGTGACCGGCATGTCCTCCAGCAGCGTGACGAAGTGCACGATCGTCGTGGCCGAGCGCAGCACCCGCATGATCGAATCCGCCTGGCTGCGGATCGGGCCCATCCTGGCCAATCCGGAGACCGCCTCGTGCACGTTGAGGAACTGCGCGATCCGGCCCGTCGGCGGAGCGTCCAGCACCACCGCGTCGTAGGCGTTGGGCCGGCCCTTGAGTCCGCGCCGGACCGCCTCGTAGACCTTGCCGGTGAGCAGCACGTCGCGCAGGCCCGGCGCGATCGAGGTGGCGAAGTCGACGGCTCCGAAGCGGTCGAGGGCCTTTCCGGCCAGCCCGAGGTGGTAGAAGGTGTCCAGGTACTCCAGCAGGGCGTCCTCGGCGTCGATGGACAGCCCGAACACCGCGCCGCCGGCCGGCGTGCGGCTGATCCGCCGCTCCTCGTCGCCGCAGGGGCGGCGGCACCCCGAAGATCTCGGCGATGCCCTGGCGGCCCTCCACCTCGCACAGCAGCACCCGCCGGCCGGCGGTGGCCAGCGCGCACGCCAGGCCCGCGGCGATCGTCGTCTTGCCGGTGCCGCCCTTGCCGCTGACGATGTGCAGGGTGTGTCGTGGGCTCACCGAGATCCGGTGCCGACCGCGGAGCGCTGGGGGTCATGCGCTCGACAGTAGCGGTGCCGAGGGTCACCTCGTGGCCGGCCACCGCGAGCGTCGGCGTCCAGCCTCGCGCCCCGAGGTGCCGGTGACCGCCCAGGATGCCGATGTGCATGGGCTCGATAGTAGTGAGACGTCCGGCGACCGGAACTGTCAGTGCGCTGGGCGAGGATGCGGGCATGACAGATTCTACGAATCCGGGGATCGGCTTCGGCACGGTGGTGCTCGACACCGACGACCCGCCACGGCTGGCCGAGTTCTACACCGCGCTGCTGGGCTGGCAGATCGAGGACACCGAGCGACGACTGGATCACCATCGGCGATGGATCGCCGGTCAAGATCGCCTTCCAGCTGGCGCTCAACCACAAGCCGCCGACCTGGCCGGACAACACCATGCCGCAGCAGTTCCATCTCGATCTGCGCGTCGACGACCTCGCGGCGGCGTCCGCGTACGCGGAATCGATCGGCGCCCGGCCGGTCGAGGGACCGGAGCCTGACCCGAGCTTCGCCGTGTTTCTCGACCCGAGCGGGCACCCGTTCTGCCTGTGCGTCTGAGGTCGCGCGGGCCGGTCACGGCGGCAAGGAAGGCTGAAATACAGTGAGCCCATGACGAAGTGGGAGTACGTGACGGTGCCGCTGCTGGTCCACGCGACGAAGCAGATCCTGGACAACTGGGGCCAGGACGGCTGGGAGCTCGTGCAGGTGGTTCCCGGGCTCAATCCGGAGAACCTGGTCGCCTACCTGAAGCGGCCGATCAGCCCGGCCGGAGCGGCGGGATGATCCTGCCGTCGGAGCGGTTGGCCGATCTCGGTCTGGTGCTGCCGCCGGTGGCGGCCCCGCTGGCCGCGTACGTGCCGGCGGTCCGCTTCGGTGACCTGGTCTTCACGTCCGGCCAGCTGCCGACGGTCGGCGGCAGCTGCACGCGGTCGGCAAGGTCGGCGCCGAGGTGACGGTCCGAGGTCGCGGTCGAGTGCGCCCGGATCGCCGCGCTGAACGGCCTGGCCGCGGTGGCCGCCGATGCCGGTGACCTCGACGCCATCGTGCGGATCGTCAAGGTCGTGATCTTCGTGGCCAGCGCGCCCGACTTCACGGGCCAGGCGCAGGTGGGCAACGGCGCGAGCCAGCTGCTCGGCGACGTCTTCGGCGACGCCGGGAAGCATGCGCGCAGCGCCGTCGGGCTGGCCAGCCTGCCGCTCGATGCGCCGGTCGAGGTCGAGCTGGTGGTCGCGGTGGGCTCCACGCCCGACCGATCCACTGCGCCTGACGCCGGTTGATGTCGCACTCGCTCGACGTGCTCGCCCGGCTCTCGCTGGTCGTGCCGCCGCGGCTGGTCGACCTCGCCGCTGGCCAGGTCACCCGGCAGCCCGCCCGCCGATCCGGCGCCGTCAGCCAGTGTGGTCCTGCTCCGCGACGGCGACGGTCGGCCTGGAGACCTATCTGCTGCAGCGGCACGCCCGGATGTCGTTCGCGGCATCGATGGTCGTCTTCCCGGGCGGCCGGCTGGATCCGGCCGACGGTCGGCAGCCGGACGGTGATCCGATCGCGCGCCTGTGCGCTGCGGGAGACCGTCGAGGAGACCGGGGTCGTGCTGGCTGCGGATGATCTCCATCCCTGGGCGCACTGGATCACCCCGGAGGTCGAGCCGCGCCGCTACGACACCCACTTCTTCGTCGCCCGGATGCCGGCGGATCAGCAGGCGCGGGACATCTCCGGCGAGACCGACGACGCCGCGTGGTGGTCGCCGGACGCGGCGCTGCAGGCCGAGCGATCGGGTGCGATGGCGCTGATGCCGCCGACCCTGTCGATCATGCTGGAGCTGGCCGATCACGCCTCGGTGGCCGAGGTGCTGGCCGCGGCCGAGAACCGGGTGATCGAGTGTGTGCTGCCCGCGCTCGTCGCAGACCGCGGACGGCTGGCGGTTCAGCTATCCGAGTCCGGCGGAGGAGCGGTCATGAGCGACGTCGTGACCCGGCTGGCGCCGTACGTCGCGCTGGTCCGCGCCGCCAATCCCGGGCCGATGACGCTGGACGGCACCAACACCTGGATCCTCGGCGACCCGAGTCGAGGCGCTCCGGTGGTGGTCGACCCGGGGCCGCTGATCGCCGAGCATCTGCGACGTGATCATGGACCAGGCCGGCGGCCGGATCGCCGAGATCCTCCTCACCCATCGCCATCTTGATCATTCCGAGAGCGCGGCCACGCTGGCCGCCCGGGCGGAGTGTCGGCGTACGGGCAGCTGATCCGGAGTTCCGGATCGGTGCGGCGGGACTCGACGCTGCACGATCGAATCGAGGTGCCCGGCGCGGTACTCGAGGTGGTGGAGACGCCGGGGCACACGAGCGACTCGCGGTCGTTGCTGATCATCGGCGACGACGGCGTGACCCGGCTGCTGACCGGCGACATGGTGCTCGGCCGCGGCACCACGGTGATCATGCATCCGGACGGCAACCTCGGCGCCTACCTGGATTCGCTGCAGGTGATGCAGGCGCTCGTCGCCGAGCGCGGAGTCAGCGAGATCCTGCCCGGCCATGGCCCGTGGTGACCGACCCCGCCGGCTGGCTCGCGTTCTATCGGGAGCACCGGATGGAGCGGCTGGACCAGGTCCGCGCCGCGCTGGCGGCCGGCGATCGCACCCCCGAAGAGGTGGTGGCCCGGGTCTATGCCGACGTCGATCGCACCGTCTGGCCGGCCGCCGACCCTCTCCGTACGCGCCCAACTCACCTACCTCGCCGACCTGTCAGACGTCTAGCGCGGCGTGGCCCGATGTGACTTTGACCACTCAGGGAGTTCAGACGGATCGCACAGCGTAGTCACAGACTGGCGACGTCATCCTCGATGACGTGAACACAGATGACCAGTCGGGTCTGAACACCCCACCCTTCGGCAAGCAATCGCAGCAGGCACCGCATTTCCTTCCCAGCGGGGAGCTCGGCGGCTACTCGGGATGCAGACTTTCCCGCACCGGCCGGCGTCCCGCACGTCAGCCAGACTCCGTACGCACCCGCCGCCGGACTGCGCGCTATCGCGCGACCACCGCGACGAAGCCGCCTCGCCGGCTCGGCGCGCTCCTGGCCGCGGCGTCGCTGGCCGCGGTGATCGGCGCCGGAGCCGGCGTCGGCTCGTACGCCTACCTCGTCGACGGCGGCGACGACCTCGCCGATCAGCGTGACCACGGTGCCGGCGGCCAGACAGCCCGAAACTCGACGGCACCGTCGCCGCAGCCGCGGCCAAGATCGAGCCGTCGGTCGTGACCATCACCGTGCAGTCCGGGCAGAGCGGCGACATCGGCAGCGGCGTCGTGCTCGACAAGGACGGCCACATCCTGACCAACAACCACGTGGTCGAGGCGGCCGCCCAGCAGGGCGAGATCACCGTGACGTTCCACAACGGCACCACCGCCAAGGCCACCATCGTCGGGCGCTCGGAGACCAACGACCTCGCGGTGATCAAGGTCGACGGCGCCACCGACCTGACCCCGGCGGTCTTCGCCGAAGTCGAGTTCGCTCACGGTCGGCCAGGCGGTCGTCGCCGCCGGCGCGCCGCTCGGGCTCTCCGAGTCGGTGACCAGCGGCATCGTGTCCAACACCGCCCGCCCGGTGCGCTCCGGCAGCAACAACGACGCCGTCTACCTGGCCGTGCAGACCGACGCGGCGATCAACCCCGGCAACTCCGGCGGGCCGCTGGTCGACCTCAACGGCGCCGTGGTCGGCATCAACTCCTCGATCGCCAGCACCGGCTCCGGCTCGGCGGACAGCCAGTCCGGCAACATCGGCATCGGCTTCGCCATCCCGGCCGACGTCGCCTCCCGGGTGGCCGGCGAGCTGATCGCTCACGGCATCTCGACCAACGCGGCCCTCGGCGTGACGGTGGCCGGCTCCGACTCCGAGCTCTCGACCGCCACCGGCGTCCCGCTGCAGACCGTGACCCCCGACGGTGCCGCCGCCAAGGCGGGCCTGCAGGCCGGTGACGTGGTGACCCGGATCAACGACTTCCCGACCACCACCGCCGACGGGCTGATCGCCGCCACCCGCTTCTACGCCCCGGGCACCGAGGTCACCGTCACCTACACCCGCGACGGCGGCTCCGCCCAGACCGTCGACGGTCACCCTCGGCTCCCAGTAACCCGCAGCACCCGCAGCCGAACGGCCGCGCTTACCCAGTTCTCCGTCGCTGTACCCAGGTAATTCCTGGGTACAGCGACGGTTTCCCACGTATACGTGGGAAACCGACAACGGCCGGCGCGGGTCGCGAGGGGTCGGCGGGTCAGCGGGCGCGGCGCTCGACCCGCTCGACGTCGAGGATGGTGACCGAGCGGGGCTCGAGCCGGATCCAGCCGCGGGCGGCGAAGTCGGCCAGCGCCTTGTTCACGGTCTCCCGCGAGGCGCCGACCAGCTGGGCCAGCTCCTCCTGGGTCAGGTCGTGGTGCACGTGGACGCCGTCGTCGCGCGTGTCGCCGAACCGCTGGGCCAGCTCCAGCAGCTGCTTGGCCACCCGGCCGGGGACGTCGGAGAAGACCAGGTCGGCGACCACGTCGTTGGCCCGGCGCAGCCGGGCGGCGAGCTGGCCGAGCAGGCCCTGCGCGACCTCGGGGCGGCCGGCCAGCCAGCCCATCAGCTCGTCGTGCTCGAGGGTGCGGATCTCGCAGGAGGTGACGGCGGTGGCGGTGGTCGAGCGCGGTCCGGGGTCGAACAGCGAGAGCTCGCCGAACATCTGGCCCGGGCCGAGCACGGCGAGCAGGTTCTCCCGGCCGGCCGAGCCGCTGCGGCCCAGCTTGACCTTGCCGCTGACCACGACGTAGAGCCGGTCTCCGCTGTCGCCCTCGTGGAACAGCACCTCGCCCTTGTTGAGCCGGATCGGTGCCCATCGTCGAAGCCAGGGCGCTCGCCGCCTCGTCCTCGAGTCCGGCGAACAGCGGTGCCTTCTTCAGGACTTCCGGATCCACGCGCAACCTCCTTGAGAACAGCGGGGTGCTAGTCGAGGTAAGGCTACCGTCGAACGCTGTCGGTTGGGCAGGACAGGTCGGGATGATCATCGTTGGCGTAGCCTTCCCGGCATGGCGAACACCGCGCTCGTCCGGCGCGCCCGGACGATCAACCGCGCCCTCGCCGCGACCTATCCCGACGCCCACTGCGAGCTCGACTTCAGCAGCCCGCTCGAGCTGCTGGTGGCGACGATCCTGTCGGCGCAGAGCACCGACAAGCGGGTCAACCTCGTCACCCCGAGCCGTCTTCGCGCGCTACCCGGACGCCGCGGCGTACGCCGCCGCCGACCGGGCCGAGCTCGAGGCGATGATCACCCCGACCGGCTTCTTCCGGGCCAAGACCGACAGCCTGCTCAAGCTGGGCGCGGCGCTCACCGAGCGGTTCGGCGGCGAGGTGCCGAACACCCTGGCCGAGATGGTCACGCTGCCCGGGGTCGGGCGCAAGACGGCGAACGTGGTGCTCGGCAACGCCTTCGGGGTGCCGGGCATCACCGTCGACACCCACTTCGGCCGGCTGTCCCGGCGCTTCGGCTGGACGGTCGAGACCGACCCGGTCAAGGTCGAGGCCGAGGTCGGCGCGCTGTTCCCGGCCAAGGACTGGACCCAGCTCTGCCACAACGTGATCTGGCACGGCCGGCGGCGCTGCCACGCCCGCAACCCGGCCTGCGGCGCCTGCCCGGTCGCCCGCTGGTGCCCGGCGTACGGGGAGGGCGAGACCGACCCGGTCAAGGCCGCCAAGCTCGTCCGCGAGCCGCGCGGATGAGGGCTCGGATCGTCCAGGTCGGTCCTGGCCGTCTGGCTGCTCGTCGCGCTGGCCGCGTGCACCGAGGCGCCGACGGTGACCCGGCTGCCGGAGCGGCACGGCGAGCACCGCCGGCGGTGCAGCCCACGCGTGGAGACGACCGCCGATCTGGCGGCGCTGAAGAAGGCGCGCCGGCATCGCGGACTGCCCGGTGTCCGATCGCTCGGCGTCGCCGGCTGTCCGGCGGCCTGCCCGACGTCGTGGTGCCGTGCCTGGGCGGTGGGCGCGAGGTCCGGCTGGCCGGGCTGCGCGGGCAAGCCGATGATGATCAACCTCTGGGCCCAGTGGTGCGGGCCGTGCCGCGAGGAGGCGCCGTTCCTGGCCGAGGTGGCGCAGCGCAGCGAGTCGAAGCTGATGATCCTCGGGGTCGACTTCCACGACCCGTATCCCGACGCGCGATCGAGTTCGCCCAGCAGGCCGGCTGGCGCTACCCCCAGCTGCAGGACGCCGACGCGGGCTTCAGCCGCGCTGCAGGTCACCGCGCCGCCGGTGACGTTCTTCGTCCGCGCCGACGGCACGATCGCCGACTGGCATCGTTCGGCGCTTCACGCTCGACCGAGCAGGTCAGTCGCCTGGTCCAGCAGAACCTGGGGGTCACCCTGTGACTCGTGCCGCCGGACTGGCTCGACCCGCTGACGGCGGCGCTGGCCGAGCCGTCGCGCGTCGATCCGAGTCGTCGCCATCCGGCCCGGCGTCGGCGCCCGGGCCGCCGCGGTGTTGATCTTGATCGGCGACGGGTCCCGAAGGGCCGGAGATCTTGTTCGTCGAGCGGGCCGTCGACGCATGCGCACGCACGCCGGGCAGATCGCCTTCCCCGGCGGCGCGGCCGACCCCGGCGACGTCGACCTGGCCGACACCGCCCTGCGGGAGGCGGAGGAGGAGACCGGCGTCGACCGGTCCGGCATCGAGGTCCTCGGCATGCTGCCGCCGGCCCACGTCGAGGTCAGCGGCTTCGACGTCACCGCGGTGGTCGCCTGGTGGCGCGACGCCGAGCCCGGTCGTCGCGGTCGATCCGCGCGAGGCGGCCTCGGTGCCGATCGTTCCCGTGTCGCGGCTGACCGACCCGGCGAATCGGGCCCGGGTGCGCCACCCGTCGGGCTACACCGGTCCGGCGTTCGAGGTCGATGATCATCTGATCTGGGGTCTGACCGCGCACCTGCTCGACGGCGTGCTCGACCTGGCCGGCTGGCAGCGGCCGTGGGACGACAGCCGTACGCTGCCCATTCCCGACCGCTACCTCACGTCCACGGCCCGACCGCGGAGGACCCGATGCCCACTGATGATCCAAGACCTGCTCGACCGCTGGGACGCGCCACCCTGCCGAACCAGCCGCGAGATCGGCGAGCGGCTGCTGCCGCGCTACCGCGAACCGCACCGCCGCTACCACAACGTCGATCATCTTCGGCAGGTGCTGACCATGATCGACGCGCTCGCCGACCGACCAAGATCTGTTCCTGGTCCGGCTGGCGGCCTGGTTCCACGACGCCATCTACGACATCCCCGAGCGCGAGCTGACCAACGAGGAGGCTTCGGCCCGGCTCGCCATCCGCGAGCTCGGCCGGGCGGGTCTGGAGCAGGAGGACCTGACCCAGGTCGCGCGGCTCGTCCGGCTGACCGCCGCCCACGTACCCGGGGCCCGCGACCCCGAGGGCGAGCTGCTCTGCGACGCCGACCTGGCGGTCCTGGCGGCTCGCGCCGGAGGACGTACGCGCGCTATGTCGAGGCCGTCCGCGACGGAGTACGCCGCAGGTGCCCGAGGACGAGTTCCTCGCCGGCCGGCTGGCCGTCCTGATCGAGCTGGCCAAGAGGCCGCTGTTCCGGACCGGCAAGGGTCAGCGCGCTGCTGGCCGCCGCCAGACCAAACCTGGAGGACGAGATCGCGATCGCTCTCCGAGCGCCTCGGAGTCCCTGTGGAAGGATCGCAATCATGACCTCGACGCCGACCCGGACTGCCGTTGCGTCGCTCGATCGTCCGGCCGACTGGTGGAAGTCGGCGGTCGTCTACCAGATCTATCCGCGGTCGTTCGCCGACAGCAACGGCGACGGCATGGGCGACATCCCGGGCATCACCGCCCAGGTCGACTACCTGGCCGAGCTCGGGGTCGACGTGGTCTGGCTGTCGCCGGTCTACGCCTCGCCGATGGACGACAACGGCTACGACATCAGCGACTACCAAGACGTCGACCCGCTGTTCGGCACGCTGGACGACCTTGACAGCTGATCGCCGCGCTGCACGAGCGCGGCATCAAGCTGGTGATGGACCTGGTCGTCAACCACACCTCCGACGAGCACCCGTGGTTCGTCGAGTCGCGCGACCCGGCAGTCGGCGAAGCGCGACTGGTACTGGTGGCGGCCGGCCCGCGAGGGCTTCGAGCCGGGCACCGAGGGGGCCGAGCCGAACAACTGGGAGTCGGCGTTCTCCGGCCCGGCCTGGCACTTCGACGAGCAGAGCGGCGAGTACTACCTGCACCTGTTCTCGCCCGAAGCAGCCCGACCTCAACTGGGAGAACCCGCGAGGTCCGGCAGGCCGTCTACGACATGATGAACTGGTGGGTCGACCGCGGCGTCGACGGCTTCCGGATGGACGTGATCAACCTGATCTCCAAGCGGAATCTCGACGACGGCGTACCGCCGCCGGGTCGCAAGCTACGCGCCCAACTTCGCCTACACGGCGAACGGTCCGCGGCTGGACGAGTTCCTGGCCGAGATGAACGCCGCGGTCGGCCTGTCCGCCCGCAACCTGCTCACCGTGGGTGAGATGCCCGGCTCGACGATCGAGCTGGCCCGGGCGGTCACCGACCCGGCCAACCACGAGCTCAACATGGTCTTCACCTTCGAGCACGTCGGTCTGGACAGCCAGCCCGGCGGCCGGAAGTGGGACCTCGCACGCGCTCGAGCTTGCCGGCGCTCAAGCAGAATCTGAACGAGTGGCAGGTCGGCCTGGCCGACGCCGGCTGGAACTCGCTCTACTGGGACAACCATGATCAGCCGCGGGCGGTCTCGCGGTTCGGCGACGACAGCGCCGAGCACCGGGTCAACTCGGCCAAGACGCTGGCCACCGTGCAGCACGTGCACAAGGGCACGCCGTACGTCTACCAGGGCGAAGAGCTCGGCATGACCAACACGTACTACAGCGGCGATCGAGCACTACCAGGACATCGAGTCGGTGAACTACCACGCCGACGCGATGAGCCTCGGGCTGGAGGCCGAGACGGTGCTGCACTCGCTGTCGGTCAAGAGCCGCGACAACGCCCGCTCGCCGATGCAGTGGGACGACCAGCTCGCAGGCCGGCTTCTCCGAGGGCATTCCCTGGCTGTCGGTGAACCCGAACTACGTCAACATCAACGCCGCCGCCGCGGTCGCCGACCCGGACTCGGTGTTCCACCACTTCCAGAAGCTGATCGAGCTCCGGCATGATCATCCGGTGCTCGTCGAGGGCCGGTTCGAGCTGCTGCTGCCCGACCACGAGCAGATCTGGGCGGTCACCCGGACGCTCGACGACCAGACTCCTGCTGATGGTCGCCAACTGCTCCTCCGAGCCGGCGACGGTGCCCGCCGGCGCGGTGCCGGACTCTCAGCCGGCCCAGCTCCTGCTGGCCACCCACGGCGACTCGTCCGGCCTCGACCTCCAGCCCTGGGAGTCGCGGATCTACCTGACCAAGCGCTGACCTCGCACGTCCGGTCGCCCCGGTGGGGTCGCCGGACGTGTCAGACGCTCGGCACGTCGGTCGGGGCGACCTCGGTGTCGGCGGGAGCCGCGAGCCGGCGGGCCCGGACCAGGAACGGCAGCGCGAGCGCCGAGCCGACCGCCGACAGCAGGTAGGACGACTGGTAGCTCCAGACGTCGGCGCTCTTGCCCAGCGACCGGCTGGGCGACGATGCCGCCGGCGCTGGTCATCAGCGAGTCGAAGGACAAGATCGTGGCGCGCTGCTGGGACGGGATCATCGCGTTCAGGTACGGCCTGCCGGATCGGTCGGACGGCCGAGCCGCTCAGCGCCCAGATCACGACCAGCACGACGACCATCCAGAAGTTGTCGACCAGGCCGATGAGCGCGAGCAGTCCGACGCCGACGGCCTGGAGCAACAGCAGCGCCGAGGTCCGCCGGCGGAACAGCGATCCTGATCTTCGGGGTCAGCAGGCCGCCGACGATCTGCGCGCCGGCGACGATGGCGGCGACCAGGCCGGCGATGCCGTACGCCGTCGGGTCGCCCCAGAGGTCGAGCAGGTAGGGCTGCAGGGCGTAGAACACGTAGATCCCGACGCCGCCGCTGAAGACCCCGGCCAGCATGGTCGCCCGGATCGGCGGCACCTTGAGCCCGTTGTCCACCGAGCTGCGGACGATCAGCTTGCATCTCCGCCAGCGGCCGCTGACCGCGGTCCGGGGTGAAGCCGAGGTCGTGCATGATGCATCATGCGCCACGACGAACATCACCACCAGCACGCCGGCCCGGACCAGGTACGGCACGCCGAGATTGGTCAGCTGGGCCAGATAGCCGCCGGCCACCGACCCGATGCAGCATCATCGATCCCGGCGACCACCTGGCCGCGGGAGAAGACCGTCTCCAGCTCGCCGGTGAACCCGGTGGCGGTCAGCGCGTCGACCAGCCAGGCCTCGGTGGCGCCGGAGAAGAAGGTGAAGCCCGAGCCCGAGCAGCGCGGAGACGATGGCCCACCAGACGAAGGCCGCGTGCTGCTGCCAGAGCAGGACGTAGAGCCCGGTCGTCACGGCCAGGGTGACCGTGCCGCACAGGAAGGAGGCCCGGCGGCCCCAGGAGTCGGCCACGATCCCGGTCGGGATCTCGAAGAGCACCATGCCCGCGGTGAAGAAGGCGTTGGCGGCGAACGCCTCGAAGTTGGACAGACCGGCGTCCAGCAGGAAGATCGTGTTGATGCCCCAGATCAGCGACGCCGCCAAGGTGTTGCCGGCCGTCAGCACGTAGTAGGCGCGGCGTACCGTCTCGGGCGTCTGCTTCACGTCCGCAGGGTAATCCCTGCGTCCCCACGGACTTGTCAGATGCTCAGCCGCTAGAGCGAGCTGAGCATCTGACAAGTCGGTGGCCAGGCCAGGATGGCGGCGGTCACCGCGTCCGGTGCCTCCTCGTGCGGGAGGTGCGCCGACGCCGGGCAGGCTCGACCAGATCGTGTCGCGCGTGCACCCACTCCTCGGCCGCCGCCATCGCGGTCGCGGCACCTGTTGATCAAGCTCGCCGTGGATGCGACAGCACCGGGACGGTGACCCCGCGCCGGAGGGCCCGCCGGTAGTCCCGGCCGGCGCCGCGGAACTGGTCGCGGACGAACATCCGCTGGTACTCCATCGCGCAGTGCGGGCTCGGCCAGAGCATCAGCGCGTCCCGGTAGTGCCGGGCCTCCGCGGCGGTGAAGACGCGTCGCCGTCGGCCGCCCGGCTGCGCAGCAGCTGCTCGATGAACAGGCCGTCGTCGGCCATGATCCGGCGCTCGGGCAGCAGCGGCAGCTGGAAGAAGGCCAGCGTGCGCAGGTTCGGCCGCCAGGGGAAGGCCAGCGGGTGCGGGGCGGCGACGCTGACCAGGCGCCCGCACCGGATCCGGGGCGTACGCGGTGGTCGCCCAGGCCGGCCATCCCGCCCCAGTCGTGGCCGACGACGGCCGCGGCGGAGAAGCCCAGGCTCCTGATCACCCCGCTGATGTCGTACGCGGTGGTCGTGCGGGTCGTAGCCGCGCGGGGTCTTGTCGCTGGCGCCGTAGCCGCGCAGGTCCATCGCCGCCACGCTGAAGCCGGCCTCGTCCAGGCGGGGATCTGGTGCCGCCAGGCCCACCAGAACTCGCCGAATCCGTGCAGCAGCAGGATCAGCGGCCGGGTCGGGTGAGAAGTGTTCGCCGACGGCGACGTGGAACCGGATGCCGTTCGCCGCGATGTCGCGGTGGCGCCACGGGCCGTCGAGCAGGATGTCGCGTACGCCGGCGCCGGCCACCTCAGCGCGTACGGTCCGACGATTGCGATCAGCGAATCGCCCGGTTGGGCACGACCGTGCCCTCGATCTGCGGCGCCTTGGCCGCGGCGATGGCCCGCTGGGCCGCGTCCTTGACCTCGGCGACCGTCTTGTTGGCCTGCGCGATGGTCCGCTCCGGAGCCTTGACCTTCTTGATCATCATGCAGCCGATCGCCGCGCAGATGCCGGCGATCAGCAGCAGCGCGACGCCGACGATCAGGAAGGCCAGCGGATAGGACAGTCCCAGCGCGACCAGGCCGAAGGCGGCCGCGAAGTAGAGGATCGACAGTGCGCAGATGGCGAAGTAGCCGGCCGCGCCGAACAGCCCGGCGCCGATGCCGCCGTTCTTGGCCGCCGGGATCAGCTCGGACTTGGCCAGCTCGATCTCGTCGCGCACCAGCAGCTTCACGTCGTCGGTGATGCTCTTGATGATGTCGCCGACCGCTTGGTCAGCCATGTGCCGCTCCTCTCGTCTGTGGCTGAGCCTACTCACGAGACCCGGCGCATTCGCGCCGGCGTGTCGGCCGGACGCGCCCGTCGGCACGACAGCTGGTCGCGACGACGCACGCGGATGCCGGCGGAGATCGTGGCGTCGGACCAGCGTCCGGCGGACGAGCGGGCCTCAGTCCGTCGCAGCACGTCGACTGGCCGCTGTCGGCCAGGTTCTCCTTGATCAGGTTCATCACCGAGGAGTCGGTCAGCGTGGTGACGTCGCCGAGCTCGCGGTTCTCGGCGATGTCGCGGAGCAGCCGGCGCATGATCTTGCCCGATCGGGTCTTCGGCAGTTCCTCGACGATCATGATCTGCCGCGGCTTGGCGATGGCGCCGATCTCCTTGGCCACATGGGTCTGCAGCTCCTGCACGACGTCCTCGCCACCGTCACCGGCGTCGCCGCGCAAGATCACGAAGGCCACGATCGCCTGGCCGGTGGTCTCGTCGGTCGCGCCCACCACCGCCGCCTCGGCGACCTTCGGGTGGGACACCAGGGCCGACTCGATCTCGGTGGTCGACATCCGGTGACCGGAGACGTTCATCACGTCGTCGACCCGGCCGAGCAGCCAGAGGTCGCCGTCCTCGTCCTTCTTGGCCCCGTCGCCGGCGAAGTAGAGCCCGTCGAAGCGCGACCAGTAGGTGTCGACGTAGCGCTGGTCGTCGCCCCACAGCGTGCGCAGCATGGCCGGCCACGGCTTGGTGATCACCAGATAGCCGCCGGAGCCGTCGGGCACCGACTGGGCCTCGTCGTTGACCACGTCGACGACGACGCCGGGCACGGCCTTCATCGCCGCGCCCGGCTTGCCCTCGGTGACCCCGGGCATCGGGGAGATCATGTGCATGCCGGTCTCGGTCTGCCACCAGGTGTCCACCACCGGCGTCCGGTCGCCGCCGATGTAGTGCCGGTACCAGACGTAGGCCTCCGGATTGATCGGTTCGCCCACCGAGCCGAGGATCCGCAGCGAGGAGAGGTCGAAGTTCTCGGGGATGTCGGCGCCCCACTTCATGAAGGTGCGGATCGCCGTCGGCGCGCAGTAGAGGATCGTCACCCGGTACTTCTCGATGATCTCCCACCACCGGCCCTTGTGCGGGGTGTCCGGCGTGCCCTCGTACATGATCGACGTGGCGCCGTTGGCCAGCGGGCCGTAGACCAGGTACGAGTGACCGGTGACCCAGCCGATGTCGGCGGCGGTCCAGAAGACGTCGGTCTCCGGCTTGAGGTCGAAGGTCGCCCAGTGGGTGTACGCGGTGCCGACCAGATAGCCGCCGGTGGTGTGCAGGATGCCCTTCGGCTTACCCGGTGCTGCCCGAGGTGTACATGATGTAGAGCGGGTGCTCGGCCGGGAACGCCTCGCATTCGTGATCGTCGGACTGCTTGCCGACGAACTCGTGCCACCACAGGTCCCGCCCCTCGGTCATCGCGGTCTCCTGCTTGGTGCGCTGGATGACCAGCACGTGGCGGACGTCGGGGCAGCGCTCGAGGGCGGCGTCGACCGCCGGCTTCAGCGCCGACGGCGCGCCGCGGCGGTAGCCGCCGTCGGCGGTGATCACGACCTCGACCCCGCAGTCCTGGATCCGGGTGGACAGCGCGTCGGCGGAGAAGCCGCCGAAGACCACCGTGTGCGGGGCGCCGATCCGGGCGCAGGCCAGCATGGCGACCACGGCCTCGGGGATCATCGGCAGATAGATCGCGACCCGGTCGCCGGCCTTCACCCCGAGCTCGATCAGCGCGTTGGCCGCCTGCTTGACCTCGGTGGTCAGCTCGGCGTAGGTGATCTCCCGGGTGTCGCCGGGCTCGCCCTCGAAGTAGAACGCCACCCGGTCGCCGTTGCCGGCCTCGACGTGCCGGTCCAGGCAGTTGTACGCGGCGTTGAGGGTGCCGTCGGCGTACCACTTGGCGAACGGCGGGTTGCTCCAGTCCAGGGTCTCGGTCGGCTCGGTGTCCCAGCTCAGCCGCTCGGCCTGCTTGGCCCAGAAGCCCTCGAAGTCGGCCTCGGCCTCGGCGTAGGTCTCGGCGGTGACGTTGGCGTTGCGCGGCCAGGTCATCCGGCGGCGGGAAGCGCCGGTCCTCGTGCATCAGGTTGGAGAGGGCGTCGCCGCTGCTGGGCTCCATCACTCGCTTGATCACTCATGGCGATCTCCTCGCAGGCGTCGACTGCTGTGTCCCGGTCAGCCTACAGAGCCGGTCCGGCGGTGCATCCAGGCAGCGGCCAGCACAGAATCCTCCGTGTGAGCACCGACTCCGGAGCTCACCGAAAGGAGCCCGACATGCCCGAGAGCACCGACGCGGCGAAGCTCAGCGAGCTCGCCGCCGACATCAAGATCGCCATGCTGACCACGGTGGACGACAACGGCAACTTCGTCAGCCGACCGATGGGCCAGCAGGAGGTGGAGCCCGACGGAACCCTGTGGTTCTTCAGCGAGCGGGACTCGAGCGTCGATCGCGCAGATCCAGGCGAACCCGCACGTCGGCGTCACCCTGAGCTCGTCGGACACCTGGATCTCGATCGACGGATCGGCCGAGGTCGTGGTGGACACCGCGAAGGCCGAGGAGCTGTGGAACCCCTTCGTCGAGGCCTGGCTGCCGCAGGGCCCGACCGACCCGAGCGTGGTGTTGATCAAGGTCGACGGCCACAGCGGGGAGTACTGGGACACCCCGGGCAGCAAGGTGGCGTCCTTGATCAGCTTCGCCAAGGCCAAGCTGACCGGCGAGCGCTACGACGGCGGCGAGAACGAGACCGTCGCGCTCTAGCGCCTGCGACGGCTCAGACACGACTCAGGTCTGTTCGCAGCGCTCTTTCAGGCCGGCCGACTCCATCGCGAGGTACCGGCGGGTCAGGCTCGCGTAGATCGTGCCGATGACCAGGCCCAGCGGGCCGTGCTGCTCCAGGATCGATCTCGCGGTCGAGCCGGCGCTCGCGTGGCTCCACCTCGTGCCGGCCGACGGTCCGGACACCAGGCCCTCGCGCCTCCCAGGTGAACGAGCGACCCGGCACCAGTTCGGTGACCGTCCAGGTCGCCGGAGGCAGCCTGGGTTGCCGGACCTTCGCCTGCGAACCCACTCGCAGCGGACCGTCGTCGAGCAGGTCGACCGACGTGATCGACTCCGTCCACGACGGCCAGGCGGCGACATCGGAGAACACGGCGAACACCGCCTCCGCTGGGCGGTCGATCTCGACCGACGACTCGAAGACTCGGCGTATGGGCATGTTCACTTTCCTGGCGTGGGTCGGCGTCAGTGCGCGACGGCTTTCTCCGCACCGGCGCCGGTGAGCGAGCGCACCTCGAGTTCGTCGTAGCGATCCTGACTGGACGTGTCCTTGCTGATCAAGGTCCCGAGGAAGCCGCAGAGGAAACCGAACGGGATGGAGACGATGCCGGGGTTGCGCAGCGGGAACCAGGCGAAATCGGCGTTCGGGGCCAGCGAGGTGGGCGTCCCGGACACCACCGGAGAGAAGATCACCAAGATCACCGCGCAGACCAGACCGCCGTAGATGCTGAAGGTCGCTCCCATCGTGTTGAACCGACGCCAGAACAGGTTGAAGAGCAGGGCCGGCAGGTTCGCCGACGCGGCGACCGCGAACGCCAGCGCCACCAGGAAGGCGATGTTCAGGCGCTGCGCGGGAATGGCGAGCAGGATGGCGACGGTGCCGATGCCGAACGCGGCGATCCGGACGACCCGCAGCTCGGCCTTCTCGGAGACCTTGCCCTTCTTGATGACGCTGGCGTAGAGGTCGTGCGCCACCGAAGACGCCGAGGTCAGGGTCAGGCCGGCGACCACAGCGAGGATGGTCGCGAAAGCGACGGCCGAGATCAAGGCGAGCAGCACCGCGCCACCGAGAGTCCCCTCACCGCCGCCCACCGCCTGGGCCAGCAGCGGGGAGGCCGCGATTGCCGGAGGACTTGGCGATCTGGCTGTCCTTGCCCGTGTCGACCAGCGCCGCGGCGCCGAAACCGAGGACCAGTGTCATCAGGTAGAAGCCGCCGATCAGACCGATCGCCCACAGCACCGACTTGCGGGCGGCGTGGGCCGTCGGGGTGGTGTAGAACCTGATCAAGATGTGCGGCAGGCCGGCGGTGCCGAGCACCAGGGCCAGGCCGAGGGACAGGAAGTCGATCTTGCCGACCAGGTCCTTGCCGTAGAGCAGGCCGGGCTCCAGGAACGCCTGGCCCTTGCCCGACTTCTCGGCCGCCGCGCCGAGCAGCTCGGACAGGTTGAAGCCGAACTCGGCCAGGACCAGCACGGTGATCAACAAGCTGCCGATCATCAACAACACGGCCTTGACGATCTGCACCCAGGTCGTGCCCTTCATGCCGCCGAAGGTGACGTAGATGATCATCAGGACGCCGACGCCGATGATCACCAGCGTTCTTGACCCCGGGGCTGGTCACTCCGAGCAGCAGGCCGACCAGGCTGCCGGCGCCGACCATCTGGGCGAGCAGGTAGAAGATCGACACCACGATGGTCGACGTTGCCGCGGCCGTGCGCACCGGCGTCTGGCGCATCCGGTAGGCGAGCTGGTCGGCCATGGTGTAGCGGCCCGAGTTGCGCAGCAGCTCAGCGACGAGCAGCAGCGCGACCAGCCAGGCCACCAGGAAGCCGATGGAATAGAGGAATCCGTCGTACCCGTAGAGCGCGATGGAGCCGGAGATGCCGAGGAAGGAGGCCGCCGACATGTAGTCGCCGCCGATGGCCAGACCGTTCTGGAAACCGCTGAAGTTGCGGCCGCCGGCGTAGTAGTCGGTCGTTGTCTTGTTCTGCCGGGAGGCCCAGAACGTGATCGCCAGGGTGAGCAGCGACCACGGCCGAGAACAGGCCGATGGTGAGCACCCGATCCGCCGGTGACCATCGGCACCAGCGCGAGGACGCTCATCGCTTGGTCTCCGATTCGAACTCCTCGCGCAACTTGGTGGCCAGCGGATCGAGCGACTTGGTCGAGTACCGGGAGTAGAAGAACGCGATCAAGAAGGTCGACAGGAACTGCAGCAGGCCGAAGACCAGGGCGACGTTGATGTTGCCGACGACCTTGGTGTCCATGAAGTCGCGGGCCCAGTTGTTGCAGACGATGTAGGTGATGTACCAGACCATGAACCCGATGGTCGCCGGAAAGGCGAAGCGCCGGTATCGACGGCGAAGCTCCGCGAAGTCAGGCTCGCCGGCGATCCGCAGATAGACCTCGCTGCTCGCTCGGCCCGGAGCGCCGGGATTGCTGACCGCCGTGCGCCGCGCTTTGCCATGCCGCCTCCAAAGCTCGATCTGTGTGAGCAGACCATAACTCCGACTGGTCTGGTCGGGGAAGGCGGCCCGCGGCGGGGCAGCGCGGATCAGATCTTGATCTGCAGCACGTCGTTGACGTCGTCGTCGATGACCAGCCCGGAGTGATCAACAACGGCGCGCCAGCACGACGTCTGGAAGGGCAGCATCAGCGGTTCGGGCGGGCGGGCGGAGGTGTCGTAGAGCTGGCCCGACCTCGGTCAGCAGGCGGGCGCGGGTGTCCGTGTCGAGCTTCGCCACCGATGGTCGGCGCTCGACCATGGCGATCAGCCCAGATCGGGTGATCGGCACCCAGTTGCGGAAGTTCTTCCGTTGCACATCGGCGAAGTAGGGGCTGTCGACCAACGCCTGGACCGACTCGACCCCGAAGTCGCCGCGCATCGATTCCGGATCGGACCGGTGCATCAGGCCGATCAGCCGCTTGACCCACGGCACGGTGTCGTCGCGGGTGTTGTAGGCGACGGCGAGGTGTCCGCCCGGCTTGAGCACCCGCGCGATCTCGGTCAAGGCGAGCCCGGGCGCGAAGTGGTGCAAGGTCTGGGATGCGGTCACCACGTCGAAATGACAGGACAGATACGGCATCGCCTCGACCCGCCCGACGACGTGCAGCCGGGTGCCGAGCCGTTCGGGCAGGCCGGCGACCTGATCCACCGACGCGATCAAGACAGAACACCTCGTGGCCGGCCGCGTGCAGCATCGCCGCGAAGACGCCGCTGCCCGAGCCCACATCGAGCACTCGGGCCGGGGTGTCGCCGACCATCCAGGCCGGCACCACCTCGGGGTAGGGGGTCCGCCGCGTACCGCTCACAGCTCCGACTTTAGTGTCCCGAGCCGAACCATCGGCGAACGCTATCGCGTCGTGCCGACTAGCGTGATTCAGCGCTGCATGCGACCGTCGCGAGCGGCCGGGACGGGTCGGCGATGATCGACCCGCTTGGCCGAGCTGGCGCGGGTGGAAGGGGTGCCGTCGGCGGTCGCCGCCGCCAGCGATGCGGTCGATGCCGTGCTGCGGGATCGCGGGATGCGGACGATCAGCGCGGACCAGCGCGGTCGCGCGCTGCTGGCCGGCGCTCGGGCCAATGCGGCGCTCAGCGAGGATCCGGCGCTGTGGGCGGCGGGCGCTGTGCGGCTGGCCGGCGAGCTGGTCGAACTGGCCGGCACGATCAGGATCGCCCCGGCCCAGGCGCTGGCCCGCGCGCACGTCGTGATCGCCCGGGGGATCGTCACCGACGACGAACTCGGCCGAGTGTCCGGCGGTGCCGCGGTCCAGGAGCGGATCGCCGGCCTCGTCGACCTCCTGACCGGGCCCCAGACGGCGTCGGCCATCGTGCTCGGAGCGATCGTCCACGCCGAGATCGCGACCGCAGCGCCGTTCGGCCCGGCGAGCGGGCTGATCGCCCGCGCGGCCGAGCATCTGGTGCTCATCTCGTCCGGCCTCGACCCGGCCGCGGTCATCGTCGTCGAGGCCGGGCCATGCGGAGAACGCCGCCGGCTATCGGGCCGGACTGGCCGGCTATCGGGCGGGCAGCGTGGCTGGAGTGCGGGGCTGGATCGTTCAGTGCGCGGCGGCGGTGAGCCGGGGCGCGGAACTGTCACCGGTCAACCCGCGGGCGGGCACGCTCACCCACTGAGCCGGCCCCGGACGTGACGCGGCGCCCACCAGAGGCGGGCGCCGTGCCTGGCACGCCATTACCGAGCGACCATGCGTGCTGTCTCAACGTGTTGGCCCCGGCAAGCCGAGGACTCAACTGCCCGTCGTGGATGGGTGATCGCCGCGTGGGTACTTGGATGTCGTGCGAGGTTTACCGACTCGGTCGGAAACGACTGCGCGCTACCAAATCTGCTCGGTGCCTAGGAGGATCCTAGACGCGCACTCCTTAACGACGACTCGGCTTTCCTTGAAGTCATTTGTACCCCGTTCCCGCGCCATTGGAAACCCCCGGAGCCTAAGAATTCTCGACCATGATCAGGTGCGGCGGCTGGTCGACGGGACCGGCCGGTTGCCGCACGAAGATCATCTTCGAGTTGCTTCTTGATCAACAACTGCTCCCGGAGACGCCGGTTGTCCACAGCTGCCGGACCGTCGTCCGGCGCTGTCCACAGATTTGGCCGCGGGCGGCACGACTCGGGGTCGCGTACGCACACTGCAGCCATGGATACCGGCACCGCCATTCCCTCGGTCATCGTGGTGGCCACGAACGATCCCGAGCTGCTCGACCGGATCCTGTCGATCACCGCGGCGGTCGGCATCGAGCCGCTCGTGGTCAACGACGCTCAGCTGTTGCGGCCGGTGTGGGCGACCGCGGCGATGGTGCTGGTCGGCGCGGACCAGGCCCCGCGGGTGGCCGCACTCGGTCTGAGGCGCCGGGCCGAGGTCTATCTGCTGAGTGACCAGTCCGCGCCGGCTGCGGCCTACCAGTGGTCGATGTCGTTGGGTGCAGCCGTGGTCACCTTGCCCGACGGCGCTGGATGGCTGGCGAGCGCGATCGCCGAACGGGGTGCGCCACGGAACGGCACGGGCGAGGTCATCTGCGTGGTCGGGGGGTCCGGAGGGGTGGGAGCGTCCACCTTCGCCGCCGGCCTGGCGTTCGTTGCGGCGCGAGCCATGCAGCGGGCCCTGCTCGTCGATGCCGACCCGCACGGCGGAGGCCTGGATCTGCTGCTGGGCGCGGAACGGGTCGAAGGGCTGCGCTGGCCGCGGCTGGCCAAGGCTCGCGGACAGCTCGGGGATCTGACCGGGCAACTGCCGCGGGTGGACGGCGTCGACGTGCTCGCGATGGCCCGTGGTGAGGCGCCGTCGGGCTGGGTACTGGCGGCCGAACAGCTCGAAGCCGTGCTGGACTCGGCGGTACGAAGCCATGACCTGACCATCGTGGACCTGCCGCGATCCGGTGGCGACACGGCCGAGCCGGCGCTCGACCGGGCGGATCTGATCATGCTCGTGGTCCAAGGTGACGTGCGCGGCGTGGCCGCGGCACGCGAAGTGGGCCGGGTGATCGATGCCGACGCGTGACAAGATCGGCGTGGTCGTCCGGCGCGGGCGCACCAGACTGTTGTCGCCCGACACCGTCGCCGACGGTCTGGGGCTGAGGCTGCTCGGCACCATCCCCGACGATCCCTCACTGGCCCTGGCTGCGGAGCGCGGTGAACCGCCGGCCCGATCGCCGCGGGCGCCGCTGGCGGTGGCCTGCCGCGAGGTGCTCGACCTGCTGGCCGATCCCGCGGAACCGGCATGGGCATGATCGACTTCGACAGCAGGCCGACCACGGCCCGCGGGTCGGGGCCGGGCGAGTTCGACGGTGCCGAGTCTGGAGCCGATTCGCGATCGGCTGGCGACCCTCGGACGGCCCCACACTCCCGCCGACGTCGCCGACGCGATGCGCGCCGAGGGCCTGGTCGTCAGCGATTCCTCGGTGATCGAGACGGTGGAGTCATTGCGCCGGAACAGCGTCGGCGCGGGACAGCTGGACGGGCTGCTGCGGCTGCCGGGCGTCACCGACGTGCTGGTCAACGGGCCGG
Source organism: uncultured Actinomycetota bacterium (assembly GCA_963761955.1). Lineage (GTDB taxonomy): Bacteria > Actinomycetota > Actinomycetes > Propionibacteriales > Propionibacteriaceae > Microlunatus. The sequence goes on along the minus strand of CAVXIY010000018.1, from coordinate 41,736 downwards.
ATCAGGTGTTCGTCGATCGCGGCGCCGGGCTGGAGCTGACCGACGTCCGGTTCGGCTCGGACGCGGAGGTGCGCCGCCTCGCCCAGCGACTGGCTGCCTCGGTGGGCCGTCGGCTGGACGATTCCTCGCCGTTCGTCGACGCGCGGCTCGCCGACGGCTGTCGGGTCCACGCGGTGCTGGATGCGGTTGCCGCGCCCGGCACCTGCATCTCGCTCCGGGTGCCGGCCACCCGCACGTTCTCCCTCGATGACTGCGTCCGCACCGGCTCCATGACCGCGGGTGCCGCACAGTTGCTGAAGCGCCTGGTCGATGCCCGGCTGGCGTTCTTGGTCAGCGGTGGGACGGGGTCGGGGAAGACGACGCTGCTCGCGGCTCTCCTTGCCCTGGTGCCGCCGGACGAGCGGATCGTGGTGGTGGAGGACTCCCGCGAGCTGGCACCCGATCATCCGCACGTCCTGCGGATGGAGGGCCGGCCGGCCAATGCCGAACACGCCGGGGCGATCAGCCTGACCGATCTCGTGCGGCAGTCGTTGCGGATGCGCCCGGACCGGCTCGTCGTCGGGGAGGTCCGCGGCGCCGAGATCTGTGACCTGCTGACCGCGATGAACACCGGCCACGAGGGCGGCTGCGGCACGGTGCACGCCAATTCGGCGGCCGACGTGCCGGCCCGGCTCGAGGCGCTGGCCGCCCTCGGCGGACTCGGCCGCACGGCACTGCACGCCCAGCTGGCCTCGGCGTTGCACGCGGTGGTGCACGTCCTCCGAGACGACCGCGGTCGTCGGCGGGTCGGGGAGATCGCGGTCTTCGTCCGCGACGAACTGAGCGGACTGGTGCGCACCGAGCGGGCGGTGCAGTTCGCCGCCGACGGCCGGACCGTGCTCGGGCCGGGCAGCGGGCGGTTGGAGGCGGTGCTCGATCGATGATGCTCGCACTCTGCCTGACCCTGGTGATCATCGCGATCGGCTGGGGCGTACCGAGGCCCGCTGCTCGCGACCTGGACCGGCGACTGGTGGCCGGCCAGGTCGAGCCGGCGCGGCACCGGGCGCTGCGGAGCCGGCGGCTGATCGCCTCCATGATCAGCTCGGTCGCGATGATCTTGGTCGCGATCGCGCTGGACGGCCCGCGCGGAGCGGTGCTGGCCGGCAGCGGCTTGATGATCTTGCTGACGCTCGGTTCGCCTGGTGGGCCAGCAGCGCCGATTGCGCTCGACGCTCCGAACGCAGGTCGCGGTGTCGAGAGCATGCACCGCGGTGGCGGCCCAGTTGCGCATCGGTCAGGTGCCCGCCGAAGCGCTGGCGTCGGCGGCCCGCGACCACCCGGTGCTCATCGAATCGCAACGGGTGTCGGCGATCGGCGGCGACGTACCGCGCACCTGGCGATCTCAGGCCGAGCGCGACGATGGCTGCGCGGGGCTGGCTGAGCTGGCCCGTGCCTGGCAGGTCTCGATCGATACCGGTGCACCCATGTCGACGACGCTGGAGCAGGTCGCGGCCGGCCTGTCGGCCGACCGCGGCCTGCAGTCGGTGATCGCCGGCGAACTCGCCGCGCCGCGCGCCACCAGCAAGGTGATGGCGGTGCTTCCGGCCTGTGGGATCGGGCTCGGCTACCTGCTGGGCGGCGATCCCGTGGGCTGGCTGCTGGCCGGCCCGCTGGGGTGGGGCTGCCTGTTCGTCGGGGCCTTGCTGGCGTGTGCCGGCGTGCTGTGGATCGAAGCTCTCGCCCATCAGGCGGCGACGTAGAGAGGGGTTGTTCGATGATCGAGTTCCTCGGCCGGCTGCGGGAGATGGCGTCGCCGGCCGCGCTGGTCTGTGCAGGTCTTGCGGCAGTTGCGGCGTATCTGCTCGTCCCGCAGCCGGGTGATCGGTTGATCGGCCGGTCCGCGCAGCCGCATGGCGACCGGGCCGCCGTCCAAGATCGACGCTGCTGATCCGTGGCCGGGCCGACGCGATGCCCGCGACGCGACGGCTGATGCTGAGCGGGTGTGGCGCCGTCGGTGTCTGCGCCGCCGTGTCGAAGGTGGCCCCTGGTCCGGATTGGCTGCTCTGGCTCGCCGGGTCGGTGATCGCCGTTCTGGGAGCCGTCGGCCTCGGGTGGCTGACGCCGCGGTCCGCCGCTCGACGCCGACAACAGTTGATCTTGCAGGCGCCGCAGGCGCTCGAGCTGATGGGTTCCTGCCTGGATGCGGGAATGCCGGTTCGCCAGGCGTGCCGGGCGATCGTCGACGCGTTCGACGGGCCGATCGCCGATGATCTTGGTCGGGTGGTGGCGCTCGTCGAGCTGGGCGCCTCCGACGCCGCAGCGTGGCGCAGTCTGCATGATCATCCGCAACTGGGCCCGGCGGCAGATGATCTTGCTCGGTCGGTGGAGTCCGGCACGATGCTGGTCGAGGGTCTTCGGCGCCACGCTGCCGACGCCCGTCAGGCCCGTCAGGGCGCCCTTCAGGTGCGTGCTCGGGCGGTCGGTGTCCGTACGGTGCTGCCGCTGATGGTGTGCTTCATCCCGTCGTTCCTGCTGTTGGGCGTGGTGCCGACGGTCGTCTCCGCCGTCAGCCACGCGCTCGGTTGAGTCTGCTCCGACGGCCGATATCCACAGGTCGAGAGCGACTCGAAGCGTTGTCCACAGATTTGCGCAAGTCGCGGTCGATTTGCTCGTGCGTAACGAAACTCCAGGTGCATCCGAACCGATGCCGCTCCTGATCAAGGGGCGTGACCAAGCAAGGAGAAGTTCATGATCAACAACGTCAGCACGACGGCGGCCGACCCGGTGGTTCCGGCGATGGCCACCTTCGATGAGGACACGCTCGGAGCTCGCGGTGCCCGAGGAGCCGACGCAGCCGGCCGTCCGGCGCAACGACCGGGGCATGGTGAGCGCGGAGTGGGCCGTCGGCATCATCGCCGCGATCGCCATCGCCGGTGTGCTGCTCGCCGTCGTGACCAGCGGGCCGGTGAAGGCCGCGCTGCTCAAGTTCATCCTGCTGGTGATCCACTCGTTCTCCGGCTTCATGAACTGATGCCGGCGAGTCCGCGCAGAGCGACGGATCGGTGAGCATGCACGAGCGAGGCTGGGCACGAGGTGCCGGTTCACTCCGCACCGCGGCGGCCAGCGGCGCCCGATGCCGGGCGGCGCGGCGCTCGGGGCATGGTGACGGCCGAACTGGCCGTCACCACCCTGGCCGCGTTCGCCTTGTTGGTCGCCATGTGCTGGGGGATCTATCTGATCGTGACCCAGGTGCGCTGCGGCGACACGGCGGCGGCGGTGGCCCGCCAGGCCGCGCGGGATGACCGAGCGGCGACGGCCAAGGCCAAGGCGGCCGCACCACCCGGCGCCGTGGTGACCGTCGAACGGCGGTCGGAGTTGGTCACCGTGACCGTCCGGGTGACCGCCCGGCCGCTGGCGAGGTGGCTCGTCGCGGTGCCGTTGACCGCTCGGGCCGAGGTCGTGCCCGAGCCGGAGGGGAGTCGGTGACGGTGGAGGTCGCCGAGAGTCGATTCTCGGCGAGCGGGGCGGAGCCTCGATCCTGATGGCCGGTGTGATGGGTGTCGTGGTCACCATGAGCTGCGTCGCCATGGTGATCTGCGGCTATCTCCTCGGCTATCACCGGGCTCGGGCCGCGGCCGATCTTGCCGCCCTCAGCGGCGCGGTCGCCTATCAGCAGGGTCGCGACGGGTGCGCCGAGGCGCGCCGCCTTGCTTCGGCCAACGGCGCCGCGGCTCGCCGATTGCGACGAGGTCGGCGACCAGGTCGACTTCGTGATCACGGTTCGGGTCAGCGTCGCGGTGGGACTGAGAGTGCCGGGCTTGCCCAGGACGATCACGGCCGAAGCCCACGCCGGCCCGGTGGCCCAACCGCGGTCCGCCGGCGTCTCTGACCCGGCATCGCTGTGGGGACTTCGCCTCCGCAGTACCAGGGCAAATCGACCACGCGAGCCACCGGGCTCCTAGGTGGAGGCGGGTGGATCCTGCGGTTCGTCGGTCGGAGGGCTCAGCGCGACCGGCTCGTCGGGCGAGATCCGCCGGCTCCTCCTCCGGTGCCGCCGCCGGGCCGGGTGATGGAGATCTTGGCCGTCCCGCCGTCGAGGTCGATGCCCAGCGGAGCGCCGCCGCCGTGGGTTGGTTTGCTGACCAGCATCTTCTGCCTGTCCTTTTCCTCGCGTAGGTATTTGAGGCCGGGTTGGAAAATCTCGAAAAAGCTCACTTCGGCGGATTGTCGCGGGTCAACTCGTCGGTTTCGTCGAGCATCGCCCGCCGCTCGGCCGCGGTCGTCGAGCCCTGGGCATCGAGATCGAGGCTCGAGGCCGGAGCCGCCGGCGCTGTCGATCCTGACCCGGTCGCTTCCGGCGCTTTCGGCTCGGCCGACTTCGACTCGGCGACCTTGGCATCAGCCTTCGCCGTGCTGCTCGCCGAGCCGCCGGAGGCTGCGCCGGTCCCCAGCTCCTTCCGTTCCTTGCGCCGGGCCCGGGCCCGGCGGAGGCCGAGCCGGATCAGGATGACGCGCCAGCACGGCCACGACGGTTGCGCCGACGCCGGTGAAGAAGATGCCGCCGTAGGTGACCGGAACGAGCACTCGGAAGAGCGACAGTTCGTGCACGCCGGGGTTGCTCACCACCACCGCGACTCCGAAGATCGCGACGATGACGAGCAGGATCAGACCGAGTATGATCACGCCGCCATTATTGCTCTGCTGACCGCGTCGCCACGTGTCCGCGGGAGCGCCGCATTGAGCAAACCAGTGCCACATGTGGTTAGACTTCGCGCGGTTGGGGCGTCTCTACTGATTTCTGGTCGCGGGTTGCGGTGAGGATTGGGCAGGCATGCCTGAACTCGTAGCCACACAATGCAGCATTTTTCAGGAGGACGTTGTATGTCCGTACTTCCAGTTCCTTTGGAAGTCACCCCCATTACCTTGTCGGGATCAAACCTCACGCTCGTCGCGATCGTGGGTGTCATCGCCCTGATCGCGCTCGTGATGGCCATGGTCTTCCGTCGCGAGGTGCTGGCCGCGGGTGACGGCACGCCGAACATGCAGGCGATCGCCCTCGGCGTCCAGGAGGGCGCCAGCGCCTACCTCGCCCGGCAGTTCCGCACCCTCAGCGTCTTCGTGGTGGCCGCCTTCTTCCTCTTGTTGCTCCTCCCGACCCACGACAGTTCGGCGTTCGGCACCTGGGCCCTCAAGATCTCCCGCTCGATCGCCTTCATCGCCGGCGCCTTCTTCTCGGCGCTGATCGGCTACATGGGCATGTGGCTGGCCGTACGCGCCAACGTCCGGGTGGCCTCGGCCGCCCGCAGCGACGGCCGGAACCCGGCGATGAAGATCGCCTTCCGCACCGGAGCGCACGTCGGCATGGCCACGGTCGGCCTCGGCCTGCTCGGCGCGTCGATCGTCGTGTTCATCTTCCGCAGCGACGCCCCGACCATCCTCGAGGGCTTCGGCTTCGGTGCCGCCATGCTCGCCATGTTCATGCGTGTCGGCGGCGGCATCTTCACCAAGGCGGCCGACGTCGGCGCCGACCTGGTCGGCAAGGTCGAGCAGAACATCCCCGAAGACGACCCGCGCAACGCGGCGACGATCGCCGACAACGTCGGCGACAACGTGGGCGACTGCGCCGGCATGGCCGCCGACCTGTTCGAGTCCTACGCGGTGACCCTGGTCGCCTCGCTGATTCTCGGCCGGGCCGCCTTCGGCGAGGCCGGCCTGGTCTTCCCGCTGATCGTGCCGGCCATCGGTGTGATCACCGCGATCATCGGCATCTTCTTGACCAAGCCGCGCTCCGGCGAAGGCGGCCTGAAGACGATCAACCGCTCCTTCTATATCTCAGCCGGCATCTCGGCCGTGCTGTGCGCGATCGCCTCGTTCGCCTACCTGCCGTCCTCGTTCGCGGCGATGGGTGTCGAACACACCGGCGGCATCTCCGATCCGCGGATCGTGGCCATCGGCTCGGTCGTCATCGGCATCGTGCTCGCGGTGATCATCCTCTCGCTGACCGGCTACTACACCGGCACCGAGGACCGCCCGGTCAAGGACGTCGGCAAGACCTCCCTCACCGGAGCGGCGACCGTCGTGCTGTCCGGCATCTCGGTCGGGCCTCGAGTCGGCCGTCTACACCGCGGTCGTCATCGCCGCCGCCGTGTTCGGCGCCTTCCTGCTGGGCGGCTCCGGCGTCGTCGGGCTCTTCGCCATCGCGCTCGCCGGCTGCGGTCTGCTGACCACGGTCGGCGTGATCGTGGCCATGGACACCTTCGGGCCGGTCTCGGACAACGCCCAGGGCATCGCCGAGATGTCGGGCGACGTGCACGGCGAGGGCTCCAAGATCCTCACCGAGCTCGACGCGGTCGGCAACACCACCAAGGCGATCACCAAGGGCATCGCGATCGCGACCGCCGTGCTCGCGGCGACGGCGCTGTTCGGCTCCTACACCGACGGCATCCGCGAGGTGCTCGGCGACGCGTACGGCACGTTCATCGAGCAGGCTGTGGTCTTCGCGCCGCTGACCCTGGTCGGGCTGATCCTCGGTGCCGCCGTGGTCTTCCTGTTCTCCGGCCTGGCCATCAGCGCCGTCGGACGGGCCGCCGGCGCCGTGGTCTTCGAGGTACGCCGCCAGTTCCGCGAGATCCAGGGGATCATGGACGGCAGCGGCAAGCCCGAGTACGGCAAGGTCGTCGACATCTGCACCCGCGACTCGCTGCGCGAGCTCGCCACCCCGGGTCTGCTGGCCCTGATGGCGCCGATCGCGGTCGGATTCGGACTGGGCGCCTCGGCCCTGGCCGGCTATCTCGCCGGGGCCATCGCCTCCGGCACCTTGATGGCGGTCTTCCTGGCCAACTCCGGTGGCGCCTGGGACAACGCCAAGAAGCTGGTCGAGGACGGCCATCACGGCGGCAAGGGTTCCCCGGCCCACGAGGCCACGGTCATCGGCGACACCGTCGGCGACCCGTTCAAGGACACCGCCGGCCCGGCCATCAACCCGCTGATCAAGGTGATGAACCTGGTCGCGGTGCTGATCGCGCCGGCCGTCGTGGCCATGTCGCCGCTCAGCGACACGCCCAGCGCGCTGCGGTTCCTGATCGCGCGGCGTCGCGGTGGCCGTCATCGTGGTCTCCGTGACGATCAGCACCCGCCGTCCGGTCGCGATCGCCGACACCCCAGCACGCCGGAGGTCACCGGGCCGGGCGAGGTGGTCGAGGAGACCGTCGAGCGCCAGCCGGAAACCGAGTCGACCAACTGAGTCGACCAGTGAGCCTAGCCCGCGTGCCACCGGATCTTCCCGATCCGGTGGCACACTGGCTTTCCGATGACGAGCACCCCGTACGGCCCTCCCGACCAGCGACCGCCTGACCATCCGGAGCCGGATCCAGCCTCTGGCCGGATATCCGCCGCCGATCCAGCAGTACCTGGCCGGCGGCCACGGCGCCGTACCGCGTACCGGGCCGGTCGTGCCGGTCAAGACGAGTGCGCTGCCGGACGGGCCTCGGCTCTATCACCAGATGCTGCGCGGTCCGCGGCGACGCTGGTGGCGGCCGCTCGTCGCGCTGCTGCTGATCGTGCCGATGGCGGTGCCGCTGATGTTCGCCGCGATCATCCCGGTCGTGCTGCTGGGGGTGATCCAGGGCGTCCCCGATCTGGGCGGCTACGTCGCGTCGGCCACGGACTTCGACAATCTCGGGCCCCCCGGCTTCCTCTACCTGAACCTCGCGCTCGCTGCCCTGATCCCGACGGCCGGGCTGTCCATCTGGATCGCCCATCGGATCCGGCCCCGCTATCTCTCCTCGGTCGCCGGCGGCCTGCGCTGGAGGTGGCTGCTCCGCTGCCTGCTGGTCACGCTGCCCGTCTGGCTGGTCTACACCGGACTGGGCTTCCTGGCCGAGCCGCCCGCCGGCATCGGCCCGGCCCGACCATTGGGTGGCTGCTGCTGATCCTCGTGGTGCTCCTGACGCCGCTCCAGTCCGCCGGCGAGGAGTACCTCTTCCGCGGCTGGATCATGCAGAACGTCGGCTCCTACTTCGCCCGACCACTCGTCGGACTGATCGTCTCGCTCACGGTGTCCACGGTCGCCTTCTCCGCCGCGCACCTGAGCCCCGATCCGTGGATCTTCGGCACCCTCGGTTGCCTCGCGGTCGCCTCGGGCATTGCGGCCTGGCGCACCGGCGGCCTGGAGGCCGGAATCGTGATGCACGCGGTGAACAACGTGCTCGTGTTCTTCGTGGTCATCATCTTCGGCGGCTTCGAGGAGTCCTTCGTGGGTACCGAGACCACGGGCACGCCGATGATGCTGGTCACCGCCGTCGTCGCGCACGGCATCGTCCTCGCCCTCATCCTCTGGCAGGCGAAGCGACAGGGCATCGATCCGTACTTCCGGCCGACGCCGCACCCCCGGGTCGGCGTCCGAGGCGCCCATCGACGCGAGCTGGAACCCGATTCCCGCGCTGAACCGCATCACCCCGTAGTCACTCGCTCGCGCCCTGAGCTGTCGAAGCACGGCCTCGACGCTCAGGCACGATCGGGCTCAGGACACGATTGCAGGCTCAGGACACGGTCGAGTCAGGCTCAGACGGCGTCGCCGCCCGCCAGGCCCCAGCGGATCACCGAGAGCCCTGACCGGGCGATCGGGCGCGCCACCAGACGACCGGTCCCCAGCGGGTCCGGGAGCGCCAGTTCGGTCCAGCGCCCAGCCGCGGCAGGATCGAACACGCACCGGCGGCCAGCACGCGATACCCGAGCCGCGCCGGGCCCGTCAACGGCGGGTCCCGGAGCAGCAGGTCGGCGGCCTCCTGGGCGGCCGGACTGATCTCCAGCTCCGGCCGGAACCGCTTCAGGCAGTCGTCGAGCTCGGCCACGGTCTGCGGTGGGTCGAGCACGCCGAGCTTCTCGGCCACCCAGCCGGACTGGCGCACGTAGTCGTCGGCCTGGTCGCGGTCGAGTCGGGCCGCGCCGAAGGTCTGGTAGCTGGCCAGGAAGCTGTCGACCTCGGCCGCGTGGATCCACGCCAGCAGATGCGGATCGTCGGCCCGGTAGGGCACGCCGCTGGGCGTGGTCCCGCGTACCCGACCGTGCACGGCCCGCACGATGGCGATGCTCCGCTCGGCGTCGGCCTCGTTGCCGTAGGTGGTCGTCGCGATGAACCGGCTGGTCCGCTGGAGCCGCCCCCACGGATCGCTGCGGAAACCGGAATGCTCGCTGACGCCGAGCATGGCCACCGGATGCAGCGACTGGAGCAGCAGGGCACGGATGCCGCCGATGAACATCGACGTGTCCGCGTGCACCCGCCAGATGGCGTCGCCCTCGGTGAACCAGCGCGGGCCCGGGGGAATTCCAGATCCGGTCGTGCACGGCTTGGAACTGCGGCCCGGCGATGCGGTCCCGCACCGCCTTGGCCAGTGCCGCCCGCGCCTGATCCACCAGCCACCCCGACATGACCGTGAGCCTACGCTTCGATCCATGGGCCGCTATCTCGACGACTATCAGCGCAGCATCAGCGATCCGGCCGGTTTCTGGGCCGAGCAGGCGGCAGCCGTCGACTGGGAACAGCGACCGAAGACCATCCTCGATTCCTCCCAGCAGCCGATCTACCGGTGGTTCAGCGACGGCGATCCTGAACACCTGCTTCAACGCCCTCGACCGGCACGTGATCCGCGGCCGCGGCGAGCAGCCGGCGTTGATCTTCCACTCCGCCTACACCGGCACCCGGCGGACCTTCACCTACGCCGACGTCCTGCAACGCGTCGCCCAGCTCGCGGGCGGGCTGCGCGAACTCGGCGTCGGCAAGGGCGACCGGGTGGTGATCTATCTGCCGATGGTCCCCGAGGCGGCGTTCGCGATGCTCGCCTGCGCCCGGATCGGCGCCGTGCACTCGGTGGTCTTCGGCGGTTTCGCGCCCAACGAGCTGGCGATGCGGATCGACGACGCCCAGCCCAAGATCGTCATCTCGGCCTCCTGCGGACTGGAGGCCGGGCGGGTGATCGAGTACAAGCCGCTGCTCGACGCCGCGCTGGCCCGGGCCTCGCACCAGCCCGACTACTGCGTGATCCTCCAGCGCGAGCAGGTGAAGGCCGAGCTGGACGAGCCGCGCGATATTGATCTTGCTCTGCTGATGCGGCCGGGGTCTGTTCGCGCCGGCGGTCTGCACCGACGTGGCCGCGACCGACCCGCTGTACATCCTCTACACCTCAGGCACCACCGGGAAGCCCAAGGGGATCGTCCGTGATCATGGTGGGCACGCGGTCGCCCTCAGCTACTCGATGCGCACCGTCTATGACATCGGGCCCGGCGACGTGATGTTCACCGCCAGCGACGTCGGCTGGGTGGTCGGGCATTCCTACATCGTCTACGCGCCGCTGCTGGTCGGCGCGACGACGGTGCTGTACGAGGGCAAGCCGGTCGGCACCCCGGACGCCGGCGCCTTCTGGCGGGTGGTGGCCGAACACGGCGTCAAGGCGATGTTCACCGCCCCCACCGCGATCCGGGCCATCCGCAAGTCCGATCCCGAGGCCGCGTTGCTGGCCGGCCATGACCTCTCGTCGCTGCAGACCCTGTTCCTGGCCGGCGAGCGGCTCGACCCGGACACGTACGCGTGGGCCAGCGAGAAGCTCGGCGTGCCGGTCGTCGACCACTGGTGGCAGACCGAGACCGGCTGGCCGATCGCGGCCAACCCGCGCGGACTGGAGCCGATGCCGATCAAGCCCGGCTCGTCCACGGTGCCGATGCCCGGCTACGACGTCGAGATCCTCGACGGCGCAGGGAATCCGCTGCCGGCGGGCGAGGAAGGGGCGATCGCGATCCGGCTGCCGCTGCCGCCGGGCACCCTGCCGACCGTCTGGGGTGACGATGCGCGCTTCGTCGACGGCTATCTCTCGACGCTATCCCGGCTACTACCTGACCGGCGACGGCGGATATCGCGACGAGGACGGGTACCTGTTCGTCATGGGTCGGACCGACGACGTGATCAACGTCGCCGGACACCGGCTGTCGACCGGCGCCATCGAGGCGGTGCTCGCGTCGCATCCGGCCGTCGCCGAGTGCGCGGTGATCGGGGTGGCCGACGCGCTGAAGGGTCAACTGCCTCGCGGTCTGGTCGTCGTGAAGGAGGGCCACGACGTCGCGCCGGAGGCACTGCAGGCCGAACTGGTGGCCCTGGTCCGCGCCGAGATCGGTGCCGTCGTGTCGCTGCGCCAGGTCGATGTCGTCGCCGCGCTGCCGAAGACCCGGTCGGGCAAGGTCTTGCGCAAGACGATGCGCGAGATCGCCGACGGCCGGCCCGGCGCCGTCCCGTCCACGATCGAGGACCCGGCGGTGATCGAGGACCTTCGGCCGGTGCTGACGGCCCTGAGACGACGGGTCGCCCGGCGCGCCGCTGATCAGGTTAGGCTTGCCTTATGGCGATCCTCGAGGTGCGCGCCGACGCCGCCGACCCGGACCGCAACGAGGATCGCGCCGTCCCGCGATCGGCGGCCTGTTGGTCACGCTGGTCGCGCTGGCCGGTGCTCTGCTTCCTGAGCATGGCGATCGGCACCCGGAGTACCGCCGCTGTCGACCGTCTGGGCCGCGCTCACCGCCTTCGACCCGGCCAACACCGACCACCTGGTGATCATGGAACTCCGGCTGCCCCGGACGATCCTCGGCCTGCTGGTCGGCGCCGCCCTCGGGCTGGCCGGCGCGGTGATGCAGGGCGTCACCCGCAACCCGCTCGCCGACCCCGGCATCCTCGGCGTCAACGCCGGTGCGGCGCTGTTCGTCGTGGTCGCGATCTCGGTCTTCGGGATCACCTCGGTGATCGGCTACGTCTGGTTCGCCTTCGCCGGGGCCGCCGTGGCCGCCGTCGTGGTCTACGCCATCGCCGCGCTCGGCCGCGAGGGCGCCACCCCGATCAAGCTGGCGCTCGCCGGCGCCGCGGTGAGCGCGGCCCTCGGCGCGGTCACCACCGTCCTTCCTGCTGATGGACGAGGCGACCTTCGACCAGTTCCGGTTCTGGCAGGTCGGCACGCTCGCCGGCCGCGACCTCGCCGTCGTCGCGCAGGTCGCGCCGTTCCTGATCGTCGGCTCGCTGCTCGCCCTGTTCCTCGGCCGGGTGCTCAACACGCTCTCGCTCGGCGAGGACGTGGCCCGCGGCCTCGGCGCCAACGTCGCCGCTCTCGCGGGTGGTCTCGGCCGCCGCGGTGGTGCTGCTCTGCGGCGCCGCGACGGCGGCCTGCGGGCCGATCGCCTTCGTCGGCCTGACCATCCCGCACGTCGCCCGGATGATCGTCGGCCCGGACTACCGCTGGGCCCTGCCGTACTCGATGCTGCTCGCCCCGATCCTGCTGCTGGCCGCCGACATCGTCGGGCCGGGTGATCGCCCGGCCGGGCGAGGTGCAGGTCGGCATCGTGACCGCGGTGATCGGCGCCCCGGTGTTCATCGCGCTGGTCCGCCGCCGGAAGTTGGCGGAGCTGTGACCGCCGTCCAGTCCGCTCGACCTCGAGCGCCGCGTCCAGCCGTCGGGCGTCGACGCCGTGCGCGGCGTCCGGCCTCGGGCTGCACCGGCGTACGGTGCTGGTCTCGCTCGGTCTGCTGGTGTTGCTGGCCGTGGCGTTCGCGGCGTCCATGGTGGTCGGCGACTACCCGCTCTCGGTGCGCGAGCTCGTTCTGCTCCCTCACCGGGCGCGGCACCCGGGCCACCGACTTCATCGTCTACGAGCTGCGGCTGCCCGCGGGTGCTCACCGGCCTGCTGGTCGGCGTCGTGCTTCGGGATCTCCGGGGCGATCTTCCAGGCCATGATCCGCAACCCGCTGGCCAGCCCCGACATCATCGGCATCACCTCCGGCGCCAGCGCCAGCGCGGTGCTGGCGATCTTGATCTTCGGGCTCAGCGGGTTCGCCGTGTCGGCGCTTCGCCTTCGTCGGCGCGCTGCTCACCGCCTTCGCGATCTACCTGCCTCGCCTGGCGCAACGGCATCGCGGGCTACCGGCTGGTGCTGGTCGGCATCGGCATCGCGGCGATGCTCGACTCGGTGATCGACTACCTGATGACCCGGGCCGACATCTGGGACGCCCAGGTCGCGCTGCGCTGGCTGACCGGCAGCCTCAACGGCTCGTCGAACGCGACCATGCTGCCGCTGATGATCTTGCTGCTGGCGTTCCTGCCGCTGACCCTGTGGTCCGCCGCGGCGCTCACCGGGCTGCAGCTCGGCGACGACACCGCCACCAGCATCGGCATCCGGGTCGAGCGATCGCGACTGCTGCTGATCGTCTTCGGCGTCGCGCTGGCGGCGATCGCCACCGCCGCCGCCGGGCCGATCGGCTTCGTGGCCTTCGTCTCCGGGCCGATCGCCCGCCGGCTCACCCACGGGACCGGCATCGCGCTGATCCCGGCCGGACTGGTCGGCGCCGCCGTCGTCTGCCTGGCCGACTTCGCCGGCCAGCACGCTGCTGCCCGATCCAGCTGCCGGTCGGTGTGCTCACCGCGGCGGTCGGCGCCCCGTACCTGCTCTACCTGCTGGTCATCTCCAACCGCGTCGGAAACGAGGGCTGATCGTGAGACACACCCTGCAGGCCCACCAGCTGCGGCCTGGGCTACGGCGACCGGCTGATCGTCGACGACCTCACGCGTCGAGATCCCGAGCGGCCAGGTGACGGTGATCATCGGCGCCAACGGCTGCGGCAAGTCCACCCTGCTGCGCGGCCTGGCCCGGCTGCTGACTCCGGTCACCGGAGCCGTGCTGCTCGACGGCAAGTCCGTGCACGGCATGCCCAGCAAGGAGGTGGCGAAGCTGATGGGACTGCTGCCCGCAGGCGCCGGTCGCCCCGGAGGGCATCACCGTCGCCGACCTGGTCGGCCGCGGCCGCTATCCGCACCAGGGCTGGTTCCGGCGCTGGTCGGACGACGGACGACCGAGCCGTCGCCGACGCGCTCGCGGCGACCGACACGCTGGAACTGGCCGACCGGCCGATCGAGGACATGAGCGGCGGCCAGCGGCAGCGGGTCTGGATCGCCATGGCGCTGGCGCAGGAGACGGATCTGCTGCTGCTCGACGAGCCGACCACCTATCTCGACCTCTCCCACCAGATCGAGGTGCTCGACCTGCTGACCGACCTCAACCGGCGGCGCGAGACGACCATCGTGATCGTGATGCACGACCTCAATCTCGCCTGCCGCTACGCCGACCACCTGATCGCCATGACCGACGGGTCGATCACCGCCCAGGGCCCGCCGGCCGAGGTGATCACCGTCGAGACGATCAAGCAGGTCTTCGGCATGTCAGCCGCAGTCGTCGACGATCCGATCTCGGGTACGCCGACGGTCGTGCCGATCGGTCGGCACCATTGCGCTGCCGCCGACGCCGGCGTACGAGGGACGTGAGATCCCGGCAGGTCCTCGCCGGAGTCTTTGCACGGCAGCGTTCCCGCGCCCTGCTGGGTGCGATGTTCTGGGCCAGCCACCAGGTCTGCGAGGCGCTGGTCCCGGTCGCGTTCGGGCTGGTGATCGACAAGGCGGTACGCACCGGCGACGGCAGCGCGATGATCATCTCGGTGCTGGGCATCCTCGGGCTGTTCACCGTGTTGACGATGAGCTGGCGGACCGGGATGTGGTTCCTGTCCCAGGCCGTGCTCGAGGAGTCGCACACGCTCCGGCTCGGTGTCGTCCGCCGGCTGCTGAGTGACCCCGGGTCGCCGGGCGATCGGCAGACCGGCGAGCAGCTCTCCATCGCCACCTCGGACAGTCAGGCGGCGGCCGAGGTCCTCGAAGTCATCGGCTGGCTGGCGGCGGCGCTGGTCGGCGTCGCCGCCTCGGCGGTGTTCCTGCTGCGGATCGACTGGATCCTCGGGATCGGCATCCTGATCGGGGTGCCGCTGCTCGTGCTCGGCCTCAGTGCGCTCGGGCCTCTGGTCCAGCGCCGGACCGCCAGCCAGCAACAGGCCGTCGGGCTCGCCGCCGGGACGGCCGCCGACCTGCTGCGGGGACTGCGACCGCTGCGCGGCTTCGGCGGGGTACCGGCGGCCATCGGCCGCTACCAGCAGTGCGAGCCAGGTGTCGCTGCGGGCCGGGATCGGGGCGGTCCGCGCCTCGGCGATCTTCACCGGGGCGACGACCTTCAGCGCCGGGGTCCTGCTGGCGGCGGTGGCCGGAGCGGCCGCGGCGTTCGCGATCCAGGGCCGGATCAGCATCGGTGAGCTGATCACCGTGGTCGGGCTCGCCTCCTTCATCAGCGATCCGGTGCGCAACATCGGCGGTGCGGTCCGGGAGTACGCGACCATCCGGGCCAGCGCGGCACGGGTCGGCGAGCTGCTGGGGCCGGCCGACCGGTCGCTCGATCGGCCGGTCGAGGCCGGGGGCGACGGGCTGGAACTGCTGTGCGTCAGCGCGCCCGGCGTCACCGGCCTGTCCCTCCAGGTCGCGCCGGGCGAGCTGGTCGGCGTCGTCGCGGCGTCCGTGGTCGCCGCCGACTCGCTGGTCGGGCTGCTCGGCGGACGGGTCGAGCCCGAGACCGGCTCGGTCTGCCTCGGCGGGGTGCCGCTGGCCGTCCTGGACCCGGCGGCGCGGACCCGGCGGATCCTGGTCGAGCCGCACGTCGTCGACCTCTTCGGTGAGACCCTGCGCGACGCCCTGCAGGTCGGCGATGCCCGGGCCGACGACGAACTGGTCCGCGCCTTGCACGCGGCGGCCCTGGATGATCTTGCCGGTGCGCGGCCGGATCTTGATCATGAGCTGACTGATCATGGACTGAACCTGTCCGGCGGGCAACGACAACGCATCGCCCTGGCCCGGGCCCTGCTCGCCGATCGACCGGTGCTGGTGCTGCGGGATCCGACCACGGCGGTGGACGCGGTGACCGAGAGCCTGATCGCCGAACGGCTCCGGCAGCGGCGCGGACCGGATCGCGCCACGTTGATCATCACCACCAGCCCGCCGCTGCTCGCCCGCTGCGATGCGGTGATCTTCCTGCCCGGCGACCGGTCTGCGGTGCGGGGTACCCATGCCGAGCTGACCCGGCTGCCCGACTACGCCGAGGCGGTGCTGCGATGACGACCCGGACCCTGCTGCCGATCGCGACCGGGCGCCGGGCGGCCGCGGCCCTGCTGGCAGCAGGCGCGCCGGCGGCCGCTGTTGTTGATCATGGCCCTGCTGACGACCGTCGCCGCCAGCGTCAGCGCCGTGCTGGCGCCGCTGCTGCTCGGCCGGATCGTCGACGCGGTGATCGCCGAGGCGCCGCGCGCGCGACCTGCTGCTGCTCGTCGCCGGCCTGGTCGGCTCCGCGCTGGCCGCCGGCGTCCTGCTGGGCCTGGCCAATCGGCTACTGCGATCAGCTCGGTCTGACCATGGCGGCCGCGCTCCGCGAGGACGTGATGGACCGGGCGCTGCAGCTTGATTCGGCGACGCTCGAAGCGGCCGGAGCCGGCGACGTCGCCTCGCGGGTCACCGAGGACGTCGAGTTGATCAACGCCTCGGTCGAGGTCGCGGCCGGCGTCTTCGTCTCCCTGGTCACCGTGGTGGTGACCGCCGCCGGCTTCGTCAGCCTGGACTGGCGACTCGCCTTGGCGTTCTGCGTGGTGTTCCCCATCCACGCCCTGGGTCTGCGGATGTTCCTGCCGGTGGCCGCCCCGCTGTACGCGCAGGAGCGCAAGGCGGCCGCGCACCGGACGCAGACGGTGCTCAGCGTGCTGCACGGCACCGAGACCGTCCGGGCGTACGGGATGGCCGACAAGCAGAGCGCGACCGTCGATCTGGCCTCGCGGCAGGCGATCGCGGTCTCGCTGCGCGCGCTCCGGGCGTTCCTGCGGTTCTCCAACCTGATGAACGGGGCCGAAGCGGTCGGATTGTCGGCGGTGCTGGTGACCGGGTTCTTCCTGGTCCGCGACGGTGCGGTCACCGTGGGTGCGGTGACCGCCGCCGCCCTGCTGTTCCACCGGCTGTTCGGTCCGCTCGGCGACCTGCTGATGAGCTTCAACGAGATCCAGCGGGCCGGGTCGGCGCTGACCCGGCTGGTCGGGGTGGCCGACCTTCCCGCGCCGATCCGCCGGCCGGAGACCGCGTACCCGCGGTCGGTCGAGCTCCGGGCCACCGGCGTCAGCCATCGCTATCGGACCGGTGCCGAGGTGCTGCACGACATCGACGTCGCCGTCCCGGCCGGACGCAGCCTGGCGATCGTGGGGGAGAGTGGCGCGGGCAAGACCACCCTGGCCGCGCTGCTCGGCGGGGTGTTCGGCGCGAGCGCCGGGCGGATCATGATCGGTGCGGAGTCGATCGCCGACCTCGATCCGGTGCAGTTGCGGCGGCGGATCGGGGTCGTCACCCAGGAGGTGCACACCTTCGTCGGCACCCTCGGTGATGATCTTCGGCTGGCCCGGCCCGACGCCGAGGACGCCGATCTGCTGGCCGCCTTGCGGGTGGTCGGCGCCGACGACTGGGTGCGGGCACTGCCGGACGGGCTGCAGACGGTGATCGGGTCGGGAGGCCGGGCGCTGACCTCAGACCAGGCCCAGCAGGTGGCCCTGGCCCGGCTGGTGCTGGTCGACCCGCCGGTGATGATCTTGGACGAGGCGACCGCCGAAGCCGGCAGCGCCGGAGCCCGACAGCTGGAACGGGCGGCCCGGGCGGCGCTGGCCGGCCGCACCTCCGTGGTGGTCGCGCACCGGCTCACCCAGGCCCGCGAGTGCGACGAGATCGCCCTGATGGCCCACGGCCGGATCGTCGAACGCGGCACCCACGACGAACTGGTCGCCGCCGGCGGTGCGTACGCCGACGCTCTGGGCGGCCTGGAACGGCTGAGCCTCGGTTCGCGCACGTATGGGCAGCTCAGGCACGTTTGGCAGGCTAGGCGCGCGTGGTTCAGGCGGCGGCTTCGGAGCTGGTCAGGGCGGTGGCGAAGGCTTCCAGCAGGGGCGCGCTGGACAGGTAGGAGTACGGAGCGGCGGGCTTCCAGTCGAAGACCTGGCCCGACTTCACCGCCGGCAGCGCCTTCCAGGTCGCCTTGTCGTCCATGCTCTCGTCGCGGGTCGCCTTGCCCCGCGCGTCGTCGATGATCAGGTCGCCGCTGTACTTGTCGAGTTCCTCGTAGCTGATCTCCAGGAAGTACTCCTTCGGCGGCGACCTTGGGCTGGACGAAGGTGACGCCGAGGGTCGGCGAGGTACGCGAGGTCGGGATGCTGGGCCGGGTTGGCGATCCAGACCTTCTGCGCGTCCCGGCTCACGGCCAGCACCTTCAGCGGCCGAGCGGCCGCCGCGGCCTTGACCTTGGCTGACGCGGCCTCGAACGCGACCTTGGACTGCGCGACGGCCGCTGAGTTGATGTCGGCGCCGAGCATCGCGGCGAGCTCGCCGAACTTCTCGATGATCTGCAGCTGGTTCAGATCGAGCATCTTGATCCCGAGCGTCGGCGCGACCGCCTCGATCTTCGCCGCGGACTCCTCCGGCACGTACCACAGGGTCTTGTCGTCGAAGGACTCGTCGATCAGCAACTGCGGGCCCATCGCCGCGTACTTCTCGAGGTTGAATTCCCCGTAGGTGGAGCCGATCACGGTGATCTCGGAGAGCTGCGAGGTTGCCGGCCTGGAAGTCGAGCTTGCCGTCGGTGGTCTTGAGCTCGCCGTACGCGCCCTTGACCTTGAACCCGAAATCCCACAACGCGGCGGCCGCGCTGCTCTGCGCGACCACCACCGTCGGCACCGTGGCCAGCTCGATCTTCTTGCCGCGCGCGTCGGTGTAGCTGAAGCCTGCCGCGGTCGAGGAAGCGGGTCCGGCGGCGCTCTCGTTGCGGGCACTGGCATTGCAGCCGGCGAGGGTCAGCGCGACTCCTCCGGCTCCGAGCAGGAGGGCGCGGCGGCTGAGGCCGGGCGGGTTCGGCAGGGCGGTCATGAAGTCTCCCTCGAGAGCTACTTAGGTAAGCCTGACTTTACTTAGTCCCTCACCTGACGCACTGCGAACCGGTTGGACGCATCCGGTAGGTGTACTGTCGTCGGCACCCGGCTGATGCCGTTGTGAAGGAGCTGTCATGATCACTCGATCTCGGGCTGAGGCAGTCTCATCGACAGGTCTGACTGGGCGCGGCTACGCACGGCCTTCGAGCGCATCGACTACACCGTCGACGCCGTCGTCGAGCTGATCGGGGAGTCGGCGCACCGCGCGCTGGGACGCAACAACACGGTGCCGGCGATCAGGGCGCTCGGTGATCATGATGATGCGCTCGCCACCCTCACCAGACTCTGGCTGCTGCAGCGGCCGGTGCCGCGACCGGCGTTGGAACGCGGGCTCCCCGGCCTCGTGTCGATCTTGGTCCAGGCGGGCATCCTCGAGCAGGACGGCGACCAGATCCGTGCGCTGATTGACATCCGGCCCTACGCCAGCGATGACGGCGCCGGCGGCTGGATCGTCTCCGACCTCACCCCGAACCTCGACACCGAGACGTCCCCGGTGCGTCCGGATTTCGTCCTCGGCGTGTCCTCGGCCTCGTCCACCCTCGCCCAGCTGACCGTGCGGGCGCCGGTCGGTCGCGCACTTGATCTTGGCACCGGCTGCGGCGTGCAGAGCCTGCACCTGGCCCGCCATGCCGAGCAGGTGGTCGCCACCGATCTCAATCCTCGGGCGGTGGCCCTGGCCGAGATGACCGCCATGATCAACTCCGTCGACATCGACCTCAGGCAGGGAAACCTGTACGAGCCGGTCGCCGGTGAGCGGTTCGACCTGATCACGTCCAACCCGCCCTACGTGATGTCGCCGCCGAGTGCGGGCGGCGATCCGCTCACCTATCGCGAGGGCACGCTCCCCGCGGATGGACTCGTCCAGCGGGTGATCATGGACGGCGCCGATCATCTCGCCGACGGCGGTCTGCTCCAGGTGCTGGGCAACTGGGCCCACGTGCGCGGGCAGGACTGGACCGACCGGCTGCGCGAGTGGATCACCGCCACCGGCTGCGACGCCCACGTCGTGCAGCGCGAGGTGATGGAGCCGGCCGAGTACATCGAGCTCTGGTTGGCCGACGCGGGCCTTTCCGGGTCGCCGGCCTACCGCGACCGGTACGCGGCCTGGCTGGACTACTTCGATCGGCTGCGGATCGAGGCGGTGGGCATGGGCTGGCTGGTCCTCCACAAGGCCGGGCGCAGTCGCCCGAGCGTGCGGATCGAGCACTGGCCCCATCCGATCGAGCAGCCGATCGGTCCGGCGCTGGCGGCCTCCCTGACGGCAGTCGATCGGGCGGCCCGGCTCACCGATCGCGACCTGCTGGCCACCCGCTGGACGATCGCCGACGACGTGATCGAGGAATCCCAGGGCCTTCCCGGTGCCGCGGATCCGCAGCACCTCGTCTTCCGCCAGCAGCGGGGCTTCCGCCGGGCGATCGAGCTCGACACCGCGATGGCCGGCATTCTCGGCGCCTGCGACGGCGAACTGACGCTCGGGCAACTGGTCGATTCCGTCGCGCAACTGCTGGAGGTCGACCTCGATGCCCTGCTGCCGCAGGTTCTGGCGCAGACCCGCACGCTCGTTCTCGACGGCTATCTTCGGTGAAAGGGAGCACGGAATAGATATCGGCAGCTGTCCGTTTCTCGCCGAAGGTGGACTCTGGCCGTAGAGTAAGCGCGGCCAGCACGGGTGGGCTGGACGCTCATGGCAAAGATTGGTTCTGGAAAAGGCGGAATTCAGTGGCAGTGCGAGCAGGTGGCAGACGACTCGTGATCGTGGAGTCGCCCACCAAGGCGACCAAGATCGCGAGCTTCCTCGGCGATGGTTACATCGTCGAGTCGAGCCGTGGTCATGTTCGCGACCTGCCGACCGGGGCCTCGGAGGTCCCGGCCAAGTACAAAGGTGAGAAGTGGGCGCGTACCGGCGTCGACGTGGACAACGGCTTCGAGCCCCTCTACGTCGTCAATCCCGAGAAGCGGGCCACGATCCGGCTGCTCAAGGATGCGCTCGCGAATGCCGACGAGTTGCTGCTGGCCACCGACGGTGACCGCGAGGGCGAGGCCATCGCGTGGCACCTGCTGCAGGAGCTGAAGCCCAAGGTGCCGGCGCGGCGGATGGTCTTCCACGAGATCACGCCGCACGCGATCGCCGAAGCCGTCGCCAATCCTCGTGATCTTGACGAGGACCTGGTCGACGCGCAGGAGACCCGCCGCATCCTGGATCGCCTGTACGGCTATGAAGTCTCCCCGGTGCTGTGGAAGAAGGTCATGCCGCGACTGTCGGCCGGCCGCGTCCAGTCCGTCGCGACCCGGTTGGTCGTTGATCGGGAACGGGAGCGGATCGCCTTCCGGTCAGCGTCCTACTGGGATCTCGACGCGATCCTCGACGCGGGCGCGGGTGCTGAGCCGCCGCTGTTCCCGGCCCGGCTGACCAGGGTCGGCGAGCGCCGGGTCGCGCAGGGTCGCGACTTCGACAGCCGCGGTCAGTTGATCATCAAGGGTCAAGATCAGCTGATCAAGCTCGACCAGACGCAGGCGGAGGCGCTGGCGACCTCGCTGCGCTCGGCGGAGTTCGCCGTCGCCGGCGTCGAGTCCAAGCCCTACACCCGCCGCCCGTACGCCCCGTTCCGGACCACGACCATGCAGCAGGAGGCCGGCCGCAAGCTCGGCTTCACCGCGCAGCGGGCGATGTCGGTCGCCCAGGATCTCTACGAGGCCGGCTTCATCACCTACATGCGAACCGACTCGGTGACGCTGTCGGGAACGGCGATCACCGCCGCGCGCAATCAGGTCCGGCAACTGTTCGGAGCCGACTACCTGCCCGACAAGCCGCGGGTCTACACCTCCAAGGTGAAGAACGCCCAGGAGGCGCACGAGGCGATCCGCCCGGCCGGGGAGACGTTCCTCACGCCCGCCCAGACCAGGCTGACCGGTGACCAGTTCCGGCTCTACGAGCTGATCTGGATGCGGACCATCGCGTCCCAGATGAAGGACGCCGAGGGACTGTCGATCACGGTCCGGATCAACGCGAGCCAGGCTGCCCTTCGACAGGCTCAGGGCACGGATGGACAGGCTCAGGGCACGGATGGATCTGGAGCTGCTCGACGACTGCACGTTCGTCGCCTCCGGTCGGACGATCACGTTCTACGGCTTCCTCAAGGCCTATGTGGAATCGGTCGAGGACGCCGACGGCACCTCCGACGACGCCCAGACCCGGCTGCCCAACCTGGCCGCCGGCCAGTCGCTGCGACCGGAATCGGTCACCGCGTCCGGTCACGAGACCCGACCGCCGGCTCGCTACACCGAGCCGTCGCTGGTCGCCAAGCTCGAGGAACTGGAGATCGGCCGGCCGTCCACCTACGCCTCGATCCTGCGCACCATCACGTCCCGGGACTACGTCTTCAAGAAGGGGACGGCGCTGATCCCGACCTGGCTGGCCTTCGCCGTCACCCGGCTGCTGGAGGAGCACTTCCCCAAGCTGGTCGACTACGCGTTCACCGCGGAGATGGAGGAGATCCTCGACCAGATCGCCTCCGGCAATGCCGCCCGGCTCCAGGTGCTGACCGACTTCTACTTCGGTTCGACGGCCAATGGTTCGGTCGGTTCGGTCGACCGGGTCGGCCTGCACCGGTTGGTGTCCGAGCTCGGCGAGATCGACGCGCGCAAGCTCTCCACCTTCCCCATCGGTGATCTTGATCGATGCGCTTCGACCGGGCTCCGGGATCGTGGTGCGGGTCGGCCGGTACGGCACCTACGTCGAGGACGAGGACAGTCGCCGGGCGAACGTCGCCGATGATCTTCCTCCGGACGAGCTCACTGTTGATCTTGCTCGGGAGCTGCTGTCCAAGCCGATGGGTGAGGAGCGCGAGCTCGGTCTCGACCCGGAGACGCACCGGATGATCGTGGCCAAGAACGGTCGCTTCGGTCCGTACGTGACCGAGATTCTCGAAGAGGATGCGCCCAAGAACGCCAAGCCCAGAACGGGTTCGCTGTTCGCGTCGATGACGCGTCGAGGACGTCACCCTCGAGCAGGCGCTGCAGTTGATGAGCCTGCCCCGGGTGGTCGGCCTGGACGCCGACGGCGTGGAGATCACCGCGCAGAACGGCCGCTACGGGCCGTACCTGAAGAAGGGCACCGACTCCCGCTCGCTGGACGGTGAGGATCAGATCTTCGGGATCACCCTCGACGAGGCGCTGGCGATCTACGCCCAGCCCAAGCAACGGGGCCGGGCCGCAGCCAAGCCGCCGCTCAAGGAACTCGGTCCTGATCCGGTGTCGGGCCGTCCCATGATCATCAAGGACGGCCGGTTCGGCGCGTACGTCACCGACGGCGAACTGAACGCGACGCTGCGCCGCGGCGACGAGATCGAGTCGATCACGCCGGAGCGCGCGGCCGAGTTGCTGGCCGAGAAGCGCGCCAAGGGGCCGGCGCCGAAGAAGCGGGCCGCCAAGAGCCCGGCGAAGAAGGCTCCGGCGAAGAAGGCCGCGGCCTCGACGACGGCCAAGAAGGCCGCAGCCAAGCGTCCGGCGGCCAAGAAGGCTGCGGCGAACGCCGGCTAGCTTCCGACACCAAGATCGCGGCAGGATCGACATCGTGGGTAAGAGCAAGCGGCACAAGAAGAAGAGGAAGTCGGCCCCGAAGAAGTCGGCGCCGAAGAAGTCGGCCCTGAAGAAGTCGGCCGCCGGAGTCGGCCCAGCCGGCGGCGTCGGCGAGCCGACCCCCGTCGGCCGTCACCTCCGGCAACCCGAGCACCCGGCCACCGGGTCAGCGGTTCTACGATCTGCCCTACAGCGCGCCGGCGCCGCGGATGGTCAATCCGGATCTCGGGCTGCACAACCTGGTCGCCCGCGCCGGTCACAACGCCGCGTACGAGATCGACGTGACGTTGCTGGACGCCCCCGATCACCGGCTGATCAGGTCGGGCGTGCTGCTGGCCCATCGGGTGCTGGAGGGCCGCGGCGAGTGGTTCATGACCGCGCCCGACTGGCAGCCGCTGCTGCCGAAGGATCGCATCGAGCTGATGGGGCACTCCGATCTGCCCGAGGAGTTGGCGGACCTGATCCGGCCGCTGCGGCGCCGCGCGACCCTCGGCCCGGTCGCGGCGCTGAACTGCGACCGCCGGGAGTTCGCCCTGCGCGATGATCGCGGCACCACCATGGCCCTGCTGCGCGACGACAAGGTGACCGTGCGCCGCGCCGGGCTGACCACCGCGCGCTATCGCGAGGTGATGATCACCCCGATCGGCGAGGGTCTCAACGACGAGCAGGTCACCTGGCTCGACCGGGCGCTGGTCCAGGCCGGGGCGACCCAGGTGCCGCGGTTCCCGCGGCTGGTCACCCGACTCGGGGCGCCCGCGACCGGACCCACCGACCTGCCCGAGCCGATTCCGTTCGACGCCGCCGCACCGTTCAAACGGTTCGTCTCCCAACTGATGGCCCGGCGGCTGAGGGAGATCGTCAAGGCCGATCTGGCCATCCGCGGTGGCGACCTCAACGCGGTGTCGACGCTGGCCGATCAGGCCGACGGGCTGCGGGTCGAGCTCAAGGGGTTGTCCTCGCTGCTGGATCCGGAATGGGTCGAGGATGTCTACGACGAGCTGGGCTGGATCACGGTCGGCAACGGCGCCGACGGGTCCGACGGTCGCGACCGGCTGTCGGGCCGGCTGCGCAGCGAGCGCTATCTCACCCTGTTGGAGCGGTTGGTGAGCGCGGTGCGCACACCGAAACTCGCCGAGGGGCGGTCGGCGTCGGCCGGGGATGTGCTCGCCGAACTGGTCACCGCCGCCGTCGCCCGGCTGCGCCGCACCGCGGACAGCATCGCGATCGACTCGCCGGACCAGGAGTGGGACGAGGCCTGGCAGGAGATCGGCCGGTTGCAGTGGGTCCTCGAGGTCGCGCGGCCCGCGCGGCCCGATCCGGACGAACTGGTCGAGCAGCTCGCCGAGCCCGTCCGGCTGCTGACTCAGGTCCGTCAGGATCTCCTCGCCGAGTCGGAGACCGTCGAGCGGATCGCGGACCTGACGGCAGCCGAGGCGTTCGAGTCGGGACGCGAGTTCGAGCGCGAGGCCGGCAAGGCCCGGCGGACCCGTCGGGACTTCGTCAAGACCTGGGCCAAGCTCACGAAGAAGCTGGACGCGTGAAGCCGGGCGGCTCATCGGAGAAACCCGGCATCTTCATCGTCTTCGAGGGTGGCGACAGCGTCGGCAAGAGCACCCAGGTCGATCTGCTCTGCCGCCGGTTGGCCGCGCTCGGCCACGAGGTCGTCGGCACGTTCGAGCCGGGAGACTCCGAGGCCGGCGCGCTGATCCGGCACATCGTGCTCGATCCGGCGACCGGGGATCTGGCGCCGCGCGCCGAGGCGCTGCTCTATGCGGCGGACAAGGCCCATCATCTGTACGCGGTGGTCCGGCCCGCCCTGGCCCGCGGCGCGGTGGTGGTCTGCGATCGCTATGTCGACTCGATGCTGGCCTACCAGGGCGCCGGCCGGGTCCTGGAACTGGCCGAGGTGGAACTCATCGCGCGCTGGGCGACGGAGGATCTCCGGCCCGATCTGACGGTGCTGCTGGACGTCGAGCCCGGTCACGCCGTCGGCGCGAAAGCGGACAAGGATCGGCTCGAGGATGCCGGCGACGTCTTCCATCAGCGGGTCCGGGAGTATTTCCTCGGACTCGCCGCGCGGGACCCGGAGCACTATCTGGTGCTGGACGCCCGCGGCACCCGCGAGGACATCGCCGAGGCGATCGCGGCGCGGGTGAGCGATCTGCTGGCTGACGCCGAACTGTCGGAGGCTGCTGGCACGGTGGGCGCATGACGATCGTCGCGCCCTGAGCCTGTCGAAGGGCGGGGGTGAGCCGCCGATGGAGACAGTGGCGATCACCGCTGGCGGCGTCTGGGCCGAGCTGATCGGTCAGGAGGCCGCGGTCTCGGTGCTGCAGCGGGCGGTGTCCGGCGAGGCTCACGCGATGAGCCACGCCTGGCTGATCACCGGCCCTCCCGGCTCGGGCCGATCCAACGCGGCGCGGGCCTTTGCCGCCGCGCTGCAGTGCGAGCGCGGCGGATGCGGGGAGTGCAATGTCTGCCGCACGTCGTTGTCGGGTGCTCATCCCGACGTGACGCTGGTCCGGACCGAACAGCTGTCCATCGGCGTCGACGAGGTGCGGGACCTGGTCCGGCGGGCGGCGATGAGCCCGACCCTGCGCGGCTGGCAGATCATCGTGGTCGAGGACGCCGACCGGGTCACCGAGCGGGGGGCCGACGCCCTGCTGAAGAGCATCGAGGAACCGGCGCCGCGTACGGTCTGGATGCTCTGCGCGCCGAACGCCGACGACGTGGTGGCCACCATCCGCTCCCGGTGCCGGCTGCTCACCCTGTCCACGCCGAGCGTGCGGGCGGTAGCCCGGCTGCTGGAGACGCGGGACGGCATCGAACCGGAGCTGGCGGCGTACGCGGCCCGGGTGTCGCAGGGCCACGTCGGGCGGGCCCGGGTGCTGGCCCGCGACGAATCGGCCCGGGAACGGCGTCGCGAGGTGCTGCAGATCCCGCTGCAACTGCAGGGACTCGGCGCCTGCCTCAGCGCGGCGGCCAAGCTGGTGGAGGCGTGCGCCGAGGAGGCAGCGGCGGCTACCGGCGACCTCGATGCGCGGGAGCGCAGCGCCTTGGAGGAGGCGCTGGGCTTCGGCACCCGGGGGGCCAAGCCGAGGCAGGCCCAGGCGGCGATCAAGGAACTGGAGGATCAGCAGAAGGCGCGGGCCAAACGGTTCCAGCGCGATGCCATCGATCGGGCCCTGACCGAACTCACCGGCTTCTATCGAGACGTGCTCAGCATCCAGACCGCGTCCGGCGCCGCCTTGGTGAACGAGGATCTCGCCCCTCAGATCGCCGTGCTGGCTCGGAAGTCGACGCCGGAGTCGACGCTGCGGCGGATCGATGCGTTGCTTGGTTGCCGCACGGCGCTGGAAGGCAATGTGGCGCCGTTGCTCGCCGTCGAGGCGACCCTGATCGCCCTCGTCGAGGGCTGAGGACTGCGATCGGTCCGTTCCGCTGGCCGTCCTGGTCCGGGGTTCATTTTCGGTCGGATCTTTAGTACCGTTTAGCATCAGGTTGTCGGAGGGAACGAACCCCCGAGCGTCCTCTCCGACAACTTCCATCTGGACCTGGCGCAGCGCGCCGGGTCCATGTCTGTTCGCGCCCTTTTCACCGCGCGACTGCGCGTGCATATCCCCTGCTCCAGCGAGCCGTTCTAGCGCGCTGGCGCGCTCAGCCAGCGAGTCGAAGTTCTGGGTGTCCTCAGGTTGCGCTCAGCCGGCTGTTTAGCTCTACGGTAGGCCCCGGTCCCGTATCCGAATCGTTATCAAACGCCGAGGTCCGGAGCTGATAGGGGTTGTGCTCAGCAGCATCCGATGTGTTTGCTGGGATTGCGCGTCCGCATGCCGAGCTTCGCTGGGCGGGCGCCTTGCCGGGATCGTCCCGGGCATCAGCGAAGGTGGAGGAACCATCGGGTCTCTCGCGTGAGCGAAGATCCTGGGGTGAAGTG
The DNA here is from genome assembly GCA_963761955.1 of uncultured Actinomycetota bacterium. GTDB lineage: Bacteria > Actinomycetota > Actinomycetes > Propionibacteriales > Propionibacteriaceae > Microlunatus. The sequence continues at coordinate 14,341 of CAVXIY010000018.1, read as the reverse complement.
CTGGATGTTCGACCATGATCAACCAGCGCCGGGGACCTGACCCCCCGAACCCGTCAGCTAACTTCACAGGCTGCAGTCAGGAAGGAACGCCCATGTCCGTGATGTCCAAGATCACGACGCGCTCGCTCGGGATAATCGCCGGCTTGGCGCTGGTGCTGGGCATCGGACTGGCCACCAGCCTGCCGGCCGAAGCGGCCAAGAGCACGGTGTGGGACAAGGTTGCGCTCTGTGAGAGCGGTGGCAACTGGAAGATCAACACCGGCAACGGCTACTACGGTGGGCTGCAGTTCTCCTCCCGCACCTGGTCGGGCTTCGGCGGCAAGACCTACGCCAGCAAAGCCCACAAGGCCAAGAAGTCTGAGCAGATCGCGATTGCCCGCCGGGTGCTCGCCGTTCAAGGTCGTGGCGCCTGGCCGACCTGTGGCCGTCGCGCCGGACTGACCAAGCAGAACGGCAAGGCCGACCGGTACGCGACGCCCTCGACCAACCCCGGGGCCAGCAAACCCGTCCACAAGACGATCACCGTGAAGCGCGGCGACACGATCCGCAAGCTCGCCAAGCGCCACAATGTAGAGGGCGGCTGGAAGGGGCTGTGGAAGCTCAACAAGAAGACCGTCAAGGATCCGAACCGGATCGAGGTCGGGCAGGTTTTGAAGATCAACTAGACGTGATGGCGCGGGTGGGACCCTGCCCCCCAGTATGCCCACCCTCGGGAGCCCGGCGGACCCGCATCCGCCGGGCTTCCGCATTTCTCGGGCCGGACGGAGTGAGCGAAGCTCTAGGTCGAGAGTCGGCGGTGTGCCTATTCTTTGCTCATGGCACGGGTCATGGCTGTGTCGTTCGAGCGCTACGGCCGGCTGTACTACCTCAGCCCGGGAGATCACGACTACACGGTCGGGGACCGGGTGCTGGTGCCGACCGACTCCGGGCCCGAAGTGGCCGAATGCGTCTGGGCCCCCGAATGGATCGATGACGACGGATTCGGCGAACTGCCGGTCTGCGCCGGCCTCGCGACCCCGGACCAGTTGGCCCGGGACGCCGCCAATCGCCGGCGGCGGGCCGAGGCCCGGCTGGCCGCCAAGAAGTTGATCAAGAGAAACGACCTGCCGATGAAGGTCGTCGGGGTCGACTACCTCGACTCCGGTGACGACTTCGACGAGTTGGTGGTGATCTATTTCAGCGCCCCCCATCGGGTCGACTTCCGGGCCCTGGTCGGAGAGCTGGCCCGGACGCTCCGGGCGCGGATCGATCTGCGCCAGGTCGGATCCCGGGACGCGGCGCGGCTGATCGGCGGCCTCGGCAACTGTGGCCGGGATCTGTGCTGTGCGACGTTCCTGAAGGACTTCGAGCCGGTGAGCCTGCGGATGGCCAAGGTGCAGGACCTGCCGCCCAACCCGCTGAAGATCTCCGGCGCCTGCGGTCGGCTGATGTGCTGCTTGAAGTACGAGCACCCGCTCTATGCCGAGTTCGCCCGCGAGGTGCCCGCGGTGGGGGAGACGGTCGCCCTGGACGAGGGCGACGGCGTCGTGGTCGCGCATCAGGTGCCGGCTGACTCCGTGGTGGTCCGGATGAACGCCACCGGGAACGTGACCAACTGCTCCCGCGCGGCGGTGTGTGGGGCCCGGAAGATCTACGAGGCCCGCGAACCGCTGGAACCGGTGACCTCGACGCCGCGGAAGCCTCGACTCAGGCGGCGACGTGACGAGGACTCCGCCGGCTAGCCGGCTGAGCCCTGCTGAACGGCCGCTTGGCGCCGGGCCGCGTACCCTCGGCTCATGCCAGTCGGTCGGGGTGCTGCGGCCCGCCGCACGGCCGGTGTGACGCTGATCTGCGCCCTGCTGTTCACCGCCTGCTCGCCGCGACAGGCGCCACCGCCGGCGGCAACTGCTTCCCGGCCGGCGCCGACCGTGACGACGACGGCGCTGCCCGAGGACGGCCGGCCGCTGCTGCCGATCCCCGACGTGCGGCCGACCGGATTCAGCGATCCGCCGCCGGGGGAGGGCTTGGCGCGGTATCAGCAGCAGCCGTTGACGTGGACCGCCTGCCGCAACGGGCTCCAGTGCGCGACGGTGCTGGCGCCGCTCGACTATGAGCATCCCGACGACACCGCGATCAGCCTGGCGCTGGCGAAGCGGCCGGCGATCGGAACCCGCCGGCTCGGCAGCCTGTTCATCAACCCGGGCGGACCCGGCGGATCGGGCGTCGAGTACGCCGGAGGCTTCGATCGCGCCGGCCTCGAGGACTACGACATCGTCGGCTGGGACCCGCGCGGGGTGGGCGGGTCGACGCCGGTGAAGTGCTTCGCCGGTGCGGATCTTGATCACTACTACTCGATCGACACCTCGCCCGATGACGCGGTGGAACTGCAGCAGTTGATCGAGGACCGGAAGGCGTTCGGCCGGTCGTGCCTCGGCCGGTCCGGGAAGCTCGCTGGAGCACATCTCGACGACGGACACGGTTCGTGATCTTGATCTGCTGCGCGGGCTGGTGGGTGACAGCAAGATCAACTACTTCGGTTCCTCCTACGGGACGCGGATCGGTTCGCTCTACGCGCAGCTCTTCACCGATCGCGTGGGCCGGATGGTGCTGGACGGTGCGGTCAGCCTCGATACCGACCCCGAGGTCACCCAGCTGCAGGGCTTCGAGCGTGCCCTTGATCATTTCGCCGACTGGTGCGCCGCGGAGAAGTGCCGGCTCGGCGCGAACCGTGACGAGGTGTTGTCGATGATCAAGAATTTCCTTGATCAACTCGATCAACACCCGGCCGCGGTCGAAGGCGGTCGGACCCTCTCCCAGCAGCAGGGCGTCGAGGCGGTGTTCTTCACCCTGTACGGCGGCCAGCAGGGCTGGACGCGCGCTGCGGGATGCGTTGACGCCGGCCATCCTCGACGGCAATGCCCAGGGGATGCTCCGGCTCTCCGATGTCTCCAATCGCCGGGCGCGCGACGGGTCGTATGACCAGCTCAGCTACGCCTTCCCGGCGATCCGCTGCCTGGACAGCCCGGACGACAGCGTCCGCCGGGCGCAGAAGGACCTGGCTGAGGCGACCCGGAAGGCACCCGTGCTCGGCCGGCTGAGTGGTGCGGATCTGCAATGCCCGCTGTGGCCGGTCGAGTCCGCCCCGCGGCCCCCGCGGATCACCGCCGACGGCGCGCCCCCGATCCTGGTGATCGGCACGACCGGGGATCCGGCGACGCCGTACGAGAACGCGCCGGCCATGGCCGATCAGCTGAAGTCGGGCGTGCTGGTGACCTTCAATGGCGAGGGACACCTGGCGTACGGCAAGAGCGAGTGCGTCACGACGGCTCGTCCGCGCGTACCTGGTCGACGATGTGGTGCCGCCGGACCGCATCGACCTGCTGATCGGTCCACTCGGCAGGTCCGATGGTGGTGCCTCCTCGAGGATCGGAAGAGCTTTCGACCTTCCGCCTCACCCTCGATATAGTTGGCGATCGTGTGTCTGGGCCTAGCCCGCGGACCCACTCGCCGCCTTAGCTCAGATGGCAGAGCAACGCACTCGTAATGCGTAGGTCCGGGGTTCGATTCCCCGAGGCGGCTCCACCATTCGACCTAGTCAGGGCAACCGGTTCATCCTGTGAGCCACGTCAGCTGCGGCTCATCTGCCGGCGGTAGCAGCCAATCGGCAGCCAAGGACTCGTCGTCCGATCCCCGAGCAGCCCAGTCACGCCCTCCGGTCAGCGGCTCACGCGAGACAGTTCTGGCGCGACATGGCTATAGGTGTTCATCGTGACGCTGATCTGCGAGTGCCCGAGGACCTCCATCACGACCCGCGGCTTCACCCCCTCCGCCAACATCAGCGACGCCGCCGTGTGCCGCAGGTCGTGCAGCCGGACCCGACGCAGGCCCGCCCGTTCCAAGATCAGCGGAAGTCGCGGTAGTCGTTGCGCGGAGAGAACGGCGTGCCCACCTTCGTCGTGAAGACCAGCCCCCACTCCTCCCAGAACTCCCCAGCCGCTGCCCGGTCCAGGATCCTGCTGCTCCCGCCGAAGCTTGAGCGCCTGCGACCAGCTCGTCAGGCAACGGCACCGTCCGCCGCGACCGCGCCGTCTTCGGCGGAACCAGATGCAACCCCTCCCCGGGCCGGTACTGCAGAGCCTGGCGCACCCGCACCGTCAACTGGTCGAGGTCCACGTCCTCCCAGGCCAGCCCCAGCGCCTCGCCCTGACGCAGCCCCACGCTCACCGCCAGCATCCACCGCGCCTCAAGCCGGTCTCTCGCACCGCGGCCAGGAATGACCGGGCCTCGGGCAGCGACAACGGATGCACCTCTTGGTCGTCGACCGACCGGGCGGATCGACCGCCAGCACCGGGTTCCACGGGATCAGCTGCCAGCGCACCGCCACCGTCAAGCGACCGTCGGAGCAGCGCGTGCAGCCGGCGGACGCTGCCCGGCGACAGCCGCTGCAGCTGATCATGATAGAACCCCGACACTTCCGCCGCGCGCAGCTTGTCCAGCCGGATCTTGCCCAGCGCCGGACCGATGTACAGCCGCACCTCCTGCCGGTATCGGTGCAACGTCGACGGCCGCACCGTCGTCGCCGCCACCTCGTCAGGTAGCGATCCATCCAGGCGGCCAGCGTCGGTGCGCGCTGCGGACTGGCCACCAGCCTCTGCGCGCCTGCGCCAGACGCCGAGTCATTCTCACCACCTCGGCCTTGGTGGCGCCCGGACGTACTTGCGACGACGTCGACCGTCGTGCCAGCCAAGATCAACCACGCCACGCCACGACCATCGGCCAGCTGGTAGACCGACCCCTCGCCAGACGACCGTCGGTCGCTCATGCCGCGGCTCCCCTTCGACAAAGCGTCGGATCGACGCAATCGAGATCCGCCGCGAACGACCCAGCTTGATCGACGCCAACTGCTCCGAGTTGATCAACTCGTAGACGCGGTTGCGGCTCACGCCCAGCATCTCGGCGGTCTCACGAACCGTGAACAACATCCGTTCCATGATCATCTTCCTGTCTCGTAGTGGCTGTGGTCGGGGTCTCGGCCTCCCCGACGTTGATGGTGTGGTCTCCGTCCCGGCCGTCAAGGGCACTTCGGGTCCTGCGGATTCGCTGCGCTCACCCTTGACCGCCGTTCCTCCGACCAAGGGATCGGCTGGTCATCGGGTGAGGCCGAGATGTGGCGGCCCGGGTCAGTCATCGCGGGCCCGGGCAGCGGAGGCGGCGGCGAGGGCGGCATCGCCGGAGGTGAGCCAGCCCATGCCGGCGAACCGCCAGGCTGCCGATCACGAGCGTGGTCTCGTCGAGGTCCTGGTCTTGGTCGGCCCAGCCGGTCGGAGCTCGTCGTGGGGTGTGCGGGTGCGGCGGGCGTAGTCGCGGCGGGCCTGGCGGAGCCGGCCGAGGGTGATCGAGTAGCGGCGGGATTTGGTGGCCAGGTGGCCGCGGAAGCCGAGCATGTCGACCCACCGCCCCCAGCCCCGGTACGGCTCCTCACCGCCGGCCAGGGCGGCGATGGCGGCTCGGCCGGCCAGCTGCCGCAGCGTGGCCTGCAGCCGGCGCAGGTGGCGGTTCCCGCCGTCTGTGGTCGGTGGGGAGGTCGGCGGCGGCTTTGGTGGCGTATTTGGCGATGTAGGCGGCGACCGTTTCGGGGTGCAGCTGCGCCCCGTGGGTGTCCCGGTCGGCGGCGCCGGTGACCGGGCGGGCGTCGAGCTGGGCGCCGAACCGCAGCCGCCGCGGCTGATCGTTGCGCGTCGATCGCCGGCGCGACGTAGGACGACGTGGCCGGCGGCGGTCCGGACGAGATCGGCCAGGGTCGCGGAGTCGACCTCGACGGCCGGCGCCGGGTAGGGGTCGGTGTCGGTGGGTGGGCCGTCGAGGCGGATGAGGGCGTGGAAGTGGATCACGCCGCGCCGTTGGTATTCGGCGACCTTGGCGAACTGCACCCGCACCAGCTGCCGGGCCGCGGTTTCGGAGAGGCCGAGGTGCTGGGCGAGCTGGCGGCGCAGGGTGATGGTGAACCGGCGCCACAGTTCCGGCGCCCACCACTGCCAGACCAGATGGGCGGTGTAGTCGTAGCAGTCGACACACAGCGGCTGCCCGGTCGGCCGGGTCGGTGTGGTCGTGGATGGTCATGCACCACAGCGGCCGGCCGTGCGGGCAGAGCTGGCGGCGGTCGCCGGTGCGGGGGGTGCAGCGGCGGCTGCCGGGCCGGCCGGGCTTCTTCGCGGTGTGGACGGGTCCGAAGGAGGGTGCGGTGAAGGTGGCGAACACCAACGGATGCGCAGCGACGGTGGCGGGGACGTTCTTTGATGCCGCCGGCGGCGCCGGCCATCAGCACATGCCAGACGTCGCCCTTGTACTCATGGGAGCAGGACGGGCAGACCGACGCCCGCCGGTTCCCGCAGCGGACGTAGGTGACCCCGTCCGGCTCGGCGGCGGAGTCGTAGCGAGCCGAGGACCTCGCCGGTGGTCGGGTCGATGGTGTGGCTGGTGCCGGCGAGGCGGACCGGGTGGGCGCAGTGCCGGACCTGCTGGACCTGGCCGAGCCAGCGGCCGAGGTCGGGCCGGGCCAGCCGGGCCGCGACCTGGGCTTGGGTCGACGTCGACCACGACAGCTGATCGGCCATGGCTCAGGCCGCCGCGGTCTCGGGGATGGGCAGCGGGCGCGACGTGCGGCGGCTGGTCGGCCGAGTTGGGTGATGTCGGTGAAGGTGTAGCGGGCGAACCGGACCCGGACGGGTTCGGCGATGCCGTCGACCTCGACGTAGCGCGACGCCGGGCAGCCGGTGTCGGGGATCCGGTCGCAGCTGGCGCCGCGGTTCCGGGCGCCGTGGCCCGAGGACCAGGCTGACGTGTTCGGCTTCGGTCATCCGGAGCCCGATCCGGATCGGGAGCAGGTCCCGTTGCGGGAGGACGTCTTTGCGGGGGTCTTGGATGGCGCCGACGACGAGCGACGCCGGCGGCGCGGCCCTGGGACAGCAGCAGGCCGAGGGCGGATTCGATCCGCCGTTTGATGGTCCGGTCGTTGACCCAGCCGGTCAGCGCGGCGAGCTCGTCGATGATCAGCACGATCAGCGGCTCCGCTGCCGACGGGGTGTGGAGTCGGGTGATGCCGCGGAGCCGGTCCTGGCGTTCCCGCATCACCACCACGGCGTCCTCGAGCAGCTGGGCGAGGCCGTTTTCGTAGCCGCCGTCGGCGGTGGAGTCGCCGTGGGCGAACCGGTCGAACAGGTGCCGGCCGGGGGCGAGTTCCATGCCGCCTTTGGGGTCGACCGCCCACACCTTCACCAGCACCGGCCCGGATCGTGGTCGACGAGGCCGGCGATGATCGACCAGATCACCGACGCTTTGCCGGCTCCGGTCGCGCCGACGATCAGGATGTGGTTGCCGACCAGCGGCAGCCGCCACACCGTGCCGTCCTCCACCAACGCGACCGGGATGCCGGCGGTGCAGGCAGTCCGGGTCGGGCGGGAACGGCGCCACGAGGTCTTCGAGCGGGTCGCAGACCAGCAGCCACAGCTGCAGCAGGTGCCGCCGGCCGGGCATGGAGCGGACCCGGCAGTCGGCCGCCCCGAAGGTTTGCGCGAGCCGGTCCGCCACCGCGGCGTAGTCGTCGATGGTTTGCCCGGCGCAGCATCCTCACCGTGACCCGATCCACCGACCGGGTGGAGCGCACCGCCAGCAGCGGCGGCACGTAGTCGGTGCCGTGCCGGGCCACCAGTCAGCCCGGCGGTGTCCATCGCCGCCGTCCACCGGATCCGGTAGATCCAGCGCCCCGCGCACCAGCCGCGGACCCGGCACCGGACGTGGCGGGTCGAACGAGTCCGGCCACCGGACCCGCCACACCACCAACCCAGCCACCAGGCCGCCGGCGACGCCCAGCGGCAATGCCGGATGCACCAGCCGCCAGCCGAGGGTGGCCAAGACCGCGACGGTGATGGTGATCATGGCCGTGGGGGAGCGGACGATCAGCAGCAGCAGCCGGCCGAGCCGGCGGGCCAGCCACAGCCCGAGCACCGCCCACAGCGAGACGCGGACGATCTCGGGCACGATCCGGGCCGGCTGGTCCGCCCGCACCACCGACAGGCCCATCGCCGGCTCAGAGCTCCGCCAGCTGGCGGGCCGACCAGGCGCCCAGCTGCGACAGGCCGGCGTTGACGCCGTCCCCGATCGGGGTGGACCCCAGCACCAGGCCGAACAGCACGCAGACGACGGCGACCGAGACCCGGGCCACCTTCATCCGCACCAGGGCGGCGACGATCAGCCCGAGGATCACCGCCGCCCCGACCACGCTCACGACGCCTCCCGCAGCGGCACATCGGCCGGCCAGTCGACCAGCGGGCCGAGCCGGCGCCACAGCAGCCGGCCGGCCTCCACACGGGTGTCGACCTGCTCGTGGCTGCCGCCGGCATGGGCCAGCGCGGCCAGCACCAGGTGCTGGTTGGTTCGGTCCAGCCCGGCGACCAGCCCGGCCAGGTCGGTGATCGCCAGCCCGGACACCAGCGCCCCGGCCAAGGCGAGCAGCCGCTGCTCACCGCCGGACAGGGCGCCGGTGTCGTGGATCAGCGGCTCCCCGTCCAGCCAGTACCAGCCCGGCCGGTCGCAGCGGCGGACCCAGCGGTAGCCGGTCGAGCAGAACCGGCCGCCGAACGAGCGGACCAGCAACTCCACCGCCGCCTCCTCCGCGTAGGCGCCCCGGGCCCAACGGCGCAGCCCGTCGATCACCGCGGCCGGCGACACCCTCGTCGTGGGCATGTCAGGCCGCCCGGGTCTCGGACGGCTTGCCCGGCCGGCCGTCGCGTCGGCGATCCACTCGGCCCACTGGCCGAGCGGGGTCACCCGCTCGCCGGTGATCGTGGCCCGGATCGCTGCGTAGTCGCCGCCGGCGAGCCGGGCCGTGGTCGACCCCTCGATCCGCACGATCGCGCCCGGCACCAAGCCCGGTCATCTGGATGTCGGGCAGCTGCACCTGACGCGTCGGCCAGCATGCCCAGCGGCTCGCACATCACCACCGCCGACACCGCCGACACCGGCCGGCCCTCCGCATCGGTCGACCCGGCCCTTCGACCTTCCGGTCATCGCCGCGGCCCTCGTAGACCTGCCGCTCCCTCGGCTCGCTCGTCACCAACGCCGTCACCGACGACACCTGCACCTCGATCGCCATTGACTTAGCTCCCTTCTGGCGTCGTGGGCTCCCGGTTTCTCCGGGTGCGCCTGAAGCCAGCGTCGATGCAATTGCGGTGCTTGGACAGATGACGGCTGTTATCACTGGGTTAACCACCGGCGGCGGGTCAGCGTCGTCTGTGACCGCCCTGGTGCATGCTTAAGTTCAGGTGGTGAAGGAAGGACGTGAGTATGAGCGCACTTCGCGACGCCCGGTTGGACCGCAGATGGTCGCAGTCGCGCGCCATCGGCGAGCTACAGCGCCACGCGCGCGCCCTCGGCGTGCAGCTGCCGGCGGCAGCGTCACTGAAAACAGAGCTTTCCCGATGGGAAAATGGGCACAGGACGCCGGACGCGTTCTACCAACGACTGTTCGAGATGGCGTACGGCCGGAGCGCTGAGGATCTCGGCATCGGGCAAGGTACTCCCGGTGAGGTGGTCATCGGGGCGTCGTGGGAGGAATGTGTCGTGAGTGCATCGCGCATGTGGCAGGAGGATCTCGCCCGCCGTGACTTCCTGAAGACCGGCACGTTCGCCGCTGCCCTCTTCGCTACGCACAACCTGCGCGCACTCCTGAGCGAGGCCAGCGCGGCGCCCAGCCGAGCCGCCGGACGGCGCGTAGTCGGCGGCCCGCAGGTGACTTTCATTCAGGACATGACGAAGCAGCTGGGAACGTTGGACAACCGCTACGGGGGCGGCCACGTCCGCACGGCAGCGGTGCGCTTCCTCGAGGGCGAGGTGTCGCCGTTACTCACCGAGGGTCGATTCTCGACCAGCGTAGGCCGATCCCTGCTGCGCGCGACGGCCGAGCTAGCGCGGCTGGTCGGCTGGATGACCCACGATGTTGGGCGTCATGCTCTGGCCCAGCGCTACCTCATCCAGGCGCTGCAGTTGGCCGAGGCCGCGGGGGACCGAGCGCTGATGTCAGAGACATTGGCCGCGATGAGCCAGCAGGCGACCTATATGAACGAGCAGCGGGATGCGGTAGACCTTGCGCGCGGCGCCCGGCTCCTAGCCGAGCGGGAGGGTCTGTCGGCCCTCATCGCTGAGGCCGCGGTCATGGAGGCCCACGGGCACGCCCGAGCAGGGGAGTCCGCGGCATGCGCAACTGCCCTGAGCGCAGCCGAGGTCGCCCTCGACCGAGCCGACCGCAGCAGTGACCCGGACTGGATCGGCTACCTCGACGAGGCCTACCTCTCCGCCAAGTTCGGCCACTGCCTTCGCGAGCTCGGCGACTACCCGCAGGCAATCAGGTTCGCGGAACGCTCGTTGCAGATGAGCGAGGGCTACGAGCGAGGTCGGGTATTCAACCTGACGCTACTTGCGCACAGCCACGCCAACCGCGGAGATATCAGCGAGGCCTGCGCGGTCGGTCAGCAAGCCGTCGCAGCCGTCACCGGGCATGCAGTCTCAGCGCGTGGTGCGACATCTGCGCGATTTCCGCCGGACACTGACACCAGCACAAGATGCTGCCGAAGTCGTCGCCCTGGACCAGGCGCTCGTGCCCGTTCTCAGCGCGGCGTAGCGGCCACCTTCGCGCTAGTCCGAAAATGAAGGTGAGCGGGCAGGCAGCTCTTCCTGTCAGGCGGCGGGTTCGAGGATGACTTTGTAGCCCAGTGCTTGGAGTTCGCGGACGTGGTTGCGGGTGCTGCGGTTGCGGTTGATGCGGGCTTCGTAATAGCCGGGACCGAGATCGATGAACCGCTTCTCGGGGTCGTTGAGCAATTGCCAGATGATCACCAGGATGGATCTGCCGACCGCGACGATCGCTCGTTTCTTACCGCGGCGTCGGGCGATCCGGCGGTACCGCTCACCGAGGAACGTGTTCGTGCGGCTGGCACCGATAGCGGCCTCTCCCAGTGCCCGGGCGAGGTAACGGTTGCCGTGCCCGGTGCCGCTGTGGCCCTTCTTCCGGCCGGCGGATTCGGCGATCCCGGGTGCGAACTTCGCCCACGACGCCAGATGCGACGGGGTCGGGAACCTGCTCATGTCCAGGCCGATCTCGGCGATGATGGTCTGCGCAGCGGTGAGCCCGATACCCGGGATCTCATCGAGCCGGGTCACCGCCTTCGCGAAAGGGGCGATCTGCTCATCGATCCGGGCCTGCACCGTGTCGATGTCGGCGTTGATCGCGTCGACCCGGGCCAGCATGGTCCGCAGCAGGAACGCGTGATGCTCGGTGAACCGGCCGGTGAACGCCTCCTCCAACCGTTCGGTCTTGCCGCGCATCGACCCGCGGGCCAACTGAGCAAGGACCTTCGGGTCACGTTCGCCGGCGACCAGGGCGGCCATCATGTCCCGCCCGGACACCCCGAACACGTCGCTGACCACCACGGACACCTTGATCATCGCGTCCTCGAGCAGCTTCTCCACCCGCTGCTTCTCCGCCGTCCGCGCCGCGATCAGGTCCACCCGGTACCGGGTCAGATCACGCAGCTCCCGGAACGGGGCCGGCGGCACGAAACTCGGGCGGAGCATCTGCCGCTCCGCGACCTTGCACAACCACACCGCGTCCAACCGATCCGTTTTGGGCCTTCCGGGGAGGTGCTTGACGTCCTTGGCGTTCACCAGCCACGTCTGAAAGTGTTCTCCAACAGGTAGAACGGCGGCTTCCAGTAATCGCTGGTCGCTTCCATCACCACCCGGGTCACCCCCAGCCCGGACAACCAGTCCGACATCACCAGCAACGACCGGGTCATCGTGCTGAAGGTCCGGACCTCCTGCAACCGCGCTCCGGCCCTTCCCGGGCACCCGGACACAACACACCACCTCGGCCTTGCCGATATCCAGCGCTGCGACCCGCGCGATGATCTGCTGCTCGTCCTGCGCGACTTCCACCCTGCCCACCTCCACTCGACGAACCCGACAACGGCCCGGTCGTCCGCAGGAGCTGCAGGGAAACGGCGAATCTAATCCTCGTGCTCGAAGCCACACTGAACGGCCCACACACGCAGCTCCCAGCGCCCGACTAATCGACGGCCTCGAAGGACCAAGGAGCACGACGTCAACGGGCGACCGGACCACCATTTTCAGCCCGGAAGGGCCCACCCACAGGGTGATCAAAGACTAACTGGCTTAGTGCGACGACCGACGCGGCGCCGAGGATCTCGCCGCTCTTGATCAAGTCCAAGGCCTCAGGCAGCGGAATCCACCGTGCCTCCACTGCCTCGTTGATGTCCATCTCGCCACCGGTCGGTGTCAAGTCGAACGCGCCGTAAACATGGTTCAGCGAATCAGCGCTGCCCACCATCGGTTGAAACGACACCAGGTGCTCGACCCGTTCGGGGCGCCAGCCAGTCTCTTCCTCGATCTCGCGCGCAGCTGCGCGGTCCAAGTCCTCGTTCTCCTCGACGTAGCCGCCGGGCAGTCCCCAGACCCAGCGATCAAAGATGAAACGATGGCGCCGCACCATCAGTACCGCACCTGCATCGTTCATCGCAGCAACGGTGACCGACTCAGGCAACAAGATCACGTACTGGTCGAAGGTCACACCGTCCGGCAGATCGACCGAGACCCGCTTCAACTGACCACGGCCAAAGGACCCCAAGTCCTGCTCATCATGCACCCGCCAGGAGCCAGCCTGCCCAACACTGATGCCAGCGAGAATACGACCCTTCGCTTCGAGCAGCCCGCCCGGTCGCCGACATCGAGCCGGGCGCATAGCACCGCGACAGGACACTTATCGAGTGACAGTTGATCCTTGACCTCGGCGGCCCAGGTGATGCTTGACCGAAGGCCCTAGGGAACTGAGGCTGCTGGTTGGCTTTGATGTTACGCACGGCGGTCGGCGTGGTCCGCCGCTCGCTTCAGCGTGGACGCCGGGGTCGACGGCCAGCGCGTATTCCTTTTCCTCGTCTTCGCGCCGTCCTCACGTCACGAGGAGGGCGATGATCAGCAGCGCCCAGGTCAGGTCAGCGAGGGCGCCGTGCGTTTTCACTGTGCGCATCCGGAAGTGGTCCTCGGCGGGGTAAAATCCCGCAGGGTCGTTGTCGCCGTACAGCCCTTTGCGGCCCCGCAACCACCACGGCAGGAACATCGTCGCGCCGAGGAGGCCGGCGGTCACGAGCAGCACGACGGCGGTCCAGCCCCACCGCGGATCGCGGCCGGCCGCGAGATGAATGATCAGCGAGACCACGGCGAGGATCCCGACCGCCGCATGACCCAAGATCTGGAAAGGCCTGAAGTGAGAAGTGCCGGAGACGCCGCCGTGGCGGAGCCATGTTCGCAGCAGAAGGGAGCCGAAGAAGATCGCTGATGCTCCGGTGACCAAGGCAATCACGCTGACCATGGAGCGAAATACTACTTACGTAGTGTCTGTCACTAGCCTTATAGTGATTTGTTGTGACACCAACCAAGCTCCGCGTGCTGGAGGCCGCTGTCGAACTGTTGGGAACCGAGGGGCTGCGGGCACTGACCCACGCCCGGGTTGACACGCAGGCCGGTATACCCAGTGGCTCGACCTCCAACTACTTCCGCACCCGGGCCCAGCTGCTGATCGGCGTCAACGACTGGATCGGCGAGCACGATCTGGCCAGTGCCGACGACATCGCGACAGCCCCGCAAACCCCCGCGGACCTGGTGGAGGGCCTGGCCACCGGGATCGAGATGCTGACCGGTCCACACCGAGTCGTGACCGCGGCCCGGCTGACGCTGTTCATGGAGGCCAACCACAACCCCGAGATCCGGACCGCCGTGTCGCAGACCCGCACGGTGATGGAGCGGTCGATCGTGACTGTCATGGCGCGCCTGGGCGCCACTGACCCGTACTCGGCCGCCCTCGCCCTGATGGCCTGCAGCGAGGGCATCATCCTGCACCGCATCGCCCGCCACGACACCACCGACCCCCGCCCCCTGCTGCGGGTCGTCGTCTCCGCCGCCCTCGTCGTTGACTGCCGGGTCGGCGTGGTCACCGGTTCGACCGGTCCGGGTTGCCGGCCCGATCGCGGCTAGATCACGATGTCGCCGCGGGGAATGACGAGGCCGCGCACCTCGAAGACTTCCGCTGACGGCTCGGTCGAGGGTTGCGGGAGATCCCCCGCCAGATCTCGCATCAGGGAGCCGGTCATCTCGTGGCGCGGTCGTAGTGGTCCTTGGACTCCCACACCTCGAACCGCTCGAAGCCGTCGGCCGTCGCCCGCCCGACGTGCACTAGCAAGCCCGTGCCGTCCAAGGACGTACCGGCCCGCTTGATGAGCTCGGCGTGCATCCGGTC
>CAVXIY010000017.1:0-24066 GCA_963761955.1 uncultured Actinomycetota bacterium | reverse complement strand
ACGGCTGCGGCCGGGGCCGGCGTGGGAATCGGCGGTGGCGCCGGCTCCGAGGGCGGTTCCGCCGCCTGTTCTGCGGGCGGCTCCGGCTCGTGGACCACCGGGGCGGCCGGTGCGGCCTGGCCGGGCGCGGTGCCGATGCCCAGCCGCTGGCGGAGCATGACGACGAGGTCGTCGACCTCGCGGAAGCCGGGCCGTTGCTCCTGAACGGCCTCGAACTCGGCCAGTGCATCGGCCGGTCGGCCCTCGGCGTACGCACCAGCGCCGTCGCGTACCGCTGCCCGAGCTGTCGGTCGACAAGGTTGTCGGCAGCCGTGGTAGCCAGGCCCTCGGGGTCCGCGCGCGTCGGGTCGATCTGGGCGATCTGGCTGCTCAACACCCCGACCCCGACCCACTCCTCGGCGACGAACATGGCCCGCAACTGGCCGGACAGATCCTCGATCCGGGCCTCGCGCTTGGCCCTCTCGAGTCGATCCAGGAGATCGGCGTCGTCGGGGGTCTCGGCCGCCAGTTCCTCCAGGCTCGCGGTCGCCGCGCGCCAGTGTCCGTCACGTTCGGCCTCGGCCGCCTGCGCCTCGAGCTGCTCGATGTGCAGACCGCGCCGCGCCTCGGCGAGCGGCCCGCGGACCCGGTCATCGCCGGGAAACCGCTGGTCCACGGCTTCGAACAGCTCGATCGCCTGCTCCCAACGCCGGTTGAACGCGGCGGCAATGGCCCGGGAATAGTCGGGATCGCCGAACAGGTCACTCGGTGAGGATCTGCGGCGGAGCAGGTCGGCCCGGCGGATCGGATGGCGCCGAACTTGAGCCGTTCGATGTCATCGAGGGTCTCGATCAGCCTTTCGGCGTCTGAGTTGAACGACACGTGGGTCAACCGCAGCGCCTGCCGGTGCGCCAGACCCTTCAACTTGCCGGGCAGTTCGGCGACCGACGGCATCTGTGCCCCGTCGACGAGGACCGGCACCACGGCGATGTCCCGGGCCAACCCGGTGCCGACCTCCTCGGCAACCCAGTCCCCCGACTTGTCCAGTCGGCGCTCGCCATCGGCGCCGACGCCGAGGAAATGAGGACCGATGAGGACCAGGAGCACGTCGGACTCGTCGATCGCCCGGCGCACGACCGTCGTGAAGTCCACCCCGGGCGGGATGTCATCGATGTCCATGAAGAGCGTGAACCGGGTGCCGATCCGGTCGCCCAGCCGTCCGGCGACATGTTGGGTGTCCGACCGGCGGTAGCTGATGAACACCTTGAGCTGGTTCATGTCCCTCGCCAGGATCGACTCTGTCCTTGGCCACAGTATGCCGGAGTCGAGACGGTCTGCGGAGGCGCGCGTCCGGAGTCGGGTCAGCTGACGATCAACGCCTCGACCCGAGGCGGGCTCGCGTTGAGTCCCAACGTCCGGATGACGAATCCCGTCTTGAGCTTCGGGGTGAAGAAGGTCGACTTGGGCGGCATCAGCAGTCCCTCGCGGGCGGTGCGTTCGATCTCGGCGACGCTGACCGGCCGGATCAGCACGGCCGCGGACGCGCGTCCGCCGTCCACTTCGGCCAGCGTCTCCGCCAGCCCGTGCTGGTAGCTCACCGTCGGTCGAGACGTCAGCCAGCGCTGTCTCCAGCCAGGCTCCGTCGAGGGCCCGGATCTGATCGAAGACCTGCGGTTTCGCCGTCAGTCGCCACCAGGCGCCGGGGCCGACCAGCACCAGGAAGCCTTCGTCCTCCATCGCGGCCAGGGTGGCGTCGCTCGGCCGATCGGTCGGCGTGATCTCGAAGCTGCGGGCCAGGGCCGTGGTGAGGTCGGGCAGCGTGACGTCGGTGTAGAGCCGATGGATCGCCGCAACGCTCAACTGCTCCGCGACGAGTTCGCTGACGAAGGCCAGTGTCTGCTCGGCGGCCGTATCCGTGCGGCCGGTCGCCGCGCGCACCTCGTCGCGATAGGTCCGGCTGATGCTGTATCGGTGATGGCCATCGGCGATGAGCACGTCATCGGCGCCGAGGACGGCCTGGATCGCGGCGATCCGTTCGGGATCGGTCACCCGCTCCACGATGTGCTCGACGTCCCCGGAGGCCGTCGACGGATCGGCATCCAGGACCCGGCCGACCGGTTCGCCGGGCTCGGCGAGCAGCCCGGTGAGGCCGCTGGCCAGGGAGAGCCCCCACACCGGGGACAGGTTTGCCGCGGTGGCCCGCGTCAGGTCCAGCCGGTCGGTCGAGGCCTTGGGCGTCGTCCTTTCGTGCGGCAGCACGCCGCCGGCCGCCTCGTCGACGACTTCGAGCCCGCCGAGCACGCCGGCGATGTCGCGGGGCGGCTCCACTGGCGTCGGTGAAGCGCATCCGGTAGATCGTCAGCGTCGGCGTGTCGTCGGCCACCAGCACCCCGGCCTCCCGCCACGCCGTCAGCGTCGAGGCCGCCCGCGCGTACCGATCGCCGTCGCCGCGCGGCACGTCGACCCGGACGATGTTGTGCTCCGACCGGTTCTCGAGGGCATCGACATCGGCGTCGCTGACCACGTCGTACGGCGGTGCGACCACCGCAGCCAGGTCGTCGGTCGCGTAGCGGAGCGCGGAAAAGGGTTCGAAGCGGGGCACGCCGTACAGGCTTCCACGGAGCGCGCGGATCAGCACGGCCGGGATCGGCTGAGACGGACCCGAAACCTACTCGGTAATCCCGGTGAGTGAAGATATTCAGTGTGTTCCTGATGCGCATCACCCTGCCCGACCGCCCGGGTTCGCTGGGTGCTGTCGCGACCGCGATGGGCAAGGTGGGCGGGGACATCAACGCGGTCGAGATCGTCGAGAAGCGGGACGGGTGCGTGGTGGACGACTTCATCGTCGACATGCCACCGAACCAGTTGCCCGAGACCATCGTCACCGCGTGCCAGAACCTCGAGGGCGTGAAGGTCGAGTGGATCTCGCGATATCCCGAGGGCGGCGGGCTGCAGTCCGACCTCGAGGCCCTGGAGCGGATGACCTCAGATCCGGCGCATGCCGCCGAGACCCTCGTGTCGCTGTGCCCGGTGGTCTTCCGGTCCCACTGGGCGACGCTGATCCAGGTGCGAGGCCGGCGCCGCTCGCCCGACGTTCTCGACCACGCTCGCGCCCGACCTGTCCGACGAGGCCGCCGCGCTGTTCGGACCCTTCGATGTCACCCATCGGGCGGAGCTTTCCTCGGGCTGGTGCCCGGGCTGGGGCGACACCACGGTGGTCGTGACCCCGATCACCCAGGACCGGGTGATCGTCATCGGCCGGCTCGGTGGACCCGCGTTCCTCGATTCCGAGATCGCCCGGCTGCATCACCTCGCCGCCCTCGTCAAGTAGTCGACCCGACCGCGTCCGGTACGGTCGCCGGGTGTCCGCGTTCGGATGGCCCGAGCTGCTCGCCCTGCTGACCTCGGTCGGCTTCGGCGTGTTGTCCGCCGATCTTCCCGATCGTCAACGCCGAGGCGTACGTGATCGCCTCCCAGGTTTCCGCGGTCGCCGGCCCCATCCCCATCGCGATCGGGGTGGCCATCGGGCAGACGGTCGGCAAGTGCCTGCTCTTCCTCGCCGTCCGGGAAGGCAAGGACTCTCGCTTCATCCAGCATCGTCGCGCCGAGCACCGCACCGAGCCGGTCGGGCGGTTCCGCACCCGGTTCCGGTCGGTCCTGGCCACCTTGCTGGCGCTGGTCGGGCAGAAGCGCTGGGGGCTGCCGATCGTGGGACTCGCCGCGGTCGTCGGGCTGCCTCCGCTGTACGCCGTCGCCTTGCTGGCCGGGGCCACCACGATGCGCCTGTCCTGGTTTGCCGCAGTCGTGCTGGTCGGGCGCAGTGTCCGGTTCGTGCTGGTCGCGCTGGGTGTGGGTCACCTCGACCTGTGGTGACGGCCAGGCTGCCGCTCGCCGCGACTACAGTGGCGCCGTGCCGAAGATCTTCAGCAACCTGAACCTGAACGGGGCGACGCCACCCCGGGTGCAGCCGAAGATCGGCGAATGGGGTCCGGCGAAGGTTCCGAGCACCAAGCAGAAGAAGCGGATGCGGATCTGGGTCGGGCTCGTGCTGCTCGCCGCGATGATCGCGATCTTCCTGCTCGGCTGGTACGTCTATCACGCCATGACCGGCAGCTGGGGCTTCGGCATCGGCGAGGGCCAGCAGTTCTTCGGCTGAGCTCGCTGGCTCGCTGCGCTCGCCCCGCCCGGTCGGTTTTGCACGGTCCGTGTTAAACCGTCGCCTACCGCGGCAAATTTGATGGGGTAGGCGGCAACTTGGTGCGGTAGGTGGGGCCCGGGGACTGCCGTCCGCTGCGGATCAGGGCACGATCCGCAGGCGCCGGCCGGTCCGCTCGGCGACCGGCGAGTCCTCGAACGCGTGTGACTCGTTCAGGTCGCTGATGCTGCGCTGCCAATCCGACCAGTCGATCGACGACGCCCACCGGCGGGTGAAATCCAAGGCTGAGTGCAACGCGGCCCCGGAGGCGTTGTGCGTGGCCCCGCTGAGCGCGGCGAGATAGTTGCCGCGATAACTGGTCGGAATGACGATCCGCCACTGGTCCTGGGCGATGAGCTCCGCGTTGGACATGATCCGGGCGAGCCGGCCGTTGCCGTCGTCGAACGGGTGACACTCGGTGATCAGGAACATGATCATGACCGCCCGCTGGAACGGGTCGACCACCTCGGCGCAGAGGTCCCAGCCGGCCTTGATCGTGCCCATCAGCTGGGCGGGAGCCACGAAGGCCGTACCCCCGGCGTAGTTGGGCCGCAGCTTGAACAGGCCGGGATTCTTGTCGGGCCGAGCGGCCATCAAGGTGCGGTGCCGATCCCGGAGGAGCTCGGCGAAGTCGTCAGAGCTGGCGGCTCGCTCGCTCATCAGCGAGACGTCGTTGACGATCCGGTAGGTGGCCGAGACGTCGTGGGCGTCGGCGGGGCGCTCGGGCGGGACCTCCCCGTCGATGGCGATCCGGCGGGCCTCCTCGACGGAAAATGTCGTTCCTTCGATGTAGTTGGAGAAGTAGGCCTCGAAGAACGGCAACCAGTGACGCGCGGACGCCCCGCCGATCACCGGACGGACCGACGGGGCCGCGGACTGCAGGTCCGACAGGACCGAGCGGAAGGTCCGGAGACGTTCCGCATCGAACGGTTCTCCGGCGACGCGAGCGGCGAGCCGGGACGACGCGATGCGGCCCGGCGGACAGCGTTCCCAGGGCGGCGATGAGAAGTCGGCGTACCTGGGCGACCGCGCGCGGATCGAAATGATCACCGATGAGGTCGAGCTGCGCGAGGGTGTTCTTGATCGTGTCGGGATTTCCCGAGGAGGCCAGGTCGTCGATGCTGTCGCCCACGGCGGACTCCCCCGCGGCCCGGGCCGGGCGATTCTTGGGCGGGCGACCGCCCGACGACATGTTCTCCACCAGCCCGCGAGCACTGCCGGACAGATGCAGGCCGTGGGGGAAGCGCATATCGCCCGGCAGGGGCTCGGGGCCGACCCGGCACGTCACCGTGACACCGGGAAGCCGGAGGTCCGCCCTTCGCGCGGGGACGGGCTGGCAGAGGTAGAGCCAGCCGTCGATCACGCCCCCGGCCAGCGCGCTGCGGTCGCAGACGACGGCGCCGGGCCAGATCCGGGCCACGATCGCCCACAGGTGGTGGGCCGCGCACTCGGCCGCCGGCAACCGGGGCCGCAGCACGTAGATGCCCGGGGCCAGCCGCACGGCACGGCCGGCCTGCTGCTGTCGGGCCAGCGACGCATAGTTCCCGGTGTCGCTGAAGACGAGCGTGCCGGTCGGAGGATCAGTCGGAACCGGCCGACCAACTCGGCTCATCACGCTGACCTCCTGCCGACTATTGACGAAATCCTAGCCTCTCGGAGCAAGTATTTCGCATAAACCGATGCGCCGGTTGGCGCGATGGAGCGGCCATGAGGCAAGTAATTCGATCAAACCACCGTCTAGGCGTCACCCACCGTCGCGACGGCGGCGGCCGCGGTCGGGCCCTCATCCAGCAGCACCTCGAAGGCTTCGGCGCCGCTCAGCACCGGCACCTTCAGCTCGACCGCCTTGTCGTACTTCGAGCCGGGTGAGTCACCGACGACCACGAAGGACGTCTTCTTCGACACCGAGCCGGCGACCTTGCCACCGCGGGAGGTGATCGCCTCGGCCGCGGAGTCGCGGGTGTAGCCGTCGAGGGAACCGGTCACGACCACCGACAGCCCGGCCAGGGTCTGGGCCACGGTCTGCTTCGGCTCGTCGCGCATCACGCAGCCGGCCGCCTTCCACTTCGCCACGATCTCGCGATGCCAGGGCTCGGCGAACCAGTCGATGATCGCGGTCACCAGCGTGGGACCGATGCCTTCGACCTCGGCCAACTGCTCCGGGGTCGCATCGGCCAGCGCGTCGATGTCGCCGAAGGCCGCCGCGACGTCCGGCGCCACGCCCTTGCCGATGTGCCGGATCGACAGCGCCACCAAGAACTTGTCCAGCGGCCGCGTCTTCGCCGCCTCGAGGTTGGCCAACAGCTTCACGCCGTTCGCCGAGAGGTTGCCGGCCTTGGTGACGAAGAACGGCACGGTCTGCAGCTTGTCGGCGGTCAGGTCGAACAGATCGCCCTCGTCGGTCAGCAGCCCGGCCTCCAGCAGGGCCTGCCCCGACTGATATCCCAGCACCTCGATGTCCAGGGCCTGCCGGCTGGCCACGTGGAACAGCCGCTCCCGCAGCTGGGCCGGGCAGGATCGGGTGTTCGGGCACCGCAGGTCGGCGTCCCCCTCCTTCTCCGGCCGCAGCGCGGTACCGCAGGCCGGGCAATGGGTCGGCATCACGAACGGCCGCTCGCTGCCGTCCCGCAGGTCGACGACCGGCCCGACGATCTCCGGGATCACGTCGCCGGCCTTGCGGAGCACCACGGTGTCCCCGATCAGCACGCCCTTGCGGACCACTTCGCTCGCGTTGTGCAACGTCGCCATGCCGACCGTCGAGCCCGAGACCTGGACCGGCTCCATCACCCCGAACGGGGTCACCCGCCCGGTGCGCCCGACGTTGACCTGGATGTCGAGCAGCTTGGTGGTGACCTCCTCCGGCGGGTACTTGTACGCGATCGCCCAGCGCGGTGCCCGCGAGGTCGAACCGAGTTGATCTTGGACGGCGCGTTCGTCCAGCTTGACCACCACGCCGTCGATCTCGTGCTCGACCGAGTGCCGGTGCTCGCCGAAATGCTGGATGTAGTCCCAGACCTCGTCCAGACTCCGGGCCAGCTTTCGGTGCGGGCTGACCGGGAGTCCCCAGGTCTGGAGCGCGTCGTACGCGTCGGAGAGCCGGTCGGCCGAGAAGCCGTCGAGCACCCCGATCCCGTGGCTGACGAACCCGAGGTTGCGGGAGGCCGTCACCCGCGGATCCTTCTGCCGCAGCGAACCGGCGGCCGCGTTCCGCGGATTGGCGAAGGGTGCCTTGCCGTCCAGCACCAACGACTCGTTGAGCGCGGTGAACTCGGCCACGGCGAAGAACACCTCACCCCGCACCTCCAGCACGGCGGGGACCTCGGCCCCGGCGAGCCGCTGCGGGATGACCTTGATCGTCTTCACGTTGGCGGTGACGTCCTCACCGACCCGGCCGTCACCGCGGGTCGCCGCCCGCACCAGCACGCCGTTCTCGTAGACCAGGTCGAGAGCCAGCCCGTCCACCTTGAGCTCGCACAGGTAGCCCGACTGCTCCAGCCGCTTCTCCCCCAGCTCGCGGACCGCCCGCGCGACCCAGCGGTCCAGCTCCTCGCGGCTGAACGCGTTGTCCAGACTCAACAGCCGCTGCAGATGGGTCACCGCCGAGAAGGTCGTCGACGGCGGACCGCCGACCTGCTGGGTCGGCGAGTCCGGCGTCCGCAACTCGGGGAACGAACCCTCGATCTCGTTCAGCTCCCGCATCATCGCGTCGAACTCGCCGTCGGAGATGGTCGGCGCGTCGAGCACGTGATAGCGCCAACGCGCATCGTTGAGCTGCTCGGTCAGGTCGGCGTGCCGTTGGCTGGCCCGCGCCTCCGGGCCGGACCGCTCCAGCTCGGCGTCAGCGGTCTGCTTCTTGTCCACCACGCCTCGCACAGTAGCGCCAGGCTCCGACAGTGTCTGTCTCTCAGGGTCTGTCTCTCGGTCACCGGCCACTGCCCGGCCATCGGGTCGAGCGCGGCGAGCGCGTACAGCACCGTACGCAGCAGGGTGCGCAGTTGCGGCGATTCATGATCGGACTCCTTGATCGTCTTCGGGTTCGTCAACGATCGCGAAGCAAGCGCCCGAGTCCTTGGAGAATGTCTGGAGATCCGATGCAGACGCTCGCCTGTCGGTGTCCGGTGTTAGCGTCAGCGCGTCCGCTCGTTCGCCTGATGAAGCCGGGGTCACCATGTCCATCGTCTCGTCGACCGGCTTGCGATCGTCGCGGAA
Source organism: uncultured Actinomycetota bacterium (assembly GCA_963761955.1). Classification (GTDB taxonomy): domain Bacteria; phylum Actinomycetota; class Actinomycetes; order Propionibacteriales; family Propionibacteriaceae; genus Microlunatus. The sequence continues at coordinate 15,683 of CAVXIY010000017.1, read as the reverse complement.
GGCACGTCTGGTCGCGGTCGCCATGAGCGGCGCGCTCGCATTCGCCCTGGCCGCCGGATCCACCGCCCCGGCCGCCGGAGCCCCGGCCGAGCCGGTCCAGGCCGCGGCCGCGTCGCCGGGAGCTCACGCCATCGGCGACTCGCTGTTCCCCGAGATCGGCAACGGCGGCTACAACGTGAAGCACTATTCGATCAAGCTGACCTACGCGCTCGGGCTCGATCTCCGCCTCGACGACGGTGACCGCCGAAGGCCAGGAAGCGGCTGTCGTCGTTCTCCCTCGATTTCGAGGGCCTCGACGTCAGCCGGGTCCGCGTCGACGGGCACGCCGCGACCTTCAGCCGGCACGGACGACAAGCTGGTCGATCACCCCGCGCAGCCCGGTCAGCGGGACCTTCAAGACCAAGATCACCTACTCCGGCAAGCCGGTGACCCACATCGACCCCGACGGCGCGCCCGACGGCTGGATCCCGACCGACGACGGCGCCACCGTGCTCGTCCGAACCGGTCGGAGCCATGACCTGGTTCCCCAACAACAACACCCCCGGGACAAGGCGACCTTCGACATCTCGGTCAAGGTGCCGGCGGCACTGGAGGTGGCCGGCAGCGGTGACCTGAAGAGCCGCAAGCGGCACGGCGCCCACCGCACCTGGGTCTGGCAACAGCGCAAGCCGATGGCGACCTATCTCGCGATGATCTCGATCGGCAACTACGACGTGTACCACTCGACGATGACCACCCGCTCCGGCCGGAAGCTGCCGATCTGGAGCTTCATCGAGCCGAAGCTGGGTCGATGGCCGACGAACGCGCCCTGATCCCCCGGGTGATCCGGTTCGAGGAGAAGCGTTTCGGGCCCTATCCCTTCGGCAGCGCCGGCATCGTGGTGAAGGATCTCAAGGTCGGCTACGCGCTGGAGACCCAGAACCGGCCGGTGTTCGACGGCGAAGCCGACACCGCGACGATCGTGCACGAGTTCGCCCACCAGTGGTACGGCGACTCGGTCACCCCCCGCGACTGGGGCGACATCTGGCTGAACGAGGGCTTCGCCGACTACTCCGAGCAGTGGTGGGACGCGGCCCACGGCGGCGACAGCCGGGCCGAGTACTTCACGAAGGTGTACGACAGCAACCCGGAGACTCGGCGACCTGTGGTCACCGGCGCCGGCCGCGCTCGGCGACGCCGAAGAATCTCTTCGTCGCGCCCCGGTCTACACCCGCGGCGGCCTGACCCTGGAGGCCTTGCGGCAGACCGTCGGGATCGCGACTTCAACACGATCATGAAGCGCTGGGCCAGCCTCAAGCCGCGGCAAGACCGTGTCCACCGCCCAGTTCGTCGCGCTCGCCGAGCGGGTGGCCGACCGGAACCTCGGGACGTTCTTCCACGCCTGGCTGTACGTGGCCGAAGCGGCCCGACCGGCCCTGACGGCTCAGGCTCGTCGCCGGCTTGGTCGACGGGCTTGAGTCGCCAGCAGTACGAGCAGAACGTCGTCACCGTGCAGAGGTAGAGCACGCCCCAGAAGACGTGACCGCCCAGGACCTCGCCGGAACCCCAGGGCGATCTGGACCCCGGCCATCGCCACCATCGCCAGCGGCAGGAAGAACGCCCATGACGGTCCGCCGGCCCGGCGAAAGTAGAAGCCGAGCACCGCGGACAGGATGGTCAGCACCAGGACGGCGAAGGCGTTCGTCAGCGTGCGCGATCAGCAGTGGGCTCGATGCCGTCCAGGAACCCCGATCCCAGGCCGGCTTGGGCGATCGCGAAGGCCAGCAGCACGGTCGACAGGATGCGGAGCTGCTTGATCATGGGCACATTCTGCCCTGGATCCTCAGCCCCCGGTCAATCCGCCAGTTGCTCGGTCACGATGCCGGCCGCCGTGCGGAGCGTCCGCAGGGCACGCGATGGCGGCGTCGCGGGTGAACGCGGCCAGCCCGCAGGCCGGGGTGATGATCAACTGTCCGGCGGCGATCTGCGGATCGATCGGCGATGTCGCGCAGCGGCCGCAACACCGTCCGGGCGACGTCGTCGGCGAGTGACACTGCGATCGGTCGGCAGCGCGCCGGCGCCGAGCCGCAGCCCGGCCTCCATCGCCGGACCGATCGCGTCCCAGTCCCGGCTGGTGAGCTGGGCGAGATCGACCAGAACGGTCGACGCACCGGCTCTCCACAGCAGGTCGATCGGAACGGCGGCGGCGCAGCAGTGCACGGCGGTCGGGGTCGCGGAGGTCTCCCGCAGCCGCTCGACGAGCTGGCTGATCATCGCGCTCACCTCGGGGATGTCGACGAACCGGTGGCGGGAAAACCCGCTGGCGGTGGGAATCTCGCCGGCCAGCACCCGGGGCAGCAGCGGCTCGTCCAGCTGCACCAGCGGCTCGATGTCGGGCAGCCGGCGACGCATCTCCATGATCAGCTGGGCCACACCCTCGGCGAGCGACTGACCAAGATCACGGCGCGCGCCGTGGTCGGCCAGCACCTTGTCCCCGCGCGGCCGCTCCATCATCGCGGCCAGCGTCCAGGGACCGGCCACGGCGAACTTCACCGGCCCGGCGTACCCCTGGATCTGCTCCTCCAGTTGATCAAGGTCGGCGCGGAGCGTCGCTGATCGCCAGCCGGTGATCACGACCGGATCCGTCGGTCAGCCGCCAGCCGGCCGGCTGCAGGTCGACCGCCATGCCGGCCAGGAAGGCCGTGCTCCGGCCGATCAGCTGCGCGTGCGCGCCGCGGCGCCGGAAGCTCGGGCAGGTAGGGCAGATCCGGGCACTCGGCGAAGGTGATCTTGATCGCGTCGACCATGTCGGTCCCCGGCCAGGAGCCGATGCCGGTGGTCCGGACGGGACGGAAGCTCGACGCTCACGAGGTCGCAGAGATCGTCGCGCTGCCGACCACCCGGGTGCCGTCGTAGAGCACGGCGGCCTGGCCCGGCGCGACTCCCGGCGGCCGGCGTCCATGATCACCATCAGCTCGTCGGCCGCGTACGGCACGGTCGCCGGCAGCGGCGCGCCGTGGGCCCGGAGCTGGACCTGGCCGCTCCACGGGGTCGTCGGGCCGGTCGCCGGTCCAGGTCGGCCGGATCGCGGTGATCTGCGCGGACCTCGAGCGCGTCGTACGGGACCGACGGTCACGGTGTTGGTCACCGGGGTGATGTCCAGCACGTATCGCGGCCGGCCGTCGGCGGCCGGGGCGCCCAGCCGCAGACCGCGGCGCTGCCCGATGGTGAACTGGTGGGAGCCCGAGTGCTCGCCGACCTTGGTGCCGTCGACGTCGACGATGTCACCGGCCGTCTGGCCCAGCCGGCCGGACAGGAAGCCGGCGGTGTCGCCGTCGGCGATGAAACAGATGTCGTGGCTGTCCGGCTTGTCGGCCACCGCGAGCCCGCGGTCGGCCGCCTCGGCGCGTACCTGGGACTTCAGGGATCCGCCCAGCGGGAAGTAGGACCGCCGAAGTTGATCTTGGTTCAGCACGCCGAGCACGTACGACTGGTCCTTGGCGTCGTCGGCCGCCCGGTGCAGCTGCGACGCCGTCGTCGTCGCGGACCAGCCGGGCGTAGTGACCGGTGCAGACGGCGTCGAAGCCCAGCGCCACGCCGCGATCGAGCACCGCGGCGAACTTGATCTTCTCGTTGCAGCGCAGGCACGGATTGGGCGTCCGGCCGGCCGCGTACTCGGCGACGAAGTCGTCCACCACGTCGGCGGCGAACCGGTCGGAGAGATCCCAGACGTAGAACGGGATCCCGAGCACGTCGGCCGCCCGGCGCGCGTCGTGCGCGTCCTCCTTGGAGCAGCAGCCGCGGGCGCCGGACCGGTACGACTGCGGGTTCTTCGACAGGGCCAGGTGCACGCCGGTGACATCGTGGCCCGCGTCGACGGCGCGCGCGGCAGCCACGGCGGAGTCGACTCCGCCGGACATCGCGGCCAGCACCTTCATCGAGGGTTCCCTTCTGTTCTCACAACAGCGGCCCAGTTTTCCACGCCGAGCCCGGATCAGGCGAAGCGAGCAGCCGGCGGGCCCGGTCGACCGCCTCCGGCAGGGCGGCGACCAGGCCGGCGATGTCGGCGGCGGTCGAGGTGTGGCCGAGGGAGAACCGCAACGAGGACCGCGCCTCGGCCTCGGTGTAGCCCATCGCGATGAGCACGTGGCTCGGCTGGGCGACGCCGGCCGAACAGGCTGATCCGGTCGAGCAGTCGATGCCGGCCGCGTCGAGCAACATCAGGATCGCATCGGCCGAGCAGCCGGGGAAGCCGAGATTGGCGACCCCCGGAAGGCTGTCGGTCGGGTCGAGGCTGCCCTGGAGCCGGGCGTCGGGCACGGCCGCCCGGACCTCGGCCACCAACTGCTCGCGGAGCGCCTGCAGCCGCGCCGTCTCGATCACCTGCCGGCCGCACGGCCACGTCGACCGCCGCGGCGAAGCCGGCCACCGCGGCGACGTCGAGGGTGCCGGACCGGACGTCCCGCTCCTGCCGTCCGCCGTGCTGGACGGTGGTGAGGACGATCTCCCGGCGGGCGAGCAGCGCGCCGATCCCGTACGGTCCGCCGAGCTTGTGCGCGGTGAAGGTCATCAGGTCGAGACCGCTGGCGGCGAAGTCGACCGGCAGGTGGCCCACCGCCTGCACCGCGTCGCTGTGCGAGATCGCGCCGCGGTCGCGGGCCAGCGCGGCGATCTCCGGTCACCGGCTGCACCGTGCCGACCTCGTTGTTGGCCCACATCACCGACACCACGGCGGTCGTCTCGGTCACGGCTTCGGCCAGCCGGGCCAGATCGATCCGGCCGACTCGGTCGACCCCGACCAACTCGACCTTGGCCGCCCTCGTCCTGGGCCAGCCATCCGACCGAGTCCAGCACGGCCGGATGCTCGATGGTCGAGGTGACGACGCCGTCCCGGCCTTCGGCGACCCGGGACCAGTAGCCGCCCTTGACCGCGAGGTTGTCGGCCTCGGTGCCGCCGGAGGTGAAGATCACCTCGGCGGGCCGGGCTCCGAGCGCGGGCCGCGATCGCCTCGCGGGACTCCTCGACGATCCGCCGCGCCGCCCGGCCCGAGCCGTGCAGCGAGGACGCGTTGCCGACCCGGGTCAGCTCGCGGGTCATCGCCTCGACCGCCTCCGGGACCATCGGCGTCGTGGCCGCGTGGTCGAGATAGGTACGGGAGGTCACGGGCCCAGTCTGCCGCACGGCGTACCCGATCGTCTGTTCGCGAGATCGCTCGATCCAGAGCCCGCGCTGTACCCAGTTTCCTGTCGCTGTACCCAGGAAGTTTCCTGGGTACAGTGCGGGTTCCCACGTATACGTGGGAATCCGACAGCCCCCGCGCCCAGCGCGATTCAGCCGCGGCGCTTCTTGATCTCGGCGGTGACGGCGGGCAGCACGGTGTGCAGGTCGCCGACGACGCCGAGGTCGGCGAGGGCGAAGATCGGCGCCTCGGCGTCCTTGTTCACCGCGACGATGGCCTTCGAGGTCTGCATGCCGGCCCGGTGCTGGATGGCCCCGGAGATCCCGGCCGCCAGGTAGAGCTGCGGCGACACCGTCTTGCCGGTCTGGCCGACCTGGTACGCGTGCGGGTACCAGCCGGAGTCCACCGCGGCCCGGGAGGCCCCGACGGCCGCTCCGAGCGCGTCGGCCAGTTGCTCCACCGGGTCGAAGTTGCCGCCGGTCCCGCGACCGCCGGAGACCACGATGGCCGCCTCGGTCAGCTCGGGTCGGCCGCTGGCCTGCTTGGGTTCGCTGGACACGATCTTCGCGCCCTTCGCGGAGTCGGAGATGGTCACCGAGACGCGCTCGACCGCTGCCTCGGCCGGCGCGGGCTCGGGGGTCAGCGCGTTGGGCTTCACCGTGATCACCGGCGTGCCCTGGGTGACCGTCGCGGTCACGGTCCAGTTGCCGGCGAAGACGGACTGGGTCGTGGTGCCGTCGGCGGCGATGTCGGTCGCGTCGGTGATCAGGCCCGGAGCCCAGCTTGATCGCGAGCCGGCCGGCGATCTCCCGGCCGTCGGTGGTCGAGCTGATCAGGATCGCGGCCGGACTCGACGCCTCGGCGAGCTGGGCCAGCGCCTCGGCCTTCGGCGCCACCAGATACTCGCCGATCGCCGGGTCGTCGACCACCAGGACCCGGGTGGCTCCGTACTGACCGAGCGTTTCGGCCACGTCGTCGGCGCCGTCGGCGAAGAGCACCGCCACCGGCTCGCCCAACCGCCGGGCCAGCGTCAGCAGTTCCAGGGTCGGCTTGCTGACCTTGCCGTCAGCCGCCTCGGCGACGACGAGTACCTCAGACATGCGACGTTCCTCTCAGATGTACTTGCCGGCGACCAGGAAGTCGACCAGGGCCGCCGAGCCGGCGCCGTCCTCGTCGGCGACGATCTTCCCGGCCTCCTTGGGCGGGCGCGGGGTCGTCTGGACGACCTTGGTCCAGGCCGCGTCCAGCCCGACCGACCCGGCGTCGACGCCGAGGTCGTCCAGCGACCAGGACTCGACCGGCTTCTTCTTCGCGGCCAGGATGCCCTTCATCGACGGATAGCGGGCCTCCCCGGACTGGTCGGTGACGCTGACGATCGCCGGCAGCGCGGCCTCGATGGTCTGGCTCGCGACGTCCCCGTCACGGCGGATCGTCGCGGTGCCGTCGGCCACCTCCAGCGTCGCGCCGAGCGTTGCCGCGGGCCAGCCGAGCCGCTCGGCGATCATCACCGGGAGCACGCCCATGCTGCCGTCGGTCGAGGCCATGCCGCAGATCACCAGATCGGGCCCGGCCTTGGTGATCGCCGCGGCGAGCACCGCGCTGGTCGCGATCGCGTCGGAGCCGTGCAGCGCGTCGTCGTTCGATGTGGATGCCGGCCGAGGCCCCCATCTGCAGCGATCGCTTGATCGCCGCGGCGGCGTCATCGGGGCCGACCGTCATGGCGACCACCTCGACATCGTCGCCGTCATCGGCGATCTGCAGCGCCTGCTCCAGCGCGTACTCGTCCAGTTCGGACAGCAGGCCGTCGCTGGCGGCGCGGTCGACCGTGCCGTCCTCGGCGAACGACCGTTCGCCGGTCGCGTCGGGAACGTGCTTGACCAGCACGACGATCTTCATCGGTCTCGCTTCCTGGGTACGTTCGGCATCGTCGCGACATTACTCGCGGGTAGTCATGGTGCCACCCCCAACTAGGCTGAGGTATCCGGGGACCTGGGGTTGCGAAAGACGAGGACCGGAATGAACGGTGTGGGTACGGGTGACCGGCCACCGAGATGGCGCGGGTCGCGAACCCGCCTCTTCATCGCCGCCGTCGTGACGATCTGCCTGGTCGTCGTCATCGCCGTCGTGGTCGGGATCAATCGCGGACCCGCTCAACCGATGAGGGTGCTGCCGTTGGGCGACTCGATCACCGACGGCTGGAGATACGTGCCGGGCGGTTACCGGATACGGCTGTGGGAGCGCCTGGTGCAGGCCGATCACGACAAGATCGACTTCGTCGGGTCGCTGCACAACGGGCCGCCGGAGCTGGGTGATCCGGACCACGAGGGCCACTCGGGCTGGCGGATCGATCAGCTGAGCGCCAACATCGACGGCTGGATGGGGACCTACCAGCCCGACGCCGTCCTGCTGCACATCGGAACCAACGACGTACTCCAGGACTATCAGCTCGCGACGGCTCCCGCCCGACTCGAACATCTGGTCGGCCGAATCTGCATCGATCGGCCCGGAGTCCAGGTCGCGGTGGCGTCGATCGTTCCGCGACCCAAGATGGAGGCGCAGGTCGACGCGTACAACGCGGCGATTCCAGCGCTGGTCGACCGGGCGCGCGCAGGAGGTTGCGCGGCCACCTTCGTCGACATGAACGCCGCACTCACCGAAGCCGACATCGACGAATCGGCCACGCATCCGACTCGTGCCGGCTACGACAAGATGGCCGACGCCTGGTATCCGGTCGTCCAGGCGATGTACGACCGGCTGTGACGTCAGGCCGGGTAGCGGCCGAATCGCTCGGTGCCGATGAGCCGACGATAGAACTCATCGCCGACCGCCGCGCGGAGCGCTTCGGTCTGGCTGGCCTGGGCGGCGAGCGCGGCCAGTTTGCGGACGAGCACCTCCTCGCTGAGCTGCAGGTCGATGCTCAGCGGCGCGGTCCAGGTGGCCGGCGGATCGCCCATCAGCACGTTCAGCTCCAACATCCCGGCGAGGAACTCATCCATCCATTCCTGGGTGTTGGCGACCACGTGCAGGGTGCCGATCGCGGTTTCACGTACGGCGTCCGCGGTCCAGTGGTGCACGGCGATGTGGTCAGGGTGTCCGGTCTGCCCGTCCGGCGCGAACGTCAGCACCGTGTCCGGCCGGACGCTCGCGGAGGATCTGGGCGATCCGTCCGGCGCCCTCACCGCGATCGACCGCGGCGCAGCCGCCGTCGGGATACCCGAGCCAGTGATGTTCGGTCACGCCGAGCACCCGCAGGCACTCGGCCAGCTCGGCCTCCCGGATGGCGGGCAGCCGGTCCGGCGGCCAGCGCTCGGCGTCGGTCACGCCGAGTTCGCCGCGGGTCGCGGTGACGCAGACGACCCGGGATCCGGCGGCGGTCGCCATCGCCATGATGCCGCCGCAGAGGTAGGCCTCGTCGTCCGGATGCGCCCAGACCGACAGGATGGTGCCCAGCTCGCGGATGTCGTCGATCGCCATGCCCGCAGTCTCCCGCGCGAGCCGACCGCTCGCCAGAGCGATCGCTACGCTCGATGACGAGAGCCGTGGCTCAGGAGCATCATGATGAGCGGTCAGCAAACGAGTGAGAGGAATCGTCATGCCCGCAGGAACCAAGGACGACCCGTGGGAGCTCAAGACCGCGCCCGGCACGTCGGAGTACACGATGTGGTCCGATGAGTCGGCCGATCCGCCCACGCTGGTCTGCCAGGTCGGGTCGACCCAGCTGAAGTATCAGCTGCGCTGCCTCGAGGACCTGCATCTCTGGCTGGTCGAACAGGGCGACTGGGTCGATCTCGGCGCGGCCGATGAGAAGAAGCCGGCGAAAGAGGGCACCGTCGAGGCCTGGGGACGATCCGCGGACAACCCGGTCGGTGGCTGGTACGGGCTGCGCAACGGCTATCGCGGACGGTTCGGGATGTACGTGCCGCCGCTGCTCGAGGCGCTCGGCAAGGTCGAGCTCACCCACGACGCGCGCAACAACAAGGTCCGCGCCATCAGCTGATCACCGGTGATGGCCACGACCTGTTTCGGCTCGGGTCGTTTCAGCACGTCCGGATCAGCGCCCGACGAAGCGCGCCTGGCCGGGTCCGTGCTCGACGAACGAGGCCATGCCGATCGCCCGGTCCTCGGTCCCGAACAGGGCCGCGAACTGCACCCGCTCGATCTCCAGGCCGGTGTCGAGATCGACCTCGCTGCCCCGATCGATCGCCTCCTTGGCCGCCCGCAGGGCGAGCGCGGGCCCGCCGACGAACTGTCCCGCCCAGGCCATCGCGGTCGGCAGCACCTCGGCCGGCGGGACGACCTGGTCGACCAGCCCGATGGCCAGCGCCTCGGCCGCGCCGACGAATCGGCCGCTGAAGATCAGCTCCTTGGCCCGGCTCGGACCGATCAGCCGGGTCAGCCGCTGCGTGCCGCCGGCACCGGGAATGATGCCGAGCTTGATCTCCGGCTGGCCCAGGGTCGCGTCCTCGGCCGCGATCCGGACATCGGCGCACGAGCGCCAGCTCGCAGCCACCGCCGAGCGCGTACCCGTTGATCGCGGCGGCCACCGGTTTCGGGATCCGGGCCACGGCGGCGAAGGAACGCTGCAGCACGTGGGAGTGCTCGACCATCTCGGCGTACGAGAGGCCCTGCATCTCCTTGATGTCGGCCCCGGCGGCGAAGACCCGTTCTCCCCCGGTCAGCACGACCGCGGCGACGTCGGCGCGGCGGCCGCACTCGTCGGCCAGCTCGGCGATCCGCACCTGGATCGCGGCGTTCAGGGCATTGAGCTTCGGACGATCGACCCGGATCACACCGACCCCATGGACGACTTCAAGACCCACCTGATCAGGCGCCATGGCAGGGACTTTACGCGGGCGGCCGATGCCCGATCGTGTTTCTTCTGCGTATCAGACTGGCGTGTTTGCGCCCGTGGCGTGCCCGGGACTGAGCGTTTGTCGCCAAGTCCAGGCAGAATGTGTGCCACGCTCCCCAGGGGGAGTAACTCACATCAACTGAACAAACTCATCGCAACCAAGCCGGCCGATCAAGCGAAAGCGTCGACATGACATCCAGTACGACCTTGCCGGTCCCGCACGACACGTCACTCCTCGGGGCTCACATCCGTGACGGCGGGACCCTCTTCGGATTGTGGGCACCGCGCGCCACCCGGGTGGAGCTGGCCCTCGTCGCCGAGGACCGCACCCAGACCAACTACGACATGTGGCAGAACCACGACGGCGTGTGGATGGTCCACGTCCGCGGCGTCGGTGCCGAGCAGCGCTACGGCTACCGCGTGCACGGCGAGTGGGATCCGGCAGCGGGCGCCCGGTTCAACCCCGCCAAACTGCTGCTCGACCCGTACGCCCGCGCGATCACCGGCGGCGTCGACTACTCCGGGCCGATCCTGGACCACACGCCCGAGTCCAACTACATCCTCGACCCGACCGACTCGTTCGCCGCCGTGCCGCTCAGCGTGGTCGTCGACGACAGCCCGCCCCCGCAGCCGATCGCCGAACCGACGCCGCTGTCGGAGAGCGTCATCTACGAGCTGCACGTCAAGGGCTTCACCCGGCTGCACCCGGCGGTGCCCGAGCACCTGCGCGGCACGTACGCCGGGCCTGGCCTACCCGGCCGTGATCCAGCACCTGGTCGACCTCGGGGTCACCGCGGTCGAGCTGCTGCCGGTGCACCAGTACGTCTCCGAGCCGTTCCTGATCGGGCGCGGACTGTCCAACTACTGGGGGTACAACACCCTCGGGTTCTTCGCCCCGCACTCGGCCTACGGGTCGGTCGGCACGCTCGGCCAGCAGGTCCGGGAGTTCAAGGAGATGGTGTCCGCGCTGCACCGGGCCGGCATCGAGGTGATCCTCGACGTCGTCTACAACCACACCGGCGAGGGCGGGCACGAAGGCCCGACGCTGGCCTTCCGGGGGCTGGACCACCTCGGCTACTACCGGCTGACCGACGACCAGCGCAACGACTACGACGTGACCGGCTGCGGCAACTCCGTCGACACCTCCGAGCCGGGCGTGCTGCGGATGGTGCTCGATTCGCTGCGCTACTGGGTGACCGAGATGGGCGTCGACGGCTTCCGCTTCGACCTGGTCACGACGCTGCTGCGCAACGACCGGCACCACGTGGAGCAGGACCACCCGTTCAAGGTGGCGATCCGCGAAGATCCGGTGCTGAGCACAGGTGAAGATGATCGCCGAGCCGTGGGACATGGGTCCGTACGGCTACCAGGTCGGCGCCTTCGGCCCCGGGTGGAGCGAGTGGAACGACCGGTTCCGGAACTACGTCCGCGACTTCTGGCGCGGCAACACCCACGGCGTCGCCGAGCTCGCCCAGCGGGTGACCGGGTCACCGGACATCTTCAACCGCGACGGCCGGCTGTCCTCCGCCTCGGTGAACTTCATCACCGCGCACGACGGCTTCACCATGCGCGACCTGGTGACCTACGACGTCAAGCACAACGGCGCGAACGGCGAGTCCAACCGCGACGGATCCGACGACAACCGGTCCTGGAACTGCGGCGTCGAGGGCGAGACCGACCACGCCCACGTCAACGCCCTCCGGCACCGGCAGGCGCAGAACCTGATGGCCACCCTGCTGCTCGCCAACGGCGTGCCGATGATCACCGCCGGCGACGAGCTGGGCCGCACCCAGCAGGGCAACAACAACGCCTACTGTCAGGACTCGCCGATCTCCTGGGTGCACTGGGACACCAGCCGAGAGCTGGCGGGACCAGATCGAGCTGACCCAGAAGCTGCTGAAGCTGCGGGCCGAGTACAGCGTGTTCAGTCGCGAGGTCTACCGGCACGGCGAGCCGCTGCTCGACGCCAAGGGGCGTCCGACCGGGCGCAAGAACATCGCCTGGTTCGGCGGCCGGAACGCCGAGATGACCACCGACGACTGGCACGACGGCACGCGCCGGACGCTCGGCCTCTATCTCGCCGACGACAATCCGGACCGGGCCTGCGACTCGGCGTTCCTGATCTGGTTCCACGGCGGCGCCGACCCGATCCAGGTCGAGCTGCCCGACGGGCCGTGGGCGCACACCTATTCGGTGGTCGCCCACACCGGCGCCGGACGGCGAGCTGCCCGCGGAGAAGATCTCCGCGGGCTCGGCGCTCCAGCTGCCCGGTCGTACGGTGGTCGTCCTCCAGGTCGACTGACCCGCCCGGATTCAGACCGCACCGGAGTCAGACCGAGGGGGGCGGGGGCACCTCGGCGGGCAGGGCGGCCAGGCCCATCTCGGCCTGGCTGGCCAGCATCGCGTGATGCGGGACGACGCGGACGGTGTAGCCGATCGCGCCGGCCCGCTTGGCCTCGACGGTCCCCTCGTAGCGGCGCAGGCCGTCCTCGACGTCCTCCCCGGTCGGGAACGGGTTCACCCGCGGCTCGTAGAGCCGGTCGTCGCCGCTGACCCGGCCGGTCACCAGCTGGACCTCGATCTCGTCCGGTGAGAGTTTCCCGAGCCGGACCAGAGCGCTGACATGGATCCGGGCGCCCACCTCGAGCTGATCGCCGTCGAGCGACTCGACGTGGTCGACCGCGACCGCCGGCCAGGCGTCACGCACCTTGCGCTTCCAGCGCGCCAGACCCTCGGCGCCGCCGGCCGACGCGTCGAGGGCGTGCATCGACGCCGCGGCCGGGGCGTACAGGTTGGTCACGTAGTCGCGCACCATCCGGGAGGCCAGCACCTTCGGGCCGAGGCCGGCCACGGTGTCGCGGATCATCTGGATCCAGCGCTCGGGCAGCCCGTGCCGGTCCTCGTCGTAGAACCGCGGCACGATCTCGTTCTCGATGATGTCGTAGAGCGCCTTGGCTTCCAGGTCGTCACGATGATCGGGATCGTCGATGCCCTCCGCGGACGGAATCTCCCAGCCGAACTCCGGCTCGAACCACTCGTCCCACCAGCCGTCGCGAATCGACAGGTTGGCCGCACCGTTCAACGCGGCCTTCATCCCTGAGGTCCCGCAGGCCTCGTACGGGCGGAGCGGGTTGTTCATCCAGACGTCGCAGCCCGGGTAGAGCGGCTTGGCCATCGCGATGTCGTAGTCGGGCAGGAAGACGATCCGCTCGCGCACCTCGGGATCGTCGGCGAACTGCACCATCTGCTGGATCAGCGCCTTGCCGCCCTCGTCGGCCGGGTGGGACTTGCCGGCGATGACGATCTGGATCGGTCGCTTGGGGTCGGTCAGCAGCCGCTTCAGCCGGGCCGGATCGCGCAGCATCAACGTGAGCCGCTTGTACGAGGGCACCCGCCGGGCGAAACCGAACGTCACCACGTCGGGGTCCAGCACGTCGTCGACCCATTCGGCCGGCATCCCCCGGTTGGCGCAGCTCGCCGCCAGCCGGGTCCGGGTCATGGTGATCAGGTCCTCGCGCATCCGCCGCTTGAGGCTCCAGATCTCCTTGCTGTCCACCCCGGACAGCGCGTTCCAGTCGTAGCCGTCGATGGTCGTTTCCGAAGAGCTGCCCGACGGCGCCTCGAGCAGTCCGAGCAGGTCGCGATGCACCCAGGTGAGGTGGTGGACGCCGTTGGTGATCGAGGTGATCGGCACCTCGGTGGTGTCGAAGGCCTTCCAGAGTCCCTGGAACATCTCCCGGGACACCTCGCCGTGCAGCACCGAGACGCCGTTGGCCCGCTGGCCGAGCCGGAAGCCCATCACGGCCATGTTGAACTTGCCCGGATCGCCGCCGTCGTAGTTCTCCGCTCCCAGCTCCAGCACGTGCTCCAGCGGCAGCGGCGCGAAGCTGCCGAACTGGGCGACGATGGACTCGCGGGCGAACCGGTCGATGCCGGCCGGCACCGGGGTGTGGGTGGTGAAGACCGTTCCCGCCCGATTCCGTTCGAGCGCGGTGTCGAAGTCCATGCCCTGCTCCATGAACTCCCGGATCCGCTCCAGGCCGAGGAAGCCGGCATGGCCTTCGTTGGTGTGGAACACCTCGGGAGCGGGCGCGCCGGTGATCGCGCAGTACGCGCGGATGGCCCGTACGCCGCCGATGCCGAGCAGCACCTCCTGGGCGAGCCGGTGGTCGCTGCCGCCGCCGTACAGCCGGTCGGTCACCTCGCGCTCGTAGCCGCCGTTCTGCTCCACGTCGGAGTCCAGCATCAGCAGCGGCACCCGGCCGACCTGCGCCACCCAGACCTGGGCGAACATGCTGCGACCGGCCAGCGGCACGTCGATCCGGACCGGCCCGTCGTCGTCGTGCAGCAGCGTCAGCGGCAGCGCATTGGGGTCGAGGAGCGGGTAGCGCTCCTGCTGCCAGCCGGCCGCGTTCAACGACTGGCGGAAGTAGCCCTGCCGGTAGAGCAGGCCGACGCCGATGATCGGCACGCCGAGGTCACTGGCCGCCTTCAGGTGGTCGCCGGCCAGAATGCCCAGGCCGCCGGAGTACTGCGGCAGCACCTCGGTGATGCCGAACTCGGGCGAGAAGTAGCCGATGCCCTTCGGCGCGGCCGGGTTCTCGCCCGTGTAGCCCTGGAACCACAGATCGCCGGTCAGGTAGTCGGCGAGGTCGGCCTGGATGGCCTTCAGGTTCTTCAAGAACTTCTTGTCCTGCGAGAGCATCTGCAGCCTCTCGACCGACACATCGGCCAGCAGCCGGATCGGATCGTGACCCGAGCTGTCCCACAGCTGCGGGTCGACGGAGCGGAACAGATCCTGGGTGTCGGAGTGCCAGGCCCAGCGCAGGTTGCGGGCGAGATCGCCGAGCGGCTTGAGCACCTCGGGCAGCACGGGACGAACATTGAAACGACGGATAGCGCGCACCCGCATAACCTAGCGGCCGAAGCGGCGTCAGCCGTGCCACGGCTGAAGGATGGGCGGCACGACTTGGTGCTCAAGACCCCCTGACGGATCCGCGAGCGCTGCCGATAGGTTGGCTCACGTGACGGCAACCACAGAGAGTGTTCCTGCACCCGAATCCGCCAGTTCCTCCCTCGGTACGCCCTTCGACCGGATACCGGTGACCAAGGTGTCGCCGGTGATCGAGGGCGGCGCCTATCCCGCGAAAGCCGTGGTCGGCGAGTCGATCCCGATCCGGGCGACCGTCTTCCGCGAGGGCCACGACGCCGTCCACGCGTCCGTGGTGCTCACCGATCCGAGCGGCAACGAGCGGGTCGAGCACATGCATCCCACCACCCCGCTGGGCTTCGACTGGTGGACGACGTCGGTCACCTTGGAGACCGCGGGCGCCTGGACCTTCCGGGTCGAGGGCTGGAGCGACCCCTGGGAGACCTGGGTGCACAACGCCGAGATCAAGATCCCGGCCGGGATCGACGTCTCCCTGGTCTGCACCGAGGGGAAGGCGCTGTTCACCTCGCTCGGCCGAGCGCGCCGAGGCGGCCGGTGCCGCCCAGGCCGCCGCGTTGCTGCGCGGCGCGGCGAAGAGCCTGGACTCCGCCCAGCAGGTGGAGGACCGGCTGGAGATCGTGCTGGCCGACGACGTCCGCGCGGCGATGCTCAAGTACGGCCCGCGCGAGCTCGTCTCCCCCACCCCGGAGTTCCCGATCTACGTCGACCGGCGGGCGGCGCT
>CAVXIY010000016.1:0-197026 GCA_963761955.1 uncultured Actinomycetota bacterium | reverse complement strand
GTTCGCGGGCGACGCTTCGTCCGACTCGTTTCGTTATCTCGGGTGGCCGGATACTGGACCGAGCAAGATCAACGCTGTGTAGATCTAGCACTCGACCGCGCCGGCGGCTGTCAGCAGCGTCGCCTGCCGCTGCTCAAGGCCGTTGACAGTGGCCGACGCTCAGCCGCAGCTGTTCCCGGCCGTCGAGAAGTTCCAGGACTATTCTGGTTGAGACCAAGTCGAAGGGAGAGGCCATGGCTTCGCCGACCGCTTTTCTCGGCGACGCAACCGCGATGACCTGGGAGGAATACGCCGCACTGCCCGAAGATGTTGCCGGTGAGTACATCGATGGCCATCTGGTGCTGGCTCCAAGCCCCAACCAGTTGCACCAGCGCATCTGCAGCCGACTCACCGTGGCCCTCGAGGCCGGCCTCCCCGACGGTTACCGGGCCATCGCGGGATGGTCATGGCATCCGCAGCCCGACGTCGAATTCATTCCCGATGTGATGGTCTACCCCGACACCGAGGAGACCACCCGGTTCACCGGCATCCCCGTACTCTGCGTCGAGGTGCTCTCCAGCAATCGGGCCACCGACCTCGTGGTCAAGACCACCCGCTACGCCGCCCTCGGCGTTGACCACTATTGGGTCGTCGACGCCGATGCGGTCACCCTGACTTCGTTCGTACGCGACGCCAGCGCCTACCGGGCAGATCGCACCATCAGTGACACTGCCGAAGAGCTCAACTTCGGCATCGGTTCTGTCCGAATCGACCTCGCCGCACTCCTCCGCTGACGACCACCCCGGGTGCTAACAAGCGGGACTGCCCATGACGTGCCGGCCAGCGGGGTAGGGCCGCGTCGTAACGCACCCAGGCCCGCGACTGGGTTTCGATCAGGCCGTTCGAGGACTCGAGGACCCTGCTCCGGCGATCCGAGTAAAGGGCGGCTAGGTTCTTCCCTTCGGCCCGTGAGGATAGGCCGCCACGTACCGCGCCCAGGCCCGCGATGGTTCGATCAGGCCCTTCGGAAATTCGGCGATCCTGGTCCGGCGATGCGGGTGAGGGCGTCGAGGTTCTTCTGGTCGGTGTCGGGCAGGGTGTGCAGGTACTTCTGGGTGGTCTGGATCTGCGCGTGGCCCATCCGGTCCATCACGCCTTTGAGGTCGGCGCCGCCGGCGAGCAGCCAGGAGGCGTGGGCGTGGCGGAGGTCGTGGATCCGGACGCGGAAGTCGATGCCGGACGCTTCGACGGCGGGCAGCCAGACGCGGGTGCGGAACGTGTTGCGCGAGATCGGTGTCCCGACCTCGGTGCTGAACAGCAGTTCGTCCCGGCCGATCCCATGAACCCGGATGTGCTCGGCGACCTCTTCGAGCCAGCCGGGCCGGACACCGAAGGTGCGCGGCTCGTTGTCCTTCGGGTAGGGCTTGAAGATCATCCGATCCCCGGTCGGGGAGATCTTCTTCGGCACCTCGACGATCGTCTCCTCGACCGTCAACGTCCGGCGCAGGAAGTCGATGTGCCGCGGCCGCAGCGCGATCAGCTCGCCCCACCGCAGGCCGGTCTCGATCACCGTGGACACCATCAGCCGATGCGACTCCGGGACCGCGGCGATCAGCCGGCCGAACTCCTCCGGGGTCAAGGTTCTGGTCCGGCGCGCGATGATCTTCGGCAGCTCGGTGTGGGCACAGGGGTTGGTCAAGATCATCTCGTCCCGCAGGGCGCGTTCGAAGATCGAGTGCAGCACCGTGTGGTACTTGCGGACCGACCGGGGAGCCAGGCCTTCCGCGGTGGCCTTGGTCACCCACTCCTGAATCAACGACGGCCGGATCCTGGCCATCGGCCTGCGGCCGAAGAACGGCAGGAAGTGCCTGTCGAGGTTGGACCGGTACCCGGCCCGGGTCGACAGCTCGAGGTGCTTGCTGGGCAACCAGACGTTCTCCACGAAATCCGCGAACGGCATCTCCCCCAGCCTCCGGTCCCGCCACCGACCGTCCAGGACCAGCTGCTCCTCGCGCTGCGCGGCCCGCAGCGCGGCCCGACGCGACGGGAAGGTGCCGGCCGACCGGTACTTGCCATCGATGCCTTGGTACATTCCGGTGAAGGAGACCGAGCCCTTGTTCTCCCGCCGGAACGCGTAGGCCATGATCAACTCCGGTTAGCCATTCGTTAGAGAACGTTGCCGGATCATGGTGGATATGCCTGGACAAGCATGGATTACCAAACCGGCTCTCACTAGGGACTTTACCCCATTTTGAGCCTCGAATCGAGGCCTCCGAGACCCGCTCATAACCCAGAGGTCACAGGTTCAAACTGGCTCTTCGGAGTTCTCGGGGGTGAGGCGAGTGAGGTCTGGCTCGTGTCGGTCCGGGTGAGGTAGGTCGAGGTCCTTCAGGATCGGTAGCGACCAAGCACCGTGACTGAAGGACCTCGACGATGGCTGAGCCTACGTCGTGCTGCGCGGAGCCGGGTGGCTACTGCGCACGCGTCGACACCTTGTTCAATCTGCCCGGCGTGCATGTGCTCGATGTCGCCTGGCACGAGCGCGCGGCAGCGCTGCC
Source organism: uncultured Actinomycetota bacterium (assembly GCA_963761955.1). GTDB lineage: Bacteria > Actinomycetota > Actinomycetes > Propionibacteriales > Propionibacteriaceae > Microlunatus. The sequence goes on along the minus strand of CAVXIY010000016.1, from coordinate 194,489 downwards.
CGGCCGGGCTGCGGCTGGTGGTGGAGACCGGCCCGGCCGAGACCGGCTGCCCTGGCTGCGGGGTGATCGCCGAGGCCCGCGGTCGGCGGCTGCGGCGGCTGCATGACATTCCGGCGTTCGGCGCGCCGGTGGAGCTGGTCTGGCGGCAGCGCCGGTACCGCTGCGCCGAACCGGCCTGTCCGGTCGGCGGGTTCAGCGAGGACCACGAACTGGCCGTGCCGCGGGCCAAGCTGACGGTCCGGGCGGCGTGGTGGGCGATCAGCTGCATCCAACGCGACACCGCCTCGGTCGCGTCGGTGGCCCGCCGGCTCGGGGTGGACTGGCACACCGTCTGGGAGGCGATCAAGCCGCTGCTGGAGGAGTTGGCCGACGACCCGGACCGGCTGGCCGGCGTCGACACCGTCGGGGTCGACGAACACATCTGGCACCACCAGCCCCGGCCCGGGAAGGGGCCGAAGGAGCAGACCGGGATCGTGGACCTGACCAGGCGTAACGGCAAGCCGCGGGCCCGGCTGCTGGACCTGGTGCCGGGCCGGTCCGGGAAGGCCTACGCCGACTGGCTACGGTCCCGCGGGAACGCGTTCACCGCCGGCATCGGCACCGCCACCTTGGATCCGTTCCGCGGCTACGGCAACGCGATCCGCGACGAGCTCGACGACGCCACCGCCGTCCTGGACGCCTTCCATGTGGTCCGGCTCGGCCTGCAGGCGATGGAGGAGACCCGCCGCCGCGTCCAGCAGGAGCTGCTCGGCCACCGCGGCCGCAAACACGACCCGCTCTACCGGATCCGCAACGCGCTGCGGGCCGGCGCCGACAAGCTCACCGCCCGCCAGATCGAACGGATCGAGGCCGGGCTGCAGGCCGGCGACCCGCGACTTCGAGGTCACCGTCGCCTGGCGCTGCTACCAACGGCTGCGCTCCGCGTTCCACGCCACGACCCTGGCCGAGGGCAAGAAGATCGCGACCACGGTCGCTCGAATCGTTCCCCACCTGCCCCATCCCCGAGATCGCCCGACTCGGCCGCACCCTGCGGGCCTGGCAGCGAACAGTTCCTGGCCTACTTCACCACCGGCCGGGCCAACAACGGCGGCACCGAAGCGATCAACGGCATCATCGAACTCCACCGCCGGATCGCCCGCGGCTTCCGCAACCCCGCCAACTACCGACTACGGATGATCTTGGCCGCCGGGACGCTCACCCACCCGAATCTCCGATGAGCCGCCAAAGTGGGGAGTGATCGTTTCGAGATATTGGGCCAAGGAGAAGACGCCTCAGCTCGGGGTGACCCTGTAGATCTTGTCGACCGCAGCGCCGGTACGCGAGGCGTTGGAGGTGGTGAAGTACAGCAATCCGTCGGGGCCTTGCTGGACGGTTCGGATCCGGCCGTAGTCGGTGAGGATGTCCTGCTGCACCGGAGAGCCGGGTGTCGGATCCGACGGCGAACAGCTTGACCCCCTCGCCCTTCAGCATGGCCACGGCCAGCCGGCCGTTCCAGGTCTCCCACTGCGAGCCGGTCAGGAACGTGGCACCGCTGGTCGCCACGGTCGGGGAGCCGGATTTCCACTTGGGGCCGTGGGCGTTCGGGAATCGTCGTCTTGTCGGTCATGGACCGGGATTCGTTGTAGCCGGGCGTCGGCGACCAGCCGTAGTTGTCGCCCTCGAAGATCCGGTTGACCTCGTCGTCCCGGCTGGTTCCGTGCTCGACCGACCAGATCTCCTTCCGGGCGGGGTAGAACATCAGCCCCTGGACGTTGCGGTGTCCGCGGGTCCAGATGTATCTGCGCCTTGCCGCCCCGCTTGTAGAACGGGTTGCCCGTCGGGATGGACCGTCGCTGCGGATCCGCAACACCTTGCCGCCCAGCGACTTCAGACTCTGCGGGTTGGTGCCGACCGCGGCATCGCCGGTGCCGACGTAGAGCGCCGCGGCCGAACGGAAGCGCAGCCGGCAGCCGCTGTGCCGGCCGCTGGCTTCAGCGGGATGCCGCTGATCAGGGTCTTGATCTTGGTGGCTGTGGTCGGGGAGTCGAGGCGCCACTTCCAGACCTCGACCCCCTTCGGGTCGCCGTTGGCCTTGGCGACAGCGATGCAGGTGTAGAAGAACTTGTTGGTGGCCGCGGCCGGGTCGGCCACCATGCCGAGCATGCCGGCCTCGCTCTCGTCGTACACCGGAGGCAGGTCGAGGTCGACCGGCTGCGGACTGTCGCTCGCCCTGCTTGGACCAGATGCCGCCCGCGCGCTGGTCGTAGAGCATCACCCCGCCCACCCAGGTCAGGTCCCAGGGGACCCTGAGGTTGTCCGACGACCTCGGAGACGGTCAGGGTGGGCGCGGCCTGGGCCGCGGTGGGGAACGCCCCGCCCAGCAGGGCCGTCCCGATCAGCGTCAAGGTCAAGGTCACGGCGGTCAGGCCTCGGCGCGTCTGGGCCATTGCGGTCATCCGATTACCTTCGTTCCGGTGGGCCCCGAGCGGCACCCATCGTAACTCCGACCGGGCGATTGCCCGGTCGGGTCTGGCAGTCGCCAGCCCGCATCGCCACTACGAAATGAAAGACACCCCCGGCTCGAGCCGGGGGCGCTTTGGTGTTCGCTCTCTGCGGGCAAGTGAGGGGCGCCCCGAACACCCCTGGGCGGCTCGTCAGGAACCCGCCCAGCGGAGTCTCTTTTCCTTGGGGGGCAAGGCGAGACTCCAGTTGTGACTTTACCTCCGGAGCCGTCGGTCGCTTCTCGGTGAACGTGTCCGGTATATGACGTGTCCACTACTGGACACGCTTCGGCCCGGCACAAACCGCTCATCGGGTGCATAGTTGGCCCTAGCGGCGATCAGATGAACCCCCGAGCATCTGATCGCCGCTTGCTATGTCCAGATCGTCTCTCTCGGCTCGGTTTCAACGGGCACGGTTTAGGAACTGACGAGCCGGGTACAGGTGAGTTGAGCGACGATCAGATGAACCCCCGAGCATCTGATCGCCGCCCATTTTTTTGTCCGGACATTTGCGCGTCCGGCGTTTCACCTGGCCCGGTGTGGGTACTTCCCAGGCAGGTGTTCTAGACGGTCCGGTCGACCGACCATGAGCCCTCGGCCCCGCCAATCATCCGGTTCCTGGCGGGGCCATTTTCTTCCCCGATCGTCGCGGTTTGAGGTCACGAGTCGGGATGGGTGGCGCGCGGCGAGCAGTGAACCTCCGACCATCGCTCGCCGCCCGCCGGCTCCCGACATCACCGGCGATGCCCCCCGACCGAGCTGCCCTGCCGCCCGCAACGAAACTGGACCGGTCGCCCCCGAGGTCGCCGGTCCAGTCGCTTCGCTGGTGTGGCCTCTCGATCCTCGATCGTCGCAACTTCACCAGGCGAATCTGTTCCCCACACGGTACGTCGGAGACGCCGATCTGCGCAGGCTCAGATCAGGGCCGTCGTCCGCTCTTGGTCATGTCCAGAATCGGACACCGACCGTTCGTCCGTCGCCGACCGGAGCCCCGGCGCTCCCCCGCCGGCCGGCATTTCCGGTGCTTTCGGCCCGCGGACGGGCCTCCGCTGCCACAATTGACGACAGGTCGGGCGCTGCCCGAGGGCGCAGGCGAGGAGCTTTGATGACCGATCGGGTCAAAGTCTTCCTGAGCTATCGGCGCGCCGACACCCAGCACGTCGCGGGCCGGGTCGGAGATCGGCTGGGCGAGCAGTTCGAGCTCTTCATGGACATCGACACCATCCCGCCCGGGGTGGATTTCACCGACTACGTACGCCGGGCCGTCGGCAGCTGTGACGTCCTGCTGGCCTTCATCGGGGATCGCTGGGTCAGCCTCACCGACGACCAGGGGCGTCGGCGCATCGACGACCCGACCGACTGGGTCGTCGAGGAGATCAGCGTCGCCCTGAAGCGCGGTGTCCGGGTCATTCCGGTCCTGGTCGAGAACGCCCTGATGCCCACCGCGGCCGAACTGCCGGAATCGGTCCAGGCGCTGGTCAATCGGCAGGCGTTGCCGCTGCGGCACAGCTCGTTCTCGGCCGACATGGCCAGGCTCATCGCCGGCATCGAGCATGCCGGGGCGCGCCGTCCTCCCTCGCCGGCGCTCGCCACCGCCGGTCCGGCACCGGTCGAGCCGCCGGCCGCGGAGCAGTTCGCCGACCGCTGGGACAGCGGACAACCACACGCGGCGACACCGGCCTCGCTGCCGCTGCGCATCCCGAATCAGGCGCCGCCACGACGGCGGCTGATCATCGGCATCGCCATCATCGTCGTCGCGGCGCTGATCGGTGCGGTGATCGCCATCGCCAGACCCTTCGACCGCCCGGCCGCTTCCGGGCCGAGCAGCGGTGCCGCGCCGACCCCCAGTTCGGCCGGCACCCCGGCGGCGTCGAGCCCGACCTTCACGCCGGTCACCGACGTCGAGACGTTGCGGGCGCACATCCCGCCCAGCCTCAGCCGAACGTGCCGCACCCTCGAACCGACCTCGCCGATCCTGCGGGCCGGACTGTCGGCCGCCGTCCAGTGCGTGCCGGCTCAGGGCGACATCTCCGGCGCGAATCCCGCCTACTCCTTCTACTTCGCCTACGCCACTCCCGAGGCGGCGACCACGGCGTACCGCGCCTACTACGCCCCCGGCACGCTGCCGGCCGGCGACTGCACCTCCGATCCCGCCGAGCTCCGCTACGAGCGCGACGGCACCAGCGGCACGCTGCGTTGCTACACCGACGGCGAGGACTACCGGGTCTTCGCCTGGACCTCCGACGGGCTCGGCATCGTCGCGTCGGCGGCCGACCGCACCATGACCTACGCCGAGCTCAACCGCTGGTGGCGGCACGCCGGCCCGATCGCTGAGGGACTCTTGATTGCTCGCTGCCGCTTGCCTGGAGCCCACATCACCTTCTGTCGGTGATTTGCCGTATCACCCAACATTGACCTTTATCGCGGTTACGATCCGGACTACGCGGTCAGGTCGCGTACGACACACGGGGGCGTGTCCAGATGGAGATCGGCAACTACACCTTGCTCAACCAGCTTTCCGGAGGCCGCTACGGCGCCATCTGGAAGGCTCAAGATCAACGCCTCGGTCGCGACGTCGCGCTGAAGCAACTGGCCCTGGCGACACCGGATCAGCGCGAGCGGATCGTCGCCGAGGCGCAGCGCGCGGGTCGCCTGAACCACGAGAACATCGTCAGGACCGAACCGCCGGTCACCGATGACAACGGCATCTGGCTGGTCGAGGAATGGGTCGCCGGTGCGAGCCTCGCCACGCTGCTGGCGACCACCCAGCTCGCGCTGCGTCAGCGGCTCGGAGTCGTCCGCGGTGCGCTGGAGGGCTTGGCGTACGCCCATCGGCACGACGTGGTGCACGGCAGCTTCTCGCCCCGGACGATCCTGGTCGACAGCGACGGGACACCGAAGCTGGTGGAGTTCGGCGCCTGGCTCGGCCATCCCGATGCGGCGGGCATCGGCGCGTACGCGAGCCCCGAGGCGTTCGCGGGCGACCCGCTCGCGCCGCCTTCGGACGTCTACTCGGCCGGCGCGGTGATCGCCCAGGTGCTGAGCCAGCCGGATCCGGCTGACGCGGAAGCGACCGGCAAGCTGCTCGGCGACCTGAAGCCGGTTCTCGATCGGGCGATGGCTCCCGACAGCGGGCAGCGACACCCCGACGGCCAGGCCCTGCTCGACGACCTGGACCGCGCCGCCGAGCGGTCGATGGGCGCGGCCTGGTGGACGACCGAAGGTCTGGGCGCGATCGCCGCCTCGTCGGCCGCGGCCTCCCTGGCCGCATCCGGGACGGCCACCGCCGGCGGCGTCGGCGCGGTCGCGGGCACCGGCGCGGCGAACTACGGCGGTGCCGGCGCCGTGTCGGGAAGTCTCAACCTTCAGGGCGGCGGCGCCGTCGCGGGCGGGACCAGTCCGGGCGCCGGCGCCGGAGTCCTGGTCGGAGCCCGGCACGCCTCCAAGGGCAAGCTGATCGCCATCGTGGCCGGCGGGATGGCCGTGGTGGTCGCCGGAGTAGCCGCGTACGCGGTCAACCGGCCGCAGGACCTGGTCGCAGATCCGGTGCCGGGTGGCCAGGTGCCGGGAGCGGCCTCGACCACGCTGCCGCCGGGTGGTCAGGTGCCGACGCCGACCCCCACTCCGACCCCGACCCGACCGAAGCCGAAGCCCCAGCAGGGCTTCTCCGGGACCTATCGGTATGTCTCGATCGTCACGAAGGCCGTCGGCGCATCGGTGGGCGTCGGGAACAAGCAGACGGCCAGCTGGGCCGTCACCACGAACTGCGGCGCCTCGAAGTGCAAGAGCTCGATCAAGGCCAGCGACGGCGGCGACGTTCAGCCTCAGTGGCGGCTTGAACACGAGCGCGAGCTACCGAGTCGACTGCGTCGAGGTGAAGACCCAGAAGAAGTCCGGCCAGAAGGTACCGACGCGGTACAAGCGGACCCTGAAGGTCACCGAGCGCAAGGGCGACCTGATCACCAAGATCAGCGGCACCGACCGCTACTACCAGTTGAAGAAGTGCACCAACCAGATCGCCCCGAAGATCGACGTGCGGAAGAAGATCACCATCACGTTCGTCAAGTCGTGATCCGAGGGGACGCTACTCCTCGTCCTCTTCGCCTTCGGCGGGCAGCAGGCCCTCCTTCTCGGCTCGGGCCACGATGGAGCGGACATTCTCGATCCGGCCGCAGTCGGCGTCCAGTTGCGCGTTGCGCTCGGTGGCGAACGCCAGCCCGAGTTCGGCCTTCGCCCGCTCCGAGACCTCCTCGCGGGCCGGATTCAGAATGGTCAGCTCCTCCTCGGTGAGGTGGTGGTTGACCTTCTTGGCCAGCTCCTCGACGGCATCGTCGAACGCCTGGGTGTCGGTGCCCTTCAACTCCAGCACGGCCAGCAGCGCCTCATGGCCCTCGGCATGCTCCTCCTCGCCGTGCTCCTCTTCGTGCGCGGTGATCGCCCGCTTCTTGCGCAACGTCGGATAGACGTGCTTCTCCTCGGCCTCGGCATGGGCCACGTGCAGCGCGGAGAACGCCTGGCGCACGGCATCGCGATCCGACGAGCTGTCCCGCAACTGGCGAAGCAACGTCTCGAACCGGCGATGATCTTCCAAGATCAGCTCCACCACGTCGCCGGCGACGGGGCGACCAAGATCAAGCGGGGTCGATGTCATGGCCTCACGGTACTGCCGGGCCCCGGGCCGAGCTCGTAGAGTCCTGACCTGGCCGAACTCCGAGGCCGCGAAACGGACTAGGGTCCCGATCGTGGGATTCACCCGGGCCGAACTCGAGTCGTACCGTGACGCCGTCGGTCCCCGATCTCGTCGGGCCCGGCCTCAAGCTGCTCTTCGTCGGCATCAATCCCGGACTGTGGACCGCGGCCACCCAGACCCACTTCGCCCATCCCGGCAACCGGTTCTATCCGGCGTTGCGGGCCGCCGGGATCGTCGACCGTGATCTTGATCGGGCGGCCGGGATGACCGACGACGACCGCGGCTATCTGATCGGCCGGGGCATCGGGATCACCAATCTCGTCAACCGGGCGACGATCCGCGCCGACGAGTTGTCCGCCGCCGAGTTGCGGGCCGGACGTACCCGGCTGGCCGACTTCGTCGCCGAGCATCAGCCGGCCGTGGTCGCGGTCGCCGGCGTCACGGCCTACCGGACGGCGTTCGGCCGACCGAAGGCGCGACCCGGCGAGCAGCCGGAGACCCTCGCTGACGCCCGGCTCTGGGTCGTGCCCAACCCGAGCGGCCTGAACGCGCACGAGACCGCGGCCAGCCTGGCCGTCGGCGTACGCCGAACCGGCCCGGGCGGCCGGGGTGATCTAGCTACGACTCCGCCGCCGACTCCCGCGGCTGCCGCCGCGCCCGTCGCGCTGCGACCTCGTCGATCGCGGCCTTGACCGCCTTCGCGGCCCAGTCGCCCTCGGTCAGTTCCTTGGCGCGGGCCCGCAGGGCCTTCTTGTCCTCGCTCGGCACCACCTTGGTCAACAGCCCGGTGACCTCGAGCAGCGCGATCAGGGCCACCGTGCGCTCGGTGGGCGTCAGGCCGGCGATCAGCGCCGACTGCAGACGCTGCCGCACCTCGTCCTCGGCGCCGATGTCGTGCGCCGGCCAGGTGGTCCGCGGGATGAAGCCGAGCATCGTGCCCTTCTGCTCGACCAGGGCGCCGCTGGCCGCCAGCCGGTCGAGCAGCCGCTGCTTGAGGCCCTTGCTGATCCGCTTGGTCGAGAACTCGCTCAGCAGATCGGAGGCCTTCTTGCCCTCGCGCGCCGCGATCTTGCTGCAGGGCGTCGTCGAGTTCGGGATCATCGGTGGGTTTGAGGCTGGTGATCGTGACCCGACCACGCTTGCGCCAGCCCTCGCTGCTGGGCGTCACCCCGATCCGCTCCATCAGGGCGAGCTCGGCCAGCAGCGGCGCCACCGAGGCCGGGCAGCAGCCGGTCACCGCCGATCAGCGGGCGGCCGGACGCGTCGTCGAGGGCGAGGAGCAGCAACTCTTCGGCGATCAGCATGCCGTCGACGTTAGCGCGATCGGTCTTCTCCGCTCGCGCCCGAGCGGGCCCGATCCTTACTTGCGACCGAGCGAGCACGGTAACGCTTTTCTCGCCGTGCGAGTCGAGGAGCAAGTCAGGATCTTCAGGCCCGCTCGGGCGCGAGCGGAAGAAGAACAGAAAGTGTGCTGAGATGTGGGGCATGACATCCGGGACGCCCACCAGCGCTGGCCTATCCCATCGTCGAGCACACGCTGGAGAACGGCCTTCGGGTGGTCTCCAGTCCTGATCATGGTGCGCCGTCGGTCGCGGTGAACCTCTGGTACGACGTGGGCTCGCGCGACGAGGAGACCGGCCGGACCGGGTTCGCCCATCTCTTCGAGCACCTGATGTTCCAGGGCTCGGCCCATGTCCGCTCGGGCCAGCACATCGGGCTGCTGCAGGCCGCCGGCGCGTCGGTCAACGCCACGACCTGGTTCGATCGCACCAACTACTTCGAGGCCCTGCCCACCGGCGGTCTCGATCTCGCGCTGTGGCTGGAGGCCGACCGGCTGGGCACGCTGCTGGAGACGATGACCCAGGAGAGCCTGGACAACCAGCGGGAGGTGGTGAAGGAGGAGAAGCGGCAGCGCTACGACAACGTCCCGTACGGGAACGCGATGGAGTTGCTGAACGCGCTGACCTTCCCGGCCGACCATCCGTACGGGCACACCACGATCGGCTCGATGGACGACCTCAACGCCGCCACCCTGGCCGACGTGCAGCGGTTCTTCCGGACCCACTACGCGCCCGACAACGCGGTGCTGTCGATCGTCGGGGACGTCGAGCCGGACGATGCCTTCGCCCACGCGGCCACCTACTTCGGCCACCTGGCCGCCGGCGCGAGACCTGAGCGGGTCACTCCCGAGCCGCTGCCGCCGCTGACCGGGACGGAACGCCGGGAGACCTCGGCCAAGGTGCCGGCCGATGCGATCTATCTGGCCTGGCGACTCCCGGCCCGGGACACCAAGGCGTTCGACGCCCTCGACCTGGCCGCGAGCGTGCTCGGTCACGGGCAGACGTCGCGGCTGCACAAGCAACTGGTCCGCGGCACCGAGCACGCCGAGAGCGCCTCCGCCTCGAGCATGGGGCTGATCGGCGGGAACTCGTTCGGCTTCGCGTACGCGCGGGCCCGCGACGGCATCTCGCCGGACCAGCTCGAAGACCGAGCTGGTGGCCGAGGTCCAGCGGCTGGTCGACGACGGACCGACCGAGCAGGAGCTGCGACGGGCGAAGGCGCAGTACGAGCGGCACTGGCTGCACGAGCTGGCCCGGGTCGATTCCCGGGCCGATGCGCTGGGCGAGTACGCGACGCTGCACGGCGACCCGACCTTGATCAACTCCCGGATCGCCGAGATCGGCGCTGTTGATCATGACGACGTGCTCGACGCGCTGGGTCGCTGGTTCCGGCCCGAGCAGCGGGCCACCTTGATCTACCGTCAGGAGCGCGAGGCATGAGCGACTTCCTCCCGCGACCAGCGATCGCCCCGCCGGGCGTCTGGTCGTTCCCCGACCCCGCGCCGGGCGCAGCTCGGCAACGGCATCGAGTTGATCACCTTCCAGCTGCCCGGCCAGCACGTGATCGCGACCCATCTGGTGCTGGACATTCCTTTGCACGTTGAGGAACGCGCGCTGGAGGGGGTGGCCACGATGGGCGCGCGAGTCCTGGACGAGGGCACCCGACGGCATGCCGGCGAAGAGTTCGCCGAGCTGCTGGAGACCGAGGGTGCGGGCTTCGGCATCGACGTCAGCCTGGCCGGGACTGCAGGCGATCCTCGACGTGCCCGCCTCCCATCTCGAGCCGGCGATGGAGCTGTTCGCCGAGGCGATCATCGAGCCGGCCCTGGCCGACCGGGACGTCGACCGGCACGTCCAGCTGCGGCTGGCCGAGATCGAGCAGGCCCAGGCCAACTCGGCGCAGGCGGCCAACATCGCCTTCCGTTCGGCGGTGTTCGACGCCGGAGACCCGGGCCTCCCGGATGAACGGCGGCGAACCCGAAACGGTCAGCCAGGTCACCGGCGAGGCCGTACGCGCGTTCAACCATGATCATTTCGGACCCGCCGGCGCCGTGATGATCATGGCCGGGGACTTCCAGCAGGACCCGCAGGTCGCTGGCCGAGCGCTGCTTCGGAAGCTGGCAGAACCCGAGCCAGTCCCGCTCCAGCCGGCAGGCGCCGGCTCCGGGACCGCGCCGCACGGTGCTGATCGACCGGCCGGGCGCGGTGCAGGCCGACGTGCGCTACGGCGGGTTCGGCATCGACCGGCTCGATCCGCGGTGGTCCGACATCAGCGTCGCCAGCTACGCGATGGGCGGCGCGTTCCTCTCCCGGCTGAACGCGGTGCTGCGCGAGGACAAGGGCTACACCTACGGCGTCCGGATGAACTTCGGGCCGCTGCGCACCGGCGGTTCGTTCGCCGTCCAGGGCTCGTTCCGCACCGAGGTGGTGGTCGACGCCCTCAGCCTCACCCGGGACCTGATCGACGTCGCCGACGCCCCGATCACCGACCGCGAGGTGGACGAGGCGGTCGCCTTCTTCACCGGCGTCTCCCCGCTCCGCTACGCCACCGCCGACGGGGTCGCCGACCAGGCCGCCACCCAGGTCCTCGCCGACCTGGGCGACGACTACGTCGACCGCAGCCTCGCGCTGCTCCGCTCGGTCACCCCCGAGTCGGCCACCGCCGCCTACCGCTCGCTGGTCGACCTCGACGACCTGACCCTGGTCGTCGTCGGCGACGCCGCCACCATCGCCGACCCCCTCCGCGCCTCCGGCTTCGCCGACCTCGAGGTCATCACGCACTGACGCGCCAGCACGCACCGCCGAATCCCAGTCCTGACGCGTCGCGAAGCGTCGCACAGTCGTAAAAGCGTGCACAGCCCGAGGCGAGGATCAGCCGACGACCGCAGACGTGGATGGGCTGGCGGGAGCCGAGCCTCGAGGGCGGATGGTTGTCTCGCGCGGTCGTCGGGGATCCGACGGACCGACCACCGCGCGTCGACTCAGGCCCTCGACAGGCTCAGGGCACGACTAGCCGCCCAGGGCGGTACGGCCCGCTTCACCGCGGCCTCGGCCTCCTCCATCTTCGCCTGGTAGCGCGCCGAGATCCTGCGCGGCCAGGGCCTTGTCGGCGTCGGCGAAGGCGGCCTCGGCTTCGTCGAGCGCCTTGGCCGCGGCCGGGTTGTCGACCTCGCCGGTGGGCTTCGTCGGTCGTCCCGCCCTCGCCGGTCTTGGCGCCGGAGTCGCCCTTGAACACCTGGTCCAGTGCGTCCTGCAGGGTGTCGCCGATGCCGACCTGCTGGCCGAACCGGACGACGACGAACTGCAGCGCCGGATAGGCGCCGGTGGTCCCCTGCCGCTGGATGTAGACCGGGGTCACGTAGAGCAGTCCGCTGCCGAGCGGCAGGGTCAGCAGGTTGCCGAAGGTCGCGCTCGCCGATCCCTGGTTCAGGAACGGTCGGAGTCGACTCGACACGGTCTCGTTCTGGGTCATCGCGCTGAACGCCTGGCCCGGGCCGTCGATCTGGGTGGTGTCGGACATCTGCAGGATGCGCATCCGGCCGTAGTCGGGGCTGCTGGCGTCGGCGTTCACCGCCATGTAGGCGGCGAGGTTGGACCGGCCGCGGGGCACGTAGGCAGCTGGTCAGCGAGAAGATCGGCGCCGTCGTCGGTCGGCCACTTCACCGAGAGGTAGGACGGCGACTCCTTCGACTGGGTCGCGGTGCCCACCGGGTTGTTCGGCACGTCCCACAGGCTGGAGTTCTGGTACCAGTTCGACGGATCGGTCATGTGGTAGCGGGCGAGGATCTCGCGCTGCACCTTGAACAGGTCCTGCGGATAGCGCAGGTGATCGAGCAGATCCTGCGGGATGGCGGCCTTGGGCGCCACCACGCCGGGGAACGCCTTCTGCCAGGTCTGCAGCACCGGATCGGCCTCGTCCCAGGCGTACATCTTGACCGTGCCGTCGTACGCGTCGACCACGGCCTTGACCGAGTTGCGGATGTAGTTGATGTCGTCCCGGGGCTGGGCGACGACCGCACCGCCCGGGGTGTTGGTCAGGGCGTCGGAGGTGACGTCGCGCAGGTTGACCCGCTTGCTGTTCGGGTAGGAGTTCGACGTCGTGTAGCCGTCGACGATCCACACGATCCGGCCCTCGACGACGGCCGGGTAGGCGTCGCCGTCGACCTTCAGCCACGGCGCCACCGCCTGCACCCGCTCCCGCGGCGTCCGGTCGTAGATGATCTTGGACGCGCTGTTGACCTGCTCGGACAGCACCAGGTTGACGTCGGCGAACTTGGCGGCGTACAGCAGCCGGTTCCACAGGTTGCCGATCGGCACCCCGCCCTTGCCGGTGTAGGTGTAGGTCTTGGGATTGCCGCCCTCGCCGCCGCCCGGGGTGTCGAGCTCGACCGGAGCGACTCCCGGAGGGGCGCCGACCACCGAGTACTGGTTGGCCAGCGAGCCGAGGTTCTCCCCGAAGTAGATCCGCGGCTCGTGCTCCTCGATCAGGCCGGTCGGCGGGATGTCCTTGACGATCCAGTCCGGCTCGCCGCCGGACTGCCGCCGGTTCCCGTAGGCCGCGACCAGGCCGAAGCCGTGGGTGTAGACGGTCTTCAGGTTGTTCCAGTTGGCGCCGGTGACGCCCTTGAGGTCCATCTCCCGGACCGCGACGACCGCGTCGGTCTCCTTGCCGTCGATGGTGTAGCGGTCGACGTCGAGGGTGTTGGGGAACGAGTAGTAGCCGCGGACCTGCTGCAGCTGGTCGAAGGCCGGGCTGACGACATTCGGGTCGATCAGCCGGATGCCCGGCAGCGCCTCGGCGTCGGCCTTCAACTGGCCGGCCGACGCCGTCGTCTTCGCCGAGTAGTCGCTGATCTCCACCTTGTCCACCGTCGTAGGCCGCCCGGGTGGCGGCGATGTGCGTGCGCGATGTAGGGCGTCTCACGGATCCGCTCGCTCGGCTTGACGCTGAAGTACTGGACGGCGCCCGGGTAGACCAGGCCGAGGACGATCGCGGACAGCAGCAGCAGGATCAGCCCGATGGTCGGCACCACCCAGCGCCGGAGCAGCGCGTTGGCGAAGAACAGCAGCGCGCACAGACCGGCGATGATGGCCAAGATCATCTTCGCGGTGATGGTGGCGTGGTCGGCGGTGTAGCTGATGCCGGTCATCAGGATGCCGGGACGGTCGACGAGCTCCTGGCCGTACTGGTCGAACCAGTAGCCGACGCCCTTCACGATCACCGCCAGCCCGATCAGGATCGACAGGTGGGCCTGGGCCGCCGCGCTGCCGCCGCGGCGCGGACCGGAGAGCCGCAGCCCGCCCATCGTGTAGTGCACGATGGCCGCGGCGACCACGCTCAGGCTCAGCGCGGCGAAGGCGAACGACAGGGTGAACCGCCACCACGGGTAGCCGAAGACGAAGAAGGAGACGTCGATGCCGAACTTGGGATCGTCGACGCCGAACGGCGTGCGTTGCGCCAGGCGAGGTAGTCGAAGACGCGGCCGCTCGCCGAACCGCCGGCGAACAGCCCGACCAGGACGCCCGACGATCACGGTGATCAGCACGAACCTCGACTCGAGCAGGTCGCGGTAGCGCTCCAGGATCGGGCTGCCGGACGCCTGCGCCACCCAGCCTCGGCCGCAGCCGGAAGGCGATCGCGGCGTTGGCGACCACGCAGGTGGCCATGATCAGTCCGAAGGCCGCGAACAGTCCGATCCGGGTCAGCAGCATCTTGCTGAAGACTGCGCCGTAGTCGAAGGATCGATACCACAGCCGGTCGGTCCAGATGCTGGTGAAGATCGCGAAGATCACCACCGAGTGCCGCGACGATCACCAGGGTGGGCAAGATCGCGCTTCGTCGTCTGCCGATCCGCACGGTGCTCAACTGTTGTACTCCCTTATCGGTCTTGCTCATCGGTCGTGCTGCTTGTGCGGCGTACTGCACCCGCGGAAATCGTCCTTGTTCGCCCAACGAAGCCAGTCCCGTGAAAGCTCCCGTTGCCCGGTCGTCGTTCTGTCATGTCAGCGTATGCGCCAGGGCCGCGGCCAGGCCGGGCACGAGATCCTCCGCCACCCAGCAGTTCCTCGGGTCGGGACTGGCCAGCCGGGCCACGCCGTGCCGGTTTCCGGCCGGTCGACGCCGACCACGACCCGGATCTCCTGACGCTCCGGTGGCTCGGCGACGATCTGCGGCCGCGGCGTCGGCGTCGGTCGGGCAGTCCGCCTCGTACGCCGCCGGCAGGAAGGTGCGTTCGGTGCTGACCGCGCAGCCGAACACCGCTCGGCGGCCACTCGATGCCGGCGAGGTCGGCGAGCAGATCGCCGGCTCGCGTCGAAGTCCTCCTGCTCGATCGCGGTCAGCGCGTCCGGCAGACCCGCCGGCGTCGGAGGTCCGCAGCCCCAGCTCGCGCCGCCAGCCCCGGTTCGGCGACCGCCAGTTCGTCGGTGCGCACCAGGGCGAAGAGCCGGGTGGGCTGGTCCCAGCCGGCCTGGCCGAGATGGCGGTCCAGTTCGAGCAGCGCGGCCACCAGCGCCGCCTGGTGCTCGTCTCCGTGCGTCGGCCATCAGCAGTGCGGAAGCTGGCCGGGGTCGGCCGAGCGGTTCAGGGTCCCGATGGCGGCGATCGCGTCCTCGAGCGTCGAGACCTTGATCAAGGTCAGGTCGGTGCTGAGTCCGGCGAGATCCTGGCAGTTGGCTGACGGGACCAGGAAGGCCGTCGCGCCGGCCTTCTCGGCTCCGGCGATCTTCTCCTGGATGCCGCCGATCGGACCGACGTCGCCGTCGGGGGTGATCGACCCGGTGCCGGCGATGTGCTTGCCCTCCAGCAGCGGTCCGGGGGTGATCTTGTCGTAGATCGCCAGCGCGAAGACCAGTCCCGCGCTGGGGCCGCCGATCCGCTGGCCGAAGTCGAAGGAGATGTCGGGCGCGTACCGGAACCCCTTGCCCAGCGTGATCCCGACGACGGCGACGTCGCTCTGGGTCGGCGACTCGGCGGTCGGTCACCTGTGACCGTCGTCTGCACCTTGTCGCGGATGACCACGAAGGTGACCTTCTCCCCGACCTTGTGCTTGCGGATGAGTTCGCGCACGTCGTCCTCGTCCGCGGTCGGGACGCCGTCGACCGAGACGACCAGGTCGCCGGGGAGCAGCTGCTTGTGGGCCGGGCCGCCGACCGTGACCGAGTACACGGCCGGCATCTCGGTGACCGGCTGCCCGTCGGCCCGCAGGGCGGCGACGACGGCGTCGTCCTGGGCCGTCTCCATCAGGTCGGCGTCCTCGCTCTCGACCTGTTCGGCCGACTTGCCCGGCGCGTACACCGCGTCCCGGGGCAGCGTGTCGCGGTTCGGCAGCCAGTACGACAGCAGCGCCTGCGGCAGGCTGAGCCGCGCATCCGCCGGCGTGATCGACACGATCGTCATGTCGAGCTGGCCCGAGGTCGGGTAGGTCTCGATGCCCTGCACCTTGATGATCGGCTCGTTGCCGGCGTTGCCGAGCGTGTCGCGGGTCCCGCCCGGGCTCCAGCTGACGAACGGCACCGGGACGACGACGAGCAGGATGGCCAGGCCGACGAACACGAACGCCGAGACGAAAGCCGTCCAGGTCTGCCGGGTCACGCGGGCGTCGCTCCAGCCTCAGCGTCGGCGGGCAGACCCACCCAGTGGGCCGCGCCGGACTCGAAGAGCTGCTCCTTCCAGATCGGCACCTCGGCCTTGAGGGTGTCGATCAGGTACGCGCAGGCCTGCAAGCGCCTCGGCCCGGTGCACCGCACCCACCGCGACCACGACGGCGAGGTCACCGACGACCAGATGGCCGATCCGGTGCTCGACCGCGAGCGAGACGATGTCGTACCGCTCGGCGGTCTGCCGCGCGCAGCGGGCGAGGACCTCGGGAGCGCTCGGATGCTGGGTGTAGTCGAGCGAGACGACATCGGCGCCCTCGTCACGATTGCGGACGACGCCGATGAACAGCGCGATGCCGCCGACGACCGGGTCGGACACCAGCTTCAGCAGCCGGTCGACGCTCAGCGGCGAGGAACTGGTGCTCGCCTCGCGCACCGCAGATGACATGCATCGACCCTAACCGCTCGGTGGGCGCGAGCCGGTCAGCGACGGACCGCGGGAATGATTTGCGCTCTCAGCGATCAGCCGGCCGATTCCGCGGCGAGACACAGGTTCCCGCGTACGGTTGAATGGACAGACAACCAGGCGAGACATCAGGAGCAGTGATGGCCGAGGATCGGCAGCCGGATCCGGCCGACCAGCCCGACGACCCGTCCCAGGACGAACCGGCACCGGATCAGCCGGCCTCCGACGATCCCCCGCAGGATCGCCCGGCTCCGTATCGACTGGGCGGCGGTTCGAGCTCGCAGCCGCCGGATCAGCCGAACGATCCGGTCAACCCCTTCGAGGCCCTGCTGTCCTCGCTCAGCGGCGGCGACATGAACGCCCTCGCGGCCCAGCTGCAGAACGCCTTCGCCACGTTGGGCGGCGCCGGGGCGATGTTCGGCGGCGCCGCCGACCGACTCGGGTTCGGGGGTCAACTGGGAGATCACCAAGGACACGGCGCGGAAGACCGCCGCCTCGCTCGGCCCCGATCCGACGCCCGACGGCGGCCAGCAGCGGGCGATCACCGACGCGGTCTCGCTCGCCGAGGTCTGGCTGGACGAGGCGACCAGCTTCCCGCGGGTGAGCACGCACGTCGCCGCGTGGAGCCGCGCGGAATGGATCGAGAAGACCATGCCGGTGTGGCGCCGGCTGGTCGAGCCGGTCGCCACCCACATCGCCGACGCGATGGAGGGCGCGCTCACCATGGGCGACGCCGACGCCGCCGGCCTGCCCGGGATGGCCGGCATGGAGCAGATGCTGCGGCCGATGCTGCGGACCTCGGGCGCGAGCATGTTCGGGTTGCAGCTCGGCCAGGGCCTCGGCCAGCTGGCCGGCGAGGTGGTCGGCGCCACCGACATCGGGCTGCCGCTGAGCGAACCGGGTCACGTCGCCCTGCTGCCGACCAATGTGGCGGCGTTCGGCGAAGGTCTCGAGCAGTCCAGCACCGACGTGACGCTCTATCTCGCCCTGCGCGAATGTGCGCGCCAGCGGCTGTTCGCGTCGGCCGGATGGTTGCGGGCCCAGATGCTGACCCTGGTCGAGCAGTACGCGAGCGGGATCACCATCGACACGTCCGCGCTGGAGGAGGCGGTCGGGCAGCTCGATCCGAGCAACCTCTCCGAGCTCGCCTCCACCCTCGAAGGCGGGCTCTTCGAACCGCAGAAGACCCCTGAGCAGCTGGCCACGCTGGAGCGGCTCGAGACCATGCTGGCGCTGGTCGAAGGGCTGGGTCGACGAGGTCGTGACCCAGGCCACGGCGCAGTGGATGCCGGCGGCCGGCGCGCTCGCCGAGACCGTACGCCGGGCCCGGGCGACCGGCGGACCGGCCGAGGCGACGTTCGCGACGCTGGTCGGGCTCGAGCTGCGTCCGCGGCGGATGCGCGACGCGGCCAACCTGTGGGCCGCGCTGCGCGACGCCCGCGGCGCCGACGGCCGGGACGCCGTCTGGTCGCACCCGGATCTGGTGCCCACCTCGGCCGATCTGGATGATCCGCTCGGCTTCGTCGCGGCCGAGGGCAAGTCCGAGA
This sequence comes from uncultured Actinomycetota bacterium, assembly GCA_963761955.1. GTDB lineage: Bacteria > Actinomycetota > Actinomycetes > Propionibacteriales > Propionibacteriaceae > Microlunatus. The sequence continues at coordinate 176,367 of CAVXIY010000016.1, read as the reverse complement.
CCGCCGACGCGGACTTCGACTCCGCGCTGGCCGAGCTCTTGGACGCCGAGTCCGGCGAGGATCAGGACGGGTCCGGGCGGGAGTGACCGCCCGGCTGCTCGACAGCTGCCGGGAGACGTTGCAGGGATGGACCGCGCCCGACGGCCGACCAAGATCGACTGCGGCGGCGCTACCTTGATCATCTTCATGATCATCCCGACGGCTGGTCGCGTTCGTGCCCGGGTGCGCATCTGACGGCCAGCTCGCTGATCTGCGCCGATGACGGTCAGGTGCTGCTCACCCTGCACCGCAGGATCGGACGATGGCTGCAGACCGGCGGCCACCTGGAAGCGACCGACGCCTCGATCGAGGACGGCCGCGTTCCGCGAGGCGTCCGAGGAGAGCGGGCTCGACGGATCTCGATCTTGATCATGATCCGCTGCTGCTGTCCGAGCACGAGGTGCCCTGCGGGATCGTCCGGCCGACCTTCCATCTCGACGTCCAGTTCCTGATCCGCAGCGGGTCCGCCGCCGTTCCCGTGGTCGGGGCGGAATCGCTTGCTGTGCAGTGGTTTCGCCATGATCAACTTCCCGAGGTCGACGACTCGGTCAGCGCCCTGGTCGCGACGGGCGGCGGCCCGGCTCGGTTGGTGAGCCGTCAGCGCTTGCGCAGTCGCACCGGGAGGCCGTGATAGTGGGCGGTGCCGAGGGTGCGCACCCTGGGCGTCGGAGCGCCCGGACCAGACCGTGGTCCGCAGATCGGGCATGACACCGGCCCCGCGTCCGGCGGGAACTCCATCGCCACCCGGGCCAACCGGCCGCGTCGGCCATGACTGCTGACCAGTGAGTCCACGGCCTGCACCTCCGCGGCCGGCCAGTACAGCTGGGTGATGGACTGCCAGACCACGGTCAGCCCGTCATGATCAACTTCCAGCTGCTCGGCCAGCCAGTCGCCGGCCGCTGGCCGCGTCGACGCGGACCGGATGATCCGCGGCGATCCGCAACGCCGCCGCCAGCCGCTGATGCCGGTGGATGTCGAACGGCCAGACGAACGACGTGAGCAGCAGCCGCCCCTCCGCGGCGGTGACGTCGACGGGGTGCAGGTCGCAGCCGCGGCGTTCGGTGATCGTGAACGGCTGCGGGACGACCGGACCCTCGATCGCGTCCGGCAGCACCAGCGGCGAGTCGGCCGGGCCGAAGTGCCATCCCGCGCCCTCGAAGCGGAAACGATCGACCAGCAGATTGAGCCCCGCGCTCGCGCCGATCTCGAGCAGCCGGATCCGCGACTCCCCCGTCGCCGCGACGACATCGAAGAGCCCGGCCAGGAGCGCGGCCGACCGCCCGACCTCGTTGGTCTGCGGCGGCACCTCCAGCGCGTCGTGCAACTCGATCAGGTTGCTCGCTGATCACCTGCCGCAGCACCGGCCACGCGTCCGACGGCGGATCCGTGCCGCCGAGACACGGATAGAACCGGCGCAGGGGCTCGGCCCGCCCGGTGAGCACCAGCCGGAACACCCCGGCCAGCAGCCGCAACTGGATCGCCGCGCCCGGCGGGGCATCCTCGTAGCCGGCGCACACCGTACGCACCGGCCCGCCGGCCTCCCAGTCGTCGGCCATGGCCCGCATCGCGTACCCGTAGAGGTGTTGCGCGTCGCCCGCGTGGGCGCGGAAGCGCGCCGCGAGCGTCTCCCCGGAATCCCAGTCGACCATCAGGCTACGCCCCCAGGGCCGTGCCGGCGAGCAGCGCCCGGGTCTCCTCCCAGCCCTCCAGCCCGGGATCGAGGCGCCGGACGTCGGCCGGTGTCCGCAGCCGATGCCAGTCCGGGGCCAACGCGACCCGACTTCGGGACGGAGCCAGCGCCGCCAGGGCCGGATAGCGCAGCCGGTCGAGGTCGAGCCCCTCATCGGGGATCCACGGCGCCAGCGGCAGCGCCAGTCCGAGCGCGACCGCGGCCGAACCTCCGCGCTCGGGAGCGACCGCGAGATCCACCCGGTGGAGCACCTTGAACAGCTTGGCCAGCACCAGACCGGGCAGGTCCGGGGCGTCCGCCGGGATGATCACCAGTTCGTCGTACTCGCCGGTGAGCCGGTCGGCCAGTTCGCGGATGCCGATGTCGACCGGGAACCGGGCGGCTCCGGGCCACAGCAGTTCCTCGACCTCGGGCGGACCGGCGATGCCGGAACGCACCTCGACCAGATCGGCGAGCACCTCGTACGCGTCGGCCAGGCAGGCCGTGGCGAAGGTGTCCGGGTCGATGCCCGGCGGCGCCGCCGCGGCTGCGCTGAACCGGGCCAGCACCAGGGCGACCCGGCGCGGCGCGGACTCAGTCGACATCGCCGGCTGCGCCCGGCGCCTCGCCGGCCGGAGCCGCCCGCGCCGTCCTTGATCCCGGCCGTGTAGCCCTCGAGATACCCCCTGGCCTTGGCGGCATCCGGATAGCGATCGACGAGCCGCCAGAAACGGTTCGAATGGGTCGGCTCGACGAGATGGGCCAGCTCATGGACCAGGACGTAGTCGACGACCCAGCTCGGCATCACCTGCAGCCGGTGCGACAGCCGGATCACTCCCGTGCTCGGGGTGCAGGATCCCCACCGTTGCTGCTGGTTGGTCACCCAGCTGACCGCGGACGGTTCCGGCCGGTGGCCGAGCGCCGGGGCCAGATGTCGGTCCGACAGCCTGACGGCGCGGGCCAGCAACTCGTCGTCGCCGCGCGGCGCCGCCGACCGCGCCTCGCGGTCCAGCACCTTCCGGACCATGTCACCGACGAAGATCTTCTCGTCGGCTTTCGTCATCCGCTGCGGGATCAGCACCACGATCGTGTCGCGGTCCCGGTAGGCCGTCACGGTCCGCTTCCGGCGCGGGCTGCGCCGCACCTCGACCTGGGGCTGCGGGCTCGGCCGCACCGCGGACCTGCGGAGCGTGCGGATTCATCGGCAACGGCTCCTGCTTCTGCACCCGCCCAACGTACTCCGCAGAGCCTTGATTTCTGCTCGAGCAGACCACCGCCACGAGAGGTTTCCACAGCGGGCGATGGCTCGGCGGGCGCGGATCGGCCGCCTTCCACCGTGCATCACGCGCGGGTGCACATCCTTTCCACACCGTTGTCCACAACCAGTGGACAGCCCGGCCGGCCGGGGTTTGACTCCGCGACCCGGCGACGACTAGCGTTCCGAGCACGAAACCTCCAGATGGTGGGCACGCTCGCAGGGGAAGGCAAGCGCTGCTGAAGCCCCTGGAGGTTTCGTGCTCTCCCGGCGTGGTCGGGCGGCCGTAACGGCTCCCTCGCGTAGAGTTACCGGCGACCCGGCCGCCAGCCGTACCTGACGTCGGCGCCAGGTCCCGCAGACTGTGAACAGTTTGTGGAAGACCCAGTCTGTGCAGGACAACAGCAAGGAGAGAGTCATGGCGGAGACGTACAGCGGCGAGTTCTACTGCGTGAAGTGCAAGGAGAAGCGCGAGGCTTCGGGCGACGTGCATGTCAACGAGAAGGGCACCCGGATGGCGAAGGCCAAGTGCCCCGTCTGCGGCACGAATCTCAACCGGATTCTCGGCAAGGCCTGAGCCGCGCCCGGCTGGTCCAGTCGGACCGGCCGGCGATGACGGCGCGATCGGGGGCGGTCCTTCGGACCGCCCCTGTCCGCGTCCGTCCCGACGTCCTCGAGCCGCGATGCGTCGAGAAGATTGCCCTGTGGATGACGGCTGAGACCCTCATCCACACCCGCAGAATGTCGGGATGCCCCGCATCCAGCACCTCCGACGTCCGGCCTCGCGCGCCGACGCCGCACCGATCGTTCAGACATCCGAAGCTGCTCCCCCATGCCCCGGTCATCAGGCGCGGCGACCAGGAATTTCAGGTCGGACTCGATCCCAGCACGGCGCTGATCTTCACCGGCACCGGCTTCGGTGAGCTGCTGGCCGCGCTGGACGGCTCGCAGACCCTGGCCGGCGTCCGCTCCACCGGCGCGCCGCGCCGGTCTCGCCGTCGGCCAGCTCGATCGGGCGCTGCGACTGCTGACGGCGGCCGGGCTGCTGGGTGACCGGCCCTCGGCCGCCGCGCCGGGGATCCTCTCCGGACGCCGGGTACGGCTGATCGGCGCCGGCCCCGTCGGCCACCAGGTCGCCCGGCTGCTGGTCGCCAGCGGCATCGGCGAGCTGCACATCTTCGACGACCACCCGCCCGAGCTGGACCTGTACCCGAACGCCGGCGTGCTCGGCACCCGGAGCGAATCGCTGCGCTGCGGCGCTGGCCGGCCGCTCGCCCGGAGCCGTGACCAGCCTCACCCACTGGAGTCGGCCCGAGGGTTCGGTGATCGATCTGACCATCGTCGCCGCCGACGGCCCCGAGATCGACCGGGCCATCACCGACCACCTGGTCCGGCTCGACCATCCACACCTCGTCATCCGTTCGCTGGGCAACGGCGCCTGCGTCGGTCCCCTGGTGCTGGCCGGCCGGACGTCCTGCCTGCGGTGCCATGACCTGACCCGGCGCGATGCGGATCGGCAGTGGCCGGCGGTGCTGGAACAACTCAGCCGGGTCCGGCTGGAGATGCCGGAGGCGGTCGCCGCCTGGGCGGCCGCGTACGCCAGTTCGCAGGCACTGGCCTTCCTGAACGGTGCCGCGCCGGAACTCGCCGGAGCGACCGCGGAACTGCTGGCGCCGGACTTCACCGCACGACTGCGGTTCTGGCCCGCACATCCCAACTGCGGGTGCAGTTGGCTCAGCCCGACAGAATGGGGGGCATGAGCGACCAGCGAGACGACGCGGACCGCGGCGCCGTCGACCGCGGGTCGACCGGCGCGCGGGAGCCGAACTCCGTGCCCCGCTCCAGCTTCCGTCGCGGCGCCCGGCTCGCCTCTCTCCCGTTGGGCTTCGCCGGCCGCGCCACCGTCGGCCTCGGCCGGCGCCTCGGCGGCACCCCGGCCGAGCAGGTCAGCGTAGATCTCCAGCAGCGGGCGGCCGAGCAGCTCTTCCGGGTGCTCGGCGAGCTCAAGGGCGGGGCGATGAAGTTCGGCCAGGCCCTGAGCCTGTTCGAGTCGATGCTGCCCGAGGAGGTGGCCGCGCCGTACCGGGCCCAGCTCTCCCGGCTGCAGGATGCCGCGCCGCCGATGCCCACCTCGCGGGTGCACGCCGTGCTGACCCGCGAGCTCGGCGCGGACTGGCGGCAGTCGTTCACCAGCTTCGATGCGCTTCCCGGCCGCGGCCGCCTCGATCGGTCAGGTCCACCGGGCGACCTGGCACGACGGGCGTACGGTCGCGGTGAAGGTGCAGTACCCGGGTGCCGACGACGCGCTGCGATCCGACCTGAAACAGATCGGCCGACTGTCGAAGGTCGTCTCGCCGCTGGCCGGCGGCGTCGACGTCAGCGCGCTGGTCGAGGAACTGACCGCGCGGGTCAGCGAGGAGCTCGACTACACCCTGGAGGGCGCCTCCCAGCAGCAGGCGGCCGAGGGGTTCGCCGGCAGTGCGGAGTTCTTCGTCCCGCACGTGCTGGCGAGCACGACCAAGGTGATGGTCAGCGAGTGGGTCGAGGGAGCGCCGCTGTCGTCAGCGGCCGAGCTCCCCGACGACGAGCGCAACGAGATCGCCCTGCGCTACGTGCGGTTCCTGTTCGCCGGGCCGAGCACGGTGGGCCTGCTGCACGCCGACCCGCACCCGGGCAACTTCAAGATCCTCGCCGACGGCCGGCTCGGAGTCGTCGACTTCGGCCTCGTCGCCCGGATGCCCGAGGGACTGCCGTCGGCGATGGGCCGGATCCTGCGCATCGCGCAGAACGGCGAGGCGCAGCGAGGTCGTCGAGGGCCTCCGCGCCGAGGGCTTCGTCGTCTCCGACGTCGACGCCGAGGATCTGATGGAGTATCTCGCGCCGTTCGTCGAACCGGCGTCCGTGCCGGAGTTCCAGTTCAATCGGGACTGGATGCGCGAGCAGTTCATCCGGGTCCGCGATCCCCAGGCCTCGGGCGGGGTGGCCATGAAACTGAACCTGCCGCCCAGCTACCTGCTGATCCACCGGGTGTGGCTGGGCGGGCTGGCGGTGCTGTCCCAGCTCAACGCCCGGGCGGCCTTCCGCGGGGTGCTGGAGGAGTTCCTTCCCGGGTACGCGGACCAGCCGTGAACGCAGGCGTGACGGCCGGCGCGTCGAGTGCGCTGCCTGCGGCCGGTCGCCGAGGGTCGACGAGCCGGTCGGCGCGGGCGAGGTGCCCTGGACCTGGAGTACTGCCCAGGACGACGGACAGACGCAGTGTGCTGTGTGACGACTGCACCCGCGAGCACGCCCGGAGCATCGAGGCCAAGCTCGATGCCGAGTGGTGGTGACGGCGCGGCCGCAGGAGCTCGATGGATCAACGGCTTGCATCATCAATGCGCGACACAGCGATGAGGCTGGGTCGCAGGCACGCAGCTGGCCGGGGAAGCCAGGTGTTCACGGTCGACCCGAAGGGGAGCCTTGCGGCTGTGTCGCGTATTGATGATGCAAGCCGGGTTGATGGTATCCAGAACGCGATGGTTCGCACGGCTAAATCGCCGCATTCGTGACCAGTTCATGACAGGGCGCGCCCGAGCCAGAGACGGAAGGCGTGGAACACTTTGCCTCCCAGACTCGGCCGCACCTCGTCACGGCTCATGCCGCCGCCTCATTTCCCTCGCGCCGGGCCGCCGGAGCGAACGGATCGGCGACCGGGTACTTCCGCGGACGTCCCCGCGGACGCTTGCGCGCCACGACGACACCGCCGATGAACAGCTCGCCTCCCCAGACGCCCCACGGCTCACGCCGTTCGAGGGCACCGGCCAGGCAGCGCTCCCGGATCGGGCAGTCCAGGCAGAGCGCCTTGGCCTCCTCGACATCGGTCGGCGATTCGGCGAAGAACAGCTCGGGATCCGCCAGGCGGCAAGGAAGCTCGATGCTGGTCGCGTCCTCAGCCGGAACAGCCACCAGGTCACCCCCTGCATACAACATGTCGGCCAACTTTCTGTTGCGCGGTGTCCGCATGGTGCGGACCCCGCTCACGGGGCCGGGAAACACGAAGGCCGTGAGTCCCGGTAGTTGGGGATTCACGGCCCTGGAGGCAGTCGGTGTCTGGTTACACCGGCGGACTACAAGGAGGTGGTCCCACTCGGGTCGAAAACTTGGTATCCGTGACGTCATAGCCGCCGAATCCGGCGACCTGTCCGTCTTGTGCCTTGCTGGTCTTGCCCTGAACGCAGATCTGGCCCAGCTCACGCCATGCGAGCTGATCGGAGATCAGCTGATGGCCCCGGGGCTCAGGAATGCGATTGGCCAGTGGCGCGAACACCGGCATGCCGGCACGCGCAGGCAGGAACTCAGGCATGGTCGAGTGCCGAGGCCGCTGGCCAACGGTGAAGATCTCCATGTCGATCCCTCCCTTCGAGGCGCTGCTGGTGATCATGAAACTGCTCGTCGTCCAGACTAAGCGAGGTGTTGGTTCGGCGCAAACACATTTTGGTACGGATTTCTCGGCGCGGATGTGAGTTCACGAATCCACCGGCTCGCCTTCTGCGGCCATGATCGCCAGCACGTAGTCGCCGTACTTGCCGGCCTTCGCCGGTCCCAGGCCCTGGACCTTGATCAACTCCGCCGGCGTCCGCGGCCGGGCCTCGGCGAGCGCGATCAGCGTGGCGTCGGTGAAGACGCAGTACGCCGGCAGCTTCTGCTCGGCGGCCTCCTGGCGCCGCCACTCGCGGAGCTTCGCCATGGTGGCCTCGTCGAAGGTCGACGGGCATCCGAGGTGGCGACCCATCTTGCGTTCGGCCGCCACCGACAGCGGCTTCCCGCAGGACCGGCAGTGCGCCGACAGCGCGGCGCCCCGAGCCCGGCTCCGACGCGGCTGGGTGGCCGATCCGGCGCGCAGCGCGTCGGGCAGCACGCCGTCCAGGAATCGCGAGGGCTTGCGGGCGTTGCCGCCGCCGTTGCGGGTCCGCGACCAGGAGATGCGCAGCAGCCGGCGGGCCCGGGTGATCCCGACGTACAGCAGCCGCCGCTCCTCGTTCTGCTGGTCGGGTGAGGTGGCGAGCACGAACGGCAGCGATCCCTCGTGGACGCCGAGCAGCGCCACCGCATCCCATTCCAGGCCCTTGGCCGAGTGCAGGGTCGAGACCGTCACCCCCTGGGCCGCCGGCACGTGCTGGGCCTCGGCCCGCCGATCGAGCTCGGCCGAGATCGACTGCAGGGTCAGCGGGTCGGCCGGATCGTCGGCGTCGGCCTGCAGATCCTCGGCGACGCTGAACAGCGCGGCCAGCGACTCCCAGCGTTCGCGTACGGCGCCGGCCCCCTCGGGCGGCTGCGGCGACCAGCCCAGCGCGCCGAGCAACGCCTTGAACTGCTCGAGCGCCGTCGTCCCGGACTGCTCGCCCTGATCGAATCCCTCGAGGGCCCGGACCTCGGTGCGCAGCGTCAGCAGCGCCTGGCGGACCTCGGGCCGCTCGTAGAACCGCTCGCCGCCGCGGACCAGGTACGGAATGCTGCGGTCGGCCAGCGCCTGCTCGATCGCCGGCGACTGGGCGTTGATCCGGAACAGCACGGCCATCTGGCGATAGGCGACGCCGGCCGCGGCCTGCGCGGCTCAGCCAGTCGGCGATGCCGGCGGCTTCGGCCGGCCTCGTCCGGCGCCTCGGCGAACTCCACCTCGGGTCCCGCCGGCTGCTGGGCCTGCAAGGTCACCGCGCCGGAGCCGGCGGCCATGATGGCGTTCGCGCAGCCCACCACCTGCGGCGTCGAGCGGTAGTCGCGGACCAGTTTGACCACCGTCGCGTCGGGAAAGCGCCGGGCGAACCCGGTCAGGAAGTGGGCCTGCGCGCCGGCGAACGAGTGGATGGTCTGGGCCGGATCGCCGACCACGCACAGATCGGTCCGGTCGCCGCGCCACAGGTTCAGCAACGCCTCCTGCAGCGGGCTGACGTCCTGGTACTCGTCGACGACCAGGTGCCGGTAGGTGCGGCGGATGGTGTCCGCGACCTCCGGATGCTCCGACAGCAGCGCCGCCGCGCACAGCAGGATGTCCTCGAAGTCGATCCGGGAGCGATCGCGCTTGGCCTGCTCGTACCCGGCGAAGATCCGCGCGACCGTCTCCGGGTCGAACGAGGCGACACTGCGGTGGTGGCTTCCGGCGAGGCGCGGATAGTCCTCGGGGTTGACGTTGCTGACCTTCGCCCAGGCGATCTCGGCGACGAGATCCCGCAGCTTGGGGGTGTCGACCCGGATCCGCAGCCGGCTCGCGGCCTCGGCGACCAGCGACATCCGGTTGTCCAGCACCCCGGGCAGTTCGCCGCCGTAGGCCTTGGGCCAGAAGTACTGCGCCTGGCGGAGCGCGGCGGAGTGAAAGGTCCGGGCCTGCACGCCGTGCGCACCGAGCTGCTGCAGCCGTCCGCGCAACTCCCCCGCCGCCCGGGTCGTGAAGGTCACCGCCAGCACCGAGGTGGGGTTGTAGGCCCCGGTCGCCACCCCGTAGGCGATCCGGTGGGTGATCGCCCGGGTCTTGCCGGTGCCGGCGCCCGCGATGACCGCGACGGGTCCGCTGAGCGCGGTCGCGACCGCCCGCTGCTCGGGATCCAGCCCGGCGAGCAGCGACTCTGCGGAGACTGGTTGCGGCACGGCTTACACCTTAGGCGCGCCCACCGACAGTGCTCGCCATGCAGCACTACAGGTCGAACGCGAGCCGGATCTCGGTCAAGCTGGGGTCGCGATCCATCGGCCGCCGGCTGCCGGTCTCGCTGAATCCGTACGCGGCATAGCAGCGGCCCGCGGCTGATTCCAGGTCGGTGACGTCGAGCAGCAGGCGTCGTCCGCCCTGGTCCCGGGCCACCTGGGCGATCCGGTCGAGGAGTCGGTGGGCGCAGCCGGCCCGGCGATACTCCGGGGCCACGTACATCGCGACGACCAGCATGTCGCCGTCGCCGAGCCACAGCCCGGTGGCGGTGCCGGCCGGAGCCGCATCCGGATCGTCGGCGGGATAGGCCAGGAACGACCAGTTGGCGGCGAGCCGTTCCTGCCAGAGCTCGGCACCGAAGCCGACCTCGCGCGCATAGTCGGACCCGTACGCCGCGGGCTCGGTGCGCAGGTAGTGCAGCCGAAGCTCGGCGAAGGTCTGCCAGTCCTGCGGTTCGGCCCGGATGATCTTGAACTCCATGACCGACATCGTCACCCATCAGCCAGCGATCGCGGCCAGTGGTTTGCGTGCTCGATCAGCTCATGATCATCGGTTGCGCGGTGGACTCCAGGACGCTCAGCCACAGGTCGCCGTCCGGCGCCACCTGATTGCACTCGGAGACCACGTGGGCGATCGGCACGTGGATGAAGCGGTTGTGCCGACGGCCCACCACCATGTCGGTGCGGCCGGCCATGCCGGCGTGGGCGGCCGCCTGGGCCAGGCGGACGCAGTAGACCGAATCGTGCGGATCCGCGCGTACCGACCTGATCAGGTAGCCGGGATCGAAGTACTTCAAGGTCAACGGGCTGCCCTGGCCGGCGAAGTGCTCGGTGATCTTGATCTTGAGATGCTGCCCGATGTCGCCCAGCCGGGTGTTCCCGGAGGCGTCGGTCTCCGCGGTGTTGATCATGGTCTGGCCGGCGCCCTCCGCGACCACGACGACCGCGCTGCCCCGGTCCTTCACCCGCTGGTGCAGGGCCTCCAGGAATCCGGCCGGACCGTCGAGGCCGAACGGCACCTCGGGGATCAGCACGAAGTCGGCCTCGTGGCTGGCCAACGCCGCATAGCAGGCGATGAAGCCCGAATGCCGACCCATCAGCTTGACCAGGCCGACGCCGCCGATCGCCGAACGCGCCTCGATCATCGCGGAGTTGATCGACTTCGCGGCCGCCCCGAACGCGGTGACGAAGCCGAAGCTCTGCCCGATGAACGGGATGTCGTTGTCGATCGTCTTCGGAATGCCGATCACGCCGATCGGGATCGATCGCTCACGCAGCGCCGCGGCGATGCCGGCCGCACCGCGCATCGACCCGTCGCCGCCGATCACGAACAAGATGTTGATCTTGCGGGCGACCAGTTCGTCCACCATGGCGTGCGGATCCTGGGCCCCGCGGGACGAGCCGAGGATCGTGCCGCCCTGTTCGTTGATGTCGTGCACGACCTGAGGGGTCAGCGCGATGGGCTGGAGGCCCGTTCGCCGGCACCAGACCCGCGAAGCCGTGCCGGAAGCCGGTGATCTCGGTGATGCCGTAGTGCTTGACCAGTTCCATCACCAGGCCGCGAATCACATCGTTCAGCCCGGGACACAGTCCACCGCAGGTGACGATGCCCACCCTGGTGTCGCCCGGTGGAAAGAAGATCCGCCGGCGCGGTCCGCCCGGCTCGAAGCTCGGCGCGTCACCGAGACCACCGGGCAGCGCGTCGAGCAGGGACACGGTGTCGTGGAAGATCACCCGATCGTCCTCGTCGACGTAGTGCTCGTTGGTCTCCCGCCCGCCGATGTAGCCCGACAGCGGTGAGTCGTACCGCGGCTCGCCGAGACTGGCGACCATCAGGTCGGCGAGTTCGGTCATGACTACGAGGGTGACATTCAGGCGTGACAGCGATGTGACGAACGCGATACTGCTGATGGTCGGCCGATCGGAATAGCGTGGCTATATATCCGGTTATGCACAACGTGACCACGATGATCTCCCCGACCGCCGAGCGTCCGACCATCTTCACCACCACCTGGTGTGGGTACTGCGTCCGGCTGAAGTCCCAGCTCACCCGCGCAGGGCATCGACTTCGACGAGGTCGACATCGACAACCACGCCGACGGCGCGCAGCTGGTCGCCGAAGCGAACGACGGGAATCTGACCGTCCCCACGGTGCTGTTCGCCGACGGCTCCGCCCTGACCAACCCCTCGGTGGCGGCGGTCAGCCGCAAGATCGCCGAACTGAAGTAAGGCTTGCGCCGCTAGGGTGCCCTCATGATCACCCCGCCCGATCGCCTGACGGCGGTGATCTTCGACATCGACGGCACCCTGCTGGATTCGGCGGCCGGGATCGTGGCCGGATTCCGGCACGCACTGCGCAGCGTCGGCTTCGCGCCACCGAGTGATGCGGTGCTGCGGTCCGATCTGGGCCCGCCGGTCGGGCCCGTACTTCACCTCGCTCGGACTCGACGACGCGCTGCTGGAACGGGCCGTGGCGGCCTATCGCAGCTACTACCGGGCCGAGGGCATGTACCACGCGGCGGCGTACCCGGGCATCGTCGACCTGCTGGACGCCCTACCGCGCGGACCCTCGTTCTCGGCACCGCGACGGCCAAGCGCACCGACACCGCCGAGGACATCCTCGGCGCGCACGACCTGGCCGGCTACTTCGCGGCCATCAACGGCACCGACGATCGGCGGACGACCAAGGCCGAGACGATCGCCCACACCCTCGAACTCCTCGGCCATCCCGACCCGTCGACGGTGATGATGGTCGGCGACCGCCATTCCGACATCGCCGGCGGTCAGGCCTGCGGGCTGTTCTCGGTCGGCGTCACCTGGGGCTACGGATCGCGCGCCGAACTGGTCGACGGCCGGAGCCGACACCCTCGTCGACCGGCCCGGCGCGTTGCTGGACCTCGTCCGCCGCCTCTCCGGATGAGCAGTGCACGACGGCTGTCAGTGGGCCGACTTAGTGTGGTCGGGCCATGACACTCCACCTGCATCGAGCTGAGCGCGCCGACCGACTGGTCGCCGCGCTCGGTGCGTTGCTCAGCACCCCGCTGCCCGATCCGTTCAGCACCGAGATCGTCTGCGTGCCCACCCCCGGCGTGGAGCGCTGGCTCTCCCAGGAGCTGTCGCGGCAGCTCGGCAGCAGCGCGGGCCGCACCGACGGCGTGTGCGCCGGGATCGAATTCGGCTCGCCGCGACGGCTGGTCGCGCGGATCCTCGAGTTCGGTGTTGCCCGGCGCACCGGACGTCGACCCCTGGCAGCCGCAGCGATCCGTCTGGCCGCTGCTGGCGGTGATCGACGGCTGCCGCGGTGAGTCCTGGGCGGAGTTGCTGTGGTCCTATCTCGGCGAGCGCGGCTCCGGGGCCGATCCGGTCCGCGGTGGCCGCCGCTGGTCGACGGCCCGGCATCTGGCCGACCTCTTCGCCCGGTACGGCGCGACCCGGCCGGCCATGATCGACAACTGGCGCCAGGGTCTCGACGTGGACGCCGACGGCCGGCCGCTGCCGGGCGACCGGGCCTGGCAGGCCGAGCTGTGGCGCCGGCTGCGCGACAAGCTGGCGGTGCCCAGCCCGGCGGAGCAGATCGCCGCCGCCGAGTCCGCGCTGCTCGCCGGAACGGCTCAGCTGGACCTGCCGGAGCGACTGTCGGTGTTCGGCGCGACCAGGTTCGATCCGCACCAGCTCCGGGTGCTCGTCGCCGTCGCGGCCCAGCGTGACGTCCACCTGTGGCTGCCGCACCCCTCCGCCGTGCTCTGGGAGCGGCTCGCCGACCGGCTGGCGACGTCCGCGCCGGAGCAGCGGCGGGCCGACGACCGCACCGAGGATCTGGTCCAGCATCGGCTGCTGGCCTATCTCGGCCGCGATTCCCGGGAGCTGCAACTGGTCCTCGCCCGAGCCGTCGGCGACGGGGCCGTCGTCGATCAGCACCTCCCCGATCCGCCGCCGGACAGCGGTCCCGGTCGCGGCGACCCTGCTGGCCCGGCTGCAGTCCGACCTCGCCGCGAACCGGCTGCTGGCCGCCGACGACCACCGCCACCTCCTCGAGCGGGACGACCGGAGCATCCAGTTCCACGCCTCGCACGGGCCCGACCGCCAGGTCGAGGTGCTCCGCGAACTGCTGGTCGGACTGCTGGCCGACGACCCGACCCTCGAGCCCCGCGACATCGTGGTCATGTGCCCCGACATCGAGACCTTCGCGCCGCTGATCGCCGCGACCTTCGGGCTCGACAGCGCCGACGCCGAGGCCGAGCATCCCGGGCACCGGCTGCGGGTCCGGCTGGCCGATCGCTCGCTGCGACAGCTCAATCCGCTGCTCGCGACGGTCGCCCGGCTCGTCGGGCTGGCCGAGTCGCGGATGGAGGCGAGCGCGCTGCTCGACCTGTGCGCCACCGCACCGGTCAGCCGCAAGTTCGGCTTCCGCACCGAGGATCTGGAACGGCTGCACGAACTCGTCGTGGCCTCCGGCGTGCGCTGGGGACTCGACGGGCCCCATCGGGCGCGGTACGGGATGGACGCCTTCGCGCAGAACACCTGGACGGCCGGCCTCGACCGGCTGCTGCTCGGCGTCGCCATGGACGAGACCGACCAGCACTTCATCGGCACCACGCTGCCGATGGACGACGTCGATTCCTCCGACGTCGACCTGATCGGCCGGCTCGCCGAGTGCGTGAGCCGGATCCGCGCGATCACCGACGCCTGCGGCGTGCGCCAGTCGCTCGGCAGCTGGGTGGAGCTGTTCAAACAGGCCCTGCAGCTGCTCACCGCGGTGCCGCCGGCCGACAGCTGGCAGCTCGGCCACGCGTACGCCGAACTCGGTCGGCTGGCCGACGACGCGGAGAGCGCGCGAGGCGACGGACCTCGAGCTCGGACTGGCCGAGGTGTCCGCGCTGCTGGCCGAGACCTTCCGCGGGCGGCCGACCCGGGCCAACTTCCGGACCGGGACCCTGACCATGTGCACGATGCTGCCGATGCGGTCGGTGCCGCACCGCGTGGTCTGCCTGCTCGGCCTCGACGACGGCGTCTTCCCGCGACCGAGCCGGCTGGACGGTGACGATCTCACCGAGACCGACGCCTGGGTCGGCGACCGGGACATCCGCAGCGAGGACCGCCAACTGCTGCTGGACGCGATCATGTCGGCCGAGGAGCGCCTGCTGGTGATCTACGCCGGTCTGGACCCGCGCTCCGGCAAGCAGACGCCGCCCGCCGTGCCGGTCAGCGAGCTGCTCGAGACCCTCGACCTGACCGCGCGCACCGCAGACCAGACAGCCGGTGCACCGCGCCCTCACCGTGCAGCATCCGCTGCAGCCCTTCGACGGTCGCAACTTCCTCCCCGACGAGCTGGTTCACGACGGGCGGCCGTTCAGTTTCGACCGGGCGGCGCTGCGCGGGGTTCGAGCCGCCGGCTCCGCGCCGCGGGCGCAGCCGGACGAGCCCTCGGCGCCGATGGCGGTCAGCCTGGCCCCGCTGGCTGCCGGACTGGCAGCCGACGCTGGCCGACCTGCTGCGCTTCCTCGGCCACCCGCTGCGGGCCCTGCTGCGCGACCGGGCCGGGCTGTCCAGCTGGCGCGAGGACGACCAGCCCGATGAGCAGATCCCGGCCACCCTGGCCGGTCTGGACCGCTGGACGGTCGGCGAGCGGATGCTGGGCCAGCACCTGCGCGGCCAGTCGCTGGACGTCTTGCGCGGCGCCGAATGGCGGCGCGGCGTCGCTGCCGCCTCGACTGCTTCGGACAACAGGCCATCGACGGCCTGACCCAGCGCCGTCACCGAGCTCGCCGCGACTGGCGACGCCGTTCCTGGTCGGCGACCCGGAACGATTCGAGGTCGTGCGTCGATCTCGGCCAGGAGCGGCTCACCGGCAGCGTGGCTCGGGTCTTCGGCGACGACATCGTGCGGGTCAGCTTCTCCCGGCTGTCGGCCAAGTCCCGGCTGCAGTCCTGGGTCGAGCTGCTGGCGCTCACCGCCGCCCATCCGGACGCGATCGTGGCGGGCGGTCACCATCGGCACCGGGCGGGCGATCGGTCCTCGGGCCCGTCGGCGGACGCCTGGCCGGCCTGGTGCTGGCCGATCTGATCGACCTGCAGCGGACCGGGTTGGCCGAGCCGATCCCGTTCGCGCCGAAGACGTCCGCCGAGTACGCCCGGATCCGCCTCAACGACTGGCCGATCGACCCGAATCTGAAGAGCCTGGAGAAGACCTGGACGCTCGAGCGGGACGACCTCTACGAACAGTTCTTCGGCGCGGGCGTCAGCCTCGAGACCCTGCTGGCCGAGCCATCGAGACCCGAGCGAGGTGCGCGGCAGCCTCGGCGAGCCCAGCCGGTTCGGCACCCTCGCCCGCCGGGTCTTTCAGCCGCTGCTGGACAACGAGGACCTGTGATGACCGAAGACCTCAGTGATGGTCGCCGAGTTCGACGTCTGCGGCGAGCTGCCGGCCGGCACGACGGTGCTGGAGGCCAGCGCCGGGACGGGAAAGACCTACACGCTGGCCGCGCTGGCCGCCCGCTACGTCGCCGAAGGACGCGCGACGCTCGACCAGTTGATGCTGGTCACCTTCGGCCGGATGGCCACCAACGAACTCCGCGCGCGGGTGCACGAGCGACTCGTCTCGCTGGAAGCCCGGATGGCCGACGCGCATGGCCGGCCGCGACCGCGGGCCGCTGGATCCGCTCGAGGAGTTGCTGATCACCGGCCGCCGGCCTCGAGCGACCGGCACGACCCGGGTGGCCCGCGCCCTGGCCGGTTTCGACGCGGCCACCATCGCCACCACCCACGAGTTCTGCCTGCGGATGCTCGACGGGCTCGGCGTCCTCGGCGACCGCGAGCCGCAGGCGGTGTTCGTCGACCAGATCACCGACCTCACCCGCGAGGTCGCCACCGACCTCTACCTGCAGCGCTATGCGCCGACCGGTCAGCCGCCGATGGAGCTTCGACGAGGCGGTCAGGCTGGGCGAGGAGGCCGTCAACGCCGTGCACACCCGCCTGGTCCCGGCACCCGACGGACCCGGCGACCAGTCGACCGCCGCCGAGCGGGTCGCGTTCGCCGCCGCGGTCCGCGCCGAGGTGGCCCGGCGGAAGCGGCACCTGCGGCTGTTCACCTACGACGACATGCTCACCCGGCTGCGCGACGCGCTCGCCGACCCACAGCACGGCGCCGAGGCCGCCCAGCGACTCCGGGATCGCTATCGGGTGGTGCTCGTCGACGAGTTCCAGGACACCGACCCGATCCAGTGGGAGATCATCCGCCGCGCCTTCCACGGGCACACCACGCTGATCATGATCGGCGACCCGAAGCAGGCCATCTACGCGTTCCGCGGCGCCGACGTCTACAGCTACCTGGACGCGGTCCGGCAGGCCGATCAGGTCCGGACGCTCGGCACCAACTGGCGCAGCGACGACGCCCTGGTGGCCGGGCTGGACGTCCTCTGGGGCGGCGCGCAGCTCGGCGACGAACAGATCGTGGTCCGCCCGGTGCGCGCCCATCACGCAGCGCCGCCGGTTGACCGGACCGGCCGCGGCGGCGTCGATGACGGCGCCGATCAGGCTGCGCTACCGGCCCCACGACGTCGATGCGGATCAAGGGTCGACCGGTCGGCCGGCTACGACCGCAGATCACCCGGATCTGGTGGCCGACATCACCGCGGTGCTGGCCTCGGGCCTGAAGCTGGAGCTCGGTGGGAACGACCCGCGCCCGGTGCGGCCGGCCGATCTGGCCGTGCTGGTCCGCAAGAACGAGCGCGGCGAGGCGATCCGGGAGGCCCTGGTCGCGGCCGGCGTACCGGCGGTGATGCACGGTGCCAGTTCGGTGTTCGCCTCGACGATGGCGCAGGACTGGCTGACCCTGCTGTCCGCGCTCGAGCAACCGCGCCAGCAGGCGGTCCGGCAGGCGGCGCTGACCTGCTTCTTCGGCTGGGACTTCGTGCGGCTGGCCGAGGCGGGCGACGCCGAGCTGACCGAGCTCTCGCAACGGGTACGCGGCTGGAGCCGGCTGCTGGCCGGCCGCGGTGTCGCCGCCCTGCTGGAAGCGGCGATCACCGAGGAGCGGGTGCCGGAGCGACTGCTGCGCGAGGTCGGCGGAGCCCGCCGGCTCACCGATCTCCGGCACCTGGCCCAGAGCCTGCACGGCGCGATGACGGCCGGCCAGCTCGGCGTCGGCGCGCTGATCCAGTGGCTGCGGGACCGGATGGCCGAGGCGCGCGGCAGCGCGCTGACCGACGGCACCCGCCGGCTGGAGACCGACGCGCACGCGGTGACCATCCTGACGGTGCATCGCAGCAAGGGGCTGGAGTTCCCGATCGTCTATCTGCCCGAGATCTGGGACCGGCACGTCGACGACAAGGACGAGGGCCGGGTGCTCAAGCTGCACGAGCCCGACCGCTCTGGATCCGGCGACCACCACGGCGACTGCGTGCTCGACGTCGGCGGGCCGGTCGAGCGACGCCCGGGCTGAGCGATTCGCTCGCCACCAGTCCGAGGACGCCGGAGAGGATCTCCGGCTGGCCTACGTCGCCCTGACCCGGGCCCAGTGCCAGGTCGTGCTGTGGTGGGCCGCGTCCTACAACACCCGGGCGTCGGCCGTGCAGCGGTTCCTGTTCCGGGAGACGCGACGGCCTCGGGCGAGATCGCGCCCGGCGTATCCGATCGCGGGCGGCGATCCGTCCCACGCTCGGCCGCTGGGCGAGCACTTCTCCCTGGAACCGATCACCCGCCGCTCACCCGTGCCGTGGCAGGCCTCCGCCGGACAGGACGGCGCAGCCGGCGCCGAGTCGCTGAGCGCTCGGACCTTCGACCGGCAGCTCGATCTGGAGTGGCGCCGCACGTCGTACTCGGCGTTGACGGCGGCGGTGCACGGAATCGCGCATCGCCGAGCCGTCGGTCGGCAGCGAGCCCGAGCTGAGCAAGGAGGACGACGAGTCGAGCGCGGCGGTCCTCCCCGCACCGGCTCCGGGCTCGGACGCGACGGCCGACGATCCGGCCCTGCAGACGCCGTCACCGATGGGTGAGCTGCCGATGGGCGCCGAGTTCGGCACCGTGGTCCATGCGGTGTTCGAGGCGGTCGACGCCGCCGGCCCGGACCTGCCCGGCCAGCTGCGCCAGGCGTGCGCCGCCGCCCTGTCCCGGGTGCCGGCCGGCGAGCTGACCAGCGATGAGCTGGCCGCCGCCATGCTGCCGTCCTTCCAGACGCCGCTCGGCCCGCTGGCCGGCGATCGCCGGCTGTCCGACATCCCGCCGAGCGACCTGCTCGCCGAGCTCGGCTTCGAGTTCCCGCTGGCCGGCGGTGATCGGCCGACCGCCGTGGTCACGCTCGGCATGGTGGCGCCGCTGCTCCGCCGCCACCTCGCCGGCGGACGATCCGCTCCATCCCTATCCCGCGCTGATCGACCATCCCGCGCTCGCCGAGCAGTCGCTGCGCGGATATCTCAACGGCAGCATCGACGCGGTGCTCCGGGTCGGCGAGCCGACCGGTGAGCCTCGGTATCTGGTGGTGGACTACAAGACGAACTGGCTCGGCACGTTCGACGGGGCGCCGCTGACCCTCGGCGACTACACCCCGCAACGGATGGCGACCGCGATGATGCAGGCCCACTATCCGCTGCAGGCCCTGCTCTACTCGGTCGCCGTCCATCGGATGCTGCGCTGGCGGCAACCGGGTTACGACCCGCGGCGCCACCTCGGCGGCGTGCTCTACCTCTTCCTCCGCGGGATGGCCGGTCCGCAGACCCCGCTGGTCGGCGGCGTTCCCTGTGGCGTCTTCAGCTGGCGGCCGCCCGCGGAGCTGGTGGTCGAGCTGTCCGATCTGCTGGACGGGGTGCTGCCGTGAGAGCGGCCGTGGAGCAGGCCGCCGGCAGCGACGTGCTGCTCGCGTACGGGACGACCGGTCTGCTCGCCGACTTCAACGCGGCCGGGGTGCTCGATGCCCCGGACGTGCGCACCGCCCAGACCATCGGCCGGATCGGCCGCGAACCCGAGGAACGGGTGGTGCTCGCGCTGGCCCTGGCCGTCCGGGCGCTGCGCAGCGGTTCGGTGTGCATCGATCTGCGCACGGTGTCGACGCTCGCCTTCGAGGAGTCCGAGGCGGGCATCGACCTGTCCAGCCTGCCGTGGCCGGATCCCGCGGAATGGCTGGCCCTGGTGGCGGCCAGCGGCCTCGTCGCCGACGGGCCCGACCAGCCGGGAGGCCGCCCGCTCCGGCTGGCCAACGGCCTGCTCTACCTCGAGCGCTACTGGCACCAGGAGGAGCAGGTCCGCCGGGCAGCTCCAGCAACGCCTCGCCGCCGACCCGCCGGACATCGATCGCGACCGGCTCCGGGTCGCGCCTCGACCGGCTCTTCCCGGCGAACTGATGCGGCGCACTCGACGGACCGTCAGCAGCTCGCCGTCGCCGTCAGCGCGCTCGGTCGGGTGACGGTGATCGCCGGCGGCCCGGGAACCGGCAAGACCACCACGGTGGCTCGATTGCTGGCCCTGCTCACCGATCAGCCCGGACCGCCGCCGCGGATCGCGCTGGCCGCACCGACCGGCAAGGCCGCCGCCCGGCTGGCCGAGGCGGTGCGGGGCGAGGCCGCGAAGCTGCTCGGCCGAGGATTGTGAGCGGATCGGCGACGTCTCGGCGTCGACGCTGCACCGGCTGCTCGGTTGGCTGCCCGGGTCGCGGGCGCGGTTCCGCCATGACGCGAACAACCAGTTGCCGCACGACGTGGTGATCGTCGACGAGATGTCGATGGTCTCGTTGACCATGATGGCGCGGCTGCTCGAGGCGGTACGGCCGAGCGCCCGGCTGATCCTGGTCGGCGATCCCGATCAGCTGTCGTCGGTCGAGGCCGGCGCGGTGCTCGCCGACATCGCCCGGGCGCCGGGCACCCCGGACGTCGCCCTCGGCGAGTCACTCGCCGCAGCTCGGCGTCCCGACCAGCGACGAGCCCCGCCGGTTCACCGGGTGGTCCAGCTGACTCACAACTGGCGGTTCGGCGAGGACAGTGCGATCGGAACGCTCGCCGGGGCGATCCGTGCGGCCGATGCCGACGCCGTCCTGGCCGTGCTGCGGTCCGGCGCTGCCGAACTGCGGTTCACCGAGGTCGATCTGGACGCCGGCGACGACCCGTTCGACGCCGGGCAGCTCAGTGGCCTCGGCGAACAGGTGCGGAGCGCCGGCGTCGCCACCCTGAAGGCGGCCCAGGCCGGCGACGACAAGGGCGCGCTCGTTGCCCTGGACCGGCACCGGCTGCTGTGCGGGCACCGCCGCGGCCCGTACGGGGTGCTGCGGTGGAGCCTGGAGGTCGAGCGCTGGCTGGCCGAGGCCATTCCGGGCTACGCCGAGGACGGCGAGTGGTACGTCGGCCGCCCGCTGCTGGTGACGGCCAACGACTACGACATGGGCCTGTTCAACGGAGACACCGGGGTCATCGTCGACCACGCCCGACGGCGTCCGGGCGGCCTTCGCCCGCGGGGCCACCCCGGCGCTCTACTCCCCGGTGCGGCTGGACTCGATCCAGACCGTGCACGCGATGACGGTGCACCGCGCCCAGGGCAGCCAGTTCGAGTCGGTGTCCTTCGTGGTGCCGCCGCCGGACTCGCCGCTGCTGACCCGCGAACTGCTCTACACCGCCGTCACCCGGGCGACCGACCAGGTGCACGTCATCGGCGCCGAGGCGGCCATCCGGCGGGCGGTCGCCCGTCCGGCCAACCGGGCCAGCGGACTCCGCAACCGCCTCGCGCCGGCTGATGCACGTCCTGATCCGAGCGCCCGCATCGGTGATCAGAGCTTGGATCAGAGCGGCGCTGAACCGTCCCGCCAGGCCTCGACCAGCCGCGAGGCGATCGAGCTCTTGCCCGGCAGCCCGAGCGTGCCGGAGTCGAGCTTCGCGGTGAGTTCGTCCCGGGTGTACCAGTCCGCGTAGGCGATCTCGTCGGCGTCGACGCAGATGTCCGTGCTCGTCGCGCGGGCGAAGAAGCCGAGCATCAGCGACCGCGGGAACGGCCACGGCTGGCTGCCGAAGTAGTGCAGGTCGGAGAGGCTGATGTCGACCTCCTCGCCGATCTCGCGGTGGATGGCCTGTTCCAGCGACTCGCCGGCCTCGACGAATCCGGCCAGCACCGAGACCCGGTTGCCCCAGTCCTTCTGGGCGCCGAGCAGCAGCCGGTCCTTCGCGTCGACGACCGCGACGATCACCGCCGGATCGGTGCGCGGGAAGTGGTCACGCTCGCAGACCTTGCAGTGCCGGGCGAACCCGCCGTTGATGGCCACGGTGCGGCCGCCGCACTTCGGGCAGAGCGGCTCCATCCGGTGCCAGTGGGTGATCGCTGCGGCGGTGGCGGCGATGTCGCGCTCGTTGTCGGTCAGCTGGAATCCGACCTCGCGCAGGCTGTGCACCTCGCCCTCGGTGAGCGTCTCGACGGCGAAGATCGGCGAGCCGTTGAGCAGCCCCAGCAGCCGGTGTCGCTGGCTGTCGTACTCGACGAACGGCTTGGTCATCCGGAGCTTGCTGCCGCCGGTGTTCGTGGTGAACCGCGATTCGGCGTCGAGCTTGAGCAGCTTGGCGTCGTCGGCGCGCCAGAGGCCGGCCACCCAGTCCGCCGACACTCGATGATGGTCGACCCGGTCGAGATCGCTGGCGACCGCCCAATTGATCACGCCAGTCAGCCTAATCCCCTTATCGGCCCGGGATCCTCGCCGTTCAGCAACGGCTCGAGCTCGGCCCGATCGGGCAGCCGCTCGGGCCGGACCAGCCGATCCGATCGCACGTAGTAGAACGCCGCGTCCACCTGTTCGGCCGGGATCTGCTGGGCCTCGGCCCAGGCCAGCCGGTAGATCGCCAGCTGCCAGCGGGTCGGCGCTCTCGCCGGCGCTCGTCTTCCAGTCGACGACCAGGAAGCGCGGCCCCGGGTCCGGCGTTCCGGGCAGCTCGTAGACGGCGTCGATGCGGCCGCGGATCAACCGGCCGGCGACCGCGAAGGTGAACGGCGCCTCGATCGCGTACGGCACCGAGCTGCCGAACCGACCGGCCGCGAACGCCTCGCACAGCTCGCGCAGCTCCAGCTCGTCGTGGCTGCCGAAGTCGGCGCGGTCGCTCAGCTCGTCGGGGTCGACCAGCTGCTGCTGCCCCAGCGCCGCCGCTCGGCAGGCGGCCGTCGAAGTAGCGCTCGACCCACAGGTGGAACCGGGTGCCGAACCGCGCCGCCCGGGACGGCTGGCGCGGCATCGGCCGGGCCAGCTCGGCCGCGTACCCTTCCGGGTCCTCGCGGAGCCGCAGCACGGCGGTGGTCGACAGCTGAGCCGGCAGCCGGATCCGGGCGATCCCCGCTCGCGACTCCGCCGCCTCGGCCAGCAGCCGGTCCAGGTCGGCGTCCCAGCCGGCCACCACGTCCTCGCCGTCGAGCAGCAGCGGGATGGCCTCCGGGTCGTCGTAGCTCCCGGTCTCGACGAACCGACGTCGCGCCCGCTCCACGGCGAGCGCCGCGTCGTGCCGGCGGGCCAGCGCGTCGGGATCCAGCGGCTGCGGCCAGGGGCGCGGCGCCGCCTCGACGACGAGCGGATTCTGCGCCCCCGGCGGTCCGGCCTCGGCGAGCAGCTGGTCCTGCTCCCGCGCTTCGGCGATGATCGCCCGGAGGTAGTCCGAACTGGTCCGAGCGTTGCTGAGGTCGGCCCGCCAGGTGTGGCCGGTGCCGACCAGCAGCTGCTTCGCCCGGGTCGCGGCCACGTAGGCCAGCCGGTCCTCCGCCAGCAGCTGCTGCTCGACCAGCTCCCGCTTGTACGCGGTCAGACCGGCGTTGCTGGTGTCCGCGAGCTGCGGGATCGATCCGGCGTCGCCGCGCAGATCGGCCGGCAGCACCGCCGGGTTGGTGACCCAGTTGTCGGTCACCCGATCGCTCGGGAAGATCCCCTTCATCAGGGCCGGCAGGAACACCGCCTCCCACTCCAGGCCCTTGGCCTTGTGCACGGTCAGCAGCTTCACCGCCTCCCGGTCCGACGGCACCGCCTGCTCCAGCCCGGTGCCCTGCTCGATCTCGGCCTGCAGGTACGCGAGCAGTCCGGACAGCGACGCGTCGCCGTCCACGTCGACGTAGGCCGCGACCGCGTCCAGGAACGCGCCCAGCTGGTCGCGCCGGCGACAGTCGGGCGAACTCCGGGGTGGCCAGCAGCTCCACGTCGAGACCCATCGAGGTGATCGCGCGGCGGGTCAGGTCCAGCACCGGTTCGTCGCTGTGCCGGCGCAGGTAGCCGAGCTCGGCCGCCAGCGCCGCGAACCGCTGCCGGGCGGCGTCGGAGAAGGCGCCGTCGCCGGGGTTCTCCAGGGCGTCCAGCAGGCTGACGACCTCGGTCGGGTCGACGTCGGCGACGGCCTGTTCCAGCGCGTCGAGCACCGCCGGGCGGGCTCGTTGCCCGCGGCGTCGGGCGACCCGGCGGTGCTCCGCGGATCTCGGGCGAGCTCGCGGGCCCGCCGGCCGAGCAGGGCCAGGTCGCGCGGGCCGACCTGCCAGCGCGGCCCGGTGAGCAGCCGGATGAGGTCGGGGTTGGCGGTGACGTCGTCGACCAGCCGCAGGGTGGCGGTCAGGTCCATCACCTCGGGCAGGTGCAGCAGGCCGCCGAGGCCGACGATCTCCACCGGCACGTCGCGCGCCGTCAGATCCCCGTACAGCGCGGCGATGTCGGCGTTGCGCCGGGTCAGCACGGCGATGTCGGCCCAGCGCGGCGCCACGCCGGTGCGGTGCACCTCGACGATCTGGTCGCAGATCCAGGCGATCTCCTCCGGCCAGGTGTCGAAGGTCGCCGCCCGCACCTGGCCGCTCGCCGTACCCGGCGGGGCCTGCAGCAGTCCCAGCCCGGCGTCGCCGTCGAGCGCCCCGCTGTGCCGGAGCGGGCCGCTCAGCACGTTGGCCACCTGGAGGATCGAGCTGCCGCTGCGCCGGTTCACGGTCAGCGCGAACCGCCGGCTCGGGCGCCCGTCCACCCGGCGGAAGTCGTCGGCGAAGGAGGTGATGTTGCTCGCCGCCGCGCCGCGCCAGCCGTAGATGGCCTGGAACGGATCGCCCACCGCGGTCACCGGATGGCCGAGTCCGTCGCTCGGCGTCGAGCCGGAGAACAGCCCGCGCAGCATGATCGCCTGGGCCGCCGAGGTGTCCTGGTACTCGTCCAGCAGCACCACCCGGAAGGCCGAGCGCAGCGCGATCGAGACCTGCGGCACCTCGGTGACCAGCCGGGCCGCGATGGCCATCTGGTCGGCGAACTCGACCAGCCCGAGGCGCTCCTTCAGGTGCTGGTAGTCCCGCACCAGACTGGCCAGCTCGAGGCGTTCCTGGACGCTGATGATGGCCCGCTTGACGTCGGCGTAGACATTGCCCCGCTGGTTCGTCGGCGCCGATTCCAGCCCGATCAGCAGGTCGCGGGCATGGTGATCCAGCTGGTCCGGGTCGACCAGGTGCTGCTGCAGGTCCGAGTCGAGCTTGAGCACCCGCTCGGTGACCGAGGCCGGCCGCAGCCGGGAGATGAACTCGAACGGCCCGGCGGCCGACTTCACCACCCGGGAGGCCAGCCGGTAGCGCGTGGCGCCGGTGATCATCGTCGGATCGGCCTCGTAGCCCAGCCGCAGACCGTGCTCGGCGACCAGCCGGGCCGCGAACGCGTCGTAGGTCATGATCAGCTGCTCGCCGGACTCGTCGACCCCGCGGTCGGCGATCACCCCGGCCTGGAGCAGGGCGGTGCGGACCCGGTGCGACAGCTCGGCGGCGGCCTTGCGGGTGAAGGTCAGGCCGAGCACCTCCTCGGGCCGCACGGCACCGGTGCCGACCAGCCAGACGACCCGGGCCGCCATCACCGTGGTCTTGCCGGAGCCCGCGCCGGCGATGATCACCCCCGGCTCCAGCGGAGCGGTGATGGCGTCCAGCTGCTGATCGGAGAACCCGATGCCGAGCGCCTCGATCAGATCGTCGGTGTCCCGAAAGCGGGCGGTCGCCGACGGCGGGTTCAGCACGTGAAGGGTCACGCGACCACCTGCCGGCCGGCGGGCTGGGCCGGGCAGCTGCCCCGGAACGGGCAGTACCGGCAGGCCGGCCCGAGCCGCGCGTCGTGCTGCTCGGAGCGGATGATCCGGGCCGCCTCGGCGAGCCGCCCGTGCACCCAGGTCGGCGGCGCGTGCGGATCCGGGCCGGCCGCCGGCGAGGTCACCGGGAAGGGCACATCGTCCAGGGACGCCTGCTGGAAGACCTTCGGATAGCTGCCGGCGCCGTCGGACATCCGGAGATAGACCAGTTCGGCGCCGCCGGGCCGGCAGCCCGCACCGGCCAGATCGTCGAACGCCCCCTGCTGGACGGCGAGCTGGTAGACCCCGAGCTGGTCGTGCAGGGCGACGTCGGCCGCGGTCGGCACCGACCGGGACGTCTTGAAGTCGACGATCCGGATCCGGCCGTCGACGTCGCGTTCGACCCGGTCGGCGCTGCCGGTGAGCCGGACCCGCTCGTCGCCGAGCGTCCACCTCACAGCTGAACGCGACCTCGGTGCCGAGCAGCTCGAGATCGGCCCGCGCGTCCTGCCAGGTGACGAACCGTTCCAGAGCCGACTCGGCCTCCACCCGCTCGACCGCCGACAGCCAGTTCGCGTCGAAGTCGAGCTGGCTCCAGACCGATTCGAGGTGGTCGGACAGCTCACCGGAGTCGACCCGGGTCCGGGCGCCGAACTCCGCCAGCACGTGGACCACCGAGCCGAAGGCCGCGGCGGTGTTCCGCGACGACTCCGCCTGGGCCTTCCGGGCCAGGAACCACTGCCGCGGGCAGGCCAGCACGTTGCCCAGCTGGCTGCCGGACAGGTGGACCAGCTCGCCCGCGGGCGTCGTCGGCTGATCGGCGCGGCTGAGCGGCCGCATGCCCCACCACTGGGCGGGCTGGGCGGCGGCGATCACCGGCCGCCCGTCGGTGTCGACGGCGTCGGCGAGCCGGGCCAGCCGGATGGCGGCCTGCTCCCGGAGGCTCGGGCGGGGCGTCCGGATCGACGCTGACGCTGCGGAGCTCGCCGACCAGGGCCGGCAGGGACAGCGGCCGGCGCGGCCGTCCGGGCAGTTCGCGGACCGGCACGCCGAGCTCGCTCAGGAACCGCGACGGCTGGTCGGCCTCGCCCTCGGTGCCCGCCACCGCCGTGACCACGAGCCGGCGCCGGGCCCGGGTGCAGGCGACGTAGAACAGCCGCCGCTCCTCCGCGATCCGCAGCGCCGTCGGGACCGGCGGCGTCACCTCGCGGCGTGCCGAGCCGGTCCGGCTCGAGCAGCGAGCCGCGGCGGCGTACGTCCGGCCAGCGCCCTTCCTGGACGCCGGCGACCACGACCAGCTCCCACTCCAGCCCCTTGGCCCGGTGGGCGGTGAGCACCCGGACCGCCGACCCCCGGAGGTCGGACTCGCGCAGCGTGTCCGCCGGGATCTGCTGGCCCTCGACCTCGGCGAGGAAGCCGGTCACCCCGCGGAGCCCGGAGACCTCCTCCGATCGGGCGGCGATCTCGAACAGGGCGCAGACGGCATCGAGATCGCGGTTGGCCCGGCGGCCGACCTCGCCGCCCCGGGCCGCCTCGGCCCGCAGTCTCTCCGGCCATCCGGTGCCCGACCACAGCACCCACAGCGCCTCCTCGGCCGTGCTGCCCGCCCGGATCGCCCGGGTCGTCTGCCGCAGCAGCCGGCCAGTCGCCGGGCCGCCTCGACCGCCGGTCCCGGGCTGACAGTCGTCGAGCAGGTCCGGCTGCCGGATGGCCGCGCCGATCAGCTCCGACGACGGGCGGGGCATCGAGCTGCCGGCCAGTTCGGCCCGTTCGGCGTCCCGCAGCGCCCGGCCCAGTCGCCTGATCGCCATGCTGTCCAGCCCGCCCAGCGGGGAGGTCAACAGCAGCAGCGCCTCGTCGGCGGTGATCGCGACGCTCCGGCTCGCCACCTGCAGGCCGAGCAGCAGCGGCCGGGCGGCGGGGTCGGTGGCCAGCGGGATCTCGTCGCCGGCGACCTCGACCGGCACCCCGGCGGCCACCAGCGCTCGGGTCAGCCCGGGAATCGTGGCCCGGCCCGCGCGCACCAGCACGGCCATCTCGTCCCAGCTGACGCCGTCGCGCAGATGGGCGCTGCGCAGGATCTCGGCGATGTGTTCGGCCTCGGCGCCGACGCTGCTGCAGGTGTAGACCTCGACCTGACCCTTGGGCAGGGCCGGGTCGGCGCGCGGCTGCCGGAACTTCGCGAAGACCTCCGGCGGCAGGGCCCGCGCCATGCTCAGCCGGTCGGCGACGTTCCGGGTCGCGGCCAGCAGATTCCGGCCGAACCGCCGGGTGGTGTCCAGGGCCAGGATCGGCGCCGGCGCCCCGTCCGCGGTGCGGAACATCTCCGGGAAGTCGAGGATGCCGCGCGCCGCCGCGCCGCGGAACGCGTAGATCGACTGGTCCGGATCGCCGACCACGACGACATCCCGGCCGTCGCCGGCGATGGTCTGCAGCAGCCGGACCTGGGAGGGATCGGTGTCCTGGTACTCGTCGACGAACACCTCCCCGATCTCGCGGCGCAGCGTCTGGACCACCTGCGGATCGGTCAGCAGGATGCGGCAGCGATGCACGAGTTCGGCGTAGTCGAGCACCCCCTCGGCGTCCAGCACGTCGAGGTACTCGTCGAAGAACTCCCCGACGCTCACCCACTCGTCGCGGCCCGCCGCCTGTCCGGCCGCGATGACGTCCTCGGGATCCATCCCGAGCTGGCGGGCCTTGGCCAGCACGGCGCGCACCTCGCCCGCGAAGGCCCGGGTGGGAAAGGCTCGGGCCAAGCGTGCTCGGCCATTCGGTCCGCCGGGTCTCCAGCGTGCCGAGCAGCGTCTCGCGGACCCGGAACTCCTGCTCCGGGCCGGTGAGCAGCCGGATCGGCGAGGCGAAGCCGTCGGTCGGGGCGAAGCGGCGGACGAGGGCGTAGCAGAAGGCGTGGAAGGTCATCGCCACCGGGGTGATCACGGTGCGCCCGAGCCGGCCGGCGATCCGCATCCGCAGGTCGGCGGCGGCCTTGCGGGAGAACGTCAGCACCAGGATGCTGTCCGGTGTCGCGCCGCGGCGCTCGATCCGGTCGACCACCGCCTCGACCAGCGTGGTCGTCTTGCCGGTCCCCGGACCGGCGAGCACCAGCAGCGGTCCGCCGGCGTGGTCCACGACGGCGCGCTGGGCGGCGTCCAGCAGCGGAGCCGGGCGGGGCTCGGCCACCTCGTGGATCAGTCGGTACATGGTGGGTATTGGATCAGAGGCTACCGACGAAAACCGCGGATCCGCTCAGGACACGGTCGCGTCGCGGGACGCCACGTCGAAAACCGCCAGCACCGCCGCGGCCAGCAGGGCCGTGCCGAAGATCAGGTCGCCGAACTCGGCGTACGGGTCCAGGTAGATCGTCGTGCTGCCGTCCCGGATCAGCGCCGCGTACGCGAGCACCGTCATGGTCAGGACCGAGTTGGTGAGGACCAGCAGCACCCGGGTCGGCCGCGGAAAGCGCCGGCTGTCGCCGTTGCCCCAACCCGAACCGGTGAGCAGGTCCCAGGTCAGGCCGAACAACAGCAGCGCCGCGCCGGAGAAGCCGAGCAGGAAGCCGAGCGGGTCGGAGATGAAGTCGCGGGAGCTGAACAGCGCGGACAGGATCAGCACGCCGGCGAAGGCCAGAGCCCGCTGCCGGGTCAGCCGGCGCCGGAGTCCGGTGGCGACGATCGCCACCACCACGATCACGGTGCTGACCAGGTTCAGCACGTCGGCGTCGATCGGCAGCGCGCTGGCGTCCTTGACGAACAGGTTGCGGGCCAGCGCGAGCAGCATCACGCCGACACAACCGAGCATCAGGCCGCGGTCCGGCCGGCCGCGGCGGGCGGCGCGGACGGCCAGGACCACCAGCACCGCGCCGATCAGCACCCGGATCGGATCCACCGCGTCGTTGACGAAGGAGATGTTCGCCGTGGCTCGCGACGCCGCCCCGTCGGGATTCAGCCCGGCCAGGACCTGAAGCACGGCCAGCCCCACCTGCACCGGCACCTGGACCACGATCAGGGCGGCCGCGACGGCGAACCCCACCGCACCGAGATGATCACCGAGTTCGGAGACGATCGGCTCGGCCGAGTGCCTCCGGCTGATCCGCAGCACGACCGTGCCGATCACGGCGAAGCCGATCAGCGATGGCCACGGCCGGGATGTAGGCCAGCATCCCCTGGCTGACCGGGTCGCGGTTCAGGAACTGGCGAACCGCCTGGACGCCGCGCAGCAGGCACACCGCCGCCAAGATCACGTACGGCCACCGCCGGTGGGCCAGCCGTTGGGCCTGGCGGACCGCCGACACCGTCCCCCGGACGACGATCTCGGCCACCGCCGCCCCGGCCACCATCGCGGCCGGCAGCGCGAGGAAGCCGAGCAGGCCGGCGGTCTGCTGCAGCAGCTGGACGTTGAAGTCGAAGCCGAAGCTCTTCGCCGAGCGGGATTCGACGACTCCCACCGTCATCGAGGCACCGATCAAGGTCCAGGCCGCACGCGAACTCCCACCAGGCAAAGGGTCTGCGCCAGCGGACGATGACCAGCACCACCATCGCGATCATGATCAGCACCGCGGCGACGAGCCAGCCGGGCGACTGCTGCAGGCCGGTGCTTCGCAGCGACCAGGTGCCCATGATCGCCAGCACGAACAGCAGGCCGATGATCTTGAGCCACGCGGGTCCGTGCAGCACGGCGGTCATCAGTGAGGCGGTGCCGAAGGACAGCAGCACGACCATCGGCCACACCGTCACGTCGGGCATCCCGACGCCGAGAGTTCCGGAGATGATCAGCGTGCTGTTGCTCCGCACGGCAGCCGACAAGATCACCACGAGGCCGGCGAGGGCGAACATCCCGTACCCGGCCGCGACGATCGCCCGCAGACCGAACGGCCAGTCGACGTCGCGCAGCCGGCCCTCGGCGATCGGCTGGGCCAGCGTCTGCCGGAGCACGCCCGCGGACGAACCGGCCCCACGTCGAACGTCCGCCAGCCCGGGACCGCCCGACGGCTCGCGCCGGACTCCGCGGCGGTGAGTTCAGTGCTCATCGTTCCACGCCTCGAACGTCCAGTCCGAGCCGAACAGCAGGACGCCCTGCCGGGTCGGCACGGCGGGCCGGTCCTGCCGGGCCAAGGTCAGGGCCGGCAGCGGCCATTCCGCGATCACCGTGCCGTCGGCGCCGAAGACCTGCGCCTGACCGGTTCCCCAGCCGATGAACCGATCGGGTGTCACCGTCAGATCCAGGAATCCCCCGAGCCGGGCCTGCACCGCGCCCTCGGCGTCGAGCAGCACGGTGGCGTCCTTCGTCGCGATCACCAGCCGGTCGCCGAGTGTCGCCAGCCGGGTGAACGTGCCGAGGAACGGTCGCAGCCAGCGGCTGCGGCCGGTGGCCGGCGTCCAGCCCGTGGGCCGTCTGGTCCTGCAGCACGACCAGGGTGCCGCCGACGAACGCCGCCCCCTTGCCCTGCGAGGTCGACGGTCCACACCGAGCGGCCGGTCGCCTGATCGAGCGCCGTGGTCGTCCCGCCGCGATCCATGATCACCACGAGTCCGGCGCCGACCGCCGGCGACAGCTTGACGTCGGAGCCGACGCTGCGATCCCAGCGCACCGCGCCGGTCAGGATCGAGAAGGCCTGCACCCGGCCGCTCAGGTCGACCAGCACGGCGTCGGTTCCGTTCAGCCGCACCGGGGCGGACGGCGCCAGTTCATCCAGATCGAGCTGCCAGAGCCGGACCCCGGCGTCGGAGTAGGCGACCACCGCGCGTTCGCTGGTGGTGGCGATGATCACGTTGCCGAACGCGGTCAGCGTGAGAATGGTGCCGGGCACGTGGGCCCGCCAGACCGACGGCCCACTGGTCACGGGTCTTCGGGGTCGTCGCGACCAGATCGTTGACGCTGGACAAGGCGCGTACGACCAGCCCCGAGTCCGTGCCGACCGGGGTCATGGTGATCGGGCTGCCGCTCATCGGGCCCTCGCCGAACGTCGGATCGATGGACATCGTGTCCAGCGCGTGGTGCTGCCAGGCCGCCGGGTCGGCCCAGCTGATCGCCGTGGACACGGTGGTCGCCGGGCCCGGAGCGGGCGCGGCGACCCGGGTCGTCGTCGCCGCGATGTCGGCGAAGGTCACCGACGACTTGACCATGCCCTGACCGGGGCACCAGGTGCGTCCGATCGCCGACCACCCGGAACGGGCTCCCAGCCTTCGTCGTGTAGCGCACCTCGCCGGTCACCATCAGGCAGCCGGCCTCGCCGGCGTTGGCCCGGAGGTCGGCGGAGTAGTCCAGGGTGTCGCTCGCCGAGCCGCTGCTGGTCCAGCTCTGTCCGGCGTGGGCGTCGGCGGGCAGCTCGACCAGCCCGGGTCGATAGGCGTACCCGGCGTCCGGCGTGCTCTCGCCGAGCAGCCTGATGTCGGAGTTGCGTCTGATAGACCCGCGTCACCTGGTTGCGCGGCGCGGGATCGTTGATCGTCGTGCTGGTGGTCCGCCAGATCCGCAGGTCGCGCGCCTCGTCGTACAGGTCGGCGAAGACCTTGATGCCGAACGCGCTGTCGGTGCTCAGCACGCCGGCGACCCCGGTGATCTGCGCCGACTCGGTGACCTGCAGCTCGGTGGTGGTGTCCAGCTCGCGGGTCGTCTCGGTGCGCTCGTACGCCGCCGAGCCGTCGGCGGGAAGATACCGGGTCGCCGTCGGTGGCCGCGGGCTCGAGGCCGACCGCACTGCCGATGTAGGCCAGCGATCCGATCAACGCGCCGATGATCACGAAGATGATCAGCGGCGGCCACCAGCGGCGCACCGTCGGTCGGCGGTCGGGCGGCTCGGGACCGGCGGCGAGCGGGTCGACCGGCAGGCTCGACCAGTCCTGGACCGGGAACGGTGACCACCGCTGATCCTCCGACATGGGCACAGTATTCAGCAGCCGAAGCGCCGGCGATGGACGTTTCCGCCGTCAGAATCTGCGGTTGGCGAGCACCGGGATCGCGGCTCGGGCCGTCTCGACCTGGTCGAGGTCGAGCTCGGTGACGAGCAGCCCGCGTTCCGGACCCAGCTCGTCCAGCACCTCGCCGCGCGGGGAGATGGCCGCGCTGTAGCCGATCCCGGTGGGCGCGCTCCCCCGCTGCTCCGCACCGGTCGACCGCCGGATCCGCCTGGCCGGCCGCGACCACGAAGGTGGTGCTGTCCAGGGCGCGCGCCCGGGTCAGCAGCCGCCACTGCTCGACCTTGCCCGGGCCGGCGCCCCAGGAGGCCGCGACGCAGATGATCTGCGCCCCTCGCTCGGCCAGCGTCGTGTAGAGGCCGGGGAACCGCACGTCGTAACAGGTCGTCAGGCCGACCGCGACGTCGCCGACCATGATCATCACCGGCTCCGTCCCCGGCGCGACGGTGTCGGACTCGCGGAACCCGAAGGCGTCGAACAGGTGGATCTTGTCGTAGTGCGCATCCACCCCGGGGCCGACCGCGCGCAACGTGTTGCGCACCCGGCCGCCCTCGCCGGGGGTGAACATCCCGGCCACCACGACCAGACCGGCGTCGTCGGCGATGCCCCGCAGCCGCCGTCGCCCACGGCCCGTCCACCGGTTCGGCGATCGGGATCAGCGGGAGCCCGAAGCAGCGCATCGTCGCCTCCGGGAAGACGACCAACGCCGCGCCCGGCCTCGGCGGCCCGATCGACCTGCTCGGCCACCAGGTCGAGATTGGCCTGCGGATCGGGCCCGGCCAGGATCTGGGCCAGGGCCACCCGGAACATCGTCATGACACCTTCACCTCCTCGAGTCCCTCGGCCCGGAGCACGTCGATGCCCCGGATGCCGAGCATGAACAAGATCGCGTCGAGATAGGGCACCGACACCGTGGCGTCGGCCTGCGCCCGGACCACCGGCTTGGCGTTGAAGGCGATGCCCAGGCCCGCCGTACCGAGCATGTCAAGATCATTGGCACCGTCGCCCACGGCCACCGTCTGGGAGAGCGGAACCCCTTGCGCAGCGGCGATCTCAGCGAGCAACGCCGCCTTCCGCGGCGCGGTCGACCACGGCACCCAGCAGCTCGCCGGTCAGCCGGCCGTCGATGATCTCCAGCGTGTTGGCGAAGGCGTAGTCCAGCGCGAGCTCGTCCTTCAGCCAGTCGGTGAAGGGCGTGAAACCGCCGCTCACGATGGCCACGCAGAAGCCCAGCCTTTTCAACGTACGCACGAAAGTCCGGGCGCCGGGAGTCAGGGTGATCTTGGCCCGGGCGCGCTCGATGGCCGACTCGTCCAGGCCCGCGAGCAGCCGGACCCGCTCCCGCAGCGACGTCTCGAAGTCGTACTCGCCGGCCATCGCGCGCTCGGTGATCATCGCCACCTGACTGCGGCAACCGGCCTCGTCGGCCAGCAGCTCGATCACCTCGTTGGTGATCAAGGTCGAGTCGACATCCAGCACGACCAGTCGCTTCGCCCGTCGCTCCAGCCCGTTGACCTGGACCGCGATGTCGATCCCGTGATCATGAGCGACCTGCACCAGCGACCTGCGCATCCCGTCGACATCGCCGGCGATCACCACCAGGTCGTACGCGGTCACCGGATCGGTGGCCAGCCGGACGATCCGGTCGATGTTTCCGCCGGTCTCGGCGATCGCATCGGCGACCGCGGCCAGCGAGGCCGGCGGCAGGTCCCGGCCGAGCACCGTCACCGCGTGCCGGGTGAGCTGGGCCCTGCGCGACCGGGCCTCGACGCGCTCGAAGTCGATCTTGAGGCCGTGGGTGAAACCCCAGTAGAGGACGTCCCGGATCAGCCCGTCGTCGGCCGCCGAGAGCCGGACCAGGACGTCGAGGGTGAGCCGCTCCCGGACCACGAGCTGTTCCATGTCCTCCAGCACCGATCCCGCGTCAGCCAGCAGCCGCAGCAGGTCGCGGGTCAGCCGGGGCCGGTCGCGACCGGACACCCTGATCAGCAGGGGCAGCTCGGTCATCCGCCGCCAGCTCCCAGGCCAGCAGCTCCGCGTCGGCGATCCCGGTGATCGACAGCTGCGCCTCGCCGACCAGCCGCAACGCGTCCCCGGCTTCGAGCACCCCGACCGATTCGACCTCGACCGCGCCGCGGGCCAGATAGACGTGCAGCCGCGCAGCCGCCGGCAGCCGGCGGGACTCGCCCGGGCCGAGGGTGGTGACCCACAGGGTCGAATCCCTGCTGGCCAGGTTGATCACCGCGTCCGGGGCGTGCCCGGAGACCACCGGCAGCCAGTGCCGGCCGAGATCGCCGACGTCGAGCGGCCGCTGCTGATAGCTCGGCCGGCCGCCCGGCTCGTCGGGACGCACCCACATCTGGACGAAGTGCACCGGCTCCGCGCGGCGCCGCCGGATCCAGCCGGAAGGCGTCGTTCCGCTCGGCGTGCACGATGCCCGAGCCGGCGCTCATCCGCTGCGCGAGCCCGCGGTGCACGATGCCGGTGTTGCCCCGGGAGTCCTCGTGCACCAATGAACCCGACAGCACCCAGGTGATGATCTCCGCGTCGCGGTGCGGATGGTCGGCGATAGCCGCTGCCGGAGCGGACCCGGTCCTCGTTGTGCACCAGCAGCGCGCCGAAGGAGGTGTTGCCCGGGTCGTAGTGCTCGCCGAAGGAGAAGCTGTGCCGGGTGTCGGCCCAGTCGGTCAGCGTGCGGAACCGGCTCGCCCCCCGGTGCACCTGGATCCTCGGCTCGTCCACCCGGCCAGTATCGCCGGACCGTCGCTGGATCGGCGGCCCTGGCCTCGGCGGACTGGCCGTTACTGGTCCGATGTGCGCGACCGGCCCTGGATCGCCGGATACCCTGCGATCGTCCAACCATCCGGTCCCGATGATCGCTCCCGGCCAGGAGTCGGTCTGGGACTACCCGCGCCCACCCGCCATGCGCGCCAGCGAGGAGCTGATCACGGTGATTCTGGGAGGTGAGGAGATCTGCGAGACCCGGACCAGCTGGCGGATCCTGGAGACCTCCCATCCCGCCGACCTACTACCTGCCGCGCTCGGCCTTCGTCGCGGGTGCCCTTCGACCGGCCGGCGGTCACTCGTACTGCGAGTGGAAGGGCGAGGCCTCGTACCTGGACGTGGTCGGCGGCGGCAAGGTCGCGCGTCGGGCCGGCTGGTACTACCCGCAGCCGTCCGGTCGCTACAGCGCGCTCCGCGACCACGTCGCGATCTATGCCGGCGCGATGGACCGCTGCCTGGTCGACGGCGAGGTGGTGGTGCCGCAGGAGGGCGGCTTCTACGGCGGCTGGATCACCTCAGCGGTGAGCGGGCCCTTCAAGGGTGGGCCGGGAACCCTGGGCTGGTGAGTCGCGGCTTCTCCGACGTTCCGCGTCACCGCCGCGATCCCGATCGCGCAGCCGATGATGATCAGCGGCGGAATCAGACCCGAGCCCGGAGGCACCTCGGCCGACTCGTTCAACAGCGACCAGAAGAGCTTGTCCAGCACACCGCCGACCCAGCCGACCAGCCAGATCGGTACGGCGTACAGCAGCAGCCGCCGATAGTCGTCCAGCAGATCATTCGGCGTGATCAACAGCACCGCGGCCACGCGCGAGATCGATCACGATCTCGGCCACCAGCCAGGCACTCGGACTCCGCGGCATCCCGCCGGTCACCGGGCTGATCAAGGTCCACACGCCGAGGACGAGCGGCTTGGCCATCATGATCACCAGCGTCAGCCGGGACAGCCACGGCTTGATCCGCCGGCGTCCGATCAGCATCAGCCCGCTGGCCGCGATCAGCAGCATCCCCAGCCCGGCCAGGACCGCCGCGGCGGGCAGCGACTCGTGCGGAGCGAACGGGGCGATGTAGTCGAAGGTGCGGCTCTGCCGGCTGGCACACACAGCGCGTCCTGTGCCTGATCCAGGCACGGCAGCCAGCGCACCGCTGGCGGCCACACCCATCAGCAGGCCGCCGAGCAGCAGCAGGCCCGCGCCGCCCAGCCAGCGATCGCGCGTACTGATCGTCATCCTCGACCTCCTCGGGCGCCGAAGACTACCGTCAGAGCAGTGGACGAGCAGTTCGTCGAGGAGGTGCTGAGCGCCGTCGAGCGGATTCCGCTCGGCCAGGTGGCTTCGTACGGCGACGTGGCCGAACTGGTCGGGCGCGGCGGACCCCGTCAGGTCGGCCAGGTGATGTCGCGACACGGCGGTGCGGTGGCCTGGTGGCGGGTGGTCCGCGCTGACGGCCGTCCGGTGCGCGGGCTCGAGGCCGAGGCGTGGGAAAAGCTCTCCGCAGAGGGGGTTCCGAAGCGCGGTGATCGGGTCGACATGGCCGTGGCGCGGATGCGCGGAGCGGGATTCGGCGAGGCCCGCGACGCGCCGTGATCACAATCACAGTGAGGGTTCCCAACGAGACGGGATCTGTGCCAGGCTTAGGCACTGCTGTTGCAAGTGGTCTGTGTCGTGGTACGTGCTACGCCCCCAGAACTATTGCGTGGGCGTGGGGCAGAAGCCCTAGCGCCCGACAGCTTTCGGGGCCGTGAGGTGCGGTTCCGGACGCAGATGCAAGGAGATGTTTCATGGCGCAGGGAACCGTTAAGTGGTTCAATGCCGAGAAGGGCTACGGCTTCATCGCCGTGGACGGCGGCGGTCCGGACGTTTTCGTCCATTACAGCGCAATCGAGTCGACGGGTTTCCGGACGCTCGATGAGGGTCAGCGGGTGGAGTTCCAGACCACCCAGGGTCCGAAGGGTCCGCAGGCCGACCAGGTCCACGCGATCTGAGTCTCCCCACGACACACGCCAAAGCCCCCCGTACCGTCAGGTACGGGGGGCTTTGTGTTGCTCGGCTCTCGCGTCGGATGCAGCCGCCTCGCTGTCGGATTCCCACGTCTACGTGGGAATCTCGCACTGTACCCAGGAAACTTCCTGGTACAGCGACAGGAAGACTAAGTCAGCGGCTCCAGCGAGGATCTCGCGGCCGAGCTGCGAGCGCGCAATCAGTACGCGGGCTGGCTCGGGTCGATCTGGCTGACCCAGGCGCTGACCCCGCCGCCGACATGCACCGCATCGGCCAGGCCGGCACCGTGCACGATGGCCAGCACCTCGGCCGAGCGCACGCCGGTCTTGCAGTAGAGCACCACCTGCTTGTCCTGCGGCAGGCCGCCGAGCGCTTCGCCGGTCTGGAAGTCGCCCTTGGGGATCAGCACCGAGCCGGGGATCTGGTTGATGTCGCGCTCGACCTTCTCGCGAACGTCGATCAGCATGAAGTCCTTCTCGCCGGACTCGCGAGCGGCCAGCCACTCCTCGAGCTGCTGCACGCCGACGGTGTGCCCGGCGACGGCTTCGGCCGCCTCCTCGGTGATCGCGCCGCAGAAGTCGTCGTAGTCGATCAGCTCGGTGACGGTCGGGTTCTCGCCGCAGATCGCGCAGTTCGGGTCCTTGCGCACCTTGAGCTGACGCCAGCTCATCTCGAGCGCGTCGTAGATCTGCAGCCGGCCGATCAGCGGCTCACCGATGCCGGCCAGCAGCTTGAGCGCCTCGGTCACCTGGGTCGCGCCGATCGACGCGCACAGCACACCGAGCACGCCGCCCTCGGCGCAGCTCGGCACCATGCCGGGCGGCGGCGGCTCGGGGTAGAGGCAGCGGTAGCACGGGCCGTGCTCGGCCCAGAACACGCTCACCTGGCCGTCGAAGCGGTAGATCGAGCCCCAGACGTACGGCTTGCCCAGCAGCACGGCGGCGTCGTTGACCAGGTAGCGGGTGGCGAAGTTGTCGGTGCCGTCGACGATCAGGTCGTACTGGCTGAAGATGTCCATCACGTTGTCGTTGTCGAGCCGGGTGTCGTGCACGCACGACGTTGACCAACGGGTTGATCTCGGCGATCGACTCGCGGGCCGACTGCGCCTTCGACTTGCCGATGTCGGACTGCCCGTGGATGATCTGGCGCTGCAGGTTGGACTCGTCGACGGTGTCGAACTCGACGATGCCGAGGGTGCCCACGCCGGCCGCGGCCAGGTACAGCAGCGCCGGGCTGCCCAGCCCGCCCGCCCCGATGACGAGCACCTTGGCGTTCTTCAGCCGCTTCTGCCCGTCCATCCCGACGTCGGGGATGATCAGGTGCCGGCTGTAGCGGCGGACCTCGTCGATGGTGAGTTCGGCGGCGGGTTCCACCAGCGGTGGCAAAGCCACGGTTCCTCCTGGGTCAATACGGACTGCGTCTGAAGGGACTGGGTCTAAGGGTGATCCTTGTCTGCAACGCCGAGCCGAGCCTGCCCTATTCCGGCATCCGGACCCGCCGGCGCCCGGCTCAGCGCTGGACGGCCTTGACGATGGCGGTCGCGGTGGTGATCCAGCCCGGGTCGGTCGGCGCGGCCGGGTCGGTGGTCGCCCAGAGCACGTTCACCAGTTCCCGCACCACGACCCAGGCGCGTACCCGGTCCTCGTCCAGCCCGGCGGCATCGACCACGGTGAACATCCGTTCCCGGACGGCATTCCGTACGTCACCGGTCGCCACGGCCTCGGTCCAGCGATTCCACAGCAGCGGAGCGATCTCGTACGCCGGGTCGCCGGCCATGGGCTTCGGATCGATCGCGAGCCACGGCTCGCGGGCCGCGGCGAGCACGTTGAAGTAGTGCAGATCCGTGTGGATCAACGCGCTGTCGGTCGCCTCGTCCGTGGCGAAGCCGTCGAGCCAGACCGATGGCCTGGTCGACGAACCGTCGCGGTACGACGTGCGATTCCCGCAGCCCGGCAAGCTCCCGAGCCCAGCGAGCCGCGTGATCGGAGAGCCGGACGAGTTGGGGAAGCGCCGGCCGGTGCAGTCGGGCGTAGAGACCGGCGATCACCTCGCACGCTTCCACGACCGGCACCGAACTCAGATCGCCGCCGGGCTCGGCCCGTTCCAGCAGCAGTACCCCACGCCGCGGATCGGCCCGCAGCAGCCGGACCGCGCCGTCCCCGGCCCAGGCGCGCAGCGCGAGATGTTCGTGCGCCGACTCCGGGTGCGGCAAGCCGAACTTGACCACCGCGCGCTCCCCCGACGCGGTGACCACCGGAACGACGATCGCCGTCTCCCCCGTCATCGGCCGGCCGTCCGGTTCGAGCTGCCACTCGGCGGCGACGTCGGCCATCAGCCGCGGCAGGGCCTGGAGCCAGCGGGCCCAGTCCGCGCCGCGGTCCGCGCGAGCCGACGAAATGCGGCCGGCAGCGAGATCACCGGCTCACGCTGTACGCTGTGAAGACTCAGCCCATGCCGGCATCGGAGGTCGTGACCAGGGTCGGCGACCGCACGCTCACCCTGACCAATCTGGACAAGGTGCTCTACCCGGCCACCGGCTACACCAAGGCCGAGGTGATCAACTACTACCTCCAGATCGCGCCGACCATGCTGCCCTACATCGCCGACCGGGCGCTCACCCGGCTCCGATTCCCCGACGGCGTCGGGACCGATCGCTTCTCCTTCTACGAGAAGAACGCACCGATGGGCACTCCGGCCTGGGTACGCCGGGCCCAGGTCGGCACCAGCGACGGGATCATCGACTACGTGGTCGCCGACGATCAACCGACCCTGGTCTGGCTGGCCAACCTGGCGGCCCTGGAACTGCACGTCCCGCAGTGGACCATCGGCAGCGCCCAGTCCGGCCGGGCCGGTGTGG
Source organism: uncultured Actinomycetota bacterium (assembly GCA_963761955.1). GTDB lineage: Bacteria > Actinomycetota > Actinomycetes > Propionibacteriales > Propionibacteriaceae > Microlunatus. The sequence goes on along the minus strand of CAVXIY010000016.1, from coordinate 136,168 downwards.
TCGACCTTCCCGAGCTCGACCCGCGCCGTGGCGAGCCGCTGGCCAACCGGGTGGTGGTCGACCTCGATCCGGGCGCGGGCATGTCGATCGTCGAGAGCGCCCGCGCGGCCCTGATCGTGGCCGCCCGGATGGCCGAGGACGGCCTGATCCCGGTCCCCCAGACCTCGGGGAGCAAGGGAATCCAGGTGTACGCCGCCGTCGCGCCGGCGCGGAGCAAGGACGTCTGGTCCTACGTCAAGCACCTCAACGCGACCCTGGCCAAGGCGTACCCCGACTTCTTCATCGCCACCATGTCGGTCGAGCAGCGAGCGGGCCGGATCTACGTCGACTACAACCAGAACCTGGCGGCCCGCAACACCATCGCGCCGTACTCGATGCGCGGCCGTGAGCTTCCGTCCGTGGCCACGCCGGTGACCTGGGACGAACTGGGCGGCGTACGCGCTGCCGATGATCTGCGGTTCGCGCCGGAGCAGGTGCTGGCCCGGATCGAGGAGTACGGCGACCTGGCGGCCGACCTGCTCGTCGGTGATCCGCCCGCGCTGCCGCCGCTCCCCGAGGCCTGAGAAAGAAACCTGCCCGGCTATGCATCTGGGCGGGCGCTCGCGCCCTCTTCCCAGTGAGTGCTCCGCACGAGCGGAGCTCCATGCCTGATCGGAAGGACCTCCATGTTCACTCTGAGCCCACGACGTCGCTGGCCGGTCCGGCTCCGCCACGCAGCTCTGGCCCTGGCCGCCGTCGCAGCCCTGATCGCCGGCGGGCTGGTCAGCACAGCGCCCGCCGAGGCGGCGACCACCCAGTTGAAGGTCGGTCAGAAGGCCCACTTCCACTACTTCGACGTCACCGTGGACAAGGCGGTGATGGAGCCGGAGTACTACGGCTACCTGATCAAGCTGAAGGTCTGCGTGAACCACCTGCCGCCCGGTTCGACCGGCGGCAAGACGCGGATCAGCTGGGATCCCTGGACGATCAGCACCAACCACGGCACCCGCCATCCGTCGGTGCAGGAAGATCCGCCGGTGCCCACGTTCCCCCTCGACTACCAGAGCGAGGGTCAGTTCGCGGTCGGTGAGTGCGCCACCGGCTGGCTGCCGTTCTGGGATCTGAAGCTGAACGACAAGATCACCTCGATCAACTACCAGAACGCGCTGGGTGACAAGGCGAAGTGGACGCCCAGCAAGACCCTGCTCACCCTCGGCCAGACCAAGACGTTCAAGTACTTCACGGTCCGCGTCACCCATGTCCAGGCCGAGGAGTTCTGGTTCGGGGTGAAGGCCAAGGTCTGCGTCCGCAAGCTGCCGCCCGGCTCGACCGGCGGCAAGACCCGGGTCAGCTGGGATCCCTGGTCGCTGTCCACCGATCACGGCACCATCCCGATGGAGATCGCTCAGGAGGGCACCAGCCCGTGGAGCAACGTGTTCCCGGAGTCGATCCGGTTGCGCAAGGGTGAGTGCGTGTCCGGCTGGCTGCCGTTCGCCGCGCACGACGACGTCGCGGTCTCCAAGGTCAAGTACCACAACTCGCTGGGCAACAAGATCGCCTGGATCGTCTGATCGCGATGGTAGAATCTACCTTGATAGGTAGACTTCTACCGTGAGTCTGAACATCAAGAACGAGGAGACCCATCGACTGGTCCGTCGGCTCGCCGAGCTGACGGGCCAGTCGCAAACGTCCGCGGTGGAGGATGCCGTCCGGCGCCGCCTCGCCGAGCTCGAGTCCGAAGGCTCGCGAGAGGCTCGAGCCGCAGCTATCGGCCGATCGTCGAGCGGGCCCAGTCGATCGCCGCTACCGACCCGGACTGGGTTGCCACCGACTGGACAAGGAGCTCTACGACGAGACGGGCTCCTCGTGATCGTCGACCGTCAGCGTGGTGGCATCCTGCTGAACGAGGCCGAGGCGTACCGGAAGGCCTGATCGCCGATCCGGGCCGGCGATGTCGGCGGGCACCTACCTCGAGTGCGCGATCGTGGTCGACCGTCATCGCGATCCGGCGCTCGGCCGCGAGTTCGATCGCTGATCGCGGCCGCCGGAGTGTCCATCGCGCCCGTGACCGCCGAGCAGGCCGATCGCCCGCGTCGCCTACCGGGATTTCGGCCGCGGTTCCGGCCACCCGGCGCGGCTGAACTTCGGCGACTGCTTCGCGTACGCGCTGGCGATCGACCGCGATGAGCCGCTGCTCTACAAGGGAAACGACTTCGGCCACACCGATGTGCGGAACGCATTGGCGGAGCGCTGAGGCCACTACGCTGAGCGAATGGCCACCAAGCTGGAACGGGCGACCCGGATGCCGCGGGACCAGCGACGAGCCCAGTTGCTCGATGCGGCCAACGAGGTCTTCACCACCAAGGGCTACCACGCGGCGGCCATGGACGACATCGCCGACGCCGCCGGAATCTCCAAGCCGGTGCTCTACCAACACTTCGGTTCCAAGCTCGATCTGTATCTCGCCCTGCTGGACATCAGCTGTGACCGGCTGGTCGAGGTCGTCGAGGAAGCGGTCGACTCGACCGAGGTCAACGCCGACCGGGTCGTCGCCGCGATGGGCGCCTTCTACGACTTCGTCTCCTCGGCCAGCGGTGAGTTCCGCTTCGTCTTCGAATCCGACCTGACCGGGGACAACTCGGTCCAGAAGCGGCTGTGGCGGGTGAACAACGAGATCGCCGACATCATCGCCGCGGTGATCGCCGAGGACACCGCACTCCCGGCCGAGCAGTCGAAACTGTTGGCCATCTCCCTGGTCGGGCTCGCCCAGGTCAGTGCCCGCTACTGGGTCTCGGCGGACAGCGCCCACATCCCGCTGGCCGACGCCCAGCAGTCTGGTCGCCACCCTCGCCTGGCGCGGCATCAGCGGCTTCCCGTTGACCGATCATCCGCACGCCGAACCGCGTCCCGGTTGATTCCGGAACCGCGTCGTCCGCGCCGGCCGCGCCGCCCGCTGAGCCGGACCGATCGGGCGGCGCTCAGGGCTGTGGTGCTGATGATTCCGGTGATCATGCTCGCGGCGATCGCGAAGATCGGCTTCGACGCGTACCGGTTCGAACACCACGCGGTGACCGTCGACGCCTTGATCATCAGCAGTGACACCGGCTGCGTCGGAGCGTTCGGCGGCGGTGGCGGCAGCGGCGTGGGCGGCAAGAGCGCGATCACCTACCTGGTCGAGTTCCCCTATCGGGATCAGCCGTTCCGCACCGACGTCGTACGCCCGTGCCGCGTCGTGCCGCCGGACTTCGGTCGCGGTCGAGGGTCGATCTGGGTTCAGTACGACCAAGATCATCCAGACCGGATCCGCGTGCTCAACGACAACGAGGCCGCCGTGAACACCCGGCTGCTCGCCATCGTCCTCGGCGCGTACCTGCTGATCGCTCGGCGTCGGATCAGTGGTGCTCCGGCGTACCCGACCGCGCTGAAGCCGGACAACGACAGTGGTCACGCACGACCCGGTCTCACGAGGAGATCAGGTCGTACGTGACCACGTGTCGAAGCGGGTTGCCGTCAGCCCTTCTGCAGCGTGGTGGCGCCGGTCATGATCGCCACCGCCTCGGTCGGGGTGTGCGACTTCGGCGTGATCACGCCGGCGCTGCCGCCCAGCCGGGCGATGTGGATCCGGTCGGACACCTCGAACACGTTGGGCATGTTGTGGCTGATCAAGATCACCGGCAGGCCCTTGGCCTTGATCTGCTGGATCAGGTTCAGCACCTGCCCGGTCTCCTTCACGCCCAGCGCCGCCGTCGGCTCGTCGAGCACCACGAACTTGGTGGCGAAGGTCGCCGCGCGGGCCACGGCGACCGCCTGCCGCTGACCGCCCGACAAGGTCTCCACCGCCTGGCCCATGTTCTGCACGGTGGCGATGCCGAGGTTGGCCATCGACTTGCCCGCGTCCTCCTTCATGCCCTTCTTGTCCAGCATCCGGAACACCGACCCGAGCACACCGCTCCGGAGCCGCTCGCGACCGAGGAACATGTTGGCCGAGATGTCCAGGGCCGGGGCGACCGCGAGGGTCTGGTAGACCGTCTCGATGCCCGAGCCCCGGGCGTCCTGCGGGGTCTTGAAGTGCACCAGCTGGCCGTCCAGGTAGACCTCGCCGGCGTCGGGGATCAAGGCACCGGTCAGGGCCTTGATCAACGTCGACTTGCCGGCCCCGTTGTCGCCGATCACCGACAAGATCTCGCCCGGGAACAGATCGATGTTGACCCCGTCGAGGCCGACGACCTTGCCGAAGGTCTTGACCAGACCCCGCCCCGACAGCACGGTGTCCTTCGGGTCGGCGAGGACGACCGGGGCGCCGAGGCCGACGGTGCTCTGCTCCTCGGCCGACAGATCGCTGGTTGGAGGTGTGCTGCTCATGCTTTGACCTTCCTGATCCACTGGTCGATGGAGACGGCGACGATGACCAGCACGCCGGTGGCCAGCACCCGCCACTGGTCGTCGACCCCCGCGAGGCTGAGGCCGGTGCGGAAGACACCGACGATCAACGCCCCGAGGATGGTGCCGATGATGGCACCGCGCCCGCCGAACAGGCTCGTGCCGCCGATCACCACGGCGGTGATGCTGTCCAGGTTGGCGTCGACGATCGCGTTGGCGCTCGCGGTGCCGGCGCGGCCGATCTGCACCCAGGCCGTGATGCCGTAGATGAGGCCGGCCACGGTGTAGACGCTGAGCAGGACCCGGTCGACGCGGATGCCGACCAGCCGGGCCGCCTCGGGGTCGTTGCCCACCGCGTAGACGTGGCGGCCCCACTTGGTCTGGCTGAGGATGAACGCCATCACGGCCGCGAGCAGCGCGACGACGATGACGCCGGTGGTGATCCGGAACGGTCCGAGCTGGATCCGGGTGCCGGCCCAGTTCAGGATGGGCGGCAGCTGCCGTCGCCCGATCTCCTGGCCGCCGGAATAGAGCAACGCGATGGCGGTGAAGATGCTCAGGGTGCCCAAGGTGACGATGAACGGTGGAAGATTGAGCCGGGTCACCAACGTTCCGTTGATGAATCCGGCCAGCACTCCGCACGCGATCCCGATCAACAGGGCCAGGACTCCCGGCACCCCGTTGTTGGCCGCCAGGCTCGCCATGACCAACGAGGACAAGATGGCGATCGCCCCCACCGACAGGTCGATGCCGGCGGTGAGGATGACCAGCGTCTGGCCGATGGCCAGAGCAGCGATCACCGCCACCTGCTGCAGGATGATGCCGATGGTGTTGGGCGTGGCGAAGCGCGGGTTGAGGATGGTGAAGATGATGAAGGACAGCAGCAGGACCAGCAGCGGGCTGATCGAGGGGTGCGAGTGCAGCAGGTGCTGGATCCGCTGGACGGGCGACTGCTGCCGCGCCGCGAACTGTTCGGCCGCGCTCGCCGGAGCGGGCGGCTCGACGGTGGTGGTCACATAGGCCTCCTTGCCGTAGGGATGAGGATCAGGAGGCGACAGTTGTCGCCAAGGCTAACGTGCGGGCCCTGCCCGCGAAGCGCAGGGCCCGCCGCTTCGTTCACTAGTACGTCCGGGTCAGCCCCAGCAGAGCTCCTTGCCCTCTGCGACGGTGATGCTGGGCACGCCCTCGACCGGCTTGTCAGTCACCAGAGCGACACCCGTGTCGTAGAAGTCCAGCCCGGGGCTGTTCTGCGGCTTCTCGGCCCCGTCGGTGTCGACGATCTTCTTGATCGCCTCGACGCCCAGTTCGGCCATCTTCACCGGGTACTGCTGTGAGGTGGCCCCGATGGTGCCCTCTTCGACCAGCTTCAGGCCAGGATCGCAGCCGCCGTCCACCGAGACGACGATGGCGTCCTTGATCCCGGCATCCTGGAGGGCCTCGGCCGCGCCGCCGCCGGACGGCTCGTTGATCGAATAGACGACGTTGATGTCCTTGCTCTTCGACAGGCAGTTCTCCATCGCGGTCTTGCCCTTGTCGGCGGCACCTCCGCCCGGCTCGTTGCAGACGATCTCGTAGTCGCCGCCCTTGCCCCCGGTGTACTTGCCGGTCTTGGCCTCGTCGCCGTTCTTGGCCTTGTCGGCCGTGTCGATGCCCATGCCGGTCAGGAAGCCCTGGTCACGGTTGATGTCCACCGTGACGATCTTGTCGTTGAACAGGTCGATCATGGCGATGGTGGCCTTCTTGCCGTCCAGCGTGCCGGCCGTCCACTGGCCGATGAGCTCGCCGGCCTTGAAGTTGTCGGTGGCGAAGGTGATGTCGGCTATATCGGCCGGATCCGGCGGCGTGTCCAGGGCGATGACGTACAGGCCTTCGTTCCGCGCGTTGTCGATCGCGGAGTTGACCCCCGGGCCGGACGGGGTGATCAGGATGCCCTTGTCGCCCCGAGCCACCGCTGCCTCGATCGCTTTGACCTGGGAGTCGGTGTCACCGTCGGACTTGCCGGCGGCCGTGGTGATGGCGACGCCGTTCTTTTCCCCTGCCGCCTTGGCACCCTCCTGCATGGCGATGAAGAACGGGTTGGTGCTGGTCTTGGTGATCAGGGTGACGGCGATCTCGTCGTCGCCGCCTCGTCGCTGCTGCCCCCGGACGGGGTGCCGCTGCCCGCGTCACCGCCACCGCAGGCGGACAGGGCCAGTGAGGCGGCGGCCGCGAGGGCCAGTACGCCGACGAAGCGTCCGCGTCGGCGGATCGGCAGTGGGTACTTCATAGAGATCCTCTCGTTAGGTACGCACCGCCGGATCAGTGACAACGGTGTCAAGGACATTCTTAAACCATTCTCAGGGTCTGTGTCAACCCTTGTGGCTGACCAATTTCTGACTCGTGTACGCTGCTCGTGGCGAAGGAGACATCGATGTCAGCTCCACCCCCGATCCCGTCCAGCCGGACGCGCGCGACCATCCGCGACGTCGCCGCGTTGGCCGGCGTCGGAATCAAGACGGTTTCCCGCGTGATCAACGACGAGGCCAACGTATCCCCCCAGATGCGGGAGCGGGTTCAACGCGCCGTGGTCGCGCTGAACTTCAAGCCCAACCAGGGGGCCGGCGCGCTGCGGCGAGGAGACCGGAAGACCCTCACCCTCGGTCTGCTCCTGGACGCGGTGGACAATCCCTTCTCGGCATCGATCAACCGCGCGGTCGAGAAGGTCGCCTCGCAACGCGGAGACGGCGGTGTTCGCGGCGAGCTCCGACGACGATCCGGAACGCGAGCGGGCGATGATCGAGGCGTTCACCCGGCGCCGGGTCGACGGGCTGATCCTCACCACGATCACCGCCGACCACGGCTACCTGCAGGCCGAACGCGAGCAGGGCCTTTCGGTGGTCTTCGTCGACCGTCCACCGATCGGACTGATCGCCGACGCCGTGCTCACCAACAACTACGAGGCCTCGGTCCAGGCCACCCAGCATCTGATCGACGCCGGACATCGCCGGATCGCCCATCTGGGCGACGAACTCGCCATCTCGACGGCCCGCGAGCGACGGCAGGGATTCGCCGACGCGATGAGCGCCGCCGGCCTGACGGCCTTCGAGCGCCACATCGACAACCTCCGCTCCGAGGACGAGGCCTACGAGGCCGTCCGGCGCCTGATGGGCGAACCCGACCCGCCGACCGCGCTGTTCACCTCGCAGAACCTGGTGACGTTGGGGGCCGTGCGCGCCCTGCACCATCTGGAGTTGCAGGATCGGGTGGCTCAGGTCGGCTTCGACGACTTCCTGCTGGCCGACCTGCTGCGCCCCGGAATCACCGTGCTGGCCCAGGACCCGGCCAGAATCGGCACGATCGCCGCCGAGCGGATCTTCGCCCGGCTCGACGGCGACAGCTCCCCCGAGGAGACCTTCGTGGTGCCGGCCCGGCTGATCGTCCGTGGATCCGGTGAGATTCCGCCACCGGCCTGACCGCCCACCGCGACATGGCACCGCTGAGCAGCACTAGCCTCGGATCTGGCAGCCATTCGGAGGAGTTCTGTGACAACGCGTGAGGTCTTGACCGTACGAACCGCGCCCGAGGCGTGGACGGTGCCACGCGCCGACCAGGCGATCGCCACCCAGCTCAGCGGGATCGGACGGCTCGGGGTGGCCTTCTCCGGGGGCGTCGACTCCTCGCTGCTCCTCGCCCTGGCTGCGCGCTCCCTGGGACCGGACGACGTCGTCGCCCTGCTGGGAGTCTCCCCGAGCCTGGCCGCCGACGAGCGCCGGGCCGCCCATGCGGTGGCGCGGGAGATCGGCGTGCGAGGTGGTCGAGGTGATCACCCACGAAGGCGATCGCGCCGCCTACCGGGCCAATGACGTCGACCGCTGCTTCCACTGCAAGGACGAGCTGTTCGCCACCATCGGCGACGAGGTCGTCGCCCGGCATCGGCTCGATGCCGTGGCGTACGGGGAGAATGCCGACGACGCGATCCGGCCGGACCGTCCCGGCGCGCGGGCGGCCAGTGATCACCTCGTGCTGCGGCCGCTCGCCGCGATCGGGCTGAGCAAGATCGACGTCCGGCTGCTGGCCCGGGAACTCGGGCTGTCCGTCGCCGAGAAGCCCGCCGCACCGTGTCTGGCCTCCCGGATTCCGCACGGCCAGGAGGTGACTCCGGAGAAGTTGCGGCAGGTCGAACTGGCCGAGACTTCCGTACGAGCGCTCGGATTCAGCGATCTGCGGGTCCGCCATCACGGCGAGATCGCCCGCCTCGAACTGCCGGCCGATGATCTTGTCCGCGCGGTGACCGAGCCGCTGCGCGGCCAGGTCGTACGGGCGGTACGCGCCGCGGGCTTCCGCTTCGTGGCGCTGGACCTGGCCGGCATCCAGTCGGGCGCCTTCACGCTGTCGCTGCTGACTCGTGATCATGCCTCCGGATCATGCCCCGCGATCATGGCTGAGCCCGCCGACGGCATCGCGTCCTTCGTCGATCTTGATCATGATCGAGCCGCGCGGCGCGGCTACCCGGAGGCGATCTTCTGCGCCGGCAAGACGCCTGAGCAGCTGGCGATGATCGCGACGCAGGTGCGTGATCGCCCCGAGGTCACCCTGTTCACCCGGGCCGGCAAGGAACAGGCGGCGGCCGTGCTGAGCGAGCTGCCCGAGGCATTCCATGATCACGATGCCGGACTGCTGGCCTGGCCGCCGACGCCGCCGGACCCGACCGGCGGGCTGGTGGTCGTGCTGGCCGCCGGGACCTCCGATCTGCCCGTCGCCCGGGAGGCTGAGCTCACCGCCCGCTATCTGGGCCGGCCGACCGAACTGGTGGTCGACGTCGGGGTGGCCGGTCTGCACCGGGTGCTGCGGCGGCTCGAGCTGCTCCGCACGCGCCCGGGTGGTGGTCGTCGCCGCGGGCATGGACGGGGCGCTGCCCAGCGTGGTCGCCGGGCTGATCAGCGCGCCGGTGATCGCGGTGCCCACCTCGGTCGGCTACGGCGCCGCGTTCGAGGGACTGGCCGCGCTGCTGGCCATGCTCAACGCCTGCGCACCCGGCGTCGCCGTGGTCAACATCGACAACGGCTACGGGGCGGGCCACCTGGCCGCGCAGATCGCCGCGCCGTGACCGGGCGGCACGCCTGGATCGACGCCTCCGCCGGGATCGCCGGCGACATGCTGCTCGGCGCCCTGGTCGACGCCGGCGCCGACCTCGACGCCGTCCGAGACGCCGTCCAGGCGGTGATTCCGGACTCGGTGCGGATCACCGCGGCACCGGTCACCCGAGCCGGGCAGCGGGCGACCAAGATCGAGATCGAGCCGATCACCGCCGACCTTCCCCATCGTCACTGGACCGACATCCGGGCCATGCTGCAGACCGCCGAGCTGGCCGAACCGGTACGCGGCCGCGCCCTGCGCACCTTCGAGAGGCTGGCCGCGGCCGAGGGCCGGGTGCACGGCATCGCCCCCGAGGAGGTGCACTTCCACGAGGTCGGCGCGCTGGACTCGATCGCCGACATCGTCGGGGTGGCTGCGGCGCTGCACGCGCTCGACATCGACTCCCTCAGCAGCAGCCCGGTCGCGGTCGGATCCGGCCGGATCACCACGGCGCACGGCGACCTGCCGGTTCCGGTGCCGGCCGTGGTGGAGCTCGGCACGGGCTGGCGGCTGCAGGCCGGTGGTGCCGGGGAGCTGACGACGCCGACCGGCATGGCGTTGGTCGCCGCGCTGTGCGAGACGTGCGAAGACCTGCCGCCCCTGGCCCTGCTGGCCAGCGGTGCCGGGGCCGGGACCAGGGACTCCCCCGGCCGGCCCAACCTCACCCGGGTGCTGATCGGACGGCGCGCCGAGACCGGAGACGACCGGGGTGAGTCCGCGGTCGTGCTGGAGGCCAATGTCGACGACTTCGACCCGCGCCTGTGGCCGTCGGTGCTGACCAGCCTGATCGGCGCCGGCGCCGCCGACGCCTGGCTGGTGCCGATCATGATGAAGAAGGGCCGCCCGGCCCACACGCTGGCCGTGCTCGCCCGGCCCGATCAGTCGGCGTCACTGCGCGCGCTGATGATGGACCAGACCAGCACGCATCGGGGTGCGGGAGACCCAGGTCAGCCGAGCCGCGCTGCCTCGCGGCTGGGTCGACCTCGAGGTGGAGTACGGCTCGGTGGCGATCAAGGTCGCCCATCGCGACGGCGCCATCTGGCAGGTGACGCCGGAATTCGACGATCTCGATCGGCTCGCGGCCCGGCACGGCGTACCGGTGCAACGAGTGCTGGATCAGTGCCGTGCGGCGCTGCTCGCTGCCGGTCTGGTCACCGGCGCGGAGCTCCCCGAGCACCTTCGGCCCCGCCAGTAGCGCGTCGCGTCGGCGCCGCCCGGTCGACATCGAGCCGCGCCCGATCGGCCCCGTGGACTCGCTCGACCGAGTAGATTTGCCCCCAGCCCAACCCATTCGTGTTGCCACTCCTGATCGCCGGGCTTCACCGCAGCACGTGCCCGAGAGGAATCGATGACCGAGCCCACGTCGTACGCCGGCGCGCCGGCCCCCCTGACCCCGCCGGAAGGGAACCCGCTGACGCTCAGCGCGCCCGCCCCACCGCCGCAGGTGACCGCCACCCAGGCGCCGGCCATGGCCCCGCAGGTCGATCCCGCCAGCCTGCCGCTCCTGGACGGCAAGGTCGACGGCTTCGTGAACGCGTTGATGACGGCCCAGACCCGCTCGCCGGAGTTCACCAAGCAGGCGGCCGACGTCAGCAGCATGGGCGACGCCGACATCCGCCGGGCGGCCGAGACGTCCAACCGGCTGCTGCAGACCCCCGTCCGGGCCCTCAAGGAGGGCGGCATCGCCCAGGGCTCCAAGGTCGGCAACACGCTGATGGAGCTGCGGCGCACCGTCGAGGAGCTCGATCCCAGCCAGGCCACCGGCGCCCGGAAGTTCCTCGGCATGATCCCGTTCGGCGACAAGGTCGTCGACTACTTCCGCCGCTACGAGTCGGCCCAGTCGCCACCTCAACGGCATCCTGCACAGCCTGCGCAACGGCCAGGACGAGCTGACCAAGGACAACGTCGCGCTCAACATGGAGAAGCAGAACCTGTGGGCGACCATGGGCCGGCTCAACCAGTACATCTACATCGCCGAGCGCCTCGACGCGAAGCTGGCCGCGATGATCAGCCAGTTCGAGATCTCCGATCCGGAGAAGGCCAAAGCGCTCAGCCAGGACGTGTTGTTCTACGTCCGGCAGAAGCACCAGGACCTGCTCGACCCAGCTCGCGGTGTCGATCCAGAGCTATCTGGCCATCGACATCATCATCAAGAACAACATCGAGTTGATCAAGGGCGTTGACCGCGCATCGACGACCACCATCTCCGCGTTGCGGACCGCGGTGATCGTCGCCCAGGCGCTCGGCAACCAGAAGCTGGTGCTCGACCAGATCACCGCACTGAACACCACCACGTCGGATCTGATCCAGCGCACCTCGGAGATGCTCCGCGACAACTCCGCGCAGATCCAGCAGCAGGCGGCCTCGGCCACCATCGGCCTGCCGCAGCTGCAGGCGGCGTTCCAGAACATCTACGCCACCATGGATTCGATCGACACCTTCAAGATGAAGGCCCTCGACACCATGGCCGTGACCATCGGCACCCTGGAGCACGAGGTCGTCAAGTCGCGCGAGTACCTCGACCGGGTCAACCGCCAAGATCAACAACTCGCCACCGGCGCACTGGATCTGTCCGGTGACGGCGGGACCCCGACCGGTCTGCGTTGATCAGATTCTGATCATCGCCACTGTTGATCAAGCACGACTGACCACGATCGGCTGCCTGCATGGGTTTCAAGGATTGGCTCGACAAGATCACCGGGCGGCGTTCGTCGTCGGCGCCGGCGGCGGGCTGGTCCACCGACGGCGAGCCGATCGCCGGTACGACGAGTCCGGCACCGCCGACCGAAGCCGACATCCTGGCGGCGCTGGACCGGCTCGCGGCGAGTGTCAGCGGTGGCGTGGTGCCGGCGGTGGTGGCGTCGCGGGTGGCCAAGGTCAGTCAGACCATCCGCGACACGATGCCCAGGCTGCGCAACCTCGGGCTCGGCAGCCTCGATGCGTATTCGGTGATGGCGACGGCGACCGACTACCTCCCCGAAGCGATCGGCGCGTACACCCGGCTGCCCCGGCAGTGGGCCGATTCCCGGCCGATCGAGAACGGTAAGACCTCGCTGATGCTGCTGATCGACCAGCTCGACCTGCTCGGGGCGACCATGGACAAGATCTTCGACGCCGTCGTCCGGGTCGACGCCGACGCCTTGATCGCGCACGGACGATTCCTGCAGGAGAAGTTCGGCCACGCGTCCTCAGGAGGGACCTTGAATCTCGGCGACCAGCCCCCGCCGCCACCCGCCCAACAGCCTGGACCTGCCATGAGCTCCGATCGAGGCCTCGAGGCCACCCTGCGAGCCGCCTACAGCTCCGCGCTGGAACGGATCGCCGCGCTGCGGTCGGCGCAGGAGGGCATCCGTTCGGCCGAGCCGGGCGCGGTCAACCCGCTCGACCTGAGCCAGCTCGATCCGCTCACGCCCGGCGCCTTCCCCGGCATCGGTACGCCGACGACGGCCGTGAACCCGGTAGCCCTCGCGCCCTGAGCCCGCCGCTCGCGCCCTGAGCCCGCCGCTTCGCGCCCTGAGCCTGTCGAAGGGCAAGCGCGGCCGCCGCGCGACCACCTCCGGAACCCGCGGAGCCTGAGCCGGAACCGGAACCGAAATCGCTCGAAGAACTGCTCGCCGAGCTCGACGGGCTCACCGGGCTGACCGAGGTCAAGGCCGAGATCCACCGCCAGGTCGCGGTGCTCCGGGTCGAGGGCCTGCGGACCAAGGCCGGTCTGCGGTCGCCGACGATCACCCGGCACCTGGTCTTCGTCGGCAATCCGGGCACCGGCAAGACCACCGTGGCCCGGCTGGTCGGCGGGATCTACCGCGCGCTCGGCCTGCTGAGCAAGGGCCAGCTGATCGAGGTCGACCGGTCCGAGCTGGTGGCGGGTTACCTGGGCCAGACGGCGATGAAGACGGCCGACGTGGTCACCTCCGCCGCCGGCGGTGTGCTGTTCATCGACGAGGCGTACAGCCTGGCCGGCGACCAGTACGGGCAGGAGTCGGTCGACACGCTGGTCAAGGAGATGGAGGACCGGCGCGACGATCTGGTCCTGATCGTCGCCGGCTATCCCGACCCGATGGCGATCTTCATCGCGCAGAATCCGGGCCTGGCCAGCCGGTTCCGGACCACGATCGAGTTCGCCGACTACACCGACGACGAGCTGGTGGAGATCTTCCTCGGCATGGCGGCGGCGGCCGACTACGACGTCGGCGACGACTGCCTGGCCCGGTTCAAGATGATCTTGGCCATCACCCCGCGCGGGCCGATCTTCGGCAACGGGCGGTTCGCCCGCAACCTGCTGGAGGCCGCCGTCGGTCGCCACGCGTGGCGACTCCGCGACATCGCCGAGCCGACCATCGAGCAGCTGCGGATGCTGATCGCCGCGGATCTGGATGATCACGACGACCCGCAGCCGAGGCCGTCGAAGCCAGACGCCGAAACGCGGCCTGAGCCTGTCGAAGGCCAAGATCACGACCCTTCGACAAGCTCAGGGCACGTGAGCGGCGAAGGCCAAGATCACGACCCTTCGACAAGCTCAGGGCACGTGCCGAAGGCCAAGAGGAGCAGTCCGATGAGTCAAGCTAGCCCGCCGGGCGCGACTGCGGTCGCGCCGGCCCCGGGAGCGCCGACGGCTGCGGCCGGGCCACCAGCCGTCGTCGGAGCCCCGGCCGGCACGCCGGCCTCCCGATCCCGCATCCGGGACACGCCGCAACGACTCCGGCTGCTCACGGTCGAGGTGATCGTGGCCGGTCTGGTCGTCGGCCTGGTCGGCGCGCTGACCTTCGCGTACCTGGCCTTCTCCTTGAACCGGGCCGAGGCCGACGCCGCGCAGTTGATCAGAGTGCAGAAGATCCAGACCAACCTGCTGTCGGCCGATGCCACCGCGACGAACGCCTTCCTGGTCGGCGGCCTCGAGCCGCCGGCCCAGCGCGCGGCGTACGACCAGGCGATGCTCGCCGCGAGCACCCTGATCGCCGAAGCGGCGCGAGGCGCAGCCGGCCGACACCGAGGCGTTGTCGGTGCTCAACCAGCAGCTGGTCAGCTACGCGGCCTCGATCGAGCAGGCCCGGGCCAACAACCGGCAGGGTCTGCCGATCGGCGCCCAGTACCTGCGGGTCGCGAGTACCCAGCTCAGGGGCACCGCGATTCCGGTCCTGGACAACCTCGTGCAGAGCAACGCCGATCGAGCCGCCGACGAGATGGACGTCCGGATCGGCTATCTCGCCGTCGCCTTCGCGCTGCTCGGGCTGGCCGCGGTGATCCTGATCCAGGTCTGGGTGGCCCGGCGCTTCCGCCGCCGGATCAATCTCGGCCTGCTGCTCAGTTCGATCGTCCTGCTGCTCACCGTGGTGATCGGGCTGATCGGGGTGGTGCAGCTGAACGGCTCGGTGAAGTCGATCAAGGACGGCAGCTTCACCTCGCTGAACGTCGCCGCCGCGGCGCGCATCGACGCCAACAACGCCAAGTCCAACGAGAGCCTGACCCTGATCGCCCGCGGCTCCGGGCAGGCCTTCGAGACCGCGTGGTCGGCCGCCGCCGAATCGGTGTCGAAGAATCTGAGCTATCTGGTCGGCCAGGACGACCTGCAGACCAAGTGGCAGGCCTACACCGAGGTGCACGGCGCCATCCGCAAGCTCGATGACGGAGGCTCATGGGACGCCGCGGTCGCCCGGGCCACCGGCACCGGCGACGACTCGGCCAACACCACCTTCGGCAGCTTCGACGCCGGTCTCGCGTCCTACCTCGAGCAGGTCAGCGACGACCACCTCCGCCTCGCTGTCGGACCGTCAGCCGGGACTGGTGATCGGGTCGATCCTGATCTTCCTCGCCGGGCTCGCCGCGGCGCTGCTCGGGCGCTGGGGCCTGGCTGCGCGACTGAAGGAGTATCGATGACCACCGGCGCCGGCCGGGCCACGGCCCGGCCAAGACTCCGATTGCCGAGAGCCCGGCTGCTGGTGGCGATCGGCTCGTGTCTGAGCGTGCTGTCGGCCTGCTCGCTGTTCGCCTATTCACCGACCCCGCTGCCGTCGTCCCCGCCCAGCAGTCAGCCGACACCGGCGAGCACCACCGCACCGGTCACCTGCGACAACGCCCTGGCCTCCTACGAGCCGCGAGGTGATCTGCCCAAGCCCGGACGACCTGCCCAAGGGCTCGACCATGGCCAAGATCAAAGACCGCGGCCGGCTCGTCGCCGGGGTGTCGGCCGACACCTACCTGCTGGCCTCCCGCAATCCGCAGAGCGGCAAGATCGAAGGCTTCGACATCGACATGGTCAAGGCGGTGGCCAAGGCGATCTTCGGCGACGAGGACAAGTACCAGCTCAGGGTGATCACCGCGGCGCAACGGATCCCGGCGCTGACCGAGCGCGACGTGGACATCGTGGCCCGCAACATGACCATCAACTGCGACCGCTGGAAGCAGATCGCCTTCTCCACCGAGTACTACCGTTCCGGCCAGAAGATCCTGGTCCGCAAGGGTTCCAAGGCCAACTCGATCACCGATCTGAACGGCCAGCGGGTCTGCGCGCCCAAGGGCACCTCGAGCATGGACAACCTGATCAAGCAGGCTCCGAAGGCCATCCCGGTGGGTTCGGACAACCACACCGGGTGCCTGGTGCTGTTCCAGCAGGGCCAGGTCGACGCGATCACCGGAGACGACACCGTGCTCGCCGGACTGGTCGCGCAGGACCCGTACGCGGTGGTCCCGGAGCAGAAGGCGTTCACGGCCGAGCCGTACGGGCTGGGTTTCAACTCCGCCGACGTGGACTTCGTCCGCTTCGTCAACGCCCGGCTGGCCGAGATGCGCAGCGACGGGGAGTGGACCGCGATCTACAACCGCTGGCTGTCGGACTCGCTCGGCCCGGCCCCGCAGCCGCCGAAAGCCGTCTACGGCAGGAACCCGTGACCGTGGCCACCTCGACGGGCCAGGCGAGCGCACCGGCCGCGCCCGGCCGGCATGGGTGTCGCCATCGAGACGCAGGCCGCCGCGGTCTATCTCGATCAGCTCGGGCAGTGGCGTGAGGCCCGCCGGCGGGAACTGGACGAGCTCGACCGGTCGGCGCTGGCCGCACCGAACGGCGCGGCCGCCACCAGCGACATCCTGCTGTCGATGGCGCTGTGGAAGGCCGTGTCCGACCGCTACGAGCTGCTGCTGGCCACCTGGGACTCCGGTCGCGTCGGTCAGACCGAACGGCTGCGGCTCGCGAGCCTGATCTGGGGGCGGCTGGACGCCGCCACGGCCTCGGGACTCTCGGTGTCGTTGCCGGAGGCCTGCCGGCTCTCCGACGCCCTGGTCGCCCAGCTCCGGGTCCGGCTCGGGCTGGACCCCTCCGGCGCGGAGATCACCGAACGGATCCGGCAGCTCAGGCACCAGATGGAGCGGATCCGGGACCAGGTCGATCTCGAGCCGGCCGGCGTCAGCCCAGCAGCAGGCGGCCGTCGACCAGGCCCGGATGGCCCGCCGGCTCAAGGAGATCGCGGACAAGGCCGGCCGCGGCGGGGACGTCGCCGGGCTCCTCGGACCGCTGGAGATCGAGGCCGCCACCTTCGAGCGGGACCTCATCGTCAACGGTTCGCGGCGGCGGAACGCCGGCGCGCTGGTCCGCCGGGCGCGCGAGCAGCGCAGCGATCTCGAGGCCCGCGAGGCGGCGCTGACCACGATCGTCCACGAGGCGGTGCGCACCGTCGATCCGGCACCCCGCTACGCCGTGCCGGACGTCAGCGCGCTCGGCCCGGTACCCAACACCCTCGACAAGCTGGAGGCCTACCTGCGCCGGCTGGACCAGGTGTCGCGGGCGATGACGCTGGCCCAGACCGCGTACACCAAGGCGCTCCATGATCATCAGGAACTGCGCAGCCGGCTCGAGGCCTTCCGGGCCAAGGCGGCCGCCACCGGTGTGGCGGACGTGCCGGACGTCGCCCGCGCGTACGAGCTGGCCAGGTCGGCGCTGTCCGAGCAGCCCTGCCGGATGCTGATCGCCGAGCAGTTGGTGGCGCTGTACCAGACGTATCTCCAGACCACCCGTCCCAGCAGGGAGTCCTCGTGACCATGTGCACCCAGCCGGGCTGTACCGGCACCATCGTCGACGGCTACTGCGACGTCTGCGGCAGCCCCGGCCCGCAGGAGGCGGCCGACGGCCGCGGTCGCCGCTCCGACGTCCGCCACGCGCACCCGCCCGGCCGAGCCCTGCCCGCCGCCCCGGCCCCGTCGGCGGTCGCGCAACGGCACACCCTGCACGCAGCCGGGCTGCACCGGCCACATCGTCGACGGCTACTGCGACGTCTGCGGCAGCCCCGCCGCCGCCCCGGCGCCCGGTTCCGCCGCCGATCTCGATCGCGGTCCGGTCGACAGCGGCCAGGTCGCCGGCGTGGGATCGACCATCACCCGCGGTTCGAGCCGGCTGGGCTCGACGGCGTTCGGCTCGAGCCGGGCGGTCGCCAGCGGTTCCAAGATCACCAGACGGGTGCATGCCGGCTCCCAGCGGCTGCGATCGGCGCGGCTCGGCGCCGGGCTGACCCGGGTGCCACCCGCCCCGGAGATCGACGCGTCGCAGGCGATCATGAAGAACCCCGAGATCCCCGAGGCGAAGCGCAACTGCCCGAACTGCGGCGCACCGGTCGGCCGGTCCCGCGACGGACGCCCGGGGCGCGCCGAGGGCTTCTGCGCCAAGTGCGGCAACGCGTACTCCTTCACCCCCAAGCTGCAGCCCGGTGACCTGGTGGCGAACCAGTACGAGGTGGCGGGATGTCTCGCCCACGGTGGGCTGGGCTGGATCTACCTGGCCCGGGATCGCAACGTGTCCGATCGCTGGGTGGTGCTCAAGGGCCTGCTGAACACCGGCGACAAGGACGCGCTCGCCGTGGCGATCGTCGAGCAGCAGTTCCTGGCCCAGGTCGAGCATCCGCTGATCGTGGAGATCTACAACTTCGTCACCCACGAAGACGCGGGCTACATCGTGATGGAGTACGTCGGCGGCACCTCGCTCAAGCAGATCCTGAAGAACCGGATGCGGGCCAACAACGGCCAGTTCGACCCGCTGCCGGTCGATCAGGCCCTGGCCTACATCCTCGAGGTGCTGCCGGCCTTCCAGTACCTGCATGATCTCGGTCTGGCCTACTGCGACTTCAAGCCGGACAACCTGATCCAGGTCGGCGACGCGGTCAAGCTGATCGACCTCGGCGGCGTACGGCGGATCGATGATCAGGAGTCGGCGATCTACGGCACGATCGGCTACCAGGCCCCCGAGGTCGCCCAGCTCGGCACCACCGTCGCCTCCGACGTCTACACGATCGGCCGCACCCTGCTGGTGCTGATGACGGAGTTCCGCGGCTATCAGACCCGGTACGTGGCCAGCCTGCCGCCGGTCGAGGAGACCCCGCTCTTCCAGCAGCACGATTCGCTCTACCGGCTGATCGCCAAGGCCTGCGCGTCGGACCCGGCCGACCGGTTCAGCTCCGATCGACGAGCTGCGGGTCCAGCTCCTCGGCGTGCTGCGCGAGGTCGTCGCCGAGCGGACCCCCGGCACCGCGCTCACCTCGGCGGCCTCGGTGCTCTTCGAGGCGCCGGCGATCACCAGCGAGGCGCTGGAGTGGGACGAGCTGCCGGCGCTGCGGCTCGACACCTCCGACCCGCAGTATCCGTGGCTGAGCAACATCTCCGTCGCCGATCCGGAGACCCGGCTCGCCGAGCTGCGGCGGGCTCCGGAAGCCTCGCCCGAGGTCTCGCTGGCCCAGGCCCGCGCGGCCCTCGAACTCCGCCGGCACGACCTGGTCGACCAGATCGTCAACTCGATGCTCGCCGAGGATCCGTGGGAGTGGCGGGCGGTCTGGATCAGTGGTCTGGCCGCCCTCGACGCCGGCGACTTCGGCGCCGCGCAGTCGGCCTTCAACGCCGTCTACGGCCAGGTGCCGGGCGAGCTGGCCGCGAAGCTCGCGCTGGCCCTGGCCTGCGAGCACGGCGGCGAGGGCGCGGTCGCCGAGGGGCTCTACCGGACCTGTGCGAGCACCGACGCCAACTACGTCGCCCCGGCCGCGTTCGGCATGGCCCGGATCCGCGCCGCCCGCCGCGACGTCGCCGGAGCGGTGCAGGCGCTCGATCTGGTGCCGTCGACCAGCCGGAGCTTCACCGAGGCCCGGCGGCTGCGGGCGGTGCAGCTCTACGAGTCGGGCCAGGGCCTGGAGTCGCTGGCCCAGGCGATGGACAGCCTGCAGGGCGTACGCCTCGATCCGCGCGAGCAGGCGCAGCTCACCGTGGCGATCCTGGAACGGGCGCTGGCCGGGGTCGAGCAGCTGGGCCCGAAGACCGGACTGAAGATCGGACCGTACCCGGCCCGCAACGAATCGCTGCGCGACGGGCTGGAAGCCACCTATCGACAGCTGGCCAGCACCGAGAGCGACGATCGCCGGCGGTACGCGCTGGTCGACAAGGCCAACGCCGTGCGAAGGTGGACCCTACGATGACCCAGCCTCCATCAGCCGGTGTCGCCGGCTCGGCCCGCGACACCGCCGACAACGAGCACCGAGACGCGAACACCGACACGGCGCTGCGCTGCCCCAACTGCGGCGCCGAGGTCACGCCGAGGCGGCGTTCTGCGAGGCGTGTGGCACGGCGCTGACTCCGATCTCCGCACCGGCCGACGACCAGCCGGACGAACTGGAGAGCCCGATCGAGCTCACCCAGTCGCTCCACCCCCGGATCGACCCGGATGTCGAGGACACGATCCCGATCGCCAAACCCTGCGCCAACTGTGGCGGCGTGGTCGGCGCCGACGGCTACTGCGAGACCTGCGGCACCAAGGCGCTCAGTGAACGCGACCACTACACCGAGCAGCCCGCGCCGTGGGTCGCCGCCTGCTGCGACAAGGGCATCCGGCACTACCGCAACGAGGACGCGACCGCCCTGGCGGCCGATCCGGCACCGGGATCGCGGGCCGTGCTGGTGGTCTGCGACGGGGTGTCCACCTCGCTGGACTCCGACGTCGCCAGCCTGGCCGCCGCCCGCCGGGCCCGGGACGTGCTCGCCGCCAGCAAGCCGGCCGGCATCGGCACCCCGGCCAGCCGGGCGGGCGCCATCGCCGCTGCGCTGGAGGATGCCGCCGCCCAGGCCAATGCCGCGGTCGTCGCCAACACCGCGGCCGGCAGTGAGAACGCCGCCTCGTGCACCTTCGCCGCGGCCGTGCTGGAAGGCGACCTGATCGTCTTCGGCAACGTCGGGGACAGCCGGGTCTACTGGATCCCCGACGCCGGGAGCGCCGAGGCGCCCGCCGAGCTGAGTGTCGACGACTCGGTCGCCCAGGCCCGGATCGCGATGGGCGTCGGCGCGCGAGGAGGCCGAGAACGGCCCGCAGGCCCACGCCATCACGAAGTGGTTGGGCCGGGACAGCCCGGACTTCGTGCCGCGTACCGGATCGATCGCCGCGCGCGGCCCCGGCTGGCTGCTGGTCTGTTCCGACGGGTTGTGGAACTACGTCTCCGAGGCGAGTGCACCTGCAGGCGCTGGTCACCGAACTGAGCCCCGCCGACGTCGACGCCGCTGCCGCTGGCCAACTCGCTGGTGGAGTGGGCCAACGGCCAGGGCGGCAAGGACAACATCTCCGTCGCGCTCGCCCGGGTCGGCCCGCCGCTCAGCTGAGTCGCGCCTCCGATCGTGCATACTGTTCCGACTCGCGACCCGAAGGGAAGTTGATCATGGCCGAGTTCTCCGCCACCGTCTACCAGAACGAGTTCCTGCCCGACGGCGGCACGGACGTGAACGCCATCGTCACCGTGGCCTGCAGCGGCGCCGGATCGGCCGGCCAGTCCGGGTCCGGCGACGCCGGCGAGGTGATCATCGTCGACACCTCCGGCTCGATGGGCCGGACCAAGCTGGAGGCGGCCAAGACCGCCGCCTCGGCCGCCGTCGACCAGATCCTCGACGGCACGCTGTTCGCCGTGGTGGCCGGCACCCACCAGGCCTACCTGGCCTTCCCGCCGGTACGCGCCGGCGCCGGCCTGGTGCGGATGAATCCGGGCGCCCGGTACGCCGCGCACCAGGCGATCGCCCAGTTCCGCTCCGACGGCGGAACCGCGATGGGCACCTGGCTGACGCTGGCCGGGCGGCTCTTCGACTCGGTGCCGATGCTGGCCCAGCGGCACGCGATCCTGCTCACCGACGGCGAGAACCACAACGAGACACCCGAACAGCTGACCAGCGCCATCTTGGCGGCGACCGGCAAGTTCCAGTGCGACTGCCGCGGCGTCGGCGTCGACTGGCAGGTCGCCGAGGTACGCCGGATCGCCCAGGCCCTGCTGGGCACGGTCGACATCATCCCCGACGTCGCGCAGATGGGTCAGGTCTTCGCCGAGCTGATGCAGCAGTCGATGGGCCGCGGGGTGGCCGACGCGCAGCTCCGGGTGTGGGCACCGCAGGGTGCCCAGGTCATGTTCGTCCGCCAGGTCTCCCCGACGGTGGAGGACCTGACCGGGCGCCGGGTCGAGGTGAACCCGCTGACCGGCGGCTATCCGACCGGCTCGTGGGGCGACGAGTCCCGCGACTACCACGTCAGCGTGCGGCTCGCCGCCAAGGGCGATCGGCCAGGAACAGCTCGCCGCCCGGGTCCAGCTGGCGGTCGGCAACCAGGTCGTCGCGCAGTCCCTGGTCAAGGCGAAGTGGTCCGACGACGAGGGCCTGACGACGCGGATCAACCCCGAGGTCGCGCACTACACCGGGCAGACCGAGCTGGCCGAGGCGATCCAGGAGGGTCTGGCGGCCAAGGCGGCCGGCGACGAGGAGACGGCGACGA
The DNA here is from genome assembly GCA_963761955.1 of uncultured Actinomycetota bacterium. Classification (GTDB taxonomy): domain Bacteria; phylum Actinomycetota; class Actinomycetes; order Propionibacteriales; family Propionibacteriaceae; genus Microlunatus. Next base: position 113,931 of record CAVXIY010000016.1, on the reverse strand, counting down.
TGAAACTCGGGCGGGCCGTCCAGCTCGCCGTCGCCACCGGGAACGAGGAGGCCACGACGAAGCTGCGCAAGGTGGTCGACATCGAGAATTCCGAGACGGGTACGGTGCGACTGAAGCGCGCAGTGGACAAGGCCGACGAGATGGCCCTGGACACGGCGTCGACCAAGACGACCCGAATCAGGAACTGACCATATGAGCGCCGTCTGTCCGGCCGGCCACACGTCGGCCTCCGACGACTACTGCGACGTCTGCGGCATGCCGATCGACGCCACCGCGGTGACCCCGGCGGCGGCACCGGCACCGGTGGACGTCCCGGCCCAGGCGCCCGGCGGCCTGCCCTGCCCCAACTGCTCGACCCCGAACGCGCCGGACGCGTTGTTCTGCGAGAACTGCGGCTACGACTTCACCACCGGCACCATGCCGCGGCCGCTGGCGCCCGAACCCCCGGCCGCCCCGGACGGCTGGCCGCGCCGAGGCGGCGCCGCCGACGCGCCGGCCCCGCCGCGCCGGGCTCCGCCGCCCCGGGATCCGGCCCGGCATCGAGCGGGTTCGACTGGGTCGCCGAGGTCTGGATCGACCCGGCCTGGTACCAGGCTCAGGAGAGCCCGGACCCGATGCCCTCGCCCGGGCTGCCGATGGTCGTCCCGCTGCGCGGGAGGTCGAATCTGGTCGGCCGGGTCTCCGCCAGCCGGAACATCCATCCCGATGTCGACTGCGAATCCGACTCCGGAGTCAGCCGGCGGCAGGCTCAGCTGACCACCGACGGCACCCGCTGGTGGGTGGAGGACCTGGAATCGGCCAACGGCACCTTCGTCGCCCCCGCGACCGGCGCGCTGCCCGAGGATCCGATCCCGGTCGGCGCCAAGCGCGAACTGGCCCCCGACGACCGGATCTACCTCGGCGCCTGGACGCGGATCGTGATCCGGTCGGCCACCGACGACGAGAGATCGAGTCTCTGACGCGCCGGCTACACGCTCTGCGCGAACATCGGAGGAATTCCGCGGCCATCGGTGGCACGGTTGCTACTGTCACGCTGGCGAACCGCACGCGCAGGACACCATCGCACGCGACCAGCCGGCGCGCCAGCGACAGAGCATCAGGAGGCATACGTGGAGATCAAGGTCGGTATCCAGCACGTCAATCGCGAGATCGTCGTCGAGACCACAGATTCGGCCGCCGACATCGAGGAGTCACTGGCCAACGCGATGAGTCGAGGAGACCTTCTTCACGGTGACCGACGAGCGCGGCCGCAAGGTGCTGATCCCGGCCGCCAAGATCGCCTACGTCGACCTCGGCGAGGAGAACGCCCGCCACGTCGGCTTCGGCTCCGTCTGATCGAGGTCGCGGCTGGCCTCAGGCCTGCAGGCCGAGCGCGGCCATCCGCTTGGTGTGGTTCTCCACCAGCCGGGAGAACATCCGGCTGATCGCGGGCAGGTCCATGCCGGGCCGGTCGACCGTGCCGGTCAGCAGGCTGGTCAGCGCGTCGCGGTCGGCGGCGACCCGCTGGGCCTGACTGAGCGCCTCGCCGACGAGCCGCCGTCCCCACAGCGCCAGCCGGCCCGCCACCCGATGATCAGCGGCGATCGCTCCGCGGACCTTCTCGATCACGAACTGCACGTGTCCCTCGTCGGCCAGCACATGGTGCACCAGGGCCCGGGTGTCCGCGTCGACGAAGGCCGCCACCTCGCGGTAGAAGTCGGCGGCGAAGCCGTCCCCGACGTAGGTCCAGACCAGACCCTCCAGCCAGTCCTTGGGCTTGGTGTACTCGTGGAACGCGTTGAACGGCGCATGGAACGGCTGCATGGCCTCCATCACGTCCGCATCCAGTTCGGCCAGCCGGGCCCGGACCCGCTCGAAGTGCTCGATCTGCAGCGCGGCCATCGACGCCACGTGCACCTTGTCGGCCAGCGTCGGCACCGTACGCGCGATGTCGGCGAGCCGCTCGAAGGCCGCCAACGCGCCGTACGCGAGGATGCCGAGCAGGTCGACCGCACCTTGCCGGTAGTCGCCGTCGTCACCCCAGGATTCGGTCTCGGCTCCGCCGGCGGGTTCGGTCTGATCAGTCATGGCCGCAGGATAATGCGGACTCCGGGCGAGTTGGGGCTAGACTGCCGGAGGTTTGCATTCCCCCGATGCGCACAAGTGGCCCAAGGCACCGTGACTGAACACGACGTGCCGACCTGCTCGCGCCATCAGCACGACCGCAGAATTCCGATGAGCATTAAGGCGAGACCCTGAGCGAAGCACTCACCATGGACGGTTCCGAACAGACGCCGGACCCCGAGACACCGACCCCTGACCCGGGCGAATCGGCGCCACCCGACGTCGTTCAGCGAGCTGGGCGTGCTGAGCCCCATCGTCGAGGCCCTCGAGCAGGTCGGGATCACCAAGCCGTTCCCGATCCAGGCCATGGCCATCCCGATCGCCCTGACCGGCACCGACATGATCGGCCAGGCGCGGACCGGCACCGGCAAGACCCTGGCGTTCGGCATCTCGATGCTGCAGCGCGTGGTGGTGCCCGGGGAGCGTGACTACGCGCAACTGGCCAAGCCCGGCGCCCCGCAGGGCCTGGTCGTGGCCCCGACCCGGGAGCTGGCGAGCCAGGTCAGCGCCGACATCACCACCGCCGCCGCCCGCCGGCATGCCCGCGTGCTGACCGTCTACGGCGGTGTCGGCTATGACGTTCAGCTGGCGGCGCTCAGCCGTGGCGTCGACGTCGTGGTGGGTACGCCGGGCCGGCTGCTGGACCTCGCCAATCGCGGTTCGCTGGATCTGAGCCACATCAAGGTGCTGGTCCTCGACGAGGCCGACGAGATGCTCGATCTCGGCTTCCTGCCCGATGTCGAGCGGATCCTGGCCAAGACCCCCGAGCTGCGCCAGACGATGCTGTTCTCCGCGACCATGCCGTCGGCGATCGTCACCATGGCCCGTCGGCATCTCCGCCATCCGGTCAACATCCGGGCCGAGTCCGCCGAGGCCACGACCACCGTGCCGACCACGGCGCAGTTCGTCTACCAGGCTCACGACCTCGACAAGCCCGAGGTCGTCGCGCGCATCCTGCAGGCCGAGAACCGCCACCGGGTGATGATCTTCTGCCGGACCAAGCGCTCGGCGCAGCGGGTCTCCGACGATCTGGCCGAACGCGGCTTCGCGGCGACCTCGATCCACGGCGACCTGAACCAGGTGGCCCGGGAGAAGGCGCTCAAGCGCTTCCGCGAGGGCAAGATCGACGTCCTGGTGGCCACCGACGTCGCCGCCCGCGGCATCGACGTCGAGGGCGTCACCCACGTGATCAACTACGAGTGCCCCGACGACGACAAGAACTACGTGCACCGGATCGGCCGCACCGGTCGGGCCGGCGCCTCCGGCATCGCGATCACCTTCGTGGACTGGGCCGGACCAGACCCGCTGGAAGGTGATCAACGCCACGCTCAACCTGCCCTTCGAGCAGCCGGAAGAGACCTACTCGACCTCGGCCCACCTGTACCACGACCTCGGCATCGACCCGTCCGCCAAGGGCCGGATCGTGCCGCCGAAGGCCGGTGGACAAGGATACCGAGAAGCCCCGGCGACCGCGGGCCGAACGCCAGCGTCCGGAGCGCCAGCGCAACCGGCGCCGGCTCCGCAACGGTGTTCCCGTCGACGCCGACGGCGCGACGAGCTCGACCGGCGAGGTCGCCGAGAAGGTCGCGTCAGCGGTCGGCGCCCGATGCCTCGGGCGCCGAGCAAGCCGACACTCCGCGGGACGCAGCCGCCGCCGACGTCGCCGCAGCACGGCCGGCCAGGAATCCTCGGCCGCCCAGTCCGGCGAATAGCCGACGCCGACGCTCAGCGGCTGGTCGTTCAGCGGGCCAGGCCCAGCGGCTTACCGATCACCACGAGATTGGTGTCGTAGCCGCCGCGGTCGCGATGGTAGGTCCCGGTGCAGGTGATCATCACCAGCCGATGATCACCGGTCTGTTCGAAGGCGCGGCTGTCCGAGGCCAGCGCATGCTTGGCGACCATCTGCACCGCGATGATCCGGTAGCTCTGCTTGAGCAGCGCCGGCTCGTACGGTGACCCGGTCCCCCACCTTGATCTTCAGCAGCCGCGCGAAGAAGCCGATGCCCTCGGTCGCCGAGTCGACATGCCCGGCGATCACCGTCGCTCCGAAGGGGTCGCCCGCGTACGCGCTGCCATCCCACCAGCCCACGTGCTGAACGTTCTCCGGAACCCGAAGCACGCCGTTCACCGTCTGGGCGGCGACCACCGGGGCGTCGGCATGGCCCGGCAGGCTCAGCAGCTCGGGGATGAAGTGCACGCGCTCGCTGTCGGCCGGGTGCCCCTCCCGGGCGGTCGGGACGGCCGACGGCGGGGACGGCGCCGAGGACACCGGCACGGGTTCGGGACTGACCCCCGCGCCCTGGATCGGCGCGGCTGCAGCCGGACGTCACCGTCAGCGCGACGAGCAGCGAACCGAGCAGGGCCCGGCCGCCGACAGGCCGACCCCGAGCGCGAGTACGCACCCGGGGCCGATCAGACCACGAGCGACTCAACGCACCAGGTTCACCACGAGGGACGGGCTCTCACCGACTGCCTGGCCGCCCGTTCCGGTGTTGACCTCCGACGGCTTGCCCGATCCGCTCGAGCCGGTCGCGATGACATGCACCGCGACATTCATCGTCTTCTTCTCCGGGTCGCCCACGGCGTAGACGCGATTCACCGCGCCGCCTTGGACGGTGAGGCTCAACGGCCCGAGAATCACCGGTTTCGCTTTCACCGGCCGGCACGATCGCGACCTTGTAGGTCGCCACCGGCACCGTCAATTTCAACGACTCGCCGTTCGCGATATTCGCGAACAACACCTTTCCGTTGACCCGGATATCGGCCGGCGGTACCGCCGCGGTATGCGCGACGACCAGCGACGCCTTGCCTTCGGGCACCGCGGACAGATCGTTCTTGAACACCGTGACGACCGGCTTGTCGCTGGACGACGCCGGCAGGTGGACCACCACGTCCCAGCTGGAGTCGGCCTTCACCGAGAACATCCGTTCCAGCACGACCTTGCCGTTGTCACTGAAGGTGACCTTTCGGCTCCCCGCCTTGACCTTGAACGGCCCGACCACGGCTGCGGTCTTCACATCCTCAGCGACCGACTTGCCGTCCACGGCGACATCGAGACTGTCACCCGGCAGGCCCTGAACGAAGTACACCTTGGCGTCGTCGGCTGCATAGCTCGGCCCAACGGTCAGGCCGGCGATGGCGACGACCCCCGCCGATATCAGTGCCACTTTGGACCATCGCGCGACAAATCCGACTCTCACTTCTCCCCCGTTTCGTCGTATTCGTTCTCCCCCAGGAGACGACACGTTCAGGCGTAATATAGGTCCGCAAAGCACTCGCGCGTCAGGGATACGGAAAAGCCGTTAGCGATTGCGGCAGATGTTTCGCGTTCTCGGGGGGAGATGCGTTGGCTGAAGCGCGCCGAAGATCCGCCGCGCTCCGCCGCGTCATCGGAGTGTCGATGATGCTCGGTTTCACCGCCTCCGCCGTCGCCTTCTACCGGTTCGCTCCGGCCCTGCCCACCACGGCCGCACCCGCCCCCGCACCGACCGCTGCCCAGCCCAGCCAGCCGGGCTCGCCCACCCCGACCGATCGCCCCTCACCGTCGACGTCCCCCACTCCGTCGAGCTCACCCAGCGCCCGTGAAACCGCGAAACCCGGTCAGACCACGATCCGCCAACAAGCTGCCTTCCGGTCCGGGCACCACCAGGCCGGGCATCCTGCTGATCGCCACACCGGCCTCCGACGGCACCTTCGACGTCTCAGAAGTCGCGCTGTTCGCGGACCCGGTCTCCGGGGTGACGGTGCGGCCACCCGACATCGCCGCCCTGGGTGGACTCTTCCGCAAGTCGAACGCCGTCGCGAAGCAGGTCCAGGTCAGCGCCGGCGACCAGCCGGTCCTGGTGCCCGACGGCCGAGTCCGCCGCGAGACGAAGCTCGAATTCGCGGAGGCGACCAAACGGGTCGAGCTGCGCTACCAGCTGACCGGAGTGACCAAGCGGACGGTTCCCTCGCGAGCCAACCGGGCCCTCGCCGCCATCGGCCCGCTGATCGCCAGTGCGCCGGGCGACTTCCCGGTCGCGATCATCGTGACCGGCCGCTCGGTGCGCAATCTGACCTGCCCGCACCTCCGGCTCTCCGAACGGGCCTGTGCGGCCGGCCGTCAGCCGCGGCTCCGGGTCGACCGGTCGTTGCCGCTGCGGGACGCCAGGATCCAGGTGCAGCTCGACCTGCCGAGACCGCAGTGAGCGATCCTCGGCGGCCGACCCGAGCGGCTGCCGAGCGTGATGAACCGCGAACTGGTCGAACTGGCACTCGGCGCCAACCGGGTGATGACCTACGCGGGCTACGTGCTGCTCGCCGGGACCTTCACCTTCTGGAGCCTGGTCTGGCCGGAGGGCCGCAGCGACAAGCGGCTCGTGGTGCTGGCCGTCACCGGGACCGGGCTGCTCTTCCTGGGCACGATCGGCGGACCGGGGATCGAGATGCTCTTCGGCGCGAAGTTGCCCGGCGACGTGCTCACCCCGCTGAGCGGTGCCGCCCTGCTGGTCCGGCTGGGGGCGCTGGCCGGCGTCGCCTTCCTGCTGACCGATCTCGTGCACTCCGCGGTCGTCGGCTGGCGGCGGATCTTCGCGCTCGCCGCCGTCGTCGTGATCGCCGGCACCATGGTCACCCAGTCGAACGCCATCGGCGGCCGCTGGGAGGTCCTCAAGATCATCGCCACCACCGGCCACGTGCTCGCCACCGCCGCCTGGCTCGGTGGGCTCGTCGCCCTCGCCGCGGTGCTGATCCCGCGGGAGAACCTGCAGGAACTCGATCGGCTGATCCCCCGGTTCTCCGTGGTGGCGACCTTCAGCGTGATCATCCTGGTGGCCACCGGCACCATTCACGCCCTGGCCATCGCCGGGGGAATCGGCCCCCTGATCAGCTCCCGCTACGGCCTGGTGCTGCTGATCAAGGTCGCCGTCTTCGGCCTGATGCTGGTGCTGGGCAACCACGGCCGCAAGTACGCGGCCCGGGTGGCCTTCCGCCGCGTGCACCACCCGGCCGAGCCGCTGAGCAAGTCCAGCGGCGTGCAGGGCCTGGCCGTGGTGATGGGTGCCGAGCTGACCATCGCGTTCGTGATCTTGGCGACCACCTCGATCCTGGTCATGGTCGCCCCGCACGGTCTGAGCGGGCTGTGAGGACGGCCTGGATTCGGGTGTTGATCATGCGCTTCTGTTCGCGATCCACCCATTTCGGCGGGGTCCATTCGGCGATTCCGTCGTTGTTGATGTTGCAGGTCCAGCCACGAGCCAATAAATTGTGATGGTGTTACGCGCAGACCAAAGTCAGATTATTCAGATTCGTCAGTCCACCCTCCATCCATTCCCATATGTGATGCCGTTCTCAATACTGCAGCATATGCGCACATCCCATAAACGAACATCCTCCATCCCTATCTATCAACGCCAACTTCTGCAAACCATCTAGCGATACGCCATCTCCATCCCAGATCCAACACCGCACCAGACTCTGTGAGCACCGTCTATATGATCTCAGCATTATTCTCCAGCTCCAGCAGTTTCTCCGTCGACATCAACGTGCCACCAGCTATGCGGCCTTACCCGACCCGGTTGCTCAGGTCGTCGACGTCGATCGTGACAATCACCTTCATTCTTTATACCACCGACTTCCTGCATGTCCCCGGAGCGCAACTGTCTGTCGCAGAGATCTTCGAGTGCATCGTGGGTGCGTTGCCCGTATGTCCGTCTGTCGACTTCGCCGTTTTGATCGACCCGCGTTTCGCCAGCGGATCGAGCAAAGTCTTGCGTTTCTCACCAGCTCTCCCGGTGAGCCGCAAGTCCCCGACATAGGCACCATCCCGGGTCGACCGCAGATGGAAGTAGCGCCGATCTTCGTTCAACTCCTCGTTCTGTATCGTGCCGTCTGTGTCGATACGCATCGACTACTCTTTCAGTCAGGATCTCGGAGTTCTTCTGGTGGAAACTTCTTCGCCTGCTCGGTCAGCATCTTCTCTCCTGCGTCTATGTCTGCGGGGTCTAAGCCGCGCCGGTCTACCTTGCCCAATTCCCGTTGCGATGATCGCCACCTTCTCCGCACTCACCTCACCATCGCGCTGCTCAGCCGCCAGCACCGGACGCACCGGCTCCTAATTTTCGCCGAGCATCGACGACCGGGGTCCGGCCCCTCGCAGTAACTGTCGGCATACGACACTTCGATCGCGAAAAATCTGTCGTTCGCCGACAGTTTCGGTAGCGGGAGCCGTACGGCTGGTCCCCACGATTCGGCGGACTAGGTTGGCCCCATGGAGCTGTCAGAGGCGACGGGACCCGATCAGCCGCCGCTGCTCGAGGAGACCATCGGGGCCAACCTGACCCGGACGGTGGCCCGGTTCGGCGACCGGGAGGCGCTGGTCGAATGCGCGACCGGGCGCCGCTGGACCTACCGGGAGTTCGATGCCGCCGTCAACCAGGTCGCCGGCGGCCTGCTGGCCGCCGGGCTCACCAAGGGCGACCGGCTGGGCGTCTGGGCGCCCAACTGCGCGGAGTGGACGCTCACCCAGTACGCCACCGCGCGGCTCGGGGTCATCCTGGTCAACATCAACCCGGCCTACCGCACCCACGAACTCAGCTACGCGATCAACCAGTCCGGGCTGCGGATGCTGGTCTGCGCCGATGTGTACAAGACCAGCGACTACCCGGCGATGGTCGAGCAGGTCCGCGGCGACTGCCCGAAGCTGGAGACCGTCGCGGTGATCGGCCGGCCGAGCTGGCAGGACCTGCTGGACGCCGGCGCCGACGTCGACCACGGTGCGCTGGCCACGATCGAGAGTGGCCTGCGGGCGGATGATCCGATCAACATCCAGTACACCTCGGGCACCACCGGATTCCCCAAAGGGGCCACGCTCAGTCACCGCAACATCGTGAACAACGGCTACTTCGTCACCGAGACCATCGGCTTCACCGAGCAGGATCGGCTGGTCATCCCGGTGCCCTTCTATCACTGCTTCGGCATGGTGATGGGCAATCTCGGCTGCACCACCCACGGCGCGACCATGATCATCCCGGGCCCGGCCTTCGAGCCGGAGGCCGCGCTGCAGGCCGTGCAGGCCGAGCGGGCGACCGCACTCTACGGGGTGCCGACGATGTTCATCGCCGAGCAGAACCTCGACACCTTCGCCGACTTCGACCTGAGCACGCTCCGCACCGGGATCATGGCCGGCTCGCCGTGCCCGGTCGAGGTGATGAAGCGCTGCATGGACGTGATGGGCATGACCGAGGTCTCCATCGCGTACGGGATGACCGAGACGTCACCGGTGTCGACGCAGACCCTGCGGGACGACGACGTGGAACGGCGCACCGAGACCGTCGGCCGGGTCCACCCGCACGTGCAGATCAAGATCATCGATCCCGCGTCGGGTGAGACCGTGCCCCGCGGCACGCCGGGCGAGCTGTGCACCCGCGGCTACTCGGTGATGATCGGCTACTGGGACGAACCGGAGAAGACCGCCGACGCGATCGACGCCGACGGCTGGATGCACACCGGTGACCTCGCGTCCATGCGCGACGACGGGTACGTGGCGATCGTCGGCCGGATCAAGGACATGGTGATCCGGGGCGGGGAGAACATCTATCCGCGGGAGATCGAGGAGTTCCTCTACGGCCACCCGAGCATCGCCGACGTCTCGGTGGTGGGCGTTCCGGACAGCCGCTACGGCGAGGAGCTGTGCGCCTGGATCAAGATCAAGAGCGGCGCGCAGCCGGTGGACGCCGACGACGTACGGGCCTTCTGCACCGGCAAACTCGCCCACTACAAGATTCCCCGGTACGTGATGATCGTCGAGGACTTCCCGATGACGGTGACCGGGAAGATCCGCAAGGTCGAGATGCGCGAGACCTCGGCCCGGGCAGCTCGGGCTCGGCTGAGTGGCCTCCGACGCATAGCCTCCGACATGCCTGACGCCGCTGCCGCAGGCAGCTACCCGCTCGGTCGGTTCACGGTTCGCCGGATCGGCTACGGCGCGATGCAGCTACCCGGGCCGGGGGTGTTCGGGCCGCCGAAGGATCGCGCCGCGGCCCTGGCGGTGTTGCGACGGGCCGTCGAGCTCGGGGTCAACCACATCGACACGGCGCAGTACTACGGGCCCGACGTGGCCAATGACCTGATCCACGAGGCACTGCACCCCTACCCGGCCGACCTGGCCCTGGTGTCGAAGGTCGGCGCGGGTCGCGACAGCGCCGGTGGCTGGTTTCCCCGGCAGAAGCCGGCCGAGCTCCGGGCCGGCGTCGAGGAGAACCTGCGGTCACTCGGCGTCGACCAGCTGGCTGCGGTCAACCTGCGGCGGCTGGACCGTCCCGGCGGCGACGCTCCGGCGTTCGAGGACCAGCTGGCCGAGATGGTGGCGCTGCGCGACGAGGGCAAGATCGCCGGCATCGGCGTTTCCAACGTCACCCCGGCCCAGGTCGAGACGGCGATCGAGCTGGCCGGGATCGTCTGTGTGCAGAACCCGTTCAGCCTGGTCGACCGGACCGCGGAAGCGATCCTCGACCGCTGCGCGGCGGAGGGATCGCCTACGTCCCCTTCTTCCCGCTCGGCTCGGCCTTTCCCGGCATGCCGAAGGTGGTCGATCATCCGCCGGCCCGCGCCGTCGCCCGACGGCTCGGTGCCACGCCGCAGCAGGTCGGGCTGGCCTGGTTGCTGGCCCGCGCGCCGAACATCCTGCTCATTCCGGGCACCTCGTCGATCGCCCATCTGGAGGAGAACCTGGCCGTCGGGTCGGTCTCCTTGAGCGCCGAGGATGTCGCCGAGCTCGAGGGCGAAGGTCGCTGACCGGCGCCATAGGCGTGGATGGCTCATGCGCCGCCTGATCTCGCGGCTGATCCGTCCGGCCGAGCTGGTCGACCTCGACCCGCAGGACGTCGCCGCCCCCGCCCGACCCGCGTCCGGTGCTGTTCAGGATCGCCGCCGAGGCGCTGATCCTGTCCGACGAGGCGGAGGCGGTCATCCGGCGGATCCGGGCTCGGGAAGGTCTGGGCTTCGTCGCACCGCTGGGCGGTCCGCTGATCCGGCGCTTCTTCGAGCTCCGGGACCTGCTGCCGCCGCCTGCGTGGAGCCGCGCGACGAGCAGCTGCGCGGCCGGCTGGATGCGATCCTGCACCATCACGCGATGCTGTTGTCGATCGCCATGGACCTGCTCGCCTTCGAGTGGCGTTCGGAGCGGCTCAGCCGACAGCTCGACGCGCTCGACGGCATGGGCGAACCGGCGGTCCGGCTCGAGGAGATCTACGCCGACCTGGCGCAGCCGGCGGGTCATCTCGGCGAACACCTGCCGGCGCGGTGGTGTTGCAACCAAGATCGTGATCGACCTTGCCCTCGCCGTGATAGTCACTGGCGCCGGTGATCAACAAGCCGAGGCGCTCGGCAAGATCACGGAGCCGGCGACGGGTCTCCGGGTCGTGATCTTGGTGATCCACCTCGATCCCGTCGAGACCATGATCATCAGCCAGGGCCTCGAGGACCGCGGCCGGCAGGACGCGTTCCCGACCACGACCCCAGGGATGGGCGATCACCGCCAGACCTCCGGCCTGGTGGACCAGATCGATGCCGCGCTCGATGTCGATGGCGTACCGGTGCACGTGGGCCGGGCCGCCGTCGGCCAGGAAGCGGTCGAAGGCCTCCTGCCGGTCGCGTACGTGGCCGGCGGCGATCAACGCGTCGGCGATGTGCGGGCGGCCCACCGAGGGGCTGTTGCCGACCTGCGTCAGCACCTGGGCCTCGGTGACCGGCACGCCGAGCTCGGCCAGCTTGTCCAGCACGCCGGCGAGCCGGCCCATCCGCCCGCCGCGGACCCGGAGCATCTCGGCCGCGAGTCCCGGGCTCGCCGGATCCGCGCCGTAGGCCAGCAGGTGCACGCTGCTGCCCACCCGCGCACACGAGAGTTCCATGCCGCGGACCACCTGGACGCCGACCTGCTCGCCGGCGGCGACCGCTTCGTCCAGCCCGTCGAACGTGTCGTGATCGGTCAGCGCGACGACGTCCAGTCCGGCATCGCGCGCCTTGCGCACCAGCGCGGCAGGCTCATCCGTCCCGTCGGAGACCGAGGAATGGGTGTGCAGATCGACGCGCATGCCCGAATCCTTTCATGCGGCGCCCGCGAACTCGTACGACACCGAACGGTCCGGCCGTTCAGGCCACGGTCGGCAGCAGCCCCCGGACGATCCGCAGGCCGACCGAGGCGCGGGCCAGGTCGGCCCGGTTGCCGGTGATCGACCGCAGGATCTTGACCGACTCGGGTACGGCGGTGTTCGCCTTCTCCCAACCGACGATCAGGTCCTTCGCGCTCTTCGTCGCGTCCGCGGCGGACCTGAGCACGTCGGCCGTGAGCTGGGCGTGCACCGCGTGCAGGTCGTCGCGCAGCGCGGCCCGGGCCATCGTCTGCCAGCGGTCGTCGCGGGGCAGTTCGACGATCCGGCTCAGCAACCGGTCCAGTCCGAGCCGCTGCCCGAGAGTGAAATGCACCTCGGCCACCTTGAGCACGTCGACCGAGTTGCGGGCGGCGGTCTGGACGATCGTCAGCGCGGCGTACGCGGCGGGCAGCACCGCGATCGCGCTGCCGAGGTCGTCGGGCACCCCGGCCGAGCGGTAGCCCTTCAGCCGCTGGTCGAGGGCATCGCGGTCGCGGCCGGTCAGGATGTCGGGCAGCGCCTGTTGCAGGCTCTGCACGCCGGCGGCAAGCTGCTCGACCGCCGATCCGATGTCGATCGGCCGCCGGCGGTTGTTGATCAACCACCGGGTGGCCCGCTCCACCAGGGTGCGCACCTCCATCCGCAGCTGGGTCTGCACATCGGCCCCGACCTGATGATCGAGAGCCTTGATCGCATCGTCGAGTTCGGCCGCACCGAAGATGGCCCGCGCGGCGATCTGAGCCCGGATCACGTCCGCGGGTCCGGCCCCGGTCTCCCCGGACAGCCGGTGGAAGCAGGTGATGCCGGACTGGTTGACGAAGTCGTTCACCACGACGGTGGCGATGATCTCCCGGTGCAGCCGGTGCTCGGGCATCTGGTCGGCGTACTCCTCGCGCATCCGGCTCGGGAAGTAGTTGATCAAGCGATCGGCCAGATAGGGGTCGTCGGGCAGGTCGGTCTCCAGGATCTCGTCCTCGAGAACGATCTTGGTGTAGGCCATCAGGGTCGCCAGTTCCGGCGCGGTCAGGCCCTTGTGGTTGGCGCGCCGCACCTCCATGGCGTCGGTGGACGGCAGGAACTCGATCTCGCGATCGAGCAGCCCCTGGTCCGACAGTCGCTCCATCCAGTCCTCGTGCACCCCGGCCATCGACGACCGACTGGTAGACGCTGTTGGCCAGGGCGAGGTTCTGGTCGTAGTTGTGGGCGAGCACGAGTTGGCCCACCTCGTCGGTCATCGAGGCGAGGAAGGCGTCGCGGTCGGCCATCGTCAGCCGGCCGGCGTTCACCTCGCCGGTGAGCAGGATCTTGATGTTCACCTCGTAGTCGGAGGTGTCGACACCGGCGGAGTTGTCGATGAAGTCGGTGTTGATCCGGCCACCCTGCATCGCGTACTCGATCCGGCCGAGTTGGGTGAGCCCGAGGTTGCCACCCTCACCGACGCACTTGGCCCGCACCTCGCAGCCGTCGACCCGCAGCCCGTCGTTGGCCTTGTCCCCCACCTGGGCGTTGGTCTCGATCGTCGCCTTGACGTAGGTGCCGATGCCGCCGTTCCACAACAGGTCGACGGGCGCCTTCAGGCAGGCGTTGATCAACTGTGCCGGTGGCAGCGCCTCGACCGACTTGTCGATGCCCAGCGCGGCCCGCATCTGCGGGGTGATGGTGATGGACTTCAAGGTGCGCGGGAAGATGCCGCCGCCCTCGGAGATCAACGATTCGTCGTAGTCGGCCCAGCTCGATCGGGGCAGCGCGAACATCCGTTCCCGCTCCTCCCAGGTGCGGGCCGGGTCGGGATCGGGATCGATGAACACGTGCCGGTGGTCGAAGGCGGCGACCAGCTTGATGTGCTTGCTGAGCAGCATGCCGTTGCCGAACACGTCGCCGCTCATGTCGCCGATGCCGACGCAGGTGAAGTCCGTGGTCTGGCAGTCGATGCCGCGCTCCCGGAAGTGCCGCCGCACCGATTCCCAGGCCCCCCTGGCCGTGATGCCCATGGCCTTGTGGTCGTAGCCGGCCGAACCGCCGGAGGCGAACGCGTCACCCAGCCAGAAGCCGGCGTCGACGGAGATCTTGTTGGCGATGTCGGAGAAGGTCGCCGTTCCCTTGTCGGCGGCGACCACCAGGTAGGGATCGTCCTCGTCGTAGCGCACCACGTCGGCCGGCGGCACCACGTCGCCGTCGACGATGTTGTCGGTGACGTCGAGCAGGCTGGTGATGAACAGCTTGTAGCAGGCCACCCCCTCGGCCAGCCAGGCATCGCGGTCAACGCTCGGGTCCGGCAGCCGCTTGCCGTAGAAACCGCCCTTGGCGCCGACCGGCACGATCACGGTGTTCTTCACCATCTGGGCCTTGACCAGGCCGAGGATCTCGGTCCGGAAGTCCTCGGCTCGATCGGACCAGCGCAGCCCGCCCCGGGCCACCGACCCGAATCGCAGATGGACACCCTCGATCCTCGGGGAGTAGACGAAGATCTCGAACTCCGGTCGCGGCTCGGGAAGCTCGGGAACCTTGCGGGGCAACAGTTTGAACGCGATCGCCTCGCGTCCGGACTGGAAGAAGTTGGTCCGGATCACCGCCTCGATCACCGCGAGGAACAGCCGGATGATCCGATCATGATCAAGACTGGCGACGTCGTCGAGCCCCTTCTTGATCTTGTCGACCAGCTCGCCGGCGCGGGCGGCACGGGCGTGGTCGTCGACGCCGAGACCGGGGTCGAATCGAGTCCGGAAGAGGCTGACCAGCAGCCGGGCGATGTCGACGTTCACGCTGAGCGCCTGGGCGACGTAGGTCTGGCTGAAGGTGACGCCGACCTGTCGCAGATAGCGGCCGATCGCCCGCAGCACGCTCACGTCGCGCCAGTCGAGGTCGGCGCCCATGACCAGCGCGTTGAAGCCGTCCGACTCGCTGAACCCCAGATAGGAAGCGGAGAACGCGTCCATGAACTGCTTCCGGGCCTCGGCGGTCCAGCGCGATCGCACCGCTCGGGCGCCGCCCGGCACGGTGAGTCCGAAGTCGTAGATGAAGGCCCGCTTGTCCGTGCCGAGCTCCAGCTCGTACGGCCGCTCGTCGATCACGTCGACCCCGAGCCGGGAGAGATGGGGCAAGATCATCGTCAGCGACATGGGGATGCCCTGGCGGAAGATCTTGAGCCGCAGATCGGCCTCGTCGACCGCCCGATCCGGGCACGAACATCGCCATCGACATGTCATGATCACCGGCGAGTGCGGTCAGCGCCGCGAGGTCCTGGGTGGCCTGCCGAGGGGTGTAGTCCTCCTTGTAGCCCTCGGGCAGCGTCCCCACCAGGGGCGCGATCCGCTCCGGATTGTCGACCTCGTTCACCTGGTCGGCGAACTCGTCGTTCCACGATCTGGTGGCGAGGGTCAGCTCCTTCTCCAGCGCCCGGATGTCCAGCTGGCCCATCGCCTCACCGACGGGCATCCGGAGGACGAAGTGCAGCCGGGCGAGCACCGACTCCGACACCCGGGCGGTGTAGTCGATCGAGGCTCCGCCGAGCTTGCGCATCAAGATGTCCTGCATCCGGTTGCGCACGGCGGTGGTGTAGCGGTCGCGCGGCAGATAGATCAGGCAGGAGAGATAGCGGCCGTACGGATCACGCCGGACGAACATCCGGACCTGGCGGCGCTCCTTGAGGTGGGCGATCTTCTCCACCACCGGGGCGAGCTCCGAACGCGGCGTCTGGAACAACTCGTCCCGCGGATAGGTGTCCAGCACATCCATGATCGCCTTGCCGCCATGGCTGTGCTTGTCGTAGCCGGAATAGGCGAGCACCGCGGCCGCCTTCTGCCGGATCACCGGAACCCGGTTGACGCTCTCGGAGTAGGCGCTGGAGGAGAACAGCCCGATGAACCGCCGCTCGCCGACGACGTTGCCGTCCGCGTCGAACATCCGGAAGCCCAGATAGTCCAGGTAGGCGGGCCGGTGGATCCGGGACTTGTAGTTGTCCTTGGTGACGATGGTCAGGTAGTGCCTGGTGCCCTTCTGCGGCAGCGCATGGAACGCCCCGGGCGCATCCTGGTCACCGCGCAGGATGCCCAGTCCGGTCGCCGGCACGGGCTCCATGTGGTAGCCGGACTGATCCTCGGTGATCTTGTACTCGCGGTAGCCGAGGAAGGTGAAGTGGTTGGCGTTGAGCCAGCTGATCAGCTCGCAGGCCAGCGCGGCGTCCTCCTGGCGACCGTCGATCGCCGCCGGGTCCTTGAGCAGCTCGATCGTCTCCTCGGACCGGGTGATCATCTTCTGCCAGTCCTCGACGGCCTCCTCGACGAGCCGGAGCACCTCGAGCAGTCCTTGCTCGAGGTCGGGCACCAGGAGCTCGGGCGTCGTCGGCCGCTCCGGCGGGAGGATCTCCAGGTGCATCCAGGACTCGCGGATGACCGTCGGATCTGCGCTGGCCTCGGCCGGATCTGACGACGCCGTGCAGGGTGCCGCCGAGATCGCGCCGGACATGGAACTGGGGGTGGAAGACCTCGCGGATGCTCCAGCCCTGGCGCAGCACCTCCATGGTGACCGAGTCGACCAGGAACGGCCGGTCGTCGGTGATCACCTGCACGACGGTCGCGCCGCCGGCGGTCCATCCGTCGTCGGTCTGGCTGGGCGTCCGGATCGTGATCACGGCCCGCGCGGCCGGCCGCTGCATGGCCGCCCGGTAGTGGCTCTCCACCAGTCCGAGGAGGTCGTCGACCGTACGCTCGTCGACGTCGATGGCGTCCACGTGGCGGAAGTAGTGCCGGACGAAGATCTCCACCGCCTCCGGGTCCTCGCCGAGCTCAGCGGCCAGACTGGCCCCCCGGGCCGCAATCTGGGCGATCTTCTCGGTCTTCTCCTGCTCGAGTTCGACCTCGAAAGTAGTCACGTCACTATCCGATCGTCTCCAGCCGGACTTCCCTGTCCGACTAGTTCCGACCCTAATCCTCCCTGGGCCTGGTCGCGTCGACCCACTGACATCATTGGCCCATGGATATCTCCACCCACCTCGATTTCGCCGCCGAGCCCGACGCCGTCTTCGCCATGATGACCGACCAGGCCTATCTCGAAGAGGTGTGCGTGGCCAGCGAGTCGATCAGCTACGACGCCTCGGTCTCGGGATCGACGACCAAGACCTCGCGCACGCTGGCCGCCCCCGAATCAGCGGCGAGGTTCACCGGCGCCGAGCTCACGGTGAACGAGGAGGTCGCCTGGGGCGGAGCCGGCGCGGGTGGCGCGCGGACCGCCAACCTGACCATGACCGTGCTCGGTCAGCCGGTCACCTTGAAGGGCCGGCTCCAGCTCGCGCCCGGTGGTCGCGGCACCGTCGTCGATCTCACCGGCGAGCTGAAGGTCGCGATCCCCTTTCTGGGAAAGAAGCTCGAGCAGGCGGCGGCACCGGCGGTGATGGCCGGCTTCCGGACCCAGCAGCGGGTCGGCGATCGCTGGCTGACCCGATAACCCTTTGACCCGGCGATCGAGCTGCTTGCTTGACTTGGCAGACACCGTCCTAGCCAGACAAGGAGATCAGGATGCGGCGCTCTCTCATGAACACCCCGACAGTCAGCAACGACTTCAAGGACATGAGACTGAGTGAAATTCCTGAATCTTGGCATTCTGGCGCACGTCGACGCCGGTAAGACCAGCCTGACCGAGCGGCTGCTCTTCGCCGCCGGAGTCATCGACGCTCCTGGCCGCGTCGACGACGGCAACACCCAGACCGACTCGCTCGACCTGGAGCGGCAACGCGGCATCACCATCAAGTCCGCCGTCGTCTCGTTCATGATCGACGACGTCGCGGTGAATCTGATCGACACCCCCGGCCACCCGGACTTCATCGCCGAGGTCGAGCGCGTGCTGAGCGTGCTCGACGGCGCCGTCCTGGTGGTGTCGGCCGTCGAGGGCGTCCAGGCCCAGACGAAGGTGCTGATGCGCGCGCTGCAACGACTGCGCATCCCGACGATGATCTTCGTCAACAAGATCGATCGGCTGGGCGCCCGGCCGGATCTGGTCGTCGACGCGATCGTCGACAAGCTCAGCCCGTCCGCCGATCGCCCTCGGCTGGGTCGAGCACGCGGGCAGCAAGGCCGCCGCGTTCACGCCGTTCGACGAGCCCGGCGACGGTCTCGCCGACCTGACGCGGGACGGGGCGGCCTACCCGATCTTCTTCGGGTCCGCGCTCACCGGAGCCGGGGTCGACTCGATCATGAACGGCCTGACCACCTTGCTGCCGGCCGCCGAGGGTGACCGCGAGGCCGACGTCTCCGGCAGCATCTTCAAGATCGAGCGCGAACCCTCCGGTGCGCAGGTCGCGTACGTCCGGATGTTCGGCGGAACCGTCCGGGTCCGGGACCGGCTCGCGGTCGGTGATGATCAGGTACGCAAGATCACCGGGATCGGGGTCTTCGAGAACGGCGGCGTCGTCGAGCGCCCGGCCGTGTCCGCCGGCCAGATCGGCAAGCTCCGGGGACTGTCCGGCATCCAGATCGGGGACCCGATCGGCTCGGCGGGATCCCGGGCCGGCGTACACGTTCGCGCCGCCGACGCTGCAGACCGTCGTGGTGCCCGACCGGCCGAGCGACGGCCGGTCGCTGCAGGTCGCGCTGGATCAGCTCGCCGAGCAGGATCCGCTGATCGGGGTACGCCGGTCCAGTGACGAGCATCCGCTGCTGTCGCTCTACGGCGAGGTGCAGAAGGAGGTCATCCAGGCGACGCTGGCGTCCGACTTCGACCTGGCGGTGAGCTTCGAGGAGACCACGACCATCTGCATCGAGCGGCCGGTCGGCACCGGGTCGGCGGTGGAGCTCATCGGCACCGAGGCGAACCCGTTGCTGGCCACGGTCGGGCTGCGGGTCGATCCGGCACCGGTGGACAGCGGGACGAGCTTCCGGCTGGAATCGGTGCTGCACGGCACGATGCCGCTCTCGTTCTTCACCGCGGTCGAGGAGTCGGTGATCACCGGACTGCAGCACGGCAACTACGGCTGGCAGGTGACCGACTGCATCGTGACGATGACGCACTCGGGCTACTACCCGCGGCAGAGCCACGCCCATGCCACGTTCGACAAGTCGATGTCCAGCACGGCGGGCGACTTTCGCCAACTCACCCCGAAGGTGCTGAGCCTCGCCCTGGCCCGAGCCGGCACCCGGGTGTGCGAACCGATGCACCGCTTCCGGCTGGAGTGCCCGGCCGCGGCTGTCGGCACCCTGCTGCCCGTCCTCGGCCGGCTCGGCGCGATGCCTGACGTGCCGACGATCGACGGGCCGAACGCGTTGCTGGAGGGCGTGCTGCCGGCATCGGAGGTGCACCGGCTGACCCAGCAACTCCCGGGCCTGACCAGCGGCGAGGGGTTGCTCGAGTCGGCCTTCGATCACTACCGCGAGATCCGGGGACCGGTGCCGGTCAGCCCATATGCGGATACTCGTGAGCGGTTGCCGGCACCAGGGTCTCCTTGATCGAGCGCGGGCTGGCCCAGCGGATCAGATTCCACATCGACCCGGCTTTGTCGTTGGTGCCGGACGCCCGGGAGCCACCGAACGGCTGCTGCCCGACGACCGCACCGGTCGGCTTGTCATTGAGGTAGAAGTTGCCGGCCGCGTGCCGGAGCCGATGACTCGCCTGGTGCAGGACGGCGCGGTCGTCGGCGATCACCGCACCGGTCAGCGCGTACGGCGAGGCTTGATCGACTTCGTCCAGCGTCGACTCGAAGTCGGCGTCCTCGTAGACGTGGATGCCGAGGATCGGGCCGAAGTACTCGGTGGTGAAGATCTCGTTCCTGGGTTGTCGGAAACGATCAAGGTCGGCCGGACGAACCAGCCTTCATGATCATCGGTGACGCCGCCGGCGATGATCGTGGTCTCGCTGGAGTTCTTGGCCCGCTCGATCGCGTCGGTGTGCTTGGTGAAGGCGCGCTGGTCGATCACCGCGGAGGTGAAGTTGGCGAAGTCGCGTACGTCGCCGACCGCAGTGCCTCGGTCGTCTCGACAAGATCATCTTCGAGCACCTCCCAGACGCTGCGGGCGATGTATGCGCGGGACGCCGCGGAGCACTTCTGACCGGAGTACTCGAAGGCACCGCGGACCAGCGCGGTGCGCACGACGTCGGGATCGGCGCTGGCGTGCGCCACCACGAAGTCCTTGCCGCCGGTCTCCCCGACCAGCCGCGGATAGCTGCGGTAGGTGTCGATGTTGGCGCCCACGCCCTGCCACAGGTGGTGGAACGTCTTCGTCGATCCGGTGAAGTGGATGCCGGCGAGATCGGGGTGGCTCAACGCGACGTTCGAGACCGCGATGCCGTCGCCGGGAAGCAGGTTGATCACTCCGGGCGGGAGCCCGGCGGCCTCGAGCAGCCGCATCAGGAAGTGCGCGGCGAACTGCTGGGTCGGGCTCGGCTTCCAGATCACCGTGTTGCCCATCAGCGCCGGGGCCGTGCAGAGGTTGCCGGCGATCGCGGTGAAGTTGAACGGGGTGATGGCGTAGACGAAACCGTCCAGCGGCCGGTAGTCCGTCCGGTTCCAGACGCCCGGTGAGGAGATCGGCTGATCGGCCAGGATCTGCCGGGCGAAGGCCACGTTGAACCGCCAGAAGTCGATCAACTCGCACGCGGCATCGATCTCGGCCTGCTGGACGGTCTTGGCCTGGCCGAGCATGGTGGCCACGTTGACCCGGTCGCGCCACGGTCCGGCGAGCAGATCGGCCGCCCGGAGGAACACCGCGGCACGATCGTCGAAGCTCAGCCCCGCCCAGTCGGGTGCCGCCGCCATCGCGGCGTCGATCGCTGCTGAGGCATCCGCCTCGCTGGCCGACGCGGAGCGGCCGAGCACATGAGCGTGATCGGACGGCATGGTGACGTCGAAGGCCTCGCCGGCGGCCGGCCGCTGGTGACCGCCGATGGTCGCGGTCAACTCGATCGGCTCGGCGTCGGCCATCTCCTGCAGCGTGGTCTCGAGACTGCGTCGCTCGGCCGATCCCGGCGCGTAACTGCGCACCGGCTCGTTGATCGGCAGCGGAACATTGGTGATCGCGTCCATCCCGACACGTTACGCAGATCTGCGTCTGGAGCCGCGCACGTCGGGCCGCGGGGCCGGCCTGACTCCGGCCTGGGCTAGGCTCCGCGCCATGCTCCTGGGAACCCGACTGGCCAGTGTCTCGCTCAGCGTCGTGATGACCGGGGCCACGAGTGTGGCTCTGCTCACCGGCACGGCCGCGCCGGCCGCGGCCGACCCGACCGTCACCCAGCAGGCGGTGTTGATCAAGGACAAGTCGCCGTACAAGCTGACCTACCACGAACACATCGACGGCATCGGCCAGGGCGACGAGGTCTGCTACTTCGGCGCCGGGGACGGCTGCGCGAAGTACCCGCCGAACGCCGGCAAGGTGAACTACTCGGTCAAGATGTACCGGCTCAAGGAGCGCGAGCGGCGCTACGACTACTACTTCGTCGACGTGACGGCCAACACCTACGCGCGCAAGGGCGACGGCGACAAGGGGGCGATGTCGATCACCCTCGACCCGACCTCCAAGGTGAACCTGACCACGAACGTGTACTCGAAGAACACCCTCAGGGACGACTGCCACACCTACCCGCTGGAGATCGGGGTGGGGCTCGGTCCGTTCAGCGCCGGCACCACCGTCGCCAACTTCTCCACCTGCGACAAGGCCGACATCCATACGACCAAGCTCGCCAGCAACGCCGTGCGCTACGACATCTACAGCCTGAACCGATTCCGCAACTGGACGGTCCAGAAGTGGGTGCGCGTCGCCAAGGGCGCCAAGCCCCGCTTCAAGGTGACCGTCCGGTGGCGCGCCGACAACTGCACCGTGCTCCGCCGCGACGTCAAGGCGTTCGCCAACGTCAAGACCAAGACGAAGGTCATCAGGATCAGCGCGCCCAAGTAGTCCACGCTCGATGCATGATTCCCACGTATACGTGGGAAACCTGCACTGTACCCAGGAAACTTCCTAGGCACAGTGACAGAAAACTGGGTCACAGTCAGGGACTACATCGCCTTGGCGCGCTCGGCTCCCTCGCGACGCTTCTTGGCGGCCTCGACCGATGCCCGCAGCGCGGCGACCAGATCGACGACCTCGGCCTCCCGGGGCGCCTCGGCCTCCTCGACGATCGGCACGCCCTCGGCCTTGCTCTGCACGACGGTCTCCAGCGCCTCACGATAGGAGTCGGTGAACTCCTCGGGGTTGAAGTCCCCGCTCAGTGCGTCGATGAACGACTGCGCCATCGTCACCTCGGCATCAGACACCTTCACCTCGGCCGGCGGCGCGGCGAACGATCCGTCGCGCAGTTCATCCGGCCAGAGCATGGTGTGCATCCGCAGCACGCCGTCCACCGGCCGGATCAGGGCGAGCGCCTCGCGGGATCGCAGCGCGACCTTCACCACCGCGCACTGGCCGCTCTTGAGCAAGGCGTCCCGCAGCAGCACGTACGGCTTGACCCCAGGTCCGTCGGCCTGCAGGAAATACGTCTTGTTGAAGTAGGTCGGGTCGACCTCGTCCTCGGCGACGAACTGCACCACCTCGACCGCCTTGGTGGTGGCCAGCGGCAGGTTGTCGAAGTCCTCCTTCTCCAAGATCACCATCCGTCCGTCGGGCAACTCATAGCCCTTGGCGATCTCGCTGAACGGGATCTCCCGCTCGCACTTCTCACAGACCCGCTTGTACTTGATCCGGCCACCGTCTTCAGGGTGGACCTGACGAAAACTGATGTCCTTCTCCTCGGTCGCCGAGAAGAGCTTCACCGGAATCGTCACCAGGCCGAAGGAGATGGCGCCCTTCCAGATCGATCGTGGCATGGGGTCAGTCTGCCACCTCGAGGCTGTCGAGTTCGGCGGTAGCGAACCAGAGCAGGTCGTACGTGTCGAGCAGGTCACCGACGGCGGGCATCGCCAGCGTCTCGGCGAGGCCGCGCTCCCCCGCCTCCAGCCGGGCTCTCGTCACCGCTTCGCCGGCCTCGGGCTCGTCGGCGAACAGCGACTGCACCTGCGACCAGCGCAGTCGCTCGACGTCGATCTCGCCGAGATCGGTTCGGTGATCGGTCACTTGATCATCGGCGACCTCGGCGGCCAGCACGAGCCGCGGCGACCCGGCGGTGATGCATGATCGCCAGTACGCCGGCGTTGCTCAGCGCGGCGTACTCCGCCTCCTCGGTGCTGCTGCCCGGTCCGAGTGCAGCGATCAGGGAATCCGTGGCCGCGCAGCCGGGAGCGGTGGCCAGGTCCCGGCCCGATCGCAGTGCCCGGGCATCGTCATGGGAGGCCGGCACGAAGATCATCATCGCGCTGTTCAGCCGTTCGCTGACTTCTTGGCCGCGGCCTTCTTCCGGGGCTTCGGGGCTGACGCGGGAGGCGATGGTCGAACGGCGCATCCTGCCCTTCGACAGGCTCAGGGCGCGGAGCGGAGGGCTCAGGGCGCGGAGTGGGCTCAGGGCGCGGTCCGGCGCTTTCGGGGCTTCGGGGCCGAGGCCGGCGGCGGTGTCGAAGGGCGTCATCCTGCCCTTCGACAGGCTCAGGGCGCGAAGCGGAGGGCTCAGGGCGCGTGGCGGAGGGCTCGGGGCGCTGTGGCGGAGGACTCGGGGCGCTTGGCGGCGCGGGTGACCAGGGTGCGGACGGCGGCGCGCTTCTGCGCGGTGGCCTTGCGCGCGGCGTCGTGCCGCGCGGCGGCCTTCTTGGCGGCGGCCCGGCGGGCGGCGGGTGAGGCCTTGCGGGTCGGCTGGCGCACGCCGCTGGCGCGGACGGTGGTGTCCAGCAGCTCCTCCAGCGCGTCGCGCAGGCACTGGGCCAGCACCTCGACGTCCCTGATGGCGTACCGGTCGGCGGTCAGGCCGAAGAAGACGTCGCCGTTGTACGAGGTGACCCCGATGGTCAGCAGGTGACCGGCCGACAGCGGCAGCACCGGGTAGCTCGCGACCAGTTCGGAGCCGGCGGCGTAGAGCGGCAGCTGCGGGCCGGGCACGTTCGTGATCACGATGTCGTGCGGCTTGCGCATCACCTCGGTGGAGACCCGTACCCCGAGGGCGTGCAGGGTCGTCGGCGCGAAACCGGCGATGTCGGAGAGCGACCGGGCACCGACCGCCCGGCCGGTGTCCTTGTGGGCCTGGGTCGCGTACGCCACCTGGTGCAGCCGCATCAGCGCATTCGGCTCACCGATCGGCAGGCTCTGCAGGTGCGGAGCGACCTGGCTGCCGAGCGAGGTCGGCTCGCCCTCCTCCTCGGTCACACTCATCGGGACCAGCGCGGTCAGCGAGCTCCCCGCGGTGACCGACTCGCCCCGGGTCAGCAGCCAGGTCCGCAGGCCCCCGGAGATCACCGCCAGCACGACGTCGTTGATCGTGTGCTCGTGTTCCGCGCGGACCGCCTTCAGATCCGCCAGCGAGACCCTGACCGTGGTGAACCGCCGCTGCTCCGACACCAGCCCGCCCAGCGGCGACCCGGCCGGCGGCCGCTGGCCACGCAGCGCATCCCCGGCCAGATCACCCAGCGTGCCACCGACCCCGCCGACGGCTTCCCCGACCGCCACCGCGACGCCCAGCGCGCCGGTCAGCGTGCCGCGCAGGTTCTCGATCGCCAGCGCCGGGTCCTGCAGGCTCTCCCACAGCGCGCCGACCACCAACTCCACCGGCGACGGCTCCGGCAGCGGATGCCAGCTGTCGGAGTCACCGCCGCCCGGCACACCGTGCGGCTGTTCCACGGCGTCCAGGACCACTTGACCGATGTCCACGGTGTCGATGCCGTCGACCAGGCTCAGGTGCGACTTGCCCACCAGCGCGAACCGGTTGTTCGCCAGCCCCTCGACCAGGTACATCTCCCACAGCGGCCGCGAGCGGTCGAGCCGCCGGGCCAGCACCCGACCGACGAACTCCCGGAGCTGTTCGGGTGTTCCCGGTCGCGGCAACGCCGAGCGCCGCACGTGGAAGGTGAGGTCGAAGTTCTCGTCGTCCACCCAGACCGGCCCGGCCAGCCGCGCCGGCACGCCGCGTACCCGCTGCCGATAGCGCGGCACGAAGGCGATCCGTTCCCGGATCAGGCCGATCAGCCGCTCGTAGTCGAAGCCGTCCGGCCCGGCGTCGAAGATGTCCACGGTCCCGACGTGACCCGGCGTGTGCGCGGTGTCCAGGGCCAGTAACGACACCTCCAGAGGAGTCAGTCGCTGGGGCATGGGACGTCCTCTCGCTGCACGGGCCTCGAGCTTTTACCGTACTACCGTGCGCGCTGCCGAACCGTCTCGATCCGGACCGCCCACGGGAACGCTGACGTCTCGAGCTTCGTGGTGGACGTTAGGGTCTTTTGACACTTCCGGGTCACCGTCGAGCCCGGAAGATGATCAAGAGCGGCAATCATGATCAAGACGATATCACGGCTCGCAGGAGGATCGTTAAGTGAAGGTATGGAACTCAGCCGTCGGCTCAGACTGACCGCGGCGCTCGCCGGCGCAGCACTCTGCCTGCTGGCCGCCGGTTGCACGAGCGGTCCGGACACCGGCCAGGCCAGCCCGTCGGCCGTCGCCTCCAGTGCTCCGTCGAGTCCCGAGGGGTCGGCCTCGTCCAGCGCGTCGCCCACCACGGAGCCGACCGGTGGACTGACCATCGACATCACCATCGCGGACGGCAAGGTCGATCCCAACGGCAAGAAGATCGATGTGGCCGTCGGCACCACGGTCGTCTTCAAGGTCAGCAGCGACATCGACGACGAGATCCATGCCCACACCGGCGGTGACGGATACGAGCTGGAGGTCAAGGCCGGCGAGCCCATCGCCGGATCGGTCACCGTTGACCAGCCCGGGCAGCTTCGAGGTCGAGTCGCATCATCTGGAAAAGGTGATCGTGATCTTGAATGCCCGCTAGTCCGCACCGGGCTCGGCGATGCTGATCCCGCTGCACGGGATCGCCTCTCGGCACGACCTGCCGCTGCCGTTCTCCTTCGTCGTGCTGGGCGCGGCCTTCGCCCTGGTGCTCTCCTTCGTGGTGTTGATCTTCGCCTGGCGGGAGCCGAGGTTCCGCACGGTCGGCGGTCGTCCACTCCCCGGTCTGACCCGGATCATCGACCATCCATGGGTACGCCGCACCGCCCGCTGGCTGGTGCTCGCCGTCTACGCCTGGGCGGCGATGGCGTTGATGCTCGGCCAGGATCTGCTGACCAATCCGATCTTCGGCTTCGTCTACGTGTGGATGTGGGTCGGCCTGGTGCCGATCTCCTTGCTGCTGGGCCAGTTCTGGCGAGCGACCAATCCGCTGCGCACGCTGCACCGCGGGCTGTGTGCGCTGGCTCGCATCGATCCGCGGCAAGGTCTGCTGCGACTGCCTCGCCGGATCGGTGTCTGGCCCGCCGCCCTGGCCCTGTTCGCATTCAGCTGGCTCGAGCTCGTCCAGCCGGACCGCACCACGCTGGCCGTGCTGCGGGTCTGGGCCCTGGCCTGGCTGGTGATCATGATCATCGGGGCGGTCGTCTTCGGCTCGCGCTGGATCGGCGCGGCCGATCCGTTCGAGACGTACTCGAGCACCGTCGCCCAGCTCTCGCCCTGGCGCCGGGTCCGCGATCAGCTCCGGCTGGTGAATCCGCTGGCCGGCCTGAACGCCTGGCATCCGCCGCCCGGATCGCCGGCGGTGGTCGCGGTGTTGCTCGGCAGCACCGCGTTCGACAGCTTCGCCAACACCAGTTGGTGGATCCAGACCGTGCAGAACTCGGACGTGATCACGGTCGTCTGGGGCACCGGCGGTCTGCTCGACCATGATCACCATCGTGCTGGTCAGCTTCAGCCTGGCCGCCGCCTGGATGGGCCGGTACGGCGATCGCCCGGCCAGGGCCTACCCGCGGCTGATGGCCGGTTCGATCGTGCCGATCGTCATCGGGTACGCGACCGCACACTACGCGACGCTGTTGCTGGTCGAGGGCCAGCGGACGGCGATCAACTTCTCCGATCCGCTCGGTCGCGGCTGGAACGTCTTCGGCTCGGCCGAGATGGGGGTCAACTCCGCGATCTTCAACTATCCAACGCTTATCGCCGTGATCCAGCTGCTGGCGATCGTCGGCGGCCACGTGCTGGGCATCATCTGCGCGCACGAGAAGGCGATCGCGCTGCTGCCGCCGGATCGGGCGCTTCGCGGCCAGTGGCCGATGCTGGCGGTGATGATCGGCTACACCTGCGCCGGTCTGGTCCTGCTCTTCTCACCGTGATCACTGCTGTGCTTCGATGAACCATGACCGCTTCGACGCCACGGGACACGGTCAGTGACTGGCAGCTCACCGAGGACCTGCTCAGCCGCGAACCCACCCGGTGGGGCAGCCTGTCGTGGACCTCGGCCCGCACCCTGATCGACGGGGTCAACCAGGCGTTGAACTTCGGCTCGGACAACCTCGTCAAGCAGCTCCGCAACCGGTGGGTCGCGCCCGACGGGCCGGAGGTGGTCCAGCAGCCCGGGGTCGACACCTTCATGATCATCGGCGACACCGGCGAGCAGGATCCCTCGCAGTACGTGGTCTGCCCGCCGCTGAGCGACGCCGTCCGCGAGCACTCCCCCGGCTTCGTGATGATCATGAGTGACGTGATCTATCCGGCCGGACACGTCGACGACTACGTCGACGGCGTCTACCGTCCGTATCGCGGCGAGTCCCCGCACTTCCTCGTCGACGCGCCGCTGCTCGCCATTCCCGGCAACCACGACTGGTACGACGGGCTGGCCGGCTTCATGTACCACTTCTGCGATCGGGACCGGCTGCCGCTGGACGCGTACACCCCGCCGAAGACGACAGCCAGGTCGCTGCTGGCCCGGCCGTTCCGCATCCTGTGGCGGCGGCCCGACCGATCCGACGCCGCAGACCCGGCACCGCCATGATCATCCGGTCATCCCCGGCCACGCCCTGACCGGGCCGATCCGCCAGCCCGGCCCGTACTACGCGATCGACACCGACCACCTGCGGATCGTGGCGATCGACACCGGCATCGACGGCAACCTCGACGCCGAGCAAGGTGAGTGGCTGAAGCGGGTCTCGGCCGATCGCAAGCCCAAGATCCTGATCACCGGCAAGCCTCTGCTGGTCAACGCCACGGTGCATCCCTGCTGGATCGGGAAGCGGCAGCGCGACCGGCCGCGCGAGTCGGTCTGGGATCTCGTCAACGACCCCGACAACGGCTACGTCGCCACGATCGGCGGCGACGTGCACAACTTCCAGCACTACGACCGCGGGGTCGAGTTCGGCCGCGACGCGGCGGCCGGACCGGCCGCGCCCCGCCACCACATCGTCTGCGGCAGCGGCGGCGCCTACATGCACGCCACCCACTCGTACGCGATGGCCGACCGCGACTCCCGGATCCGGAACAGCCCGAAGCACCCGTTCCACTCGATGCCCGTCTCCTCGTTTCCCCATCAGTACGAGTCGTTCCGCTACTTCGCCCGGCTGCTGGTGCCGGGCATCAAGCGGATGCTGCGCAACGTGATGCTGTTCCTGCTCGGCGTCGCTGATCGCCACGTCGGCGTCATTGGCCGGCGACTGGCGCGGTCTCGGCACGCTGGGCGCCCGCACCGCCGGCTGGGCGGCGCTGGCGAGCATCGGCACGCTGGTGGTCGTCCGCACGCTCAGCCGCGACATTCCGCGGACGTCGAAGCTGGCCCGGGGCCTGGTGGCCACCGGCGCGTTCCTCGCCGGTGCGCTGTCGGCGTCGCTGGCCTACCAACTCGACCCCGACCGCTATCTGATCTATCTGGCGGCCTGGAGTGGACTGACGGTCGCGCACTGCCTGTTCCTGGCCGCCATCCGCCGCTCGGGCTGGTGGTGCCCGGCCGACGAGCACGCGCAGAACGTGTCCTGGCCGGCGTTCCTGGTCGGCCTCGCGGGCCTCTGCGCTGCTCACCGTCGCGCTGTTGTGGGCGGCCGGGCCGGCCGACGGCTGGCGATGGCCGTTGGCCGGTGCCGCCCTGGTCGCCCTGGTCGGATTGGTCGGCGCCTTCTGGCGACGGCGCCGGTTCACCCGCCCCGGCGTCGTCGTCCCCGAGGCCGAGAAGCCCAAGCTCGGCAAGCGCAATCGCTCCTGGTATCAGTGGGCGGCGATCATCGCGCCGGTCGTGCAGTCGATCATCTTCGGGATCGGACTCTTCCAGCTCGCGGACCGGGTCGACCGGCCGTGGATCTTCACCGGGGGCGCGGCCAGTCTGCTGGTGCTGATCGGCCTCGTCGTGGGCGGGCTGCTGGCCGTCACCGTGCTGACCGAGGTGGCCGCCGGGTTGGGCGCCATCGGACCCAGACGCTACGCCGAGACCTGGGGTCGGGCGGCGGCCGTCACCCACCACCTCATGACACCGCTGATCCTGATCGGACTGGTGCTGTGGATCGGGCTGGCCGAATCGCCGGTCACCCGGACCGCGTCCGGCCTGGCCTTCGTGACCGTCCCGATCGTGGGCTACCTGATCTTCGTCGCCTGGCTGCGCCAGCGGCAGCCGAAGGCCTACCTGTACCCCGTGCTGATCATCCTCGTGGCCGCCATCACCGCCCTGGTCATCGGCTATCGCGCCGACCTCTGGGTGGTCCGGACCGGCCTGGGCACGGCGATCGTGATGGTCGCGCTGGGCACCAGCGTGCTGATCGGGCACCTGTTCTTCCTGGGCGCCCAGTTCCTCCTCGGCTCGGCCGGGCGGCAGGAGCCGCAGTTCACCGACGACGAGATCACCGAGATCTTCCGCGCTCGCCGGGAGCGACCGCCGCGAGTCCCCGCCGGGATCCCGAAGCACGTGATCAGGTGGGCGCAACTGGCCGCACCCGGTCTCGGCGAGGCGGGCGGCATCCTGCAGAAGGGGGTGTCGGAGATCTACTCGAGTGACGTACCGCCCTTCTACAAGGGATTCCTCCGGCTCGACACCACCCCGGACCGGCTGATCATCAGCCTGCACCAGGTGTTCGGCAAGCTCCCCTCGACCTCGGTGGAGGTCGCGACGATCGACCTGCGGACGCCCGACCGGCCGCTCGACGTCAATTTGTCTTGACAATTTGATCGACAGCTGTCCGATTTCGCCGGACCGGACCCTATGCTTCTTCCATGACCGAAGGTCCGGCGGTACGCGAACTCGACATCACGCTCGAGCGGAACTCGCCGGTGCCGCTCTACTACCAGTTGGCCCAATCGATCGAGCACGCCATCAACACCGGTGCCCTCGCCCCGGGCGACCGGCTGGAGAACGAACTGTCGCTGACCAGCCGGCTCGGACTCTCCCGGCCCACCGCTCGACAGGCGATCCAGGAACTCGTGAAGAAGGGCCTCCTGGTCCGCAAGCGCGGAGTCGGCACCCAGGTGGTGCGGTCGCAGTTTCGCCGCGACGAGAGGCTGAGCAGTCTCAACGAGGATCTGGCGAAGGCCGGCCGGACGCCGACCACGCGGGTGCTCGAATACTCCGTCGGCGAACTCGATTCCGACATCCGCGACGCCATCGAGGCGGCGGCCGTCACCGACGTCGAGTTCCTCAAGATCAGAAGGCTGCGGCTCGCCGACGACGTGCCGCTGGCGATCTTGACCAACTACCTGCCGAACCGGTTCGAGATCACCCAGGCCGATCTCGAGAGCAAGGGTCTCTACGCCTGCCTGCGCTCGCTCGGGGTGAACCTCAAGATCGCCCACCAGCAGATCTCCGCGCGCCTGATGACCGACGAGGAAGCCGAGTTGCTCGACGAGGAGACACCGGCGGCGTGCCTGACCGTCGACCGGATCGCCTACGACGACGTCGGCCAGTTCGTCGAGTTCGGCCGGCACATGTACCACGCCGCGCACTACTCCATCCAGTCCTCGCTGGTCGTCTAGTCCGCTCGTCTAGCACTCCGGTTCCGGCCGCGGTCCGAGCTCCAGGGCCCGGCAGAGCCAGCGATCGCCGAGCGCCTCGAGTCGGAACGCCATGGCCATCGGGCGTCTGCCGACCATGAGCAGTGCGGCCACCTCGGCGGCCTCGGGTTGCGGATGCTGGACCCGGAGCGAGCGCAGGGTCACCGGGACGGTCGGTCGGCGGCCCTGGGCGAGCCGGCGGCGCTGATGCAGGCTGATGTCGGCCAGCACCTCCTCGGCCAGCCACCGGTTGAGCTGGGCCACCGGTCGTTGGGCGAGCAGCGCCTCGACCATCGCGGTCGCGAGCGAACTGCCCCAGGCCACGGCGTCGGGCAGCCCGGGCCTCGGTTTGGCCGTCCAGCGTGCCTTGACGAGCCGCGCTCCGCCGATCCGGCGGTCGGCCGGCGCAGGATCCGGCTCGTCCGATCCGTCCTCCCGCAGGTCGAGCGGTGGCTGGTCGGGCACCAGGTGCAGCACCGGCGGCCGGAGCGGGCCGACGCACGGCGGGCGGCTCTCGATCAGCGGGCGGACCTGCGCGGGCCGCGTGGCCACGGACGTGAGGGTCATGAGTCTTCTCCTTGCTCGTCGAGGAGACACCACCTTCGCGCCTCCGAGCCCGCCGATGGCCGGGCGCCGGAAGATCTGTGGATAACGTCGCCGATCCGCTGCGGCGCTCAGGTGGGTCGGAGCCGCCCGCGTTCGCTGCCCTCGCGCAGGGCCGCGTACGAGGCCACCAGGGCCAGCCGCTCGGCGGCGAGGAGCGGATCGTCCATCCGGCAGCCCGCCGCCACCCAGGCGTCGGACAGCTCCATCGCCGCCACCCGCTGCTCGGCCGCCAGCCGGACCGCGGCCTCGTCGGCCCGGTAGACGTAGGCGTACAACCGGACCAATGCGTCGGTCAGCTCCGTCGACCGACCTGGCCGGATCGTGCTGGTGCTGACGGTGGGCGTGCCACCAGCTCACCTCCAGCTCGGCGGCGCGTACGGGATCGACGTCGAGCCGACCCGCCCGCCTGGTCAGGCGATAGAAGCCGGCCATCGACCGGCGGGCGGCATCGGGATCGTTGTCCGGGTACGGCGCCCAGACCTGGTTCGCGCGCAGCACGTACCACGCGCCCCGCAGGTCCGACAGCGGTCCGAGGGCGAAGCCGCTGCGGACCATGGCCAGCGCGCTGCGCAGGAAGCGCCGCCACTCCCGTCGGTAGTAGGCCGCCCACGCGTCGCACTCGCTGCGTCCGACCGCCACCGGGTCGAAGCTGAAATCGCCTGCTCTCGGCATGGATCGATACTTTCGCATGGCCGGTCGCGCGCGGAAGACTGATGGCCATGCCGGCGTTGCCGTCGGAGATCGAAGAGGTCGTGGCCGCCCTGCAACAGCGGATCGATGCCCTGCCGGCCGGACTGTCGCATCGCCGGACCTTCATCGAGACCTATCAACGCACGACGCAGGCGGTCGGCGCGGAAGTGGCCGGCGCCGGGTTCGAGGATCCCGACTGGGTGGTGCGCTGGGACGTGGTGTTCGCCGACTTCTTCCTCAACGCGCACGATCGCGATCAGGCCGGACCTGATCATGCCGCGGCCGGGGTCCCTCGTCCGTGGCGGCTGGCCTTCGGCGCGAACGACGAGCTGCCGACGTTGGTGCACCTGCTGCTCGGCATGAACGCGCACATCAACTACGACCTGCCCGCAGGCGATGCTGGCCGTCATCGACGAGGACGACTTCACCGATCCGGTTCTGCTTGATCGCCGACGCCGTGATCATGAACGCATCGATGCGATCCTGGCCTCCCGGGTCGCCGCGGAGGATCACGCGATCGGCGGTGCGCGCAGCGTGCTCGACAAGATCCTGACCCCGGCCAACCGGTTGAGTTCGCGGCGGATGCTCCGCGAGGCCCGCGGGAAGGTGTGGCTGAACGTGGCCCAGCTTGCACGACGCCCGGCTCAGCGGGGTCGAGACGTACGCGGCCCGGGTCGCCGAGCTCGAAGTGCTGGCGGCGGCCAAGATCGCCGACCTGCTGCGGCCCGGCCAGGTCCTGCTCCGGCTGGCCGCGACCGGGTTCGGCGTCGTCCTGCCGCCGCCCTAGCGATCGACCAAGATGATCAACGATCCAGAGCATGATCAACCCTTGAGCAGCACCCAGGTCTTGCCGGGCTTGAGCGCGATGATCTTGCCGCTGTCGTCGGTGAAGCGCAGCGGGCCGGAGGCCCTGGTGCGGCGCCAGGTCCCGGTGATCTTGGTCCCGTCGCGATAGATCGTCACCTGGCCGCGGCCGACGGTGTCGGACTGCACCGACGGCGCGCCGAGCACGTCGCGGTTGCCGTCGGCGTGGTTGTGCACCTTCATGATCACCACGTTGTCGGCCCTGGTCAGCTTTCCGGTGTCGCCGTCGGCATAGGTCTGACCCCGCCAGCGAACCAGATAGCCCGACTTGGTGTAGCTGAACGTGAACCGGTCGTTGCCGACCGCGGACGTGATCTTGGTCGCCCGGGCGCCGTCGGGACGATCACGATCGAAGGTCCAGCCGATGGAACCGCGCCTTGCCGATCTTGGTCGTGCGGGCGATCTGGTCCAGGTCGACGAACACGTTGTGCGGGGCGATCCGCCGATTGTCGCGGGTCGACCGGGCGATCGGCACGATCGAGGCCCGGTCGATCCTGCGCTGGACCCGGGTGTTGGCGCCCGAATAGACCAGGCCGGGCTTGCCGAAGAGCGGCAGCAGTTGGACGTCGGTGCCCCGGGCGCTGCGGACCGGCCCCAGCCGGGACGGGAAGGCCGTGTGATAGACCGCGACCAGCCGGGTCTGCGCGCCCTCCACCTCCTCGACGAAGACGATGTCGGCCTGGCTCAGACCGACCTGCGGACGAGCGGCGTCGATGTTCTCGACCTTGACCGCGATCACCTCGCTGCTCGCTGACCCGGCCACCGGTGAGCGGATCGACCGGCTTCGGTTTCGGCTTGGGCTTCGACGTCGGCGATGCCGTCGGAGCCGGGCTGGCCGGCGCCGAGGTGACCGCCGGCGCGGTCAACGGGTCGGTGCCGGACCGGCCGAGCGAGGCCCCGACGGCGACGCCGCCTCCGATCAAGATGACGACCGCCACCAGCACCGATCGTGTACGCGCGCTTCCAGACGAACGTGGCCATCGAGTCGGCTAGGCCGCCGCCGGCCCGTCCGTGGCACATCTTGTACTTCTTGCCGGATCCACACGGGCACGGTGCGTTGCGGCCCACGCCCGCGTACGGATCGTCGGCCGTGCTCGCCGGCTTGCCGGCCGTCTTCACCGAGCCGTCCTCGGCCGGCGCGGAGTAGCTCAGCGCCTGCGGCCGCCGGCCGGACAGGCCCTTCGCCTTGATCTGCGGGGGTGCCGCCGGCTCCTCGACCTCTTCCGGGGCCTCGTCGACGGTGCCGAATCCGCGTGTCTGAGTCCTCGCTGGACTTCGCCGTCCTCATCGAGCACGTGGACGGCGACGCCGGGCCCGTCGGGGTCGGGCCCCGACTCGATCAGGTGCCGCGGCCCGCGGTCGCCGTTGCGGCTGCGCGCCCGATCTGCACCGCCTGACCTTCGGCATCGGTGACCACGCCGACCTGCGGAGTCTCGGTGACCTCGACCTCCAGGTGGAAGACGAACCCGACGACCTCTTCCATGAACGCTTCCATCATGGCGTTGAACATGTCGCCGCCCTCGCGCTGGTACTCCACCAGCGGGTCGCGTTGCGCCATCGCCCGCAGGCCGATGCCTTCGCGGAGGTAGTCCATCTCGTAGAGGTGCTCGCGCCACTTCCGGTCCAGCACGGTGAGCAGCACCCGCCGCTCCAGCTCGCGCATCACCTCGGCGCCGAGCGTCCTCTTCCCGCTTGTCGTACGCGGCCTGCGCGTCGGCCTTGAAGTCGTCGATCAGCTGCTGCCGATCAAGATCGTCGTGTTCCTCGTAGTCGGACCGCTTGAGCGACACCGGGTAGAGGGTGTTCATGTTGGTCCAGAGCTGCTCGAGATCCCAGTCCTCGGTGAAGCCCTCGGTCGCGCCGATGACGTACTGCTCGACGACCGTGTCCACCGTGGCGCGCAGCCGGGGCTCGACGTCGGCCCCCTCCAGCACCTTGCGCCGGTCGCCGTAGACGGCATGCCGCTGCCGGTTCATCACGTCGTCGTACTTCAGGATGTTCTTGCGGATCTCGAAGTTCTGCGACTCGACCTGACCCTGCGCGCTGGCGATGGAGGCCGAGACCCGCTTGTTCTCGATCGGCACGTCGTCCGGCATCTTGAGCGCCTGGAGGACCCACTCGACGATGTCGGACTTGAAGAGCCGCATCAGGTCGTCGCCCAGCGACAGGTAGAAGCGGCTCTCGCCGGGGTCGCCCTGACGACCGGAACGGCCGCGCAACTGGTTGTCGATCCGCCGCGACTCGTGCCGCTCCGAACCGACCACGTAGAGCCCGCCGGCCGCGACGACCTCTTCGTGCTCGGCGGCGGTCGACTCCTCGAACTGCTTCAGCAGCTCCGGATACTGCGACTCGTACTCCTCGGAGTGCTCGACCGGGTCGATCCCGGCGTCGTGCAGCTTCTTGTCGGCGAGGAACTCCGGGTTGCCGCCGAGGATGATGTCGGTGCCTCGACCGGCCATGTTGGTGGCCACCGTCACGGCGCCCTTCCGCCCGGCGAGCGCGATGATCGCGGCCTCCCGCTCATGCTGCTTGGCGTTCAGCACCTCGTGCTTGACGCCGGTCTGCTTGAGCAGCTTGGACAAGATCTCCGACTTGGCGACCGATGCGGTGCCGATCAGCACCGGCTGGCCCTTCTCGTGCCGCTCGGCGATGTCCTCGACGATCGCGGCGAACTTCGCCTCCTCGGTGCGGTAGATGAAGTCCCGCTGATCTTCGCGGATCATCGGCATGTTGGTGGGGATCGGCACCACGCCGAGGCCGTAGATCTTCTGGAACTCGCTGGCCTCGGTCATCGCGGTGCCGGTCATTCCGGAGAGCTTCTCGTACATCCGGAAGAAGTTCTGCAGGGTGATCGTGGCGAGCGTCTGGTACTCGTCGCGGATCTCCACCCGCTCCTTGGCCTCGATCGCCTGGTGCAGGCCCTCGTTGTAGCGGCGGCCGATCAGTGTCCGGCCGGTGTGCTCGTCGACGATCAACACCTCGCCGTCGATCACCACGTAGTCGCGGTCGAGCTTGAACAGCTCCTTGGCCTTGATCGCGTTGTTCAGATAGGAGATCAGCGGGGTGTTCGCCGATTCGTACAGGTTGTGGATGCCGAGCCGGTCCTCGACCACGTCGATGCCGTTCTCCAAGATCGCGACGGTGCGCTTCTTCTCGTCGACCTCGTAATGATCATCACGGCGGAGCCGGTCGACCAGCTTGGCGAACTCCGGATACCACTTGTGCGAGTCCTCGGCCGGTCCGGAGATGATCAACGGCGTACGCGCCTCGTCGATCAAGATCGAGTCGACCTCGTCCACGATGGCGAAGTGGTACTCACGCTGCACGCAGTCCTCCAGGCTGAGGGCCATGTTGTCGCGCAGGTAGTCGAAGCCGAACTCGTTGTTGGTGCCGTAGGTGATGTCGGCGTGATAGGCCTTGCGGCGCTCCGCCGGATCCATCTGGGACAAGATGGCGCCGACCTCCATGCCGAGGAAGTGATGGATGCGGCCCATCTGCTCGGACTGGAACTTGGCCAGATAGTCGTTGACCGTGACCACGTGCACGCCGCGGCCGGTGATCGCATTCAGGTACGAGGGCATGGTGGCGACCAGGGTCTTGCCCTCACCGGTCTTCATCTCGGCGATGTTGCCCAGGTGCAGTGCGGCGCCGCCCATCACCTGGACGTCGAAGTGCCGCTTGTCGAGCACCCGCTTGCTGGCCTCGCGTACGGTCGCGAACGCCTCCGGGAGCAGCGACTCCAGCGTCTCGCCCTTCTCGTAGCGGGACTTGAAGTCGGCCGTCTGGCCCTGTAACTCCTCGTCGCTCATCGCGACGAAGTCGTCCTCGATCGAGTTCACCTGATTGGCGATGCCCTTGAGCTGCTTGAGGATCTTGCCTTCGCCGATGCGCAGCAGCCTGTCCATCAAAGCCACGGAAACGGGCTCCCTTACCTAGTCGTCACCCACGTGCACGGTCTTACGCGCGTCCGAGTTCCCCGCACGCGCGCCACCCATCGTAAGCCAGGCTCAGCACGCCCTCGGTCAGGCGAGCGCCAGCGTGGGCGCGAGATCTCCTCGTGGCATGACCTGAACGTCGCTGAGTCCGAGCCAGCCGGCCATCAACTGGAGCTCGGCCGCGAGCTCTCCGGCCACGTACGCGGGGTCCTGCCCGGGCTCCAGCCAGGCCGAGTTGACCCGCAGCACACCGCGGGCCCGGTCGGCCTTCAGGTCGACCCGGGCGACGAACGCCTCGCCCAGCAGGAACGGATAGACGTAGTACCCGTGGATCCGCTTCGGCTCCGGAACGTAGATCTCGATCCGGTACAGGAAGTCGAACAGCCGTTCCAGCCGGCTCCGCTCGAAGATCATCGAGTCGAACGGACTGAGCAACGCCCGGGCCGCGATCCGGCGCGGCAGCCGGGCCTGATGCCACAGGTAGCAGGGCCGGCTCCCCAGGCCGGCACGGTGACCGGAATCAGCTCGCCGGTCTCGACCAGGGTGGCGATCGCTTCGCGGGTCATCGCCGGGCGGGTGCGGAAGTAGTCGCGCAGGCAGAATTCGCTGGCCACGCCCAGCGCCTGGGCCGCCCGGCGGACGAGCCCGACCACGGACTCCTCGGGCGTCGGGGTCGGTACGGCCAGCACGGCCGGCGGCAGCACCCGCTCGGGCAGGTCGTAGACCCGCTCGAACTGGGAGTTGCGATAGGCCGAGGCGACCTCGCCGCAGTAGAACAGCCACTCCAGGACGGTCTTGACCCCGGACCAGTTCCAGCCCCAGTTGCTGCGGTCGCGCTCCTCCTCCACTTCGAGCTGCCGGGCGCTGATCGGGCCGCGGGCCGCCACCTCGCCGCGGACGAACTCGACCAGTTCGGGGTTCTCCCGGGCCACCCGTTCCACCCCGGCCCAGACGTCGCGGAAGCCGGCCTGCATCCGGAACCGGAGCATCGGTTGCAGGGTGACGTCGATCAGGCTCGCCGCATGGCCCCAGTACTCGAACAGCCGGCGTGGCGGCCGGTGCACGGCGCGCTCGAGCAGGCGGGTGTCGTACGGGCCGAGCCGGGAGAACAGCGGCATGAACTGCGCCCGGGTGACGACATTGATCGAGTCGATCTGAAACTGACCCAGCCGGGTGGTCATCGCCTGCACGTCGCGGATGGTGATCGCCCGGTCCGGCCGCGGCACGCCGAAGCCCTGCGCGGCCAGCGCCACCCGCCGGGCCTGCGCGTTCGTCAGCCGTTCCCGCATCACACGCTGAAGGCTAACGACCGCCACTGACAGTTACGCCGTCCGGTACGCTGGTCCGCTCGTGCGCGCAGACTGCCGCGGCGATCGCCGGAATCGCGTGTTCGCTCACTGCTCGTCAGCCGCGGCGCGCGTCCGACGCCAGACGTGACGCCGGCCAGGCGCGCGGCGCTACGAGCCGGAGGCGGCCAGGAACGCGACCGTGTCCAGCCGGATCACCCCGTAGTCGTAGGCCTTGCGGCGGTACACCACGCTCGGCGGGCGATGCTCGGAATCGATGTAGAGGTAGAAGTCGTGGCCGACCAGTTCCATCTCCATCAGGGCCTGGTCGAGGCTCATCGGGACCGCCGGATGGACCTTCTCGCGGACCACCATCGGGCCGTCACCGTCGACCTCCATCCCGGCGACCGTGTGCATCGACGAGCCGTTCGTCTCCGGCGCGCCGCTCTCGATCAGCGGCAGTTCGGCGGCGGCCTCGTGGAGGGACCGGGGGGTGTGCTGGCCGCGGTGGACCCGCTTGCGGTCGGCGGCCTTCCGCAACTGGGCCATCAGCTTGTCCAGAGCCATGTCGAAGGCGGCTGTCTTGTCCTCGGCGGCGGCTTCGGCCCGGACCACCGGGCCCTTGGTCCGGAGCGTGATCTCCACCCGGCTCGCCTGGTCGTGCTGTCGTCGGTTCCGCTCCGCCGAGACCTCGACCTCGACCCGAATGACCCGATCGTTGAGTTTCTCGAGCCGGGTGATCTTCTCGTCGACGTACGAGCGGAACTGCTCCGACACACTGCAGTGCCGGGCCTTGACGACAACATCCATGACGACCTCCATCGCTATTGGGCTGTTCCGAACCGCGTCAGCTTCCCGGCGCACACCCGTCAATCACTCGCGCCGGCCCCCCGTATTTGCCGCAGATCGGAAATGACAATGGCACTCCGCACCCCGTGAAGCCTGGCGAAAGCCGGGATCACGCTGGTGCAGGAGCGCCATACAGTGACGCTAGTCCCTCCCAGAGGCGTTTTCTACCGGATGCCAGGATCCACATGGAGTTCTCAGCGCGGGGCTGGCAGATCGCCGGCTCTCGCCGGCTCGCGACGGCACCCGCCGTCTGGTGGCCGCCACCGTCGCCGCGCCCAGCACGATGCCACCGCCGGAACGGACGACTCGGGCCGCCTCGGTCAGGCTGCTCCCGCTCGTCACCAGATCGTCGACGAGGACCACGAGCGCGCCGTCCACGGCCCGGCGCCGCCGGAGGCCGCCGGAGAGATTCCGCCTGGCGTTGCCGCGGCGTCGAGCCCGGCCTGGTCGCGCACCGATCTGAGCTGAGCCAGGGCGGGCACCACCCGGACCGGATACCGGGTCCGCAGTCGACGGCCGGCCAGTCGGGCCAGCGTCAGGGTGGCGTCGAATCCTCGCTGCCGGACGGCCCGCGCCGCCGAGGGCACGGGGACCAGCACGATCACCGGGTCCGCGGCCCGATGGCCGACCAGCCGCAGCAGGCCGTGCACGCTGATCGCCAGACGATCGGCGAGCAGCCGACTGAGGCCGAGCGCCTGGCGTTCCTTGTGGGCGATGATCAGCCGGCGCAGGAGCCGGTCGTACGGCGCGGACGCCACCGTCGTCGGGAAGCCGGGCGGGCAGGGATCCGGCGTGGTCGCGTACGGCTGCAGCTGGGCGAGCCGGCGCCGGCAGCTCGGACAGGTCCCCCAGCCGGGGGCCCCGCAGCCGTGGCAGCTCGCTCCGAGCAGCAGGTCACCGGTCGCGGACACCCAGCGCTCGACCCACATGGGCCGAGTCTGCCGTCAGCAGCCGATCCGCAGCCGCTCGACGCCGTGATCTGTGGACAAGTCAGCCGGGGTACGCCAGGGCCGTGATCTTGTCGACGTAGGCCACCCAGTTGCTGCCGTCGTACTTCCAGGTCCGGCCACCCCTGCCCCCCGCGGATGATCGCCGTCTGGGTGCGCAGCAGCACGGTCACCTCGACGGCATCCCAGTTGTCCGACTCGCCCTGCACTGGAGATCTGCGAGGCGTCCTCAGCCACCCGGAACGGTGCGATCGCGGCATCCTTGTTCGGTGCGCCGAGCACCAGCAGGTCGTTGGGGTCGATCCAGGCGACGTCGACCATCCGGGTGATCCGCGGCGAGATGCTCTGCGTGGTGTTGAGGGCCCGCCAGCCGTCGACCGATGATCTTGTCCGCCCGGGAGATCCTGGCCATGCCCAGCTCGGATCCTGCGGCCGTCTTGCGGATCAGCGCCATCTTGGCGCCGTCGGGCGAGACCTTGAAGGCGATGATCCGGCCGCCGCCGAGCAGTGGAGCATCCACGGTGCGCCGCTGATCGCCATCGAACACCCACATCCGCTGGCGGCCGGCCTGTCGGCCGATCACCCAGAGCTCGCCGTAGCGGGTGAACTGCGGACGCAACAGGTCGGTGGCCTCGTCCATCAGCGTCTCCACCTCACCGGTCGTGGTCGGCGCGCGGCGCAGTACGGTCCGGCCGTCGGTCACCACCGCGAGATCGGTGTTGGCGACCGAGACCGCCAGCGAATTCATGCTGATACTGGCCGTCCCCGAGCGGACCGCTGACCGGCTCGGGATTGGGCGCGTCGGCGTTGCTGGTGATCAGCTGCATGCGCCCCTCGCGCACCCCGTACAGCTGCTCGCCGGCGACGAAGGACACCGGCTCCATCTCGCGCGGGATCGCGTCCACCGAGATCACCTGGCTGTTCGGGTCCGCCTCGGGCACCCGCAGTGTCTGCTGGTTGACCCTGATCACCACGCCTTTGATCCCGATGCCGGACTGCTTCAGCGTGTAGACGATCTGGGCGGCCACCAGGGACCGCCGTGAGTCCGTGAGGGCCAGCATGTTGTCGCTCAGCGGAACGTCGGCGATCCCGTCGGTGATGGTCACCGAACTGACGCTCAGCGTGGTGCCGGTCGGGATGGCCGTGGTGACCGCCGGCTTCAGCCACTGGGACGGTCCGCTGAGCAGCGCCGTGATCAGCGCGGAGGCGACGTTCTGCGGGCTGCGCAGCGACGGCAGGTAGATGGGGTCGGGCACCAGCGAGACACCGTTGCCGATGAAGTACAGGTCGTAGGCCTTGTAGAAGGTCCGGAACGAGTACTCGGCCACCATCAGCCCGCCCGGCGGGTTGTTGATCCGCCACTCGCCGTTCTCATTGACCAACTGGAAGGTCACCTTGAGCGTCCTGATCGCGCGCCGTGAACGTGCGGTCCCGGGCCAGCGACCCGACCAGGGTCCCGCTCAACCGCACCTCGTTTCCGGAGGCGACCTGGGACGTCGGCCGGAAGACCGAAACACCGTCCTCGGGACTCCACTTCTCCGGGCCGACTTGGCTCAGGAACTGCTTCGCCACGCGTGTAGCCGGGCTGGAAGTTGGACGTGGCGCGAAGATAGCCCTCGACGATCTGGCCCGGGTCGTCGCCGGCCTCCGGTGGCGCGACCTCGACATTCACGCAGTTCTGGCAGGCCGGCTGCTGCCCGCCGATCCGCTCGACCGGGCCCGGACGTCGGCACGGCGACGCAGCCGGCCAGAGCCCAGGACCGCGCCCAGCAGGGCGATCAGCCAGACCCGCGGCAGCCTCGTCGCCGCGCGCTCATGCGGTACCCACCGGCGCGCTGCCCGACCGGGACGGGAGCTCGGCGGCGTCGGCGCCGGTGTCTGCCGGCCGATGATCCCGGCCCGCCCGCTGCTTCGATCGGGTCCAGGGGGTCGAGTCGGGCCGCCAGGGCCGCGGCCACGTCGCGGGGGACCAGCGGCAAGGGCGAGGTCTCCAGGATGTCCCCGGCCTTGCGGGGCAAGGTGAGCCGGAACTGCGCCCCCATGTCGGGACGCCCCCACGCGGTGAGCCAACCGCCGTGCAGGTTGGCATCCTCCATGGCGATCGCCAGACCCAGCCCGGTGCCGCCGACGGTGCGCGCCCGCGAGGGGTCGGCCCGCCAGAAGCGGTGGAAGACCTGCTTGGCCTGGTTGGCCTCGAACCCGATGCCGTGATCGCGGACCGCAACGGCCACCGCCGCGTCGTCGCTCTCGATCAAGATGTCGATCGGATTCCCCTCGCTGTGCTCGATGGCATTGACCAGGAGGTTGCGCAGGATGCGTTCGATCCGGCGGGCGTCCACCTCGGCCTTGGCGCTGTCGGCCGGGTGCACGAGGATCTCGCAGTGGTAGGTCTCGGCCAGCCGACTGCTGGCCTGGACCACCCGATCCACCACGTCGCGGATGTCGACCTCGTCGACGGTCAGCACCGCGGCACCGGCATCGAATCGGGAGATCTCCAACAGATCGGTGAGCAGTGCCTCGAACCGGTCCAGCTCGGTCTGCATGAGTTCCGCGGACCGGGCGGCGACCGCGTCGAAGTCCTCCCGCGCCTCGTGCAGCACCTCGGCCGCCATCCGCACGGTGGTCAGCGGCGTACGCAGCTCATGGGAGACGTCGGAGACGAAGCGTTGCTGGACCGCGGACAGCTCCTCGAGCGTGGTGATCTGCTTCTCGAGCTCGGAGGCCATGTAGTTCATCGAAGTCGCGAGGCGGGCCAGGTCGTCCCGGCCGCGGACCTGCATCCGGTCGTGCAGGTTGCCTGACGCGATGCTCTCCGCGGCGCGCCGGGCGGCGCGGATCGGGGCGACCACCTGCCGGCTGACCAGGGCCGCGATGAAGGTCAGCAGGATGACCAGGATCGCGCCGGTGGTCACCACGGCGTACTTCAGGACGCCGAGGGTGGCCACCTCCTGGGTCAGCGGGAAGATCAGATAGATCTGGTAGCGGCCGGTGCCGGGCAACGTCAGCGAAGCGCCGGCGGCCAGACCGGGGATGGTGCTGCCGTCGCCGTAGACCACCTCGGTCGGCGTGATCAGCAGGTCGTTGCTCTGTTCCACCTCCTTCACCAGCGTCGCCGGGATGCTCACCACCGATGCGTTCCCGGCGGTGATCGTCTGGCCGCCGGCCAGGATGATCATCTCGATCCGCTCGCTGCCGCCGGACCGGCTGGCGAAGCCGGTGGCCAGGTCGAGCAGCAGATTGTCGACGGCGACGGCACCGGTGGGATCAGCCGCGATGAGTCTTTGCTGAGCATCGTTGATGGTCTGCCGGGCCTCGATCTTGGCCGCCGCCTTCTTACCGTCGATGACTCCGATCGTCGCTTGCTGCATCAACAGGAATCCGCCGAGGACCAGAACCAGAACCGATGCGACGAGCACGGTCAGCACCACCCGGAGCGGCAATGACCTCCACCACCAATTGACGGGGAATTTCCACCAAGGTGATTTGAGGGCCCTCAGGATCGATGACATGCTCGGGGGTGGCAAGCGCAAGCTCAGGGAGATTCGGTTTCACCGGCTTTGTAGCCGATGCCCCGCACGGTGACCACGATCTCCGGATGTTCCGGATCTCGCTCGATCTTGGATCGCAGCCGCTGAACGTGGACATTGACCAGCCGGGTGTCGGCGGCATGCCGGTAGCCCCAGACCTGCTCCAGCAGCACCTCGCGACTGAAGACCTGCCACGGCCGGCGAGCCAGCGCCAGCAGCAGGTCGAACTCGAGCGGCGTCAGCTGGATCGGCGTCGCGCCGCGCTTCACCGAGTGCCCGTCCACGCTGATCGACAGGTCGCCGATCCGCAGCGTTTCGACGTCGGCCTCCTCCGACCCGGACGTGCGTCGCAGCCGGGTCTTGATCCGGGCGACGAGTTCCTTGGCCTTGAACGGCTTGGACACGTAGTCGTCCGCGCCGGCCTCCAGCCCGACGACGACGTCGATGGTGTCGGTCTTGGCCGTCAGCATCACGATCGGCACGCCGGACTCGGCCCGGATGTCGCGACAGACGTCGACCCCGTCACGGCCGGGGAGCATCAGGTCCAGCAGCACGAGGTCCGGCTTGGCGTCGCGGAAGGCCGCGAACGCCTTGTCACCGTGAGCACACCAGATGGGCTCGAATCCCTCGTTGCGCAACACGATCGACAGCATCTCCGCCAGCGCCGCATCGTCGTCGACCACCAGTATCCGGCTGCGCGCTGGTGTGTTCCTGGCTGTTTCTGACACCTGGATCCCTTCGGTGACGCGTACGGTCGAGGCCGCTGCCGACGCCCTCGGAGCGGGACAGCCATCTCATCGCCGGCGACCGGCTCGGGCGACCTCGGCCGCGCGACCGAGCTTCAGCGTCGGCTTCCGTGCATCCAATGCCGGGCACGGCGCGCTCGCCGCCCGTGCGACCGCGGCGCGGTGCAGGTCCGACGGCGCTCAATTGAGATCCGGGTCCTCCAGCCAGGTGGAGAACAGCGCGAGTCGGACTTCTGGCGCCGGAGCGCCCGCCGCCACAGCTCCAGCGGGCGATCGCCGAAGACGTCGGCATACTCGGCCGACGCCACGTGCCACATGCCCTCGGCGATCTCCGCCTGCAACTGGCCCGCCCCCCAACCGGCGTAGCCGGCGAAGATCCTCAGGTCCCGGTACGCGCCGGCGACGA
The DNA here is from genome assembly GCA_963761955.1 of uncultured Actinomycetota bacterium. GTDB lineage: Bacteria > Actinomycetota > Actinomycetes > Propionibacteriales > Propionibacteriaceae > Microlunatus. The sequence continues at coordinate 69,054 of CAVXIY010000016.1, read as the reverse complement.
TCTCGATCGGCGTGTCCAGGTGCAGCAGCCCGACCGTGTCGAACAGCGGGCGCCAGCCCGGCGGTTCCTCGCCCGGGACCGCGATGCTGGCCAGGCAGATCGCGCCGTTCGGCGAGACCGGACCGCCGTGGAACAGCAGCCGCGGCTTCGAGACCGCGCCCACCCAGTCCGGCAGCACCGCATCGAGCGGGGTCTGGGAGATCTCGTTCAAGATCACGCCGAGCGAGCCGTCCTCGTCGCAGTCCAGCACCAGCACGACCGTCTGGTTGAAGACGCCGTCAGCCAGCAGCACGCTGGCGATCAGGACATCACCGGCCATCGGGTCGCGGCGGCTCATCGGGTGCGGTTTTTCCGGTCCGCCTGGCGGCCGCGGCGGGAGATGACCAGGAATCCGCACACCCCGACGATGATGCCCGACCAGTCGGCGAGGACGTCGAGCGGATCGCCGGAACGGTCCCGGTAGAACGTGTGCTGGATGATCTCGCTGAGCACGGCATGGACGCCGAAGACCACCGCCACGACGAGAATCGTCCGGGTCCGCACCTGACGCCCGAGCCAGATGGCCAGCAGCACCAGGAACACGGGTACGGCGAAGCCCACCGCGTGCTCGACCTTGTCGGCGTTGGGGAACCACGGCGGCGTCGGCGGCCCGGTCACCCGATAGAGCCCCCACACCTGCACCAGCACCGCCAGGACGGCCGCCGACGACCGCGACCGGCCGACCCCGGGTCGAGGGGACGGTTCGTTCCCTCGGCGGAGCGGAGTGCGTCATGACCTCATTAAATGACGACTTCGGTGTCGGTGGGCAGTTCGACCGGTCCGCCGGCGGCGCGTCGCACGGCGGCGGCCACCACCGTGTGCACGTCGGCGTGGAAGACGCTCGGCATGATGTAGGCCGCATTGAGTTCGTCGTCGGTCACCACGCCGGCCAGCGCCTTGGCCGCGGCGAGCAGCATCAGCGGAGTGATCTCGGCCGACTGGGCATCCAGCAGGCCCCGGAACACCCCCGGGAACGCCAGCACGTTGTTGATCTGGTTGGGGAAGTCCGAGCGGCCGGTGGCCACCACGGCGGCATGCTTGGTCGCCTCGGCCGGATCCACCTCCGGCTCGGGATTGGCCAGCGCGAAGACGATCGAACGCTCCGCCATCCCGGCCACGTCCGTCGCCGGTCAGCACATTCGGCGCCGACACCCCGATGAAGACGTCGGCCCCGACCACGGCCTCCTTCAGCGAACCGGTGACGCCCAGCGCGTTGGTGTTCTCGGCGAGCCAGCCGAGCTCGCCCGACAGGCCCTCCCGGCCCCGGTGCACCACGCCCTCGATGTCGGCCACCACCACGTGCTGCGCCCCCGCGGCCAGCAGCAACTTGATGATCGCGGTCCCGGCGGCGCCGGCCCCGGACATCACGATCCGCACGTCGGCGATGTCCTTCTCGACCACCCGCAACGCGTTGTAGAGCGCGGCGACCACCACGATCGCGGTGCCGTGTTGATCATCGTGGAAGACCGGGATGTCCAGCAGCTCGCGGAGCCGGCGCTCGACCTCGAAGCATCGCGGCGCCGAGATGTCCTCCAGGTTGATGCCGGCGAAGCCCGGCGCGACCGCCTTGACCACGGTGATGATCTCCTCGACATCCTGGGTGTCCAGGCACAGCGGCCAGGCGTCGATGCCGGCGAACCGCTTGAACAGCGCCGCCTTGCCCTCCATCACCGGCATCGCGGCCTCCGGCCCGATGTTGCCCAGGCCCAGCACGGCCGAGCCGTCGGTGATCACCGCGATGCTGTTGCGCTTGACGGTCAGCCGCCGCGCATCCTCCTTGTTCTTGGCGATCGCCAGGCAGACCCGCGCGACACCCGGGGTGTAGATCATCGACAGATCGTCGCGGTTGCGGATCGGGTGCTTGGAATTCATCTCGATCTTGCCGCCGAGGTGCATCAGGAACGTCCGGTCGCTGACCTTGCCGATCACCACGCCCGGCACCTGGCGCATCACCTCGACCAACTGGTCGGCGTGCTCGGTGTCCCGGGCCGCGCAGGTGACGTCCATCCGCAGCCGCTCGTGACCCGACGCGGTGACGTCCAGCGCGGTGATCGCGCCGCCGGCATGCTCAACGGCCGTGGTCAGCTGACTGACCGAGGCCCCGCCGGCCGGAACCTCAAGCCGCACGGTGATCGAATAGGACACGGAAGGAACGGCGCTCACAGGGGCGATCCTCTCACGGCGGATTACGGCCGGACGGCCGACAAAGCGTTGCGTACATAACGGTCACGACTGCCTCTCAGGAGCGCGAGGCGCTGCGCGGCGGCGGTCGTCGCCGCCCACTGGGCGATGTCGCCGCGACCGATGGCCACCGCCAGCAGGTCGGGGAACTGATCCGGAGTGCACGCGAAGGCGGGAACGCCCAGCTCGGCGAGGGCGGCGGCGTGATCATGGTCGTAGGCGGGCGCACCGGAGTCCGACAACGCCAGCAGCACGATCACCGTCACGCCGCTGCGGAGCAGCTCGGCGATCCGGCGCAGCAGCTCGGTCGCGATCCCGCCCTCGTAGAGGTCGGAGATCAGCACCAGGATCGACTCGGTCGGCCGGGTGATCAGCTGCTGGCGCGTACGCGATCGCCCGGTTGATGTCGGTGCCGCCGCCGAGCTGGCAGCCGAACAGCACGTCCACCGGATCGGTCAGCTTGTCGGTCAGGTCGACGATCTCGGTGTCGAAGGCGATCAGCGAGGTCCGCACCGAGCGGATGGACGCCAGCGTCGCCCCGAAGACGGCCGCGTAGACCACCGACTCGGCCATCGAACCCGACTGGTCGATCGCCACGATGACGTCCTTGCCGACGGCCTGGGCGCTGCGGCCGTAGCCCACCAGCCGGTGCGGCACGACGGTGCGGTGCTCCGGCAGGTAGTGCGCCAGATTGCGCCTGATCGTGGCGTTCCAGTCGATGTCGCGCGGTCGCGGCCGCCGGGTCCGGGTCGCCCGGCTGACCGCTCCGTTGACCGCCGCGCGGGTTCTGCTGGCGATCCGCTTCTCGATCTCGGCGACGACCTTCCCCACCACCAGCCGGGCGGTCCGCCGCGTCGTCTCCGGCATCACCTGATTGAGACTGACCAGCGTGCTGACCAGGTGGACGTCGGCCTGCACCGAATCCAGCAGCTCGGGCTCGAGCAGCATCGAGGTCAGGTTGAGCCGCTCGATCGCGTCCCGCTGCATGACCTGGACCACGCTGGTCGGGAAGTAGGTGCGGATGTCGCCCAGCCACTTGGCCACCCGCGGCGCCGACGAACCGAGCCCACCGCTCTGCCGCGGGCCGTCTCCGTCGGCCTCGCCCGGCTCGTAGAGCGCGGCGAGCGCCCGGTCCATGTCCCGCTCGGCGCGGCTCAGCGACGTCGCCGAGCTGCTCCTCGGCCGCCTCGCCGAGCAGCAGTCGCCAGCGTCGGCGCTGATCAGGATCATCGGTGCGTCATCGACCACCACCCAAGATCATCTCCACGGTCGCGAGCGCGATCGCGGCCCGCTCCGGATCGAGATCGTCACCGACCGCGTGCGAGTCATGATCATCTCCGGCCGAGATCCGGCCGGCCAGGGTCCGGCGTTCCGCCGGGCTGAAGGTGCCGAAGGTGCGGCGGACCAGTGGCAACAGCTCGACGAACTCACGCTCGTCCAGGCCGGCGACCCAACCGTCGAGCAAGGCGCGCAGCCCGGCGTCGTGGATCAGCAGCAGCGCACCGTCGGCGAAGAAGCCGTCCACCCAGCCGGCCTTCGCTCTCGCCTCGACCCCGTGGGACAGCGCCCGCTCGACCCGGACCGCGACATCGCTCAGCTGTTCGGCGTCCAGCAGCAGCCGGACGATCCGGCCGAGCAGCACGCCCGGCAGATCGGTGCGGTCGACCAGCGAACCCAAGGTGGTCAGCCACTGCCGGCGGAGGTCGTCGCCGCGGTCCGGCGCGTCGTCGGTCGTCGACTCGGCCGCGGTCAGCAGTCCGAGCGCGCCGCTCACCCGGTCGATCCGGCGGCGCATCATGACCGCGCCGTCCTCGTCCAGGCCCGCGACCGCCCGCGGCAGGCCGGCGCAGATCCGCACGACCAGCACCTCGGCGACCTGCGCGCAACGCCGTGGTGTCGGTGCCGCGAACATCGCCGTAGCGGTGCGCCCGAGCCAGGGGTGGCAGGGCGTCCATCAGATGCACGACGTCGGCGTCGAGCGCGGCCCGGTCGGCGAGCGCCCGCAACAGCCGATCGAGCGCCTCGGGCAGTTGGGCGAGCAGGCAGCGTTCGACCGTCTCGGTGAGCTCGAGCAGGCTGCCCTGCTCCGCGATCCGGGCCACGCGTTCGGTGGCCGCGGACTCGACGGTGGTCCCCCAGACGGCGGCTTCGACGATCGCCACGGCGTACTCCGGCTCCCAGCAGGACTCCCAGGTCTCGCGGAACGTGCCCTGACCCTGGACCGCGCTCTCGGCCGGCTGGATCCAGTCCAGGCCGAGCAACCGGAGCCGGTGGAACAGCCGGGACCTCGCCTGGTCGATGGAGCGGCGCAGGTCGAGATCGTGGATCCGCGGCACGGCCTGCCGCCTGATCAGCAGGGTCCGGCAGGTCGCGACGAGATCGGCCTCCAGCGGCACGGTCGGCACGTCGGGGCTGACCGAGCCGAGGGCCTGACCGACGACCAGATGATCGGTGACGTAGCGGACGGCCAGTTCGTCGCCGTCGCAGAGCACGGCGCGGGTCGCCTCCGTCACCTCGGCCAGACCGGCCAGCGGCCGCCCGCGCAGGCTCGCCAGGGTCTCGGCGAGCCGGACCGCTTCGATGACGTGAGCGCTGGAGGTCATCAGATCCCTGGCCCGCAGGGCATGGGCGACCTTGGTCAGCCACCGCGCGATCGGCTGGTCCGGCGCGGTCCACAGGTGGTGGTACCAGCCCGGCGAGGCGACGCCGGCGCCGTAGCCGGTGCTGCTGGCCAGCCGCTCGTGGGTCCAGGGCACCCAGGTCAGCCGCACCTTGCGCTTGGGCGTGCCCCGCAGGATCCTCGCGTCCCGGACGAGCGGTGGCAGGGTTCCGGCGAGCGCCGGGGCATGCCAGGCGCCACACACCACCGCCACCCGCTCGACGGCCGCGCTTGAGTGCGGCGCGGATGGTCTGGCGCATGTACGCCTCGCGGCGAAGCTCGCGCACCGAGCCCGACGGTCATCGACGGGCGCAGCTCGGCCATCGCCTCGGTGATCATCGGGAACGGTGACGAACCGTCCAGCCGGGACTCGACGAGATCGTCCCACCAGCGTTCGGCATCGTCGTAGCCCGCGGCCTCGGCGAGCGCCCCGAGCGGGTCGTGCACCACCTTGTACCGCGACGCGTCCATGATCATCGTCGTCGATCATCGATCTGATCTTCGTCGTGATCATCGTCGTCCAGCAGGGTCTTGGTCCGCGGGGCCAGCACCATGGCGGCCGGAAGGTCGCAGAAGACCGTCTCGACTCCGGCGCGAGCGGCCCACACCATCGCCTGCCACTCGGGCGAGAAGCTCGCGTACGGCCAGAAGGCGGCGAGCTTCGGCTGGTCGGGTGCGTACGCCAACAGGGCCAGCGGCGGCTCCATCCCCTCGGCCAGAACCCAGCGCAGCAACGGATCCGCGTCCGCCGGTCCCTCGATCAGCACCGCGTCCGGCTGGAACGCCTCCAGCGCCGCGACCAGCGACCGGGCCGACCCCGGTCCGTGATGCCGGATGCCGAAGACCTCGACCCGCGCTCCGATCGCTGCGATCCCTGAGCCTGTCGAAGGGTCTGATGACGGTCCTTCGACAAGCTCAGGACTCGCGAGCGCGCTAGGAGACATCTCGGCAGGCGCTGTAGAACTCCGACCAGCCCTCGCGCTCGCGGGCCACGATCTCCAGGTACTCGCTCCAGGCGACCTGGTCGGCCACCGGGTCCTTGATCACCGAACCGACGATGCCGGCGGCGATGTCGGCCGGGCGCAGGACGCCGGTGCCGAAGTGCGCCGACAGGGCGAGGCCACTGGTGATCACCGAGATCGCCTCGGCGGTGGACAGCGTGCCGGACGGGGACTTGATCTTGGTCCGGCCGTCCTCGGTCACCCCGGACCGCAGCTCGCGGAACACCCGGACCACCCGGCGGATCTCCTCCACAGCGGGCGGGACCGGCGGCAGTTCCAGCGCCGAGGACAGGTCGGCCACCCGGCTGGTGACGATCGCCACCTCGTCCTCCTCGCTGGCCGGCAGCGGCAGCACGACGGTGTTGAACCGCCGCCGCAGCGCCGACGACAACTCGTTGACGCCCTTGTCGCGATCATTGGCGGTGGCGATCACGTTGAAGCCCTTGATCGCCTGCGCCTCGTCGGCCAGTTCAGGGATCGGCAGCGTCTTCTCCGACAAGATGGTGATCAAGGCGTCCTGGACCTCGGCCGGAATCCGGGTCAGTTCCTCGACCCGGGCGATGGCCCCGGTCCGCATGGCCGTCATCACCGGCGAGGGCACCAGGGCGCGAGGGCTCGGGCCCTCGGCGAGCAGCCGGGCGTAGTTCCAGCCGTAGCGGATCGATTCCTCCACCGTTCCCGCCGTGCCCTGCACCAGCAGGGTCGAGTTGCCCGAGATCGCGGCGGCCAGATGCTCCGACACCCACGACTTCGCGGTGCCCGGCACCCCGAGCAGCAACAGCGCCCGGTCGGTCGCCAGGGTGGCGATGGCGACCTCCATCAGCCTGGTGGAACCCACGTACTTGGGCGTGATCACCGTCCCGTCGGCCAGCGTCGTACCCATCAGGTACTTGACGACCGCCCAGGGCGACAGCCGCCAGCGAGGCGGTCGCGGACGATCATCCACCGCGGCCAGCGCGGTCAGCTCGGCGGAGAACGCGTCCTCGGCGTGCGGCCGCAGTTGATCTTGGGTCACGGCAGCGGCTCCTGATGATCATGATCGGCGAACGCCTGGTGGATCTCGAGTCGCAGCTGGGCGATCGGATCCAGCTCCGGGTCCTGCTCCCACCTCGTCAGGAGCCGACGATCGGTTGCGGGCGCTCGGCGGCTCGGCAGGAACGGTCACCGCCGGTGGCGCGGTGCGAGCACGCCGCAACGCCGTCGCCAACCGCTGCCACTGCGGGTTCTGTTCGCAGAACCACAGGCCGCGAGGACCGAGGACCTGGGCGAGCAGGACCCGGTCGAGATCAGGCCGGCGAGCCGCCAGCAAGATCACCGCCGACCAGAGGGCCGGCTCGAGCCCCACGCCGCGAGTCGCGGCCAACGCCAACCAGACGTTGATCAACTCGATCACCGGTCGGGCCAGCAGCCGGCTCATGATCGACTGCGCGGCGGCCGGAGCCATGATCAACGGATCGAGGGGACCCGACTGGCGCCGGCGGCACCTGGGGCAGAACCACCCCGGCTCGCAGCGCGACAGCGGATCGAGCCGCCTGGTCCAGCAGCAACGTCGCCGGCTCGTGCTCGCCCGGCTCGCCGAGGAAGTTCGGCGGCCGCCGGTCGGTACCGAGCAAGGCAGCGGTCACCAGTTCGCTGCGGTTGATCATCACGCGGCCTGGCCGAGCATCGCGGTGGAGAACCCGATTCCTTGATCATCCGGCAGCACGCTCAACGGCCGGAAGCCTCGCGGCGACCACTCGCCGAAGACGGTGATCGGACCGCCGCCCGAGCAGGCCAGCAGCAGCCACGGGTCGGCCGGCAGCCCGGTGAGCTCGACGGCCGCTCCGCTGGCGTCCCGCAGCCGCCAGCGCTCCCCCGGGTCGGTCGGCCTGATCGGTGTGACGTCGAGCGCGGCCGGCATCCGGGTGGCCCACGGATCGGCGGCGAGCAGTTCGGCGAACCGCCGCTGGGTTTCGCCGAGGGTCAGGGCGGCCGGGTAGACCGGCGGCTGGGTCGTGCTGGTTCGGGCGCCGACCAGCGCGCGAAGCTGTCCGGAGCCGGGATAGAAGTGCAGAGCCGCGTGGACCCGATCACCGGCGAGCGCCTCGGAGGTGAGGAAACCGCCGATCGGGGCGAAGCTCAGCAGGACCGCCCAGCGGCCGGTCTCGGCGCCGTACAGCCAGACCCGTCGCGTTTCCAGCCGGGATTCCACGGTCTCCACCATGCCCAGAGCGAGCCAGTGGTCGGTCACCGCCGGCCTGGCCAGCACCTCGTCCTTGGCGACCGGATAGCCGATCCGTGACCGCACGGTCGCCGCCAGTTCCGGATCGAGCCGGTCAAGACTGCGATGGGCCTCGATCAACAGGTGCAGCAGGCCGAACTGGTCGAGCAGCCGGCCCGGCCAACCGTCACCGGCGATCTCCCCGGGCAGGGCGCGCAGCAGACCGGCCACGCCCGGCGCCTGGCCATCCACCATCCGGGCGGCGATCGCGTCGAACGGCGCGTACCCGGCCCGCTCCAGACCCGCGAGGCCGCCGCGGAGCTGGTCGTGCAGCCAGCGATCCAGCTCGTCCAGCGCACCGGCGACCCGCGCGACCCGGGCGGCGGCTCGTTTCGCCGCACCTTCCGGATCGGCCAGTTCACCGGGCGTCCGCGTCGGCGCCTCCGGTCGAGCGGCCCGCTCCTCGCGGCGCTTGAGCCATTCGGCCGCGTACGCCGGCGGCTCGCCCGCGGGCAGCGTGCCGTCGCCCGCCAGCAGCATCAGGGCCAGCGCGTGCTTGCACGGGAACTTCCGGCTCGGGCAGGTGCACGAGTACGCCGGGGTGTCGTCCAGCACCACCGCCGTGAGGTAGGGCGTCGGTCCGGCTGCCCTGGCAGCGACCCCAGATCACCGACTCCTGCCGGCCGGTCTGCGACCAGCGGTCCGCGCGCGCCAGCGCGACGGCGGCACTCCGGGAGCCGGTATCGGGGGCCAGGGCGAGCACCTGCCCGCGCTCCCAGACCGTCATGGCGTCAGCGTAGTTTGACCGGCCGACAGTTCAGTCGAGCCTCGGTCAGTCAACGTTGTGCCGCTCGTACGCCGGCTCGCGGAAGCCCAGGACGGCCTCGATCAGTTCGGCGGCGGCCACCGACGCGGCGACGTCGTGCATCCGCAGGATGCGGGCACCGTTCAGCGCGCAGATCGTCGCCGCGGCGATCGACGGCGGCATCCGCTCGGGTTTCGGCCGGCCGGTCGCCTCGCCGACGAAGTCCTTGTTGGAGACCGCGGCCAGCAGCGGCAGCCCCAGATCGGCGATCTCGCTCAGCCGCCGGGTCAGCTCGAGCGAGTGCCGGGTGTTCTTGTTGAGGTCGTGCCCGGGATCGATGACGATCCTGGATTCGTCGACCCCGAGATCGACGGCGAGCTGGATCCGGTCGGCCAGGAAGGCCTTCACCTCGGCCACGACATCGTCGTACGTCGGCCGCGGCAGGTGCTGCCGGGGCCGGGCCTTGCTGTGGGTGATCACCAGCGTGGCGTTCGAGCCGCCGACCACCCTGGCCAGATCATGATCATGAAGTCCGGTGGTGTCGTTGATCACCGCGGCACCCGCCTCGATGCTCCGGGCGGCGACTTCCGGGCGGAACGTGTCGACCGAGATGACGATGTCGCTGACGCCGGCGACGGCCGCGACCACCGGAACCACCCGGTCGATCTCCTCCGCCTCGCTGACCTCGGCGGCGTCCGGGGAGAAGGGCACGCCGCCGATGTCGATCCAGCCGGCACCCGCCTCGGCCGCGGCCAGCGCGGCTTCGACGGCCCGGTCCAGGCCGAACGTGGCGCCCTGGTCGAAGAACGAATCAGGGGTCCGATTGACGATGCCCATCACCACGATCTGCCGATCGAAGTCGAAGCGGCGGCGGCCGATGATCCGGATCGGGTCGCGGATCGGAGGCAGATAGGTCACCGGCCCATCCTCCACTGCTTGGATGTCGGTGTGGGTACGCGCGCAGGCGACTTCATCGCCCTGACCGAACAGCTCGAGGAAGTGGAGCGGACCGACGGTGCGCGCTACTCGACGTTCCGGGTGCACGGCCACACGTTCGGCTATCTCTGGGAGGCGACGCAGACCGTCGGCCTCAAGCAGCTGGTCGCCGAGCAGCTCGCGCTGGTGGCCGAGCGCCCCGAGGCGTTCGAGGTGCAGTTCACCGCGGGCGGCTTCGGCTGGGTCGTGGTCTACCTGGAGCTCGTCGATCGCCGCGAGCTGGCCGAGCTGACCTACGAGGCCTGGCGGCTCACCGCTCCCAAGTCGCTGGTGGAGGCCCGCCAGGACCGGCTGCCTCGCTGAGCGGGCCGCTCAGTCGCCGAGGGTGTAGTCGAACCACACCCGATGGGTGCCGTCCTCGTCGATGGTCATCCCGCCGCCGCCGCTGATCCCGGCCAGACCGTCGGTCCCGCTGGCCTCGACGATGGCGAAGGACTCGCCGTAGCGGTCCTCGCCGTGGGTCGAGGCCGCATGCACGAAGTTGAAGGAACCGGTCACGCCGTTGAGGCTGCCCTCGAACGATTCCAGGGCCACGTAGCTCCCCGCACCGCTGTCAGCGTTGCGGGCCGAGGTGAACAGGGTCGCCGAGCGGCCCTCGACCTCGCCGGCGTACCGCTTCTCCATGGTGGCGACGCCGGTTTCCATCGCGGTGGTGATCGCGACCGCAGGCGGGACGTCGACCGCGTCGAAGCTGGCCACTTCGAACGTGCCCTCGGCTCGGGTCTGGCTCATGGGACACCCTTTCGTCCGGACTGCTGGGCAGTCTGCCAGCAAGCACCGACGAAACGACCCCGGCCACCGAAGTGGACGGGGTCGTGCCGGGCGTTCAGGGGTGGAGGTGGCGGGAATCGAACCCGCGTCCTCGAGCGACGAACCAGGTCTTCTCCGGGCGCAGCTGGCTAGACGGTTTCTCGGCTCCTGCACTCGCGCCAGCACGTTGCAGACAAGCCCAGTCTCAGTTCATGTCCCTGCTAGGTCCTCAGACGACTCCTAGCAGGTAAGCCTCCTTGATGAGGCCAGGACCCGGGACGAAGGCACGCCCGGACTGACCCTTCGATCACTGCTTAGGCAGCGAGAGCGAAGTGTGCTTGAGTTTTATTCTCGGCACTTATTGGTTTCCAAGGGACATTAACGAGTTGACCTTGGATTCTCGGCCCGCTTCACCTGGGACTATCGACCCAAGTCGAAACCGATCACCCCCTGTTGAGTTGTCACACCGCTCGCGCATCGCGCTCGCCGTGCGTGATCAGCTTACCTGTCGGTGAACGCCGCGGCATCCGGTATTGATTCCGGATGACTGGCCGCCGACGTGCGACGGCGCCGGCCCCCGTCGGGAGCCGGCGCCGCCACCTCGCTACTTCTCGGAGAGCACCTCGAGCTTGACCACGCTCTTCACCGGGTTCTTCCAGTCCTCGCCCTGCAGGGCCTTGGCCCCGCCGACGATGGTCAGGATGAACCAACCCAGTGCGAGCAGTCCGAACAGTCCGCCGATCAGATCGCTGTTCGTGATCCCGCCGATGATGAGCCATGCGTGAAGAACGCGATGGTGGAGATCAGCTGGAAGTTGAACGCCTTCGCCGCCTCCCGACGGGCGTACGTCCCGGGTGAGGACAGGGCGTAGACCAGGCCGGGCCCGAAGAGCCACATGAAGAAGAACGAGAAGTGCGCGAAACCGGCGACTCCGCGTCCGGCCTGCTGCCTGGTCTCGGGCCGGACGAGCGGCTGGTAGGCCGGGTGCACCCCGAGCGCCCGGGAAGGTGTGGGGACCTGGACCAGCCCGTAGAAGGCTTCGTTCAGGTCCTTGCGACTCACCGCGGAGAGGACCTGTCCGATCCGCTGGTCGAACTCGAGTTCGCTGATCCGACCGTCCGCGTACGCCTCTTTGAGCCAGGACTCGGCTCGATCGCGCTGCTCGGTGGTGACATGCATTTTGAGGCTGGGATGCTCATAGATGGCGTTCATGCGTAAAGCATGGTCGTCGCGAGCGCGATGAACCATCAGGCACTCCCCGGAGCGACCCCTCATCTCGCCGGCGCCAGCGGTCGGCGTGACCACTAGGGTTGCCGGATGACCGACAAACCAGAAATCGACTTTCCCGACGGCACTCCTCCAGACGACCTCGAGATCACCGATCTGACGGTGGGCGACGGGGCTGAGGCCACTCCGGGCCGGCAGGTCCGCGTGCACTACGTCGGAGTCGCGTTCAGCACCGGTGAGGAGTTCGACGCGTCCTACAACCGGGGCGCGCCGCTGGACTTCCCGCTCGGCGCCGGACGGGTCATCGCGGGCTGGGACACCGGCGTCACCGGGATGAAGGTCGGCGGCCGGCGCAAACTGGTCATCCCGCCCCACCTGGCCTACGGAGACCGCGGCGCCGGCGGCGTGATCGGGCCCGGGGAGACGCTGATCTTCGTGGTGGATCTGGTCGACGTCCGCTAGGAAGCCAACCGGCCGGAGACGCTCGCCGGTGCGTCGGCGCGCTCACCAGCTGCTGCTTCCGCCGCCACCACCACCGCCGCCGGAGAACCCGCCACCGCTGAACGAGCTGCCGCCACCGAAGCCGGAGCCGCTGCTGCCCGAGGACGCGACCGGCGTGGCCGCGGTGGCCAGGCTGCCGGTCACGAACCCGGTGTTGAAGTTGGACATGTGGTAGTTGCCGACGTACCAGTACGGCACCGCGTCCGGCAGCCGGCCCATCCTGACCAGGTCGGCGCAGATCTCGGCCCACCGATCGGCCAGCTCGAAGATGATCGCCCAGGGCAGGTAGCGGGAGAAGATGTCCTCGCCCTCCTCGAATCGGAGCTGGTCGGCCTCGGCGGTGGCCAGATAGGTCTGGAAACCCTCGACCTGGTCGCAGACGGCTCGGCCTTCGGCGGTCCGCTGACCGCGGCGCAGCTTGGTCCGGATCACCAGCACCGTGATGACGATCGGCAGCAGCGGGACCAGGATCCACAGCACCCAGGCGCCGAGCGAGAACGCGCCGAAGATGGCCAGCGCGATCACGCCGAATCCGAAGCTGCCGGTCGCCGTCGCCGACGGCATCTTCCGGAACCAGCCTCGTGAGGTCACCTGGTTGCGGACCGAATCGCTCATGGCCGTGTGGGCGGTGAGCAGGCTGCCCTGGGTGGACAGATCCCTGGTGGCACCGGGCGGCTCGCCGTTGAACAGGCTGGTCAGCAGGACCATCTCGTGCGGGGCCGCGGCGACATTCGGGTCGATGAGGGTGACCCGGAAGTCGTTCGTCGTTCTGGCTCTCGACCTTGAGGCCGCCGCGGACCGCGAGATCGATGATCGTCGCCGCCGTCTCCCGGGTGTCCACCTGGCCGTCGATCAGCAGGCCGGCTTCGCCGACCGGGATCCGCGGCGGCGAGAAGGCCACCGGAATCGGGATGTCGGGGTCGCTCGGCACGATGTGCGCCTCCTGGCCGGCCAGCGGCGTCGTACCGGGGGCGAGACCGGCGTACCGCTGATCCCGGCCGTTCTTCCGCCACCAGAGGACGCCCACCACCGGCGAACCGACGACCACCACCAGGCCGAGCGCGCCGAGGATGAGCGCGCCGAGCTTCTCGCCGGAGGTCAGCTTGGAGCCGTCGGGCTCGAGGTGCGGCTTGTTGTCGGCGACCAGGCCCGGAGCGATCTTGACCCCGATCGAGACGCCCTGATTCGGCCGGCAGGTTGTCCTGGCTGAACGTGGCCGTGCCGTCGTTGGCGATCTTGTCGACGTCGCAGGTCGCCGTGCTCCGGGCCGGGCCGGCGAAGCAGGAGCTGTCCTGGGCGCCGCCGGGCACCTTGGCGGTGATCGACGACCTTGCTGATCGCCGGGTTCCCGGTGCCGATCGCGTCCCAGAAGAACTCGTCGTACGGCGGGTTCTCGTTCGGGAAGGTACGCATCGCGCCGGTCACGTCGTAGGAGATCGTGTAGGTCGCGGTGTCGGCGGAGATCGTCTCGTCCGGATCGCCGATCTTGAGCTCGAAGATCTCCAGCCGGCCGTCCTCCTGCTCGTCGACCGACGAGCTGAACTGATTCGAGACCCCCGCCGATGTCTCGACGTCGATGTTGGTGATCGTGTAGACCGCGTCCTGGGTGTCGTCGTACTTCTCCCGGATGATGAAGTTCCGCTTGATGCCGTGGCGGCCCGAGTTGCTGCCGAACCGCCAGACGATCGTCTCCTTGGCCTTCAGCACACCGCTCGGCTGCATGTCGTAGTCGATCGTGAAGGAGTCGATCTGATCATCGGCGGCATGGGCCGGTGACGCGCCGGCCCACAGCACCGCGAAGGCGCCGGACAGGGCGAGGAACAGCGCGAGGAGCAGGCGGACCGGTCGCTGGGCGCGGCCGAGCGCACGGGGGCGGGCGTCGACCATGGTCACTCTCCGCGATTCCGGGCGGCCAGGGCTCGCTCGGCCTCGCGCTTGGACTCGCGGGTGGCGAGGGTCTGGCGCTTGTCGTACTCCCGCTTGCCGGTCGCCACGGCGATCTCGACCTTGGCGTACCCGTCGGAGAAGTAGATGGCCAGCGCCACCAACGTGGTGCCCGAGTTCACCAGTTCGCGCTCGATCCGGTTGATCTCCTTGCGGTTGAGCAACAGCTTGCGGGTGCGCCGCGCGGTGTGGTTGGTCCAGGTGCCGTGGCTGTACTCGGGAATGTGGGCGGACCGCAGCCACACCTCCCCGTCGTCGACGGTGGCGAACGCGTCGGTCAGATTGGCCCGACCCTCCCGCAGCGACTTGACCTCGGTGCCGCTGAGCACGATCCCCGCCTCGTAGGTGTCGTGGATGTGATAGTCGTGCCGAGCCTTGCGGTTCTGCGCGACCAACTTGCGGCCCTTCTCCTTCGCCATGGCACCTATCCTCCCCATTCCTGCGCTGATCCCCCAGCCCGGGGCGGCTCGCTCGCTGTCGGATCGCGTCCGCACGTATCACCGTGGGAATCCGACAGCGGCGCGGCGGCCGCGCCAGGGTGCGAGCGGGTCAGAACCAGCGCATGGGGTTGACGACGTGGCCGTTGAGCCAGACCATCAGGTGGAGGTGGCAGCCGGTGGAGAAGCCGGTGGTGCCGACGTAGCCGATCACCTGGCCCTTGCTGACGTGCTGGCCGACGCGCACGGTGTAGCGGATGGCGTGGTTGTAGCCGGTGGTCACGTAGTAGCCGCCGATGTAGCCGTGGTCGATCATCAGCCGGTTGCCGTAGCCGGCGTTGTAGTAGCGCTCGGCGACGCGGCCGGAGTGCGGGGCCCGGATCGCGGTGCCGCAGCCGGCGCCGAAGTCGGTGCCGTCGTGCAGCTTCCAGTAGTGCAGCACCGGATGGAAGCGCATGCCCGTACGGGGAGGTGATCGGCGCCGAGACCGGGTAGGAGAACCCGTGGCCGGCGGTCGACCCGCCCGAGCCGGAGCTCTTGCGTCGGGCCGGCCTGCTGGAGTGGTTGGAACCGCCCGAGCTCTTGCTGGCCTTGTTCGCCCGGCGAGCGGCGGCCGCTGCCTTGGCGGCGGCGCGTCGAGCGGCCCGCTGGCGGGCGGCCGCGGCCTTGGCCTTGGCGATCCGGACGGCGATGCGGTGCTCCACCGAGGCCCGCTCGCGGGTCAGCTTGGCGTACCGGGCCTTGTCCTTGGCCACATCCTTGGCGGCCGCCGCGCTCGGTGTGCCGGCGCTGCGCGAGCAGCCGGGCGACATCGGCCTTCTGGGCGGCGGCGCGCGCCTCGAGGGCCTTCTTGACCTTGAGGTTCGCGGCGGCCTCGCGGCGATCGGCGGCGATCTGGGCTTCCAGTGCGGCCTGTCTCGCCCTGGCCGCGTTCGAGCTGACGCTTGGATGACGGTCAGCCGGTCGATCGTGGCCTGTGCCGTGTCGAACATCGTGGTCGACCACTGCAGCCGCGTCTGCAGCTCCTCGGTGGACTGGGTGCCCATCAGGGCGGCGAGCGGCAGCAGGTTGTTCTGCTGCTGGTACTGGTCACGGACCATCTGGCCGGCGGTCGCCTGCTGGGCGTCGAGCGCGGCCTGGCCGCGCGACGACCGCGGCCTTGGCCGCGGCCAGGTCGGCCTTGGCCTTCTTCAGCTTGGCGGCCATCGCGACGTCCTTGGCCTTGGCGACCCTGAGCTCTTTCCGGGTCTGCGCAAGCTGCTGGCGGGCCAGGTCGAGCTTGGCCTGGGCCTTGTCGACGGCGATGCCGGCCCGGGTCAGGGCATGGCTGGATTCGCTGAGCTCGTTCCGGGTCTGCGCCAGTTGCTGCTTGACCCGAGCCCGATGGTCGGTGAGGTCGTCGGCGCCGGCCGCAGGGGCGAACAGGGTGAGGGCGACGGCGGTGGACAGCGCGATGGCAAGAGCAGTCACCCAGGCTCGCGGGCGCGCCGCACCGGCGCGCGTCCGCGAACCGCCGACAACCGTCGACGATCGGCCAGATGTCTTGACCTCGGACGCAGAGTTGACCCGGAATCGAAGACTCCTGGCCAGTCTGGCGAAGCGACCGCCGTGCTCCAGCGCTTCGCTGCCGTCCGGAACGACCAAGCGGTCGTAGGGAAGATCCGGAACCACAGCTTTCCCCAATCAGCATGTTCAGTTGGTGTGACCCGCCCCATGACCTCCGGGTGAGGTCGAGCCCACCGAATCGGCCGCACACAGGGAGCGCAGGACCGTATCAGCGTGGGCATGATATGCAGACCGACGAGCCGCGGTGCAAGGGCAAAACCGGGCGTGGCGCCAAATACTCGCCGATATAGCGCGTGAAGTCTCAACTGAGAGTTGAGTAAATCGGGTTATCAGCAGTTAACTGATGATTCACATGTGACTGATGTGATCGACCCGCCGCGACGGTCAGACCCGCAGATAGCGCCGAGTCGTCACCAGGGTCGGGATGACCGCGAGGACCACGCCCACCAAGACGATGCCCAGCATCGCCAGGCCGGTCTGCCGCCAGCCGATCCAGGCGACGAACCGGACCGATTGGGCGACCCCGTTGATGATCCAGAAGTACACCCCGGCGGCCAGCGTCGCGCAGGCCAGCGCGATGCCGATCAGGGCCGAGAACACGGCCTCCAGCAGGAACGGCACGGTGATGTAGAAGTTGCTGGCGCCGACCAGCCGCATGATGCCGATCTCTCGCCGTCGGGCGAAGGTGGCCAGCCGGATGGTGTTGCCGATCTGCAGCGCCGAGGCCAGCAGCAGCAGGACCGAGGCGCCGCCGGTCGACCACTGCAACACGTTGAGGGCGCGGAAGAACGGGTCCAGCAACTGATGGAGGTCCTGGACCTTCTGCACGCCCTTGAGGCCGACCACCGAGCTCACGACCCCTTGGTACTGCTCGGGGTTCTTCAGCTTGACCCGGAACGACTCCTGCATCTGGTCGACCGTCAGCGAGTCCTGGATCGGGCTGCCTTCGTAGGCCTGCTGGAAGTCCGCGTACGCCTCTTCCTTGGTCTCGAAGTAGATGCCGCCGGGCGCGACCTCCGGATTGCTCTCCAGCGTGCGGCGGATCTCGTCCTTCTGAGCCTGGGTGGCGTCGACGCCGGGGTCGCACTGGTCGCCGCGGGTGTCCTTGGTGCACAGGAAGACCGAGATCTCGATCTTCTCGTACCAGCGGCCCTTCATCAGGTCCACCTGCTGGCTGGCCAGCAGCCCGGCGCCGAACAGGGACAGCGACACCCACATCGTCATGATGACGGCCAGCGTCATGGTCAGGTTCTGCCGCAACCCGGCTCGGGTCTCGGACAAGATGTGGCGGAAACGCATCAGCAATTACCTCGAGGCTCGGTGTCGTACGGACGGTTCGGTGACGTCGGCGGATTCAGGCCGCGAGCGGCGGCTCACTGGTAGCCGTACACGCCGCGGCTCTGGTCGCGGACCACGCCCCCGTCGTCGAGCTCGATCACCCGCTTGCGCATCTGGTCGACGATCGTCGAGTCGTGGGTGGCCATCAGCACGGTGGTGTCCGCCCGGTTGATCCGGTCCAGCAGCTTCATGATGCCGACGCTCGTGCCGGGGTCGAGGTTTCCGGTCGGCTCGTCGGCGATCAGGATCATCGGCCGGTTGACGAACGCCCGGGCGATCGCCACCCGCTGCTGCTCACCGCCGGACAGCTCCTCCGGCAGCCGGCCGCCCTTGCCCTGCAGACCGACGAGCTCCAGCACCTCGGGGACGACCCGTCGGATGGTCGACGACGGCTTGCCGATCACCTGGAGCGCGAACGCGACGTTGTCGGTCACCGTCTTGTTGGGCAGCAGCCGGAAGTCCTGGAACACCGTGCCGATCTGCCGGCGCATCGCCGGGATCTTCCAGCTGTGCAGCTTGTTCAGCTCCCGGCCGGCGACGAACACCTTGCCCTTCGTCGGCCGCTGCTCCCGCAGGATCAGCCGCAGGAAGGTCGACTTGCCCGATCCGGAGGCGCCGACCAGGAAGACGAACTCGCCCTTTTCGATGTCGACGTTGACGTCCTCCAGCGCCGCGCGGCGCTGGCCGTCGTAGACCTTGGACACATTCTCGAAACGAATCACGGAGTTGCCTCGGCCGGGTAGAGGAGTTCCGACGCTGCAGGACACAGCGGCGGACGGCCACGGATGAGTCTAGGTGAGGCGCTGCGTTCCTCGGCGATCAACGCGCACGCGCGCGCATGCTGCTAGGAGCGCGCGCGCCCATCCGGCGCCAGCGGATGCCGGACTCGATGAAGCCGTCGATCTCCCCGTCGAAGACCGCATCCGGGGAGGACACCTCGTAGTCGGTCCGCAGATCCTTGACCATCTGGTACGGGTGCAGCACGTACGACCGCATCTGGGAGCCCCAGCTGTTGCTGCCGTCGCCCTTCAGCGCGTTCATCTCGGCCTCGCGGTCCTGCCGGGCCTTCTCCAGCAGCCGGGACTGCAGCACCCGCAGCGCCGCCGCCTTGTTCTGCAGCTGCGACTTCTCGTTCTGGCAGGAGACCACGATGCCGGTCGGCAGGTGGGTGATCCGCACCGCCGAGTCGGTGGTGTTCACGCTCTGCCCGCCCGGACCGGAGGACCGGAAGACGTCGATCCGCAGGTCGGCCTCGGGGATCTCGATGTGGTCGGCCTCCTCGGTCACCGGCAGCACCTCGACGCCGGCGAACGACGTCTGCCGCCGGCCCTGGTTGTCGAACGGGGAGATCCGGACCAGCCGGTGGGTGCCCTGCTCGACCGACAGCGTGCCGTACGCGAACGGCGCCTTGACCTGGAAGGTGGCCGACTTGATCCCCGCCTCTTCGGCGTAGGAGGTGTCGTAGACCTCGGCGGTGTAGTGGTGCCGCTCGGCCCAGCGCAGGTACATCCGCAGCAGCATGGCGGCGAAGTCGGCGGCGTCGATCCCGCCGGCCTCGGACCGGATGGTGACCAGCGCCTCGCGCTGCGTCGTACTCCCCGGACAGCAGGGTCCGCACCTCGAGCGCGTCGATCGCCTTCTGCAGCGAGGCGAGCTCGGCTTCGGACTCGATCAGGCTGGCGGCATCGCCTTCCTCCTGGCCGAGCTCGACCATCACGGCCAGGTCGTCCAGCCGCGAGCGCAGGTTCGCCACCCGGTCGATCTCGGCCTGGAGCGACGACAGCCGGGAGGTGACCCGCTGGGCGTTCTCGGGGTCGTCCCACAGGTTCGGGGCCGCGACCTGCTCCTGCAGTTCGGCGATCTCCGCCCGCGTGCGATCGGGGTCGACGACGGCCTCGATCGAGGTCAGCGCCTTGTCGAGGTCGTTCAGTGCCACAGAGAAATCGGGTCCAGCCACAACCGGAAACTCTACTGCCGACCGCCACCGGCACCCAGCCGTGACCGGCCGACAGCCGTCAACCTAGATTGACGATGCCGGTCGTCCCGCAGCTAGTCTGTCAACCAGAGTTGACGCCTTTCCGAGGTGGAAGGAGTTCCGATGGAGGTGCAGGACGTGGCCGATCTGGCGCTTGCGGCCGGCGATGAGGATCCCCGAGCGGCGCTCGCGGCGGCGGCCCGGCTGAGAGCAGGCGGCCGACCGGCTCGAGGCCAGCGTGGTGCGCCGGGCCCGGGTCCGTGGGATGTCGTGGGCGGAGATCGCGGCCGTGATCGGCGTGTCGAAGCAGGCCGTGCACAAGAAGTACGGCCGGGCGTGAGCGACCCGTTCGAGGCCGCGCTGGCTCAGCTCGGCCGCCGCCACGTCGGGGCAACCCTCGGCTTGATCGAAGCCGACGGAACCACCCGGGTGGCCGGCACCGGACGGACGCGGCTGCCCGACGGCCCGGCTCCCGGAGCGGACACGATCTTCGAGATCGGCTCGATCACCAAGACCTTCACCGCTCTGATGCTGGCCGAAGCGGTGGTGCAGGACCGGATCCGGCTGGACACCCCGGTGCGTGATCTGCTGCCGCCGGGTAGCGCGGTGCCGAGTCGGGACGGTGCGGAGATCACCGTCGAACAGTTGGCCCGGCACACCTCCGGTCTGCCGCGCTCACCCGGGCGGATCGGCTTCGCGGGCGGTCTGGCGCGCCCTCGTCCGAGGCGACAATCCGTACGCCGACATCAGCTCACCGGTGCTCCTCGACGTGCTGGCCGGCACCAAACTCCGCCGGACCCCGGGCGCGGCCGGATGCGGTACTCCAACTTCGGCGCCGGTCTTCTCGGGACGGCCCTGGTTGCAGCTGTTCGGCGCGGCCGACTACGGCACTCTGGTCCGGCAACAGGTGTTGAATCCCCTCGGGCTGGACGACACGTACCCGAGCCCGGAGCCCGAGCAGTCGGCCCAGTCCGCCCAGGGTCACGGGTTCCGTCGCCGGCCCGTCCCCGACTGGCGGCTCGACGGCCTGGCCGGTGCCGGCGCACTGCGCTCGACCGTGTCTGACCTGCTCAGCTATCTGCGGGCCCAGCTCGACCCCGACGCGACACCGCTCGGGCCGGCGATCCGGTTGACCCACGAACTGCTGGAACCGTCCCGGCCGCTGACCATCGGGCTCGGCTGGATCGGCAGCCGGTCGCGAAGCGGGCGGATGTACTGGCACAACGGTGGCACCGGAGGTTCCGCAGCTTCGCCGGCTTCCTGCCCGAGCAGAGCCGCGCGGTCGCCGTGCTGGTGAACGATCGCCGAAGCCCGGATCGGTCGGTATGCGGCTGCTGGACTCCCGGCCCCCGACTCGGCTCAATCCTCTTCGGACTGCAGCTCCTCGATCCGGACGAACCGGTCCTCGCCCCGAGGGCGACGCGCCGGCCAGTCGTTGACCCAGATCACCACGAACGCGGCGAGCGAGCAGGCCAGCGCCAGCACCGGGCCGACGGTGAAGAGCCAGACGACGACGAGCCCCACCGCATCCAGGCCCAGCACCGCGATCATGCTCCGGCCGGTGAGGCGGCCGCGCCGGGCGCGCCAGGCCGCGTAGCCGACCCACGGCACCATCGCCAGCAGGATGACCGACCAGGCCAGGACGCTCAGGCCACCGGAGAAGCCGCCTGCCGCCAGTCGAATCATCGCGATCAGCCCCACCAGGCCGGTGAGGGCGCCGATCAACATCTTGGCTCGGGGGGTGGGCATTGCTTCTCCAGGCGCGCGGGGGATCAAGGGGTCCCCCTTGAAGCACTAAACGTAGCCCAGAGCGGCTTCGAGCTTGCGCAGCTCGGCGAGGTCGTCGGTGAATCCGTTCGACGTGGTCAGGTCGGGCACCTCGTCGTCGGCATTCACCAGGTACTCGACGGTGCGGACGATCTGGCGTTGCTCGTTGGCGGTGTACTCGTCCCAGCGGGCCAGGATCTTGGAGAGGCCGGAGTGGACCTGGAACGCCCGGTCGATGTCCAGGTCGGCGTTGCGGTGCAGGGCTCCCATCAGCATCGAGCGGTGGGTGGACAGCGCGTCGCGCAGGACGGTCAACTCGTCGTCGGCCATCGGCCAAGGTTAGTCGCCGTCCGGGTCGCCCCGAGAACGTCCGGCCCTGAGCACGTCAAGGGCAGAGTCGGTCCTTCGACGAGCTCAGAGAGCACACGAAATACTTGGTGAGGCCACGCAGCGGCGGCTATCGTGAGCCGCTGCAACTGCGCCCGGGAGCATAGCTCAGCTGGTTAGAGCGCCTGTCTTACAAACAGGAGGTCGGGGGTTCGAGCCCCTCTGCTCCCACCAACCCCTGGTCAGGGATCTCGCCCACCCCGTCGAGGTGAGTCCTTGCCCTCCTGCGCATTCCTGCGGTCCGCTGAGCCTCGGTGAAGGTCGCACCGCATTGTTCATCGTGTCGGCCGGGGGTCCGCGATGTCGCACTCGCGCGAACCGAACCCAGCCACGAGGACCCCCGATGACCGACTCCACAGGACCTGAGAACGCAGCCTTGCCGACGGCGCAGCTCTTGGGCCGCCATCCGCTCGACGCTCGGCCGACTCGCCTCCAGGCGATGCTGGAGCCTCGGCCCATCGTCGCCGGCGGTCCCAGCCCCGTCCCGTCCCACCTCGATCCGCTTGACCGTCACGCATCGAGCCAGCGAGCCTGCCACGACACCGGCGACAGCGACCGGTACTCGCTCGCTCGTTCAGACGAACAGTGGCTCCATGCCGAAGGCTGCTTCCAGCTCGCGCATCTGCTTCGTCGGGACGCCCGGCGAACCGCTCGGCCGCATCGATCACCTTCGGCAGCAGTGCGACATCACTCGCCGTGTTCAGGAACAGGCCCTCGCGGCCCAGCACCCAGCTCACCGCGGTGTCGATCGCGGACTGCTCGGTGAGCGGCTCGTACCAGGTGTTCGTCGTCTGCTCCCGATCGCCCCACGGCGCCCGGGTGATCGACTTGATCGTCTGGACGGCAACCCCCTGCTCGGCGCAGAGCGCGACCAGCGCGTCGAAGTCGGCCAGATAGTCGGCGTTCCGCGACATCGGGTAGTTGTACGGCAGCAGCACCGAGTCGAAGGGGTACTGCTCCAGCGAGCGGAGGTGCTGGGCCGCGACGGTGACGCCGTGGCCGGTGACCCCGATGTAGCGCACCAGGCCAGTGGCCTGCGCCTCGACCACGGCCTCGATCGCGCCGCCCCTCGCGAACGCGGTCTCCCACTCGTCCTCGTCGACCAGGTTGTGCAGCTGGATCAGGTCGACGTAGTCGGTGCGCAGCCGCTCCAAGGAGCGCTCGATCTCCTCGTACGCCTCGGCGCGGGTCCGCTTCTCGGTCTTGGTGGCCAGGAAGAACTGGTCGCGGTGGGTCTCCATCCACGGTCCGAGGCGCAGCTCGGCCTCGCCGTAGCTGGCCGCCGTGTCGATGTGGTTGATCTTGTGCTCGATGATCAGTTCCATGGCACGGTCGGCCTCGTCCTGGCTGATGTTGCCCAGGGCCGCGGCGCCGAAGATGATCCGCGTGCTGTCGTGGCCGGTACTGCCGAACGGGAGTGTAGGAAGCATGGTTGCCATTCTGCCCCCGGCGTTCTCAGCTCCGCCGCTCGGCCAGCAGCACCGGGATCAGCCGGTCGGTCCGGGTCTGGTAGACGGCATAGTTCGGGTACGCGGCCACCGCCCGCTTCCACCAGACCTCGCGCTCCTCGCCCTCCAGTTCCCGGGCCGTGGCGTCGAAGCGGTCGGCACCGTCCTGGACCATCAAGGCGTCGGGATCGGCCTTGAGGTTGAAGTACCAGGACGGGTGTTCGGGCGCGCCGCCCTGCGATGCGACCATCGCGTACGCGCCGTCGTGCTCGACCCGCATCAGCGCCATCTTCCTGATCTTGCCGCTCTTCTTGCCGCGAGTGGTGAACACCACCACCGGCAGACCCGTGTCGCGGAGGGTGTTGGCTTCGCGGCCGTCGGTCGCCTCGTAGCGGGCCACCTGGTCGCGCACCCACTTCTGCGGGCTCGGTTCGTATTCTCCGGTCAGGCGTCATGCCGCCAGCCTAGAACCGCGGCCTCTCAGCTCCGGACGGACTCGCCCAGCCGGGCCAGCAGACCGCCGAAGTCGCGGGCCTCGCCGATCCCGTTGACCTGCTGCCAGCTGATCATGCCCGCTGCGTCGAGGACGAAGGTGCCGCGAAGCGCACATCCGGCCCGCTCGTCGAAAACCCCGTACGCCTTGGCGATCCGGCCGTGCGGCCAATGATCGGACAGCAGATCGAAGCCGATCCGCTCCGCGTCGGCGTACGCCCGAAGCGTGAACATCGCGTCACAGGAGACCGCAACGACCCGCACCCCAAGATCACGAAACCGTTCATGATCATCGCGGAGTGCGGCCAGCTCGCCCCGGCAGATCCCGGAGAACGCCCAGGGATAGAAGACGATCACCGCCCGATCGCCGAGCAGATCAGCCAGGCCGACCTGCTCGCCGTGCTGATTGCGAGTGACGAAATCCGGCGCCGGCTCCCCGACGGCCGGTGTCACCGGCGCGTGCCCTTGGGCCGTACGAGTTTGGTGGCGGCCCAGTCCGCCGAGATGGACGCGCTCGTCGTCTGCGCCAGCCCCGCGGTCACCGCAGCCTCGGCGATGTCGGCGGCATCGACGTAGCCCGTCCGGCCCACCTTCGGGGTCATCAGCCAGATGTAGCCGGCGTGCGTGAGATCGGTCAGGGAGTCCATCAGGCCCTCGACGAGATCTCCGTCGTCATCGCGCCACCACAGCAGCACGAGGTCGACCGCCTCCATGGCCTCCTCGATCAACTCGGAGTCGACGGCGTCCTCGATCATCACCCGGACGTCGTCATCCACGTCGGAATCCCAGCCGAGCTCCTGCACCACGAGGCCTGCGGTCAGACCCAGCTTGCTTCCCTGGTGTCCGGCGCTTTCCATCGCCGTGCTCACCAGAGCCTCCTCTTCCTCGGTCCCCGACCTGGCGACCGATGCATGTTCACACGCTGCCCAACATTGCGAGAGCAGATCTCGCTCATTCCCGCGTGCCGCCTCCTTCTGACTCGGCTCCCGATATCGGGACAATCGAGGATTTCCCCGAATCGACCTCAGAGCCAAGCCTGCCAGAGGTCCTCCCGCCGCGTAACCCCAGATCACCGACCGAGCCAAACTGATCGGCCAACGACCGCGTGCGGTGCGTTACGGCGGAGTGACAGGATGGTTGTGCGTCACATCCCGCGACCCTGGCCCCTTCGGCCCATCTGCGCTGGAGGCAGACGTTAGGAGCATGAATGGCTACGTCCGGACCGCGTGCCCCCATCACCGCTGAGGGCCTGCCCAGCCACATCCCCGACATCGATCCGGACGAGACCCACGACTGGCTGGAATCCCTGGACGGCCTGCTCGACGACAAGGGGAAGAACCGCGCCCGCTTCATCATGCTGCAGTTGCTGGCCCGGGCGCGGGAGCGTCAGGTCGGCCTGCCGGCGCTGCGCAGCAGTGACTACGTCAACACCATCCCGCCGGAGTCCGAGCCGTGGTTCCCCGGCGACGAGCACGTCGAGCGGCGGATCCGCGCCTACATCCGCTGGAACGCGGCGATCATGGTCAGCAAGGCCAACCGCAAGGGCCTCGAAGTCGGCGGCCACATCGCCACCTACCAGAGCGCCGCGAGCCTGTACGAGGTCGGCTTCAACCACTTCTTCCGCGGCAAGGACCACCCCGGCGGCGGCGACCACATCTTCATCCAGGGCCATGCCTCCCCCGGCATCTACGCCCGCGCCTACCTCGAGGGGCGGCTCACCGCCGACCACCTCGACGGCTTCCGCCAGGAGGTCTCGCGCGGCCCGGGCAAGGGCCTGTCGTCCTATCCGCATCCGCGGTTGATGCCGAGTTTCTGGGAGTTTCCCACCGTCTCGATGGGCCTGACCGGCATCAACTCCATCTATCAGGCCCGGTTCAACCGCTACCTGGCCAACCGCGGCATCAAGGACACCTCCGGTCAGCACGTGTGGGCGTTCATGGGCGACGGCGAGATGGGCGAGCCGGAGTCGCTCGGCGCCATCCGGATCGCGGCCCGGGAGGGCCTGGACAATCTCACCTACGTGATCAACTGCAACCTGCAGCAACTCGACGGACCCGTGCTGGGCAACGGCAAGATCGTCCAGGAACTGGAGTCGTTCTTCCTCGGCGCCGGCTGGCACGTGATCAAGGTCCTGTGGGGCCGCGACTGGGATCCGCTGCTGGCCGCCGACGCCGCCGGAGCCCTGGTGAACAAGATGAACACCACCCCGGACGGGCAGTTCCAGACCTATCTGGTCGAGGACGGCGCGTACATCCGGAACAACTTCTTCTCCGATCCGCGGTTGCAGCGGATGGTCGCCAACATGAGCGACGAGGACATCAAGGTGCTCTCCCGTGGCGGCCACGACTACCGCAAGGTGTACGCGGCGTTCAAGGCCGCGTCCGAGCACGTCGGGCAGCCGACGGTGATCTTGGCGCAGACCGTCAAGGGCTGGACGATCGACGCCCTGGAAGGAAAGAACGCCACCCACCAGATGAAGAAGCTGACCACCAAGGACCTCAAGGCCTTCCGGGATCGGCTCTACCTGGAGATCCCGGACAGCCAGCTCGAGGACCCGTACAACCCGCCGTACTACCACCCGGGCCAGGACAACGAGGAGATCCAGTACCTGCAGGAACGCCGCAAGGCGCTGGGCGGCTACATCCCGGAGCGCCGGGTCAAGCCGACGATCATCAAGCTGCCCGGCGACGAGGTGTACGCGCCGCTGATGGAACCGGCCGGCGAGAAGACCAAGGTCGCGACCACCCAGGCGTTCGTCCGGTTGCTCCGCGACCTGATGCGGGACAAGGAGATCGGCCACCGGATCGTGCCGATCGCCCCGGACGAGTTCCGCACCTTCGGCATGGACTCGATGTTCCCGACGGCCAAGATCTACAACCCGCACGGTCAGACGTACGAGTCGGTGGACCGCAAGCTTCTCCTTTCCTACAAGGAATCCGAGAAGGGCCAGCTGCTGCACGAGGGGATCTCCGAAGCGGGCGCGATGGGTTCGACGATCGCGGCCGGATCCGCGTACGCGATGCACGGCGAGCCGATGATCCCGTTCTACATCTTCTACTCGATGTTCGGCTTCCAGCGGACCGGCGACTCGATCTGGGCGATGGCCGACCAGATGTCGCGCGGCTTCCTGATGGGTGCGACGGCGGGCCGTACGACGCTGACCGGTGAGGGCCTGCAGCACGCCGACGGTCACTCGCCGTTGCTGGCCAGCACCAATCCGGCCGTCGTGCACTACGACCCGGCGTTCGCCTACGAGGTCGGCCACATCATCAAGGACGGGCTGCGCCGGATGTACGGCCACGACGATCAAGATCATCCCGACGGGGAGAACCTGATCTACTACGTGACCGTCTACAACGAGCCGGTCAGCCAGCCGGGCGCCCCGGAGCATCTGGATGTCGAGGCGCTGCTGAAGGGCATGTACCACTACGCCTCCCCCACCCTGGAAGGCGACCGGCCGCGGGCGCAGATCCTGGTGTCGGGCGTGACCATGACCGCTGCCCTCAAGGCGCAGCAGATGCTCGCCGACGAATGGGGCGTGGCCGCGGACGTCTGGTCGGTGACCTCGTGGAACGAGTTGCGCCGGGATGCCGTCGAGACCGAGCACTGGAACCTCACCCATCCCGATCAGGAGCGGCGCTGGCCGTTCGTCACCCGGACGCTGCACGGCACGCCGGGTCCGGTGATCGCGGCGAGTGACTACATGCGGGCGGTCCAGGACCAGATCGCGCCGTGGGTGCAGCACACCTGGTGCTCGCTGGGCACCGACGGTTTCGGCCTGGCCGACACCCGGGCGGCCGCCCGGCGGTACTTCCTGGTCGACGCCGAGTCGATCGTGGTGGCGACCCTGCAGACGCTGGGCCGCGACGGGTCGTACGACAGCGGTGCGGCGGCCCAGGCGTTCGAGCGCTACTCACCTCGGCGACCCGACCGCGGTCGCCGGCGTCGCCCAGGAGGGCGCCGGAGCGTGATATCGCGACCTCCGGATCGCGCGACTCAGATCGCGTCTTCCTAGTCGCTGCCCGCAGTTCGGGAAGGCGCGTCCTAGCGCTGAGCGCGCGCTTGGTGTCCTCGACGGCGACGGCATTGCCGGCGATCTGCCAGAGGTTCTCCCCCACCTGCAGTTCGCTCGGCCACGCCGCCGGCGCCGAGGACCAGCGCGGCACCGGGATACCAGTCCCACGGGTGCAGGTTGGCCTGCAGGAAGATCCCGAGCCGGCCGCTGGCCACGCTGGCCAGGTCGATCGAGGCCGAGCCCAGCATCCGCACGGTGGCCGCGGCCGGCGGTCGCCGACTGCCAGGACGCGAGCCGGGCCTGGTCGGTGAAGTGCCGGGGATGGAAGTAGGTCGCGACCGACACCTCGGCCAGCGGCCGCTGGGCCAGCCGCTCCACGGGTACGCCGTTCAGCGTGGTCGGATGGTCGCGACCGCCCACCCAGAGCTGGTCGAGCGCCGGGATAGTAGACCGCGCCCAGCAGCGGGCCCTCGCCGTCGACGAGGCCGACCGCGGAGCACCAGTAGGGCACGCCGGAGAGGAAGTTGTAGGTGCCGTCGACCGGGTCGATGTACCAGGTGCGGCCGTCGCCGGTCTTGCGCGCACCCTCCTCACCGACCAGTCCGTCGTCCGGCCGGCTGCTCGGCCAGCCGTTCGGTGACCAGTTGCTCCGCGGCGTGATCGGCCGCCGAGACGACGTCGGAGACCGAGGTCTTGTACTCGGTCTCCAGCCCCGCGGTGAGCATGTCGCTGGCCAGCATCCCCGCTTCGCGTACGAGTTCGGCGGCGAGGCTGACGTCATCCACGCGCCCGACCCTAACCCGACGCGGGCCGCGACTCCATCCGGCTCGGCGGATCAGTCGAGCGGCGGCGGTCACCTTGCCCAGCCGGACCCAGGTGTCGACCACGGTGTCGGGGTTGAGCGACATGGAGTCGATGCCCTCGGCCAGCAGCCACTCGGCGAGGTCGGGGTGGTCGCTGGGTCCCTGGCCGCAGATGCCGACGTACTTGCCGCGCGCCTTGCAGGCCCGGATCGCGGCGCTGAGCATGAACTTGACCGCCGGGTCGCGCTCGTCGAAGCCGGCGGCGACCAGCGCGGAGTCCCGGTCCAGGCCCAGGGTCAGCTGGGTCATGTCGTTGGAGCCGATCGAGAAGCCGTCGAAATGATCAAGGAACTGGTCGGCGATCACCGCGTTCGACGGCAGCTCGCACATCATGATCACCTGCAGGTCGTTCTCGCCCCGCTTCAGGCCGTGCTCGCCGAGCAGGTTGATCACTCCCTCGGCCTCGGTCAGGGTCCGGACGAACGGGATCATGATCTTGACGTTGGTCAGCCCCATCTCGTCGCGGACGTAGCGCAGCGCCTCGCACTCCATCGCGAAGCAGTCGGCGAACTCCGGTGACAGGTAGCGGGCGGCGCCGCGGAAGCCGATCATCGGGTTCTCCTCGTGCGGCTCGTAGAGCTCGCCGCCGACCAGATTGGCGTACTCGTTGGACTTGAAGTCCGACATCCGCACGATCACCGGGTGCGGCGCGAACGCGGCGGCGATGGTCGAGACCCCCTCGGCGACCCGCTTGACGAAGTAGTCGCGCGGGCTGTCGTACGCCACGATCGCGGCGCTGATCTGGTCCTTGAGCGGGCCGTCGAGCTGATCGAGATCGAGCAGCGCCTTGGGGTGGATGCCGATCTGCCGGTTGATGATGAACTCCAGCCGGGCCAGCCCGACGCCGGCGTTCGGCAGCCGGGAGAACGCGAACGCCTGATCGGGCGTGCCGACGTTCATCATGATCTTGACGTCGATCTCCGGCATGGCGTCCAGCTGGGTCTCGATCACGTCGAAGTCCAGCACGCCCGTCGTAGACGTAGCCGGTGTCGCCCTCGGCGCAGGACACCGTCACCGGCCGGCCGTCGGCCAGCTCGCGGGTGGCCGATCCGGTGCCGACCACCGCGGGGATGCCCAGCTCGCGGGCGATGATCGCCGCGTGGCAGGTGCGGCCGCCCCGGTTGGTGACGATCGCGCTGGCCCGCTTCATGATCGGCTCCCAGTCCGGGTCGGTCATGTCGGCGACCAGCACCTCGCCGGGGACGAACTCGTGCATCTGCCTCGATCGAGGTCAGCACCCGGACCGCGCCGGCGCCGATCTTCTGCCCGATCGCGCGGCCCTCGATCAGCAGCGGTCCCGCGCTCGTCGAGCCGGTAGCGCTGCACGTTGCCGCCGGACTGCCGGGACTTCACCGTCTCCGGCCGGGCCTGCAGGATGTAGAGCTGGCCGTCGCTGCCGTCCTTGCCCCACTCGATGTCCATCGGCCGGCCGTAGTGCTCCTCGATGGTCAGCGCGTGCCGGGCCAGCTCCTCGACCTCGGCGTCGGTCAGGCTCAGCAGGCTCCGGTCGGCCGGGGCGACGTCGACGAACTCGGTCGTCTTGCCCGACCGTCGGCATCGGTGGTGTAGATCATCTTGGTCGCCTTGCCGCCGATGCCGCGCTTCAAGATCGCCGGCCGGCCGGCGCGCAGCGCGGGCTTGTAGACGTAGAACTCGTCGGGGTTGACCGCACCCTGGACGACCGCCTCGCCCAGCCCGTAGGAGGAGGTGATGAAGACCGCGTCGGTGAACCCGGACTCGGTGTCCATGGTGAACATCACCCCGGACGCGCCGATGTCCGAGCGCACCATCCGCTGCACGCCGGCCGACAGGGCGACCGCATCGTGCTCGAACGCGTGGTGCACCCGGTAGGCGATCGCCCGGTCGTTGTAGAGCGACGCGAAGACCTCCCGGATCGCGGTCAGGATGGCGTCGATGCCCCGGACGTTCAGGAACGTCTCCTGCTGCCCGGCGAACGAGGCGTCGGGCAGGTCCTCGGCCGTCGCGCTGGACCGCACGGCGAAGGAGAGCTCGTCGTCGCCACCGGCGAGCTTGTCGTACGCGCGTCGCGGATCTCGGCCTCGAGATCGGCCGGGAACGGCTGCTTGACGACCGCCTCGCGGATCTGCTTGCCGACCTCGGCCAGCCGCTGCACGTCGTCGGTGTCCAGGCCGGCCAGCTGGGCGCTGATCGACTCGGCCAGGCCGGTGTCGCCGATGAAGCGGCGGTAGGCGTCGGCGGTGGTGGCGAAGCCGTCCGGCACCCGGACCCCGGCTGAGGCCAGGTTGGACACCATCTCGCCGAGCGAGGAGTTCTTCCCGCCGACCTGTTCGAGATCGGCCAGGCCGAGATCGGCGAACCATAAGACATTGCTGGACATGAGGCTCCTTCTGCGGACGGTCGCTTCGGGGCTGCTTACTTGTTCTTCAGGGTCTGCAAGATCACGGTGGACATCTCCTCGACCGACTTGGCCGAGGAGTTGATCACGGGGATGCGGTGGGCCCGGTACATCGCCTCGGCCTGGCGCAGCTCGTACGCGCACTGCTCGAGCGAGGCGTAGCGGGAGTTGGGCCGCCGCTCGTGGCGCACCTGGCTGAGCCGGGCCGGCGTCGTGGTCAGGCCGAAGCAGCGGTCGCGGAGATTCTTCACCGGCCGCGGCAGCTCGGAGCTCTCGAAATCCTCCTCGACCAAGCGGATAGTTGGCCACGAAGATGCCGTGCTGCAGCGCGAGATACATCGTGGTCGGGGTCTTGCCGCAGCGCGACGGGGCCAGCAAGATCACGTCGGCCTTGTCCAGCGCGCGCATGCTCTGCCCGTCGTCGTGCTCGATCGCGTACTCCACCGCCGCCATCCGGGCGTTGTAGCGCTGCACGTCGCCGAGACCGTGCAGCCGGGCGGCGACCCGGATGCCCTTGGCGCCCAAGATCGACTCCACCCGCTCCATGTGCAGATCGAAGAAGTCGATCAACGGGCACTTCGACGTGTGCAGCTCGTGCGCGGATGTCGGTCACCGCGGTGGTGGAGAACGCCAGCGGGGTGACCGGGCCGTCGGCGGCCTTGTCCAGGATCGTCCACCACCCGGCGGGCCTCCTCGATCGTGGAGATGAACGGGATCAGCCGGCGCTCGAACCGCAGGTCCGGAAACTGGATCAGCAGCGCGTTGCCCATCGTCTCGGCGCTGATGCCGGTGCTGTCGGAGAGGAAGAACACCGGAACGGCCGGGCGGTCCGGCTCGCGCTCCGAGTGGGCGGTCATCGCCGCGGCTCCGGTGGGATGGGCATCGCTAAAGGCTAAACCAGCGGGGTCACTGGTATTACGCCAGCCTCGGCCAGACCAGTAGTGAAACTGGTCACATGGCCGCCGCGGCTACGCCGGCTCTCGCGGGGACCGGGCCGGCGACGTGACCGGGTCACTGCCGGCGCCGACCGTCGATGGCCGGGAGGCATAGGACCACTTTGTTCAGGACTTGTCACACCAGGCCAGCAGCCGGTCGACCGGCCAGGTGTTGATCACCCGATCGGGATCGAGCCCGAGATCCTCGGCCCGCTCGCAGCCGTAGATCTGGAACTCCAGCTGACCGGGCGCGTGGGCGTCGGTGTCGATGGAGAACAGGCAGCCCATCTCGATCGCCATGCTGAGCAGCTTGGTCGGCGGGTCCCGGCGCTCGGGGCGGGAGTTGATCTCCACGGCCACGTCGAAGGTGCGGCAGGCCTCGAAGACCACCTCGGCGTCGAACACCGACTGCGGCCGGACGCCGCGCTCCCCCTCGATCAGCCGACCCGTGCAGTGGCCGAGGACGTTGGTCCGCGGATTGGCGATCGCCGCCGACCATCCGGTGGGTCATGGTCTCCGAGTCCGAGCGCAGCTTGGAGTGCACGCTGGCCACGACCACATCGAGCTCGCCGAGCAGCGCGTCTTGTTGATCAAGTCCGCCGTCCTCGAGGATGTCGACCTCGATCCCCCGCAGGCAGCGGAACGGCGCCATCAACTCGTTGAGATCGTCGATCACCGCGATCTGTTCCCGCAGCCGCTCGGCGGTCAGCCCGCGGGCGACCGTGAGCCGGGGCGAGTGGTCGGTGATCGCGCAGTACTCGTGGCCGAGCGCCTGGGCGGTGAGCATCATCTCCTCGAGCGGGCTGCCGCCGTCGGACCAGGTCGAGTGGCAGTGCAGATCGCCCTTGACGGCCGCCCGCATGCCGAGCCCGCCGGCGGTCAGCGGCTCCTTCTCGTCGCGCAACTTCTGCAGGTAGTCGGGCACCTGCCCCGACATCGCCTGGGTGATCACCAGCGCGGTCTTCGGGCCGACGCCGGTCACCTTGCCCCAGGTGCGCTGCTGTTGATGATCATGGCGCTGCTCGGCGGTCATCTCCGACAGCGCGTTGGCGGCGCTGCGGTAGGCGCGTACCCGGTAGGTGTCGGCGCGCGAGCGTTCCAGCAGGAAACCGATCTCCCGGAGGGCCTGGACCGGATCGATCGCGGTCATGCTCCGCGTACGCCTCGGAGGTCGGGGCTTGAGCGCGATGGTCGGCATCGGCGGAGCCTCCATCACCTTCTCGTCGCGGCTGACCACCGGCGGGAAGCGCGGGTCACGGCGTTCCCAGGCCGAGCGGAACGCCACGATCTCGTCGTGGCTGCGGCCGATGAAGTTCCACCACATGACGATGTCCTCCCCGAACGGCACGCCGCCGAGAATGATCATCCGGCCGCCATGATCACTGCGGATCCTCAGCTCGCGGCGATCGGCACCGAGATAGAGCAGCTGGTCCACCGCGGTCGGGGTGGACTCCACCGTCACCTCGCCCTCGACGACGAAGACGCCGTGCTCGTACGCCGGATCCAGCGTCAGGGTGATCGCGGCGCCCGGGATCGATGATCAAGTCCGCGCCGACCAGCGGGGTGTGGCCCTGGGCCGGCGACGCCACGCCGTCCAGCTCGCCGATCAGCACCTTTCCGCGCACGCCGTCGCGAACAAGATCAGGAAGGTCGCGGTAGGAGTCGAACCGCGGATCCACGTCGCGATCCGTCGTCGGGCAGCGCCACCCACAGCTGGACGCCGTGCAGCCGGGGCGGCTTGTCCGGTTGGGAGATCTCGCTGTGCACGATGCCGTGGCCCGAGGTCATGATGTGCAGCTCACCCGGCCGGACCATCGCCTGCGAGCCGACGCTGTCGCGGTGCTCGATCTCGCCTTCGAGCAGCCAGCTGACGGTCTGCAGACCGGTGTGCGGATGGGCCCACACCTGCATGCCCGGGCGAGCCGCCGACATCCTCCGGCCCGTAATGATCAAGGAAGCACCAGGCGCCGATCATCCGGATCTGCCGGTCCGGCAGCGCCCGCGCCACCTCGGTCGTCTTGCCCAGATAGACCCGGCGCGCCGTCAGCAGCAACTCCTCGGGTCGCCGGCCGGCCACGCTCGTACAGACCTGTTCCTGCGGCCGCACATCAAGGTCACTCATCGACCCTCCCTTCCCCGACTTGTCAGATGCTCAGCGCGCTCTGACGCGCTGAGCGTCTGACAACTCGGCCGTTAGAGTCAGCCTATGGCCGCTGGTACGCGAGGGATCGCCAAGTCCCTGCTCCCGTCGGCCAAGACCCGCAGCACGATCGCCAAGCGGCTGGCCGGCAACACCGGGAAGATGACCACGGCGACCGTGGCCGAGATGGACGCCCGGCATCTGTGGTTCCGGCGGCTGGACGCCGAGCACCGGTCCTGGATCAGCCTGGTGGCCCAGGCCGGCATCGACGGGTTCGTCACCTGGTTCGCCTCGCCCGACCCGGATGCTCCGAGCACCTCCGACGTCTTCGGGTCGGCGCCGCGCGAACTGGCCCGCAAGATCTCCCTCTATCAGACCGTCGAGCTGGTCCGGACCACGATCGATGTGGTCGAGACCCAGATCGACGAGGTGATGCCGAAGGCCGACCGGCCGATCCTGCACGCCGCGATCGTCCAGTACAGCCGCGAGGTGGCCTTCTCCGCGGCCGAGATCTACGCCCGGGCGGCAGAGCTCCGCGGCGCCTGGGACGAGCGACTCGAAGCCCTGGTGGTCGACGCGGTGCTGCGCGGCGAGACCGACGAGACCGTGCTGTCCAGGGCCTCCACGCTCGGCTGGCACTCCAACGCCGCAGTCGTGGTGGTGGTCGGACCGGCGCCGCAGCTGGAGCCGAGCCAGGCCCTGGAGTCGATCCGGCACACCGCGGCGATCGCCGGGACGGACATGCTCGGCGCGGTGCAGGGCGACCGGATGGTGGTCGTGCTCGGCGGCCCGGCGCTGACGAGAGACCGAGCGCGCGGTCGAGGTGGTGGCCCGAGTTCGTCAACCTCTTCGGTCCCGGCGCGGTCATCGTCGGGCCGCCGGTCGATCACCTGATGGAGGCCGCGGCCAGCACCCGCGAGGCCCTCTCCGCCTACCGCGCCGCGGCCGGCTGGCCCGAGGCCCCGCGACCGGTGTCGTCGGCGGACCTGCTGCCCGAGCGCGCGCTGTCCGGCGACGGGCACGCCCGCCGGGCGCTGGCCCGGGACATCTACGACCCGCTGCTCGCCGCCGGCGGCGGGCTGCTGGAGACGCTGGTGACCTTTCTGGACCAGGGCCTGTCGGTGGAGGCCGCGGCTCGGGCTTTGTTCGTCCACGCCAACACCGTGCGCTACCGGCTGCGCCGCATCCACGAGGTGACCGGCTACAGCCCGACCGACCCGCGCGACGCGTACGCGCTCCGGCTGGCCCTCACGCTGGGCCGGTTGCTGGCCCGATCGCGACCCGAGGAGCCGGCTGAGTAGCGCCGAATCAGTTGTCAGATTCTGACAAGTGGGCGTCCGAAGATTCGTCGTGTCCCTGCACGTGTTTGGCAGGAAGATTACGAAATAGTAAAGGTGTGCTTGCAGTTGTCGCGCCCGGTCAGGGCGCACAGACCCCCGGCTTCCTCAAACCCTGGTTGGCCGAATCCAGCTTCGCCGATCGGCTGAACTGGCTCTCCGCCGTCTCCGGTGTCGACCTCGCGCACCACGGCACCGAGTCCGACGCCGAGACCATCCGGGACACCGCGATCGCCCAGCCGCTGCTCGTCGCGTCGGGCCTGCTCGCCGCGCTCGAGCTCTTCCCGCACCCCGCCGACGCCTTTCCCTACATCGCGGTCGCCGCCGGACACTCGGTCGGCGAGATCACCGCCGCCGCCGGTGTCGGGCGTGCTCTCCGCGGAGCAGGCCATGGTGTTCGTCCGCGAACGCGGCCTGGCCGATGGCCGCCGCCAGCGCCGCGACCCCGACCTCGATGACCGCGGTGATCGGGGGGAATGTCGACGAGGTGCTGGCCGCCCTCGAGGCCCAGGGTCTGACCCCGGCCAACAACAACGGCAGCGGCCAGATCGTCGCCGCGGGCACCAAGGACCAACTCGCCGCGCTGGCCGCCAACCCGCCGGCGCGGGCCCGGCTGATCGAGCTGAGCGTCGCGGGCGCGTTCCACACCGTGCACATGCAACCCGCCGTCGCCCGGCTCGCTCGGCCTGGCCCGGGCGATCTCCACCCACGATCCGCGGTCCCGGCTGCTGTCCAACGCCGACGGGCAGGTGGTCCACGACGGCCGCGAGGTGCTCAAGCGGCTGGTCGGCCAGGTCGCCTCGCCGGTCCGCTGGGACCTGTGCATGGCGGCGATGAGCGACCTCGGGGTCACCGGCCTGTTGGAGATGCCGCCCGCCGGCACCCTGACCGGCATCGCGAAGCGCAATCTCAAGGGAGTCGAACTGTTCGCCCTCAACACCCCCGACCAACTGGACGAGGCGATGGAATTCGTCCGCAAGCACGGCGGCCAGGCCACCAATGCGTCACCGATCTCCGGCAACCCGACCTGGCGGCTGATCGTCTCGCCCGGCAAGGGCCAGTTCACCCGGACCGAGGACATCGAGAACGACACCCTGCTGCCGGCGAGCAGCACGATCGGGGTGGTGAAGAACCTGCGTGACGAGATCCCGGTCAGCGCGCCGCACGGCGGCATCGTCGTGGAATGGCTGGTCGAGAACGGCGACCCGGTGGCGCCCGGTCAACCGCTGCTGCGCCTCCACCCGACGGTCGAATCCGCCGACGCAACGGAAGTGACGAGATGATCAGAGCAAGGGGGACGACCCCCTTGGACCCCCGCAGCGTGCACAACAACACACGGGAGCACGCTCGATGAGCACGCTCAACGCGTCGACGGGTAGCCAGTACGCGGCGATCAAGGGCATCGGCGGCTACCGGCCGCGCCGCGTGGTCAGCAACGAAGAGATCTGCACCATGATCGACTCGACCGACGAGTGGATCCGGACCCGCTCGGGCATCGAGGAGCGGCGCTGGGCCTCCGACGACGAGACGATCCAGATGATGTCGGTCGCCGCGGCCCGGAAGGCGATGGAGGCCGCCAACATCGAGCCGGGACAGATCGACACGGTGATCGTCTCCACGGTGACCCATCTGCACCAGACGCCGGCGGTCGCCACCACGATCGCCACCGAACTCGGCGCCACCGGTGCGGCGGCCTTCGACATCTCGGCCGCCTGTGCCGGATTCTGCTACATGGTCGCGATGGCCGACTCGTTCATCCGGACCGGCGCCTCCAAGCACGTGCTGATCATCGGCGTCGAACGGCTCAGCCAGATGACCGACAAGACCGACCGGTCGACGGCGTTCATCTTCGCCGACGGCGCCGGTGCCGCGGTCATCGGACCGAGCGATACCGCCGGCCATCGGCCCGGTCGTCTGGGGCTCCGACGGGGAGCAGGCCGACCTGATCGGGCAGACCGAGCCCTGGGATCGAGCCATGGACCCGGCCACCGCCGACGACGGCGAGGTGCACTGGCCGAAGCTGCGGATGGAGGGCAACCCGGTCTTCAAATGGGCGTCCTTCACCATGGCCAAGACCGCGGCCGAGGCCATGGATGCCGCCGGCGTCCGGCCCGAGGACCTGGAGGTCTTCGCCCCGCACCAGGCGAACATGCGGATCACCGACGCCATGTTCCGGGCCCTCAAGCTGCCGTCGAATGTCGTGGTGGCCCGCGACATCGCCCGGCAGGGCAACACCTCAGCCGCCTCGATCCCGCTGGCCATCGAGGCCCTGCTGGAATCCGGCGAAGCGAAGTCCGGCCAGACCTGTTTGATCATCGGCTTCGGCGCCGGCCTGGTCTACGCCGGGCAAGTGATCAAGCTGCCGTAGCCGGACCCTGATCAGTTCCCGATCCACCCGAGCAAGACCAACCGAAGAGCAAGACCAACCGAAAAGAAGGAGCAGCCCTGATGCCCACCACCGAAGAAGTCCGCTCGGACCTCGCCGAGATCGTGAACGAGGTCGCCGGCGTACCGGTCGACGACGTGCAACTCGACAAGTCCTTCGCCGACGATCTCGATGTGGACTCGCTGTCGATGGTCGAGATCATCTACGCGGCCGAGGAGAAGTTCGGCGTCAGCATCCCCGATGAAGAGGCCAAGAACCTCAAGACCGTGGGCGACGCCGTCGCCTACATCGAGCGCGCCGCCGCCTGATCCCGCCGACTTGTCAGACTCTCGGCGCGCTCTGGCGAGCTGAGAGTCTGACAAGTCGAAAGCTCGAAGGTGTTCCGCCTCGTTCGAAGGAGTACGTCAATGTCACGGACCCGCGTCGTCGTCACCGGTCTCGGAGCCACCACCCCGCTCGGCGGCGATGTCGCCAGCACCTGGGAAGCCCTGCTGGCCGGTAAGTCCGGCGTAGCCAGGCTCGAAGCCGACTGGGCCGATGATCTTGCCGTCAAGATCGCGGCCGTCGCAGCGGTCGACCCCACCGAGGTGCTCGACCGGGTCGAGGCCCGGCGCCTCGACCGCTCGGCCCAGTTGGGCGTGGTCGCGGCGATGGAGGCCTGGCGCGACGCCGGCTACGGCCTCGGCGAGGACAATCCGGTCGAGCGCTCGCGGCTCGGCGTCGCCATCGCCACCGGCATCGGCGGCCTGCAGACCCTGCTCGGCAGCTGGGATGTCCAGAAGGAGAAGGGTTCCCGTCGGGTGAGCCCGCTGTCGATTCCCGATGCTGATGGCCAATGCGACGGCCGGCAACGTCAGCCTGCGGCTCGGCGCCCAGGCCGGCGCCCACACACCGGTGTCGGCCTGCGCCTCCAGCAACGAGGCCATCTCGCTCGGTCTGGACATGATCAGGCTCGGTCGCGCCGACGTCGTCGTCGTCGGCGGCACCGAGGCCTGCATCCATCCGATGCCGATGGCCAGTTTCGCCCAGATGCAGGCGATGAGCCGACGCAACGACGAGCCCGAGCGCGCTTCGCGGCCCTGGGACGTCGATCGGGACGGATTCGTGCT
The DNA here is from genome assembly GCA_963761955.1 of uncultured Actinomycetota bacterium. Taxonomy (GTDB): domain Bacteria; phylum Actinomycetota; class Actinomycetes; order Propionibacteriales; family Propionibacteriaceae; genus Microlunatus. Next base: position 30,179 of record CAVXIY010000016.1, on the reverse strand, counting down.
GGGCGAAGGCGCGGCGGTCCTGGTGATCGAGACCCTGGAACACGCCCAGGCCCGCGGCGCCCGGATCTACGGCGAACTGGCCGGCGCCGGGATCACCTCCGACGCGCACGACATGGTGCAGCCCAACCCCGCCGGCGACACCCAGGCCCTGGCGATGACCAAGGCGCTCCGCGAAGCTGATCTTGCTCCGGGCGACATCGTGCACGTCAACGCGCACGCAACCTCAACTCCACAAGGGGATGTGACCGAGGTCAGCTCGATCAAGCAGTCCCTCGGCGAGCGGACCGAAGCCATCGTCAACGGCACCAAGTCGATGACCGGCCATCTGCTCGGTGGCGCCGGAGCCCTGGAGTCGATGGCCACCCTGCTGGCGATCCACCACCGCAAGATCCCGCCGACCATCAACCTGGACAACCCAGAACCTGATCTTGGTATCGACATCGCCACCAAGGTCCGCGACCTCCCGGCCGGCGACCTGGCGGCCATCAACAACTCGTTCGGCTTCGGCGGTCACAACGTCGCGGTCGCGTTCACCAACGCCTACGCCACCACAACAGGAAGCTGAGACTATATGACTGCCACCGCAGCACCCGCGGCAACGCCGAAGAAGGTGAAGATCCCCCGCGAGGAGGATCCCCGCAACCCGAACTTCCGGCTCCAGGCCCTGCTCGATCCGGGCTCGGTGGAACTGATCACCCCCGACGACGACTCGGGGATGCTCGCTGCGGTCGGCACGATCAACGGCTGCCGGGTGGTGACCTTCTGCTCCGACGCCACCGTGATGGGCGGCGCCATGGGGGTCGACGGCTGCGACGTGGTGGTCCGCGCGTACGAGCGGGCGATGCATGATCGGGTGCCGATCCTGGGCATCTGGCACTCCGGCGGGGCCCGGCTCGCCGAAGGTGTGCTGTCACTGCACGCCGTCGGCCGGATCTTCCACGCCATGACGCAGGCTTCGGGCAAGATCCCGCAGATCTCCATCGTGCTGGGCTTCGCGGCCGGCGGCGCGGCGTACGGACCGGCCCTGACCGACCTGGTGATCCTGGCCCCGGAGGGCCGGATCTTCGTCACCGGCCCGGACGTGGTCCGCTCGGTGACCGGCGAGGACGTGGACATGCTGCGGCTCGGCGGACCCGACACCCACGGCCGCCGCTCCGGCGTGGTGCACCTGGTGGCCGACGACGAGGCTGCATGCCATCGAGCAGGGCCGCAAGCTCACCACGCTGCTGGCCGAGCCAGGGACTCACCGCCCTCGAGGTCGCCGACGTCGACCTGGCCGCGTTGTTGCCCGAGTCGCCCAAGCGCGCGTACGACGTGCATCCGCTGATCAACGGCGTGCTCGACGAGGGCTCGACGGTCGAACTGCACGCCCGGTGGGCGCCCAATGTGACCATCGCGCTCGGCCGGCTCGGTGGTCGTACGGTCGGCGTGATCGCCAACAACCCGCTGCGGCTCGGCGGCTGCCTGGACTCACTCAGCGCGGAGAAGGCGGCCAGGTTCGTCCGGATGTGCGACACCTTCGGTGTGCCGCTGGTCGTGCTGGTCGACGTGCCCGGCTACCTGCCCGGCGTGGGCCAGGAATGGGACGGCGTGGTACGCCGCGGCGCCAAACTGCTGCACGCTTTCGGCGAGGCGGTCGTACCCCGGGTGACGCTGGTGACCCGCAAGGCCTACGGCGGCGCCTACATCGCCATGAACGCCCGATCCCTGGGCGCGACCCGGGTCTTCGCCTGGCCGGGCGCGGAGGTCGCCGTGATGGGGCCGGTGGCCGCGGTCCGGATCCTGCACCGCCGCAAGCTGGCCGAGGTGGCCGACGACGTGCGGCCGCAGGTCGAGGCCGAGCTCGCCGCCGAACACGAGCGGATCGCCGGTGGCGTGGAGAAGGCCGTCGAGATCGGCGTGGTGGACGAGATCGTCCTGCCCGCGACCACCCGCTCGGCCCTGGCCGCCGCCATCCGGGTAGCCGACACCGGTCAGCGCGGCTCCCACACCAACATTCCGCTTGTAATTGGTCTCCCGGCTCGCGCCCGGTCGGGCCTGAAGATGCTGTCTTGCTCCTCGCTCGCACGACGGAAAAGCGTGTCGTGCTCGACTCGTCGTAGACACGATCGGGCCCGACCTTGCCGACGCTCGCGGGTTGATTCCGCTCGCGCCGGGTGGCGAATGCGCCCTGAGCTTGTCGAAGGGCAAGATCGTGGTCCTCATTCGACGCGCTGAGCCTCAGGACACGTTGCGCGGTCAGACGACCTCGTGGAGCCAGCGGACGGGGGTGCCGTCGCCGGCGTGCCGGAACGGTTCGAGTTCGTCGTCCCAGGCCTTGCCGAGCAGCTCGTCCAGGCAGTCGCTTCGAGGCTCCGGCCGCCGAGTGAGGAGAGGGCCATGGCGTGCCGGATCCGATCCTCGGGGATCATGATGTCGCCGTGGATCCCGGTGATGGCGTGGAAGACGCCGAGGGTCGGGGTGTAGGAGTAGCGCTCGCCCTCGGTCCCGGACGCCGCTTCCTCGGTGGCCTCGAAGCGGACCTTCTGCCAGCCCTTCAGCGCACTCGCCAGCCGCGCCGCCGTGCCGGTCGGTCCGGCCCAGGAGTACTCGGTGCGATAGCAGGCGCGCTCGACCGGCTGGGCGATCCAGTCCATGCGTGCGGGCGCGCCGAAGACGCCGCCGACGGCCCACTCGATGTGCGGGCACAGCGCTGACGGCGCGGAGTGGACGTACAGGACTCCACGGGTCGTGCTCATCTGCGATCCTCCAGGGCGAGACGAAGACAACTTGAGGGCTGCCTTCCCCGACATCCTCACGTTGCCGCTCGACCGGCGAATCGCGTACTACGCTGCCTATTTTGCACCAACTGCCCCACGCAGCACCAACAGCGGCTGATCCCGCGAGCGTCGGGAATCGCTCGGCAAGCCTCCTAGAGTGGCTCCATGGGCACCGCACCGTACGGATCATGGGCCTCCCCGCTCTCGGTCGAACACCTGACCTCGGCGTCGACCGGCCTGGCGGCGGTGCGAATCGACGGGGACCAGCTGTACTGGCTGGAGTCCCGAGCCGATCAGGGTGGTCGCAGCAGCGTGTGGCGGCGGGCCGTCGCGGGCGGTGAGCCGACCGAGGTGACCCCGGCGCCCGCGTACGTCCGGAACCGGGTGCACGAGTACGGCGGCGGCGAGTTCGATGTCGACGACGGCGTGGTCGTGTACTCGGACTTCACCGACGGCCGGGTCTATCGGCTGCGGGACGGCGCGCCGGCGGTGCCGATCACCCCGGCCGGGGCCTTCCGCTACGGCGATCTCCGACTGCATCTCGATCGTCGACCTGGTGCTCGCCGTCCGCGAGGACCACGGCGGTGACGATGAGCCGGTGAACACCATCGTCGCGCTCGACCTCGACGGCGACAACGCGGACGGCGGCGTCGGTGCTCTGCTCGGGTGCGGACTTCTACTCCTCCCCCGAGCTGTCCGGCCGCGACCGGCTGGCCTGGACCGAGTGGAACCACCCGGACATGCCCTGGGATTCGACCATGATCAAGATCGGCACGCTCGCCGACGGCCGGCTGAGCGAGGTGTCCGAGGTCGCGGGAGGTCCGGGAGAATCCGCGGTCGCGCCGCGCTGGCTCGGCGAGGAGTTGATCTTCGTCTCCGACCGCACCGACTGGTGGAACCTCTACCTGTGGAGCGACGGTTCGATCCGGGCGCTGCACCGAACCGACGCCGAGTTCTGCCTTCCGCAGTGGCAGCTCGGCCAGACGCCGTACGCGGTCCTCGACCATGATCAACTGCTGTGCACCCTGAACCGGGGCGGGGAGCAGAGCCTGGCGGTGCTCCGGGTCTCGAGTGGAGAGCTGACGCCGGTGCCCGGGCCTCAGGTCGCGGTCTACAGCCTCGCGGGCGGTAGCGGCGTGGCCGCAGCGGTCCTCGGCCACCCCGACCGGCCGACGACTCTGTCGCTGCTCGATCTCGCTCGGCAGACCTGGACCGAGGTGCGGAGCTCCAGCCGGCTCACCATCGATCCCGAGTCCGATCTCCAGGGCTCGAGCCGTGAGCTGGGCCGGCCCGCAGGGCGAGGTGCACGGCTGGTACTACCCGCCGGCCAACGCCGCGTACACCGCGCCGGACGGCACGCTGCCGATGTTGATCACGCTGTCGCACGGCGGTCCGACGGCGTGCGCGACCGCCGATTTCAAGATCGGCGTACCAGTTCTGGACGACCCGCGGCTTCGCCATCCTGGACGTGAACTACGGCGGCAGCACCGGCTACGGCCGGGCGTACCGGGATCGGCTGATCGACAACTGGGGCATCGTCGACGTGCGTGACTGCGCGGACGGGGCGGTGGCCATGGGCGAGCAGGGCCTGGCCGACCCGCGGCGGCTGGTGATCAGGGGCGGCAGCGCCGGCGGCTACACCACGCTGTGCGCGCTGACCGAGACGGACGTCTTCGCCGCGGGGATCAGCCTGTACGGGGTCGGCGACCTCGAGATCCTCGCCACCGACACCCACAAGTTCGAGTCCCGCTACCTCGACGAGCTGATCGGGCCCTACCCGGAGATGCGGGCGCGCTACGTCGAGCGGTCGCCGATCCACCACGTCGACCAGCTGTCGTCACCGATCCTGCTGCTGCAGGGCACCGAGGACAAGGTCGTGCCGCCGAACCAGGCCTCGATGATGGCCGACGCCGCGCGCGCCAAGGGGCTCCCGGTGGCCATGATCATGTTCGAGGGCGAGGGCCACGGCTTCCGGCGCACCGACTCGATCAAGGCGGCGACCGAGGCCCAGCTCTACTTCCTCGGCCGGATCCTCGGCTTCGACCCGGCCGACGACGTTCCGCCGATCAAGATCGACAACCTGGACTGACCGCGGCGGGCCGTTTGACCGGCGCCTCAGCCGTCAGCGCCGGCGGCCAGTAGTCGTTCGGTCGGCAGCCGGGCGCCGAAGATGGCCTGGCCGACCCGTACCGTGGTCGCGCCGTACTCGATGGCCAGCTCGAAGTCGCCCGACATGCCCATCGACAGCTCGTCGTAGCTGCCCGGCAGACCAAGATCACGAAGCTCGGCCTGGAGGGCCTGCATCCGCTGGAAGCAGGCGCGCGACGGCTTCCTGATCATCACTGAACACCGCCAGCGTCATCAGCCCGCGGACCCGCAGGGTGCCGAACTGGTCGAGCTTCCGGGCGAAGACCTCGACCTCCTCCGGCGGCAGGCCGAACTTCTGCGGCTCGCCCGAGGAGTTGACCTGGATGAAGACGTCCAGGCTGCGCCCGGCGTCGTGCAGGCGCCGGTCCAGCGCCTCGGCCACCTTGATCGAGTCCAGGGCGTGGAACTCCGACGCGAACGCCGCCACCAGCTTCGCCTTGTTGGTCTGCAGGTGCCCGATGATCGCCCAGCCGAGATCAGGCCGGTCGGCGAAGATGCTCGGCCTTCTCGGCCGCCTCCTGCACCCGGTTCTCCCCGAACAGCCGGACGCCGGCCTCGTACGCCTCGGCGATCACCTCCGGTCCGTGGGTCTTGCTGACCGGCAGCAGCCGGACCTCGGCCGGATCGCGGCCGGCCGCCGGCAGGCGGCGTCGATCCGCTCCCGCACCGCCGCGAGGTTCTCGGCCACCGATCCCATGATCGACACCCTAGTGTGCGTGCCGTCACGGCCAGCGGGCCGCCGAGCGAGAGAGCCCCAGCGCGGCCAGGATCGCGAAGCCGAGGCCGAAGCCGGCGTAGCGCGACGTGACCTCCTTGTCGACCTTCTCGGTGCCGACCGAGCTGCCGATGTCCTTGTAGACCTCTTTCAGCTGGCCGGCCGAGGTCGCGGTGTAGGCCTCGCCGCCGGAGATCTGCGCGATCCGCCGGAGCTCGGCCCGGTCGACCGGCACCGGCTCGCGGCGGCCGCCGATCTCGATGTAGCCGTCGGCGGTCCCGTACGCGATGGTGTAGATCGGCACCGACTGCGCCCGGGCCGCCTGGGCCGCCTCGTCGGAGGCCCGGCCGACCTGGGTCTTGCCGTCGCTCAGCAGCACGATCCGGGCGGGCGCCACGGCCTTCGGGTCGTCCGGGTCGGGCGGCACCTGGGCCAGCGCCGCCAGCGAGGTGTAGATGCCCTCGCCGATGGCGGTGGACGCCTGGGGCCGCAGCGCCTGGATCGCCGGCGGTGACCGCACCGCGGTCGAGCGTCGGCGGCACCAGCGTGGCCGCGGTGCCGGCGAAGGAGACCAGCGCGACGTTGAACTTGGGCGGCAGGCTGTTGACGAACTGCTCGGCCGCGATCTTGGCCGCGTCCAGCCGGTTGGGCTCGACGTCCTGTGGCCTCCATCGACAGCGACACGTCGATGGTGACCACGATCGTCGCCCGCTCCCGCGGCACCGACACCTGGTCCTTGGGCTTGGCGAACGCCAGCGTCAGGGTCAGCAGGCTCAGGATCGACAGGCCGACCGCGACGTGCCGCAGCCAGGTCCGGTCCCGCGGGATCACCAGGTCGAACATCGTCCGGCCGACGGTCCGGTTGCGGCTGCGCTTGCGCTGCACCATGCCACAGATAGAGCACGACGAGCAGCGGGATGAGCACCAGCAGCCAGAGGCGTACCGGCGCCAGGAAGGACAGCAGCGGGATCATCACGGCCACTTCGCTCCCAGCGAGATGGCGCCGAGCGCGGCGAGCACGGCCAAGGCCAGGCCGTAGCCGGCGAACCGCGCGGTCACCTCGCGGTCGGCCTTCTCGTAGCCGACCTCGGAGCCGATGTTCTCGTACACCTTCTTCAGCTGGTCGGCCGTCGCCGCGGCGAAGTAGTCGCCGCCGGTGGCCGCGGCGATCTGGCGCATCTCGTCATGGTTCGACCGGAACGGGTTCGCGCTTGCCGTCGAGGTCGACGTAGCCGTTCTCGGTCCCGTACGCGATGGTGTAGACCGGCACCTTGGCGGCCTTGGCCTCGGCGGCGACCTGCAGCGGCGCCCGGCCGGCGGTGTTGGTCCCGTCGCTCAGCAGCACGATCGCGCCCGGGGCGATCGCGTTCGGGTTCTTCGGATCCTTGGGCGCCTGCTGCAGCGCGCGGAGGCCGGTGGCGATGCCCTCGCCGATGGCCGTCGACTCCTGCAGCTGGATGCTGTTGATCGCGTTCTCGACGGTGTTGTGCGCGGTCGTCGGCGGCACCAGGATCGACGACGAGCCGGCCATCGAGACGACCGAGACGTTGTACTTCTCCGGCAGCGCCTGGACGAACTCGATGGCCGCCTGCTTGGCGGCGTCGAGCCGGGTCGGCTGCACGTCGGTGGCCTGCATGGACAGCGACGCGTCGATCACCAGCACCACGGTGGCCCGCTCGCGCGGGACGTCGACCTGGGTCTTGGGCCGGGCGAACGCCGCGGTCAGGGTGATCAGGCTGAGCAGCGACAGCGCGACGGCGACATGCCGGCGCCACTGCGACTGCTTGGGCACCACCACGTCGAGCATCGAGGTGTTGGTGAACCGCATCCCGCGCCGGTTCTTGCGCCGGGTGGCGAAGATGTAGCCGAGCACGACCAGCGGGATGACCAGCAGGATCAGCAGCCGTTCCGGGGACAGGAACGCCAGCTGGGCCGTCAGCAGCGCCACCATCACGCGACCTCCCGTGTGTCTTTGCGGTCGCGGCGGGGGTTCAAGGGGGTCGTCCCCCTTGCCAGTCACTTCGTCACTCCCTGCGGCGGGGCGTGCAGCATGCTCGCCACGCGACGGTAGGCCAGCACGAATCTGGCGATGTCCTGCACCCAGTCCCGATCGGTGCGCAGCTGGATGTGCCCGACACCAGCACGACGAAGTGAGATGCGGATTCGTTCCCGCTGGGCGGCGCTGGCCGCGTCCATCCGGGCCCGGGCGTCGGGGTCGCCGGTGTTCACGTAGCGCTCGAAGTCGGTCTCCGGATCCCGGATCAGCATGTCGCCGACGTCGGGGAACTCGATCTCGCGGCGGTCGACGACCTCGATCGCCAGCACCTGGTTCTTGACCCCGAGACGGCGCATCGAGCGTTCCCACTCCGGCTCGACGTTGGGGTCGAGCTCATGGTCACCGGGGGTCAGGAAGTCGGAGACCACCACCCGCAGGCCGCGCCGGCGCTGGGTCCGCGACAGCTGCTCGACGCCGGCCGCGAGCGTCATCGGGCCGGTCGCGTGGTCGGGCACGAACGGCTCGGTCAGCATCTTGCGGAGCAGCCCGTACAACGCGCTGCGGCCGGATCGGGCCTGCAGCCGGCGCAGGCTGTCGGGCCGCATGATGTACCCGCCGAACCGGTCCCCCATCTTCTGGCTGAGGAACCCGATGGTCGCGATCGCCGCGATCCCGAGGTCGCGCTTGGTGACGCCCTCGGTGCCCCAGTTCATCGACGGCGTGACGTCCAGCAGCGCCCAGACCTCGAGCTCGCGGTCGGAGATCGTGTCGCGCACGTACGGCACGGTCGTCCGCGCGGTCACCGCCCAGTCGATCTTGCGGACGTCGTCCTCGCCGGCGATGTAGAGCCGGGCGTCGCTGATGTCGGAGCCCGCGTCCGGGGAGCAGGCCGAGATGGTCACCGTGCAGGTATCCCTCGAGCCGACGGACGATGGTGAGCTCGAGCCGGCGCAGGGCCGCCTCGGGCGCCAGCTTGTTGAGCGGGATGGTCGCCCGGGTCGGGGTGCCGAGCACCGAGCCGACCGCGCCGAGACTCTCCTCGGGCGGCGCGAACTGCACCGGCTTGCCGGTCGGCGGCGGGAAGCTCACCGGAGGGCCGGTCGGCGGCGGGAAGTTCGGACCAGGCGGGTAGGACACCGAAGCCGACCTAGTGGAAGTCCGGTTGGTTCGGCTGGCCCTGCACGGGCTGCTGGTACGGGGCCGGCGGCGGGTAGGCGGGCTGCTGGTGCGGTCCGGGCGGCGGATACGACGGGATCGGGGGCGCGGACGGCTGGTGCTGCGGTTGCGCGAGCCGGCGCCTGCTGGCCCTGTTGGTTCCACACCGGCGTCGGCGGCGGCACCATCGCCACGATCCGATCGATCACCTGGGCGGGGGTGATGTTGTCGGCGACGGCGTCGAAGCCGAGCACGACGCGGTGCGCCATCACGTCCTTGGCCACGGCCTGGACGTCGGTCGGCAGCACGTAGTCGCGGCCGTGGATCAGCGCCAGGGCGCGGGAGGCCGAGACCAGGCCCAGGGTGGCGCGCGGGCTGCAGCCGATCTGGATCACCGACGTCAGGTCGGCCAGGTTGAACTCCGCCGGCGTACGCGTCGCGAGCACCAGCCGGACGATGTACTCGGCGACCAGGTTGTGCACGAAGACGTCCTCGGCCTGGCGCTGCAGGTCGAGGATCAGCTGCGGGTTGAGCACCGGCTGGGCCTCGGGCGGGTTCACGCTCATCCGGCGGAGGATCTCGAACTCCTCGTTGCCCGCCGGGTACGGCACGTCGACCTTCAGCAGGAAGCGGTCGCGCTGGGCCTCGGGCAGCGGGTAGACGCCCTCGGACTCGACCGGGTTCTGGGTGGCGATGACGATGAACGGCTGCGGCACCGGATAGGTGGTGCCGCCGATGGAGACCTGCTTCTCCGCCATCAGCTCGAGCATCGCCGCCTGCACCTTGGCCGGGGCCCGGTTGATCTCGTCCGCGAGCACGAAGTTGACGAAGATCGGCCCGAGCTCGACGTCGAAGCTCTCCTGGCTCGCCTTGTAGATCCGGGTGCCGACGATGTCGGAGGGCACCAGGTCCGGGGTGAACTGGAGCCGGGCGAAGTCACCGCCGACGACCGTGGCGAAGCTGCGTACGGCCAGCGTCTTGGCCACGCCCGGCACGCCCTCGAGCAGGATGTGGCCCTTGGCCAGCAGGCCCACCATGAGCTGCTCGACCATGTGCTCCTGGCCGACGATCACCCGCTGGACCTGGGCGATGGCATCCCCGAGCAGTTGGGCGGCCTGTTGGTTGCCGAGCTCACCCCGACCGGAATCGGTGTTGCGCACGGGCACCGGCTGGCCCTCGGTCGGACTGCTCACGCACTCTCCTGTAGGTCGTTCAGACTCGGCACATTCTCGCAGACACCGTTCTTCAGCGTATTGATCTGCTCAAGCGGCGGGCCGAATAGACTCTGCGTGCCCTTGCCGGTGCGAGGCTGATCCCTGCCGCCGGCCCCAGTGAAGATGGAGTGCGATGTCGACGCCTGAGCCGCCGGTCGGAGATTCCGGCTGGTCCTGGCCCGTCCGATGGCGACGGCTCTGGGGCCGGCGCGACACCGGGGCCGGCGGCCGTACCCCTGAGCCCGCTGCTGCCCGAGGACCCGCCCCGGATCGGCGCCTACTGGATCGACGCGCGGCTCGGAGCCACCCCGGCCGGCATCGCGTTCACCGCGCCACGACGACCAGAACACCCCGGCGATGGTGATCATGCTGGCCGAGGGCGCGGCCGCCGACGCCGCCGCCCGGGCGCGGTTCGCCGGCGAGATCAACGCCATGCACATCGACACCGTGCTGGCCCGCGGCGGTCAGGGCCAGGACACCGGCCGGCTCGGCCGCAAGTTCCGCAGCGAGGACGACGATCCGATCGCCCCCGACGAGCGCATGGTCGCGCCCGTGGGCCGCGCTCGCGCTACGACGGAACTCCGGGCGCGGCGGCCGAGGCCGAACGGGTGCTCGACGAGGTCCAGCTCGCCACGCCTGCCGCCGCAGGGCACGCCGTCCGGCCCGGACTACCAGCAGTACTGGGTCGACCGGGTCCGGCCCGGGCTGGCCCGGCTGTGGCCGTTGCCGTGGCCCGGACGGTTCGATCGGGCCGGCTGGCGGACCATCCTGGTCTCCTGGCTGCTGATGCTGCTGATCGCCGCGCTGGCGGTGCTGCTGGCGATCCTGATCTTCCGGAACCAGCCCCCGCAACAGCCGCCGCCGCCGACCGGAAGCTCCGGGAGCCCGCCACCCCAGTCCAGCTCGCCGTCACCGCAGTCCGGTTCGCCGTCGCCGCAGTCCGGCTCGCCGTCCCCGCAGTCGGGCTCGCCGTCGCCGCAGTCGGGTTCACCGTCGGGGTCGCCGTCCGGCTCGGGCTCGCCGTCGCCGTCGGGCTCCGGCTCGCCGTCGCCGTCGGGCACCGAGACCGGTGGCGGCCAGCCGACGCCGGACCAGTCGGGCTCCGCCGGGCAGCAGTCCCGTCGCCCGGATCCAAGCTCTAGTGGCCGCGCACGGACGTGCGCCAGAGCCGGCGCGCCCACTGCTGATCGTCTCCGATCTCGACGGCACCTTCCTGTCCCCCGACGGGTCGGTCAGCGAGCAGAACTCGGCGGCCGTGCTCGCCGCGCAGGCCGCCGGCATCCCGGTGATCTTCGCGACCGGACGTCCGGTGCGCTGGCTCGACGTGATCAAGGATCTGCCGGGCGCGCATCCGACGGTGATCGCGAGCAATGGCGCGGCGCTGTACGACCTGGGCGCCGGTGAGCTGGTGGAACGGATCTGCATCGAGCCGGAGGCTGCGCTCGCCGCGGTCCGGACGATCCGCGAGCAGGTCCCCGATGCGTCCTTCGCCTTCGAGTCGGGCACCCGGTTCGGCTACGAGCCCTCGTACGGAACCTGGCCCGCCGACGACGGCACCGACCCGGCGCTGTTCAGCGGCCCGGCCGAGGAGATCGCGTACACGGAGGACTTCGTCAAGATGCTCGTGCAGAGCGCCTCGCGTGCCGGCCGACCGGCTGCTGGATCGGGTGCGCGAGGCGGTGGGTCGGTCACTGACCGCCACCCACTCCCAGACCCGGGACTTCGGACTGGTCGAGATCAGCGCGTACGGCGTCAGCAAGGCGAGCATGCTGAAGCGCTGCGCTGCGCAGCTCGGAATCGACGCGAGTCGCGTTGCCGCATTCGGCGACATGCCCAATGATGTCGACATGCTGAGCTGGGCGGGGATGTCGTTCGTGGTGGCGAACGCCCACCCGGCGCTCCTCGATCTCGATTTCACCGTCGTACCGGGCAATGACGAGTCCGGGGTCGGGAAGACGATCATGGAGCTGCTCCAGCGGACCTCGCGCTGATGGGATCTTCGACAGGCGCCACGAACGTCGGGGCCGGCCCGGCGACCGGGCTGGAACGCGCTGTCCGCGGGGTCGCCATCTGCGTGCTGCCGGTGCTGGTCGCGCTCTACGTCGCCGCGACGACCTTCACCGGCGGAACGTTCTGGCCCTGGAAGCCGATCATGGTCGACCTGGACGTCTACCGGCGAGCCGGCTCGGTGCTGCTCGCGGGCGGTGACTTCTATGCGCTGCCCGGGCCGTTGCAGTTCCTCTACCCGCCGTTCGCCGCGGTGCTCGCGGTTCCGCTGGCCGTGCTGCCGCTGACCGTCGTGCAGATCGGCTGGACCGCGGCCGGGGCGCTGGCCCTGTTGGCGGTGCTGCACCGATTCGGACTGAACGGCTGGCCCCTCAGCCTGATCGGGACTGCGGTGATCTTCTTCGTCGAGCCGGTCGTGCAGTCGCTGGCCTTCGGCCAGCTGGGCATCTTCCTGGTCGCGCTGGTCGTCCTGGATCTCGCGCCCGGACCCCGGTGCTTCCGCCGAGTGCTGCCGCAGGGAACGCTCACGGGAGTGGCGGCCGCGATCAAGCTCACGCCGGCGATCTTCGTCCTCTACCTGTTGGCGGTGCGGAAGATCCGGGCGTTCGTGGTGGCGGTGGTCGTCGGGCTGGCGGTGACCTTGATCAGCGCGGCGATCGTGCCGCAGGCGTCGTACGAGTTCTGGTCGCGGCTGGCGCACGGCGACACCGGGCTGGGCCACAGCCTGATCTACTACACGAACCAGTCGGTGATGGCCGACGTCGTGCGGATCTTCGGCCTCGGCCGGGCGGCGGCCCTCGGCGGACTGATCGGCTGCGCAATCGTTGCCCTGGCCGGAGTCTGGGCCGCCGTGCTCTGGCACCGGATCGGTGACGTCCGGCTGGCGGTCAACCTGTGCGGCGTGGCCGGGCTGCTGGCCTCACCGGTGTCCTGGCTGCACCATTTCGTCTGGATCGTCCCGCTCGCCATGAGCCTGGCCGAGCGCCGCCGCGGCGACTGCGGGTGCTCCCCGGCTGCCCGGCTGGTTCCTGGCTCGTGGGCTGGGTCTTCGTCGGCTGGGCTCGGCCGCCGTCGCCCTTTCGCCGGCTGCCGAACGGCGCCGATGTCGAGCTGGAATGGACCTGGTCGCAGCACCTGCTCGCCTCGGTCACGGCGATCCTCGGGGTGGCCTTGATCATCGGCGCCATCGTGGTCGCCCAGCAGTCACCGCCTGTCGAGGCGGCGGCTGCTCGGTCCGTCACGCCTTGCGCGTTGATGAACCCGATCACCACGGCCGTCCACCACAATGACTGCGAGGCGGCGGCCAAGATCATTCCGCGCAGCAGCAACCCGCGCGGAAGGGCGAAGACCTGTCGCATCATCTGGCGCTTGGTGGCCAGCGTGAGGACGCCGACGACCGAGATCACCAGCACCGCGGCCAGCTTGATCATGGTCAGCGACGACCCGAGCTCGGGCTGCAGGAACGTCCCGGACACGACCAGGCCGAGCAGCCCCAGCCAGATCAGCGGCGTCATCCGATCGGCCTGGACCAGGACCGCCCGCATCGGCAGTCGTCGGGCGAAGAACAGCAGGCCGTACCAGTCGACGGCCAGCACCGATCCGAGTCCGACGACCAGTGCGGCGAGATGCACGAAGAGCGCGATCGGACGCACCCAGACCGGCACGTGCACCTGGGTCGACAGCGCGATCAGGCCGAGAACGGCCACGACGACGAGTGCGAGCAGGCGCAACTCGGCCAGCGTCGCCACCCGGGCCCAACGGCGCCTGACCTGCTCGTGAATTCAGCACAGAAGCTCCCCGAAACTTCCGCGCTCCCGCGGCCTGTCGCAGACTCTACTGGCGGCGATCCGGCTGCGCGACCCAGGAGCCAGACGGGGATGCCGGATGCTCCATAGGCGCGGTCGCGGAGAGCGTCCGCACCGTCCCAGTGGCTATCATCAGGCAGGCGCGATCCACCGACGCAGGCCGCGCGTCGCCTGGGGCGGTAGCTCAGCCGGTTAGAGCAAGGGACTCATAATCCCTGGGTCGTGGGTTCGAGCCCCACCCGCCCTACAAATGCCATCTGACTAGGTCAGATGCTGCAGGCACCCATCTTCCTCGAGCTGAGCACGGCGATCGTGGACCGAGGGACTGACTGTCGCTAGCCGAATGCCGGAGTCGGTCGATGGCGCCGCGGCGACTGCGTCGAGGTTGATCGCGGATGTAGTAGTCGGCGACCGGAGATCCACCGTAGGAGCCCGCCAGTGTGAGCCGTGTTCCAGACCGGTCAAGCCTCCGTACCTCGCCCGCGACGAGGGCTTCCTTAGTTCCGCGACGGGCGGCGATCCTTCGGAACTTCGCTGAACAGGATTGGTGCCCGCTGTGTTCGCGACCGACTTCGCGAGAGATTCTCGAGTGTGGCTTCAGATAGGGATTGCACGGCCGGTAGCGGTCGAGCTCGAGCCCATCGGCGGATCGTCGATCCATCGCCTGCAACCATCTCGCCAAACTGAGCTTAGCCAGGATCGGGATTTTCTAACCTCCGACAGTTCCAGCCTCGTTGGGGCGCTCTGTCGACCAGCGGGTTTGTTGGACGTTCGCCATGGTCTCGAACGGAGTCATCTGGCGGATCGTTGCAGACGTGTATGCGGCGTGTGTCAGGTCGTGGTCACCGGCCGCGTGAGTGCTGGTCGCACTTGCAGACGAGTGGTCAAGTTTCGGATGATTCTGTTGAGACGCGGTTAACCTCGGTTGTTCGGACCTTTCTGGGGCCGCGTATGGCGTGGTGCAGCCGCAGGAGCGACGGATGACGAGGTCAGTGTCGAAGGTGTTGTGCTCTGCCGTCGCTTGCGAAGGGTTGAGGACGGCGGCTACGGCGGCCCTGGCCATGGCGGCGATGGGTTGGCGAACGACCGTGAGTGCTGGCCAGCTGTACTCGGACTCGCTGGTGCCGTCGAAGCTGACGAGGGCGACGTCTTCGGGTACCCGGACATTGGCTTCGTGAAGGGCTCGGAGGATACCGATGGCCTGAAGGTCAGAGGTGGCGAACACGGCGTCCGGCAGTTCGCGCGCTATCAGCTCCAGCCCCATTCTGTGGCCGCCCTCCCGGGTGAATTCCCCTTCGACTATGGGGCCTTGGGGGCGGCCGTTGTGCGTTAGTGCGTCTGACCAGCCTTGTTCGCGGCTGTTGGTTTCGACGTACTTGAGTGGGCCGCCGGTGGCGAGGGCAACCGTGCGCGCCTTGTGCACGTTCAGCAGGTGTTCGACGGCGGTCTGGGCACCCTGGCGAAAGTCGGGGCCGATGGTATGGAAGCCAGGTATCGGTCCGTCGGTGTTGATGATGGCGGTGGGTATGCCATGACGGTCCCCGAGGTCGAGTTGGTGGCGTGCACGGCGCTGGCAACCAGCAGTCCGCTGACCCGGCGGTTGGCCAGGCTCTCGACCTTCAGCCGCTCCTGTTCACCGCTGTTGTTGCTGTTGACCAACACCATGCTGTAGCCATGTTGGGCGGCAGCCCGCTCGATGCCTTGCGCGAGTTCGGCGAAGAAGGGGTTGCTGCTGTCGGGGACCACGAGCCCGATCAGGTCGGTGGTTCCCAGCCGCAGAGCGCGTGCGTTGAGGTTCGGGCGGTAGCCGAGCTCCTCGATGGCTGCGTGGACTCGAGCTGCGGTGGCGGGGGCCACCTGCCGGGGACCGTTGTTCACGACGTAGCTGACGACAGCCGTCGAGACCCCGGCCCGCCTGGCCACGTCCACATGAGTCACTGTGGGACGGGGCGAGGACGGTCCGGGGGCGCTCATGCGGGCGACAGTAGCGCTGAAATGCGAGATCTGGATGGGCGGGTGCGCGGTCATGCTGCGGTTTCGGCCGCCACGACGAGGCGCTCCGGGGCGTCGCCGAAGTCGGGGACGGGGAGCCGGACGCCGCCCTGCAGGGCGGACTGGTGGGCGATGATGCCCGGCACGGTGAACCGGGCCGCGGTCCAGGCGTTGACCGGCGGCAGTGTGCCGGTCTCGACGGCTCTGGCGAAGTCGTCGACCAGGAAGTGGTGGCTGCCCTCGTGCCCGTTTGGCACCCCGTGGAACGTGTCGGGCAGCCGGCTCGTGTCGTGCACCGGGGCGTGGCCGGAGATGAACGCGTCCCGGAGTTCGGGGGCGACGTGGGCCAGCGACGGGTCGTCGGGCGACATCGACGGCCGGGAGTCGACCTGCTCGGAGATGTCAGTGACGCCCTGCTTGTCCTGCCAGACGGTCACGTTGGCGAGCTGCTCGAAGCTGGCTTCGGTGCCGAAGTAGCGGAACCGGGACTCACGCAGGTGCGACGGGTAGCCGACGCGGCGCATCTCGTTGATCCGCATGACCCCGCCGTCGGACAGCTCGAACAGCGCGGAGGTGTTGGAGAAGTCGTTGTCGAACTGGCTGACCGACCGGTCGAAGACGCCGTCGCCGCGCTGGTCGACCACGCCGATGGCGCTCACGCTGACCGCATGCGCCGGCACGGCGCCGAGCACCCCGCCGATCGAGTGGGTCGGATAGTGCATCGGCGGGAAGCTGGCGGTGGCCTTCCAGTCCTCGCCGCCGCTGTACTGGTAGGCGGCGTAGAAGCCGAGGTCCATGTCGTGCACGTAGTCGCCCTCGGTGTAGAAGACCCGGCCGAAGGCGTCCTCGGCCAGCTTCTGTCGGGCGTAGACGGTGGCCGGGTTGTAGTAGCTGGTCTCGCCCATCATGTAGGTGAGCCCCGTCTCCTGCACCGCCTCGATGATCTGCTGCACCTCCTCGACGGTGAAGGCCATCGGCACCGCGGAGTAGACGTGCTTGCCCGCCCGCAGAGCTTCGACGACCAGCGGACCGTGGGTCCAGCGCTGGGTGAAGATCGCCACCGCGTCCACGTCGGAGGCGAGCAGAGCATCGACGTCGTCGACCACGCCCGCCAGATGCTGCTGGACGACAGCTCCTGGGCGCGCTCGGGCACCAGGTCGGTCACCCGCACCTCGCTGACCGCCGGGTGCAGCTGGAAGAGCTTGGCGAAGGTGCCGGCGAACTGGCCGGCTCCGACCATGCCGAGAGAGAACATCTCTACTCCTTGAGGTGTGTTGAATCTGGAGTCTTCTCCAGAGCAGTGACACGAAAGAGGCGGCCCCGCAAGAGCGTCATGCGTGCACACCCACCGCACTCTAATCGAATAGAAACTTCGGGCAACCCATTGCCAACGCAGAATCTAATCGTATAGATTTTCGCACCATCACGTCACGACAAGGTGATCGAGTGTCGAGAGGACCGACGATGACGTCTAGAGCGCCGAACCTGCCGCTGTCCGGTCGGGGCCATCCCGTTCCCCGAACCGGCCGCAGCCCCATCCAGTGAGTGTCAGCCGGTGATGACCTCCGTCGAGATACCGGCTGTCTCGGTCCATGCGGCAAACAGCGGTCCGCTCAGGAAAAGCAAGCCCGGAGCCGGGCGGAACCAGTGGGGATGGCGCTGCTCTTCATCCTGCCGGCCCTGATCGGCTTCCTGGTCTTCTACCTCTACCCGACCATCCGCGGCTTCTACTTCAGCCTGACCAAGTACAACCTGCTGGGCACGCCGCACTTCATCGGCTTCGACAACTTCACCCGGCTGGTCCAGCGACAAGCTGTTCTGGAACGCGCTGGTGGTCACGCTCGAGTACGTGGTCGATCAACATCGTGCTTCCAGACCTGCTCGCGCTCGGCGATCGCCGTGCTGATGCACCGGCTGACCAAGTCGACCGTGGTCCGCGGCGTCATCCTGCTGCCGTTCCTGATCTCCAACGTGATCGCCGCCCTGGTCTGGTTCTGGCTGCTGGACTACCAGATCGGCCTCGTCAACGAGATCATCGCCTGGCCTCGGCCTGGACCGGATCGCCGTTCTTCGGCGACGACGCACTGGGCGATCCCGACCATCGCCGTGGTCAACGTCTGGCGGCACATGGGCTACACCGCGCTGCTGGTCTTCGCCGGCCTGCAGACCATCCCCGACTACGTCTACGAGGCGGCCGCGGTCGACGGCAGCACCGAGTGGCGCTCGTTCTGGCGGATCACCCTGCCGCTGCTGCGGCCCGATCCTGGCGCTGGTGCTGGTGATCACGGTGATCGGCTCGTTCCAGGTCTTCGACACCGTCGCGGTGACCACCAAGGGCGGCCCGGTCAACGCCACCCGGGTGCATCCAGTACTACATCTACCAGAAGGGCTTCGCCGCAGGGCGAGTTCGGCTACGCCTGCGCGCTCTCGGTCGATCTGTTCATCATCCTCGCCGCGGTCGCGCTCGTCCAGCTGAAGCTGCTGAGCGCCGGCGAGTCCGACCTGGCCTGAGGAGGATCGACCATGGCAACCACAACCGCCCCCGTCCGAGCCGGCCGTCGACAGCCGCCGCACCCGGCAAGCCGCGAAGCCGGTCAGCGTCGGCCGGATCGCTCGCCTGGACCGCGATGATCATCATGATCCTGATCACGCTGTTCCCGTTCTACTGGATGCTGCGCACCGCGCTGTCGACCACCAAGTCGCTGTTCACCGACCCCGGCTCGCTGCTGCCGGTCGACTCCACCCTCGGCGCCTTCCAGCGGGTGCTCGGGCTGGCCACGCCGGCGGAGGCGCAGGCCGAGGGCGGCTCGGGCGCGGCGGTCAACTTCTGGCTCTACCTGCGCAACTCGGTCATCTTCGCCACCCTGGCCACCGTCGGCCAGGTGTTCTTCTGCGCGCTGGCCGCGTACGCCTTCGCCCGGCTGCGCTGGCCCGGCCGGGACAGGTGTTCGTCCTGTTCCTGACCGCGCTGATGGTGCCGCCGATCTTCACCCTGCTGCCGAACTTCATCCTGATCAAGAACCTCGGCCTGCTGAACACCTTCGCCGGGCATGGTCGCTGCCGAGCCTCTTCATGACCCCGTTCGCGGTCTTCTTCCTGCGCCAGTTCTTCCTCGGCATCACCCGGGAGATCGAGGAGGCGGCGCAGCTCGACGGCGCCGGGCACTGGCGGATCTTCTTCCGGATCATCCTGCCGATGAGCGCGGCGCCGATCATCACGCTGGCGATCCTGACCTTCATCACCATGTGGAACGACTACTTCTGGCCGCTGCTGGTCGGCAACAACGACAGGCACGCGGGTGCTCACCGTCGCGCTCGGCGTGTTCCGAGTCCCAGACCCCGCAGCGGCAGCCCGGACTGGGCCGGTCTGATGGCGGCCGTCGCTGGTCGCGGCGCTGCCGTGCTCATCCTGTTCGTCATCTTCGGCAAGAAGGTCGTCAACTCCATCGGCTTCTCCGGCATCAAGTGACACGTCACCCCAGCTCGCATCCGACTCGACGCTCAACCATCGGTCGACCACCGTCCGAGCGTGACCGTCCACGAAAGGATCTGCCAACGATGGCAAGAATCCGTAAGAAGCTGGGCGCCGCGCTCGTCGGCGTCGCCGCCCTCAGCCTCACCCTCACCGCCTGCGGCGGCGGCGGCGTCCGAGCGACGGCGGCGGCGACGTCCGAGGGCGGCGCGATCGACACCAGCACCGCCACCGGCGAGATCAACTACTGGCTGTGGGACGCCAACCAGCAGCCGGCCTACCAGGCGTGCGCCGACGCGTTCCAGACAGCCAACCCGAACATCAACGTCAAGATCAGCCAGTACGGCTGGGACGACTACTGGAGCAAGCTGACCAACGGCTTCGTCGCCGGCGACGCCCCGGACGTGTTCACCGACCACCTGGCGAAGTACCCGGAGTTCGTCAGCCAGCAGCAGCTGCTCGCCGCTCGACGACACCCTGGCCAAGGACGGTCGACACCGACCAGTACCAGCCCGGCCTGGCCGACCTGTGGAAGGGCCAGGACGGCAAGCGCTACGGCCTGCCGAAGGACTTCGACACCGTCGCGCTGTTCTACAACACGAAGCTGGTCAACGACGCCGGGCATCCACGCGGCCGACCTGCAGGACCTGACCTGGAACCCGACCGACGGCGGCACCTACGAGAAGGCCATCGCCCACCTGACCGTCGACAAGAACGGCAAGCGCGGCGACGAGCCCGGCTTCGACAAGACCAAGGTCAAGGTCTACGGCCTCGGCCTCGACGGCGGCTCGGGCGGCGGCGTCGGCCAGACCCAGTGGAGCATGTACACCGGCACCAACGGCCTGGCACGTACACCGACAAGAACCCGTGGGGCACGCACTACAACTACGACGACCCCGAGTTCCAGGAGACCATCGGCTGGTTCACTCGCCTGATCGACAAGGGCTACATGCCCACC
This sequence comes from uncultured Actinomycetota bacterium, assembly GCA_963761955.1. Classification (GTDB taxonomy): domain Bacteria; phylum Actinomycetota; class Actinomycetes; order Propionibacteriales; family Propionibacteriaceae; genus Microlunatus. Next base: position 9,959 of record CAVXIY010000016.1, on the reverse strand, counting down.
GTCGCCGCGGTCACCGGCCAGAGCTCCGCCGACCTCTACGCCGCCGGCAAGTACGCCATGATCACCAACGGCTCCTGGATGATCAACGCAGCTGTTCGGCTACAAGGGCGTCGAGATCGGCCTCGCGCCGACCCCGGTCGGCCCGAGCGGCAAGCGGGCCAGCATGTACAACGGCCTCGCCGACTCGATCTGGGTCGGCTCGAAGAACAAGCCGGCCGCGGCCAAGTGGGTCGAGTTCCTCGGCTCGGCCGACTGCCAGAACATCGTCGGCGAGAAGGGCGTCGTCTTCCCGGCCATCCCGTCCGCGCACCGAGAAGGCCGTCGGCGGCGTTCAAGGCCAAGGGCGATCGACGTCACGCCGTTCACCGACCAGGTCAAGGACAAGACGACGTTCCTGTTCCCGATCACCGACCACGCGTCGCAGATCGACGGCATCATGCAGCCGGCGATGGACGCGGTCCTCGCCGGCAAGGCCGAGCCTGTCGTCGCTGACCGACGCCAACGACCAGGTCAACGCACTGTTCGGCTAACCACATAGAAATACTCGAACCAGCGACGCGCCTGACCCACAAGGTCCGGCGCGTCGCTGGCACTCGAATGCACGACTGGTGGAGAGCCCCAGTGGGTGGTCCCTCCCCGCCCAATTCGACGACCATCCCTAGCAAGAAAGATCAACATTATGGACGTCACCCGTGCTGATGGCCGCATCCGCGTGATCGCGGAGGACTACCAGCTGGAGGTCCGCCAGGACCCTCCCCGTGCTGTACTCGCCGATCGGACCGGTCGCATCTGGTCGGCCTTGACGCTACTAGCTGATCTGGACTGCGTTGATGCGCGCGACGAGACCTACGGCAACACTGAACCGCAGGTGACGGTCGAGGGCGACGTGGTGGTCGTGACGGTATCGGCTGAAAGCGTGGCGTGGCAGTCGAAGGAAGTGACGCTGCGCTGCCGGAAGGACAGCCTTGAGCTGTCGGCCACCGTGGAAGGCGAGGGCCGGTTGACCGATGTGCGACTGCTCGGCGGCCATGCCGTGCTGACCGACGGGGCGGCCGGAACATTCCGGTCCGGGATCGAGTTCGCCTCGGTGTTCAGCCCGAACCCAACGGAGCCGGTGCAGGTGGCCCGGCCCGCGACAGCCGTCGCCACAGTGGGTGTACTGGGCGACGACCGACCAGGACGTTGGCACGCCGTGTTCTCCCCGGCGCCGCTGTGTCTGGTGCTGGGCCGCGAACGCGCGTTGGGTCCGACGGAGGTCCCGGGTGGGGAATGGCTGTCGCTGTCGGTGCAGGCACCGGTCAGCGACCTGACGTTCGTCGAGCTCGCCTACGAGCCCGTCGACAGCGGCTTCTGGCTGCGGTTGGACTACGACGGCCACACCCCAGTGGTGGGCCGGTTCACCACCCCGACCCTGGTGCTGCGGCCCGTCGCCGATCCGTACGCCGGACTGGAGCGCTACCGCCTCGACCTTGTCGAGCAGGGCTGGGCCTTGGATGCTACCTCTAGCGCAGCCGCGGTGGTGGCAGGAGCCGGCGTTCTGCGGCTGGGGCGCGCAGTGCGCGAGGGTGCCGCTGCCGGGCTATCCGCCCAGCCATCCCCGGTTCCTGGACGAGCTGCCGCCCGCCATCCGTCCGGCGGACCTCCCTGCTCCGGGGGACCTGGCCACCCAGACGACCTACGACGAACTGCTGGCCCGGCTAGCTTACTGCCCAGGGAGGTTGGTCGAGGTTGTGTGACGACACGATCTGATGGTCTTGAGGTGGTGAAGGCCTCCGGTTGTGGAGTGGAGCTGTCTAGGAACCGCTCCGCCAACCAGGAGGCCTTCGTGTCCCACGCTAACGCTGCCCTGACCCCGCGCGCACGTCTGCGGCTGGCGCGTCTGATCGTCGATGAGGGCTGGCCGGTCGCGCAGGCCGCCGAGCGCTTCGATGTGTCCTGGCCGCACCGCGAAGCGGTGGGCCGACCGGTACGCCGCAGATGGGCGCCGCCGGGATGGCGGACCGGTCGTCGCGACCGCACCGCAGCCCGACCCGCACCCCGCGCCGACTGGTGCGCAAGATCGTGCACCTGCGGTGGAAGCAACGCCTCGGCCCGGTCCAGATCGCCGGTCGGCTCGGCATGCCGGCCTCGACCGTGCACGCCGTCCTGATCCGCTGCCGGCTCAACCGGCTGTCCCACATCGACCGGGCACCGGCGAACCGGTCCGCCGCTACGAACACCCACATCCCGGCGCGATGCTCCACGTCGACGTGAAGAAGTTCGGCAACATCCCCGACGGCGGCGGCTGGCGCTACGTCGGCCGCGCCCAGGGCAAGCGGCAACCGGGCCGCGCACCGCCGACAAGCCCCGCAACGCCTACCGCAACCCGTAGATGGGCACCGCGTTCGTGCACACCGTCATCGACGACCACTCCCGCGTCGCCTACGCCGAGATCCGCGACGACGAGAACGCCGCCACCGCCATCGACGTGCTGCGCAGCGCGGTCGCCTGGTTCGCCGCCCGCGGCGTCACCGTCGAACGGGTGCTGTCCGACAACGGCTCGGCCTACAAATCCCACGCCTGGCGCGACGCCTGCACCGAGCTCGGCATCACGCCCGAAGAAGACCCGCCCCTACCGGCCACAGACCAACGGCAAAATCGAACGCTTCCACCGCCGAGCCCGGGGTACGGCCAGGAACGGTGGTGATCGACGACAGGTGGCAGCAGGACTACGGGCTGGCCGAGCCTGACCCGACGCACTGGCCGGACCTGCGGGCCTGGATCGCCGAGCAGCACACGAAGGGCATCCACGTGCTGCTGTGGTGGAAAGCATGGGACCCGACCGGCCTGCCCGCCGCTGAGTGCGTACGCGACCCGTCCGGTCGGCCAGTGGCGGTCGACCCCGGCAACCCGGCCTACCTGGCCCGGCTTCAAGAAACCGCGGCACAGCTGGTCTCACCGCAGGGGCTGAACGCCGACGGGCTCAAAGTCGACTTCACCCAACGAGCCCCCGCCGGCCCCGCCCTGCACCAGCACGCCGGCCCGACCCGCACCTGGGGCATCGCCGCCCTGCACCAACTGCTGCAAGCCCTCCACGCAGGCATGAAAGCGGCCAAGCCCGACGCCCTGCTGATCACGCACACCGTCCACCCCAGCTTTGGAGACGTATGCGACATGGTTCGGCTCAACGACCTGTCCGAGCAGGACCCTTACGGCGTGCCTGTGAACGTAGTCGAACAGCTCAAGTTCCGCGCCGCGGTCGCCCGAGCCGCTCTGCCGCACCACCTGATCGACACCGACCAATGGCCGATGCCCGACCGGAAATCATGGCTGGCCTACCTTGCCGCCCAGAACGACCTGGGGGTGCCCGCCCTCTACTACGCCGAACGCATGGACCGCTCGACGAGAAGATCACCGCCAACGACCTGGCCGTAGTGGCCGCCGGGTGGGCCATGTATCGCGCGTCGCTGGACACGGCTCGCGCCAACGGACAGACTCGTGCAGACCTTACGTGACGGCCAAGAAGCCACGGAGCGTTAATTTCCGAAACCGCGGCCCGTTGGGCGCCAGCGACAGCGAGGCGCTAGAGGGCAGCGTGCGAGGGGGCATCTGCTGCAAGATGAGCAGCACACCAGCCACGACCACCACGTCGGAATCGAGCGGGGCTGCGGCGGCCAGCAATCCGGCACGCCAGCACGAACGCAGGTTCTCGGTGATCACAAGCACAAGCATCGGGCCCCGGGCGGACCCCAGCAGCGTCACCGATCGCTAGACCCAACACCATCCATCGACGATGCGGACCCTAAGATCCCGACGACATTAAAGACTCCTCATTTCAAACGGAGACGGGACTGTAAACCGCCCCGGTATGTCCTTCAGACTCGATGGTTCGAGAGCTCGACGGTTCGCTGCACTCTGGTCTGAAGTTTCACCCCGTGCTGGTCAGTGTTATTGGTCATGCCGGCAATGCGGCGGGTTTGTTTACCTCCTCATCGCGAAGTCGGGTTTCGGTGATGAGTTTCATGCTGGACTTCGGAGAGTAGGGGTGGTCGGCGGTGGTGCCCATTGGTCGTGGATCTCGACCGGGACGGCGCACACCCTGGTTTCACCGCGACAACCCTGAGTGTCGCCACGGTCGGAGGCAGCCCAGGGGCACCCGATCGCCTACCAATCTCCATGATCGATCGACACAGAGGTCGGATCTAGTAAGTGGCCCGACCGCCGCTGATGTCGTAGACCGCTCCGGTGGAGAAGCTGAGGCGTTCGGAGCGCAGGAAGCGACGAGTTCGGCAACTTCCTCGGGTCGGCCGACGCGCTTCATCGGGATGAGTCTGGTGTACAACGATATGACGGGGGCCGATCTCGTTGCGCCCCCGCTGACCACCGTCGCTGTGGATCACTACGCGATGGGAGCCGCCGCAGCCCGGATGTTGCTGAGCATGCTCGCCGAGCCGGGTGTCACCGCGAACCATTCGCTTCGCCTTCCGGTGGATTTGGTCATCCGGGAGTCGACGGCCCCGCCCCGGCAGCGGTGACGATGCATGGTCGCCGTCGAGTGTGAGCCTCATGAGCCCCCGTCTACGGCTTCATCAGAACGAGAAGAGGCTATGCCGAGGGAATCTGCTTAGTAAGGAGGTTGCGATTCATTGCGCCGGCTCTTCTGATGACCTGGGCCCGTGCGAATGTGATGTTGGACGATCTCGCGCCATCCGCGGGGTCTTCGACCCGCGGCAGAGGCAGGCCGCGGAAGCCGATGGCGACGCATCTGGGGTGATGTTCTTGTAGTTCCGTTCAGGTTTGGGGCTCAAGTCGTGTGCCGGGAAGGGTTGGACTCGATCACCTGGGGACAGCTGGCCCGCCGGCCGCGCCCGCCGGCCGGCCGAGCAGCTGCACCCGCGGTGTCACCGCCGCCGGGAACCCACGGTCGGTTTCATGATCATCCACCGGGCCCGCCACGGGCCCGAAGTGTGTAAAGAAGGGCAATCGGGAGGGCGTCCAGGCGCACTGTTGAGCGTGAATCACCAATGACTACAGATGCCCGACTGTCTTCCCAAGCTGAGAATGCGAGTTCGATCCTCGTCGTCCGCTCCACAGCAAAGCCCCTGGTCACAGCCAGGAAGGCCACCAGCAAAGAAATCGAACAACCAAGCTCACTCCAGGTTCGTGCCCTCAACGTGCCCCGAGATCTTGCGCTTGGGCCATTAGACGCAAGCCCCGAGCTGTTCGAAGAGCCTCGCTGTGAGCTCTTGATCTCGTAGCCTGAGCCGTTGGTAGCGGTCCCTGAGCGAGTCGAAAGGTCTCCCAAGATCGCCGTCCACGCGGCCACCATCCGGTCGAGCGCGTCGGCGATTGCCCGATCGCGGCTGGCCGTACGGTGCTGATAGACCATCCCGGGTTAGCCAGCTGCCGTGATGGCCCGACGCCAGATGGGGGAGAAGTTCGGCCGAGTCGGCGTCTTCCCCCGCCTCACGTTCCCCAAGTTGATCCTGCGGGTTCGATCAGCCCTCAAGTGATTTGAGACTCAACCGCTGAGAAGGCCGTCGACATTGGGCAGCTGCTCGAACTGCGCAAACGTCCCAGCCCTCGCGATCTCCTGGGCTGCCTGCAGCCACCCCCGCCAGGCGGTCCGGGCAAGCGTGCCACCCACGCTGATCCGTCGCACCCCGACTCGTGCCGCTTCTGCCACTGTTGTGAACGGCGCGTTGATCAGGAGGTTCACGGGCTTCGGTGACACCGCGTCCACGATCGCGACGACATGATCGAGGTTGTCTATTCGCGGGGCGTACAGGCAGTCGGCACCCGCCTCCGCATACGCGCGTAGCCTACGGATCGTCTCGTTGATGTCAGGACGACCGCAAACGAAGCCCTCCGAGCGACCAGTGAGAACGACACCCGTGCCGCTCTTGTCGATCGCCTCCCGCGCGGCCCGAATGCGATCGACAGCCAGCTCGAGGCCGAAGAGAGGATCCGCCTCGTTGCCCGTCGAGTCCTCGATCGACAAACCCGCGATCCCCGTCGCCACCGCAGACGTCACGTTCGCCCTGACAGCCTCCGGCTGAACCGCGTAACCGTCCTTGAAGTCCGCATTCACCGGCACCGCGACGGCATCCACAACGACGCGAAGATGCGCCAACGTCTGATCCAGGTTGACCTGGTCATCAGCGCAACCCAGGGTCCAGGCGAGGCCAGCACTCGTGGTGGCCAGTGCCTTGAATCCCATCTGTTCCAGAGCCTTCGCGCTGCCTGCATCCCACGGGTTAGGCATCACGAAGCAACCGGAAGAGTGCAGGCTCCGGAACGTGGCTACCCGATCATCAACGGCAGTCATGCCACACCTCTCCAGCGAGGGTCGGTGATCAGACCCTACCGCGCACAGGCAGCGGAGTGACCATGTTGCGTCGACCACGGCGTGACAGCAGCGCTGACACAACGCCTCGACCAAGCGACGACTTTTCGCAGGCCGGGCCCACGGACCGGAACGTTGAGCAAAATCGGACAGCCGGAGCGCTGTGCTCCGAACGTGCACCCACGAGGGGTGAAACACGGTCGCTGACGCCGCTCCCACCAGGCCCTACGGCACGTGGCCAGCCCAGATCGGCGACCGGCTCGCACCATGACACCTGCGTCCGGAAGTTCGAATGATCAGGCCGGCCGCCGTCACGTTGATCATCCGGGCCACAATCGATCCAGCTCGCCAACAATGGGCACGTGCCGCACGCGACGGGACTTCGGGGTCTGCAGGTCCCCGTCTCCTTCGACTCCGCGCCGCGTCAGCGGTTGTGAACTTCCCAGGCCACCTGTCCTATCAGCCAGGAACCGACCGATTGCTCGGTTGCGAGCTGAACGATCTCACATGTGTCGTGAGGTATGCGGCAGGTAACGGGACAGGTGGCGGGGCCGGTGCCCGGCCGCTGGATAGTCATTGAGTAGGAGCCGGCCAGCCCCGCCTGGCTACTAGCCTGACTAGCCGGATTTTACTCCAGCGGGGCAGACACGTCCGACTCAAAGGAGTATGTTCAAAACGAAGGAACAGGACCGCCATCAGGGCGTAGTTCACTGAGTCACGGGTGAGATCCAGGGCGTTTGTGACCGTCCAGGCGAGGTCTTCTTCCATGTCCCCGCGCCGAGCCCGGTAAGGCTTCTACACGGGCAGATGAGCAACAGGTCCGGATTGACGAGGTTGACTTTCTTCTGCAACTACATCCGGTCGGTGGCGTCGCCCCGGTTCAGACCTTCGCGGCGGCGTTCGATCCACAGGTTCTGGTTGTCGATCTGACCACGGTTGCGGTGAATGTTGGACCGCATCTCCGAGAACGAGTTGACTCTCGCAGTCGATGTGCTGCGCGACCTTGGCCAGCTTGGGCGGCAAGGTGAACGGGTGGATTCCGGCAGCGGCGCTAGAGGCCAGGGAAAACGCCTGAGTCGAATTTCGCCGAGTCAGAAGGGAGTAAGAGGAACGTTCAAAGGAAAGTCAACGGAGACTAGCCAGAGGAGTACATCTAAATGAAAAATTATGTGCGCGGGGGTTCCTCCCGCAACGCGAGGCTTCTCATCGTCACTGCCTTCGCATCGATGATGATCTTGCTGACAGGTGGAAGTGCTGCCGTGGCGGGCGGAGAGCAGAAGCGGGCCTTCGTTTCGGGCAACAGCACATACTCCGACTGCGGACTCAAAGGGTCGGACTATGGGCTCTTGATGACCGGAGACCTCGAGGGTTGCTTGAGCGGTTTCATCCAAGGTCAGAAGTGCAAGGAGTTGGCAGACTACGATTTGTACCTCGAGGAGGGTCGCGAGGTATTTGTAGGTAAGTATCACGGGCAGCAAGGCAGATTCAGAACCACATACACATTCGACGGGGCCTATGCCAAGGGTTACTGTAAGTCCTTGGATCCTAGTCTGGAAGTGGGTGGAGGGTGCAATCACCCGATCAAGGGTGTGAGCGGTGTCTTCGCACATGCCAGAGGTTTGATCAAGTTCATTGACGTGATTGCCGGCGTGACGGGCGATCCCGTGACCGGCGCATTCAATGCTGGCACCGGTGGAAACAATTTCCTCTATTACGGTCAGATAGATTTCGGTCACAACGACTGATCCTTGATCCGCCGATGATCATGGTTTGGGTCGGTGTGACGAAGACGATGTCCCTCTGACCAGTAGAATGGTGACCGCAATGTCATCATTCAAGGCCAGTCAGAGGGGACATCAGGCAAGTTGAGAGCATCTCAATTGTCAAGCCCGTTTTCGTCATCCCGAATCTAGTGGGCTGGCTGCCGCGATGTTGCGACCCCGAGGATGGAAGCCGCGTGTATGACCGGCTTCGAGTCGATTCACTATGTGGATGCCGACCGCCCGATAGTGCAACCTCATTCCGAGTCCGACCGGTTGAAAGTGGCGCTCGATGACGCTGTCCGCAGCTGGCCGGGGGTCAAGAGCCGCGCGCAGTTCCTCGTCCGGCTAGCCGAGGCGGGTCGCGACGTGCTGCTAGGCACGGTCTCGCAGAGCACGGCGGCGTGCTGATTGCTCATCTCGATGCGGGCGACCTGCATCACGCGCGGACCACCCGGCCGCTGGACGTGTCGTGTCACAGCCTTCGGGACCCGAGACGGTGGGCCCGATGAGTTGGTGTCGCCTCGCCGGTCTGAATCTCCATGACATGGTTACCCGAGCTGGCAGCACCAACCTGGAGGACGACATTGACCTGGGAGGGAGCGCGATGAACGACGTTCGGGTCCTGATTCAGGGGGCGAGCATTGCCGGGCCTGCGCTGGCCTATTGGCTGAGCCGGCAGGGTGCCGAGGTGACGGTCGTGGAGCAGACGTCCGGGTTGCGTCCCGGGGGTCAGGCCGTGGATGCGCGCGGGGTGGCCAAGGAGGTCATTCGTCGGATGGGCCTGGAGTCGGCGGTGCGTGCGGCCTGCACCGACACCGCGGGTGCACACAGAGTGGACGCGGACGGGAACGTCCTGGAGACCCAACGCGCGGATGACCACGGCGGGGACGGCTACATCGCGGAGATCGAGATCCTGCGAGGGGATCTGGCCGAGATCCTGTACGACGCCACCCGCGACACGGTCGAGTACGTGTTCGGCGACCGGATCGCCGATCTCGCTCAGGACGCGGACGGGGTCGACGTGACCTTCGCCGGCGGCGAGCGGCGACGCTTCGATCTGGTGATCGGGGCTGACGGGCTGCATTCGGCGCTGCGGTCGATGGTCTTCGGGCCGCGGGAGCGCTATGTCCGCCACCTGGGGCTCGTGCTCGCCTATTTCAGCGTGCCCACGAGTTCGGACTGGACCGCTGGCTGATCGACTACCAGGAGTCCGGGCGCTCGGCGGGTCTGCGGCCCATCCACGACGCTACTCGGGCGATCGCGATGTTCTCCTTCTCCGCGGCCGAGGTCACCGTGCCCCATCGCGACGTCCAGGCCCAGAAGAGCCTGCTGCGCGAGCGGATGACCGGGTTCGGGTGGTTGACCCCCGCATCCTCGCGCACCTGGACGACACTCCGGACTTCTACCTCGACCAGGTCGCTCAGGTGGTGATGGACCGCTGGTCCAGCGGGCGGGTGGGGCTGATCGGCGACGCGGCGTACAGCGCCTCGCCGATGTCCGGGGCAGGCACCGGGCTGGCCCTGGTCGGCGCGTACCTGCTGGCGGGAGAGCTGGCCGCCTCCGGCTGGGACCCGGAAGCCGGCTTCGCCGGCTACGAAGAGCGGATGCGCTCCTATGTCGACGCCAACCAAGCATCGGCCGGATGCACGTACAAAGCCTCAGCGCCCCGAGCCCGGCGCCGAGCCGAGCCCAGAACCCGACATGGAGGCCCTCATGGCCCTGATCGAACGCGCAGTCGGCGGACCCGAGCTTCCCGATTACTCCTACGGGCACACGCGCGCGGGCAGTTCGCAACTGGGCCGCGAGACGCAGGATCGCTGAGAAGACGGGCTGACGATCGACCTCGGGCGCCAACGGTAACGGGCGCCGGC
>CAVXIY010000015.1:0-32323 GCA_963761955.1 uncultured Actinomycetota bacterium | reverse complement strand
AGGAGAGCCGGGCGAGCAGGTCCTCGAGCCGGTTGTAGCTGATGTTCATGCCGTACTCCATGCCCGAGTTCACATGGCCGTCGCGCCACTCCTGCGAGGGATAGGTCAGGTGGCTCTGCAGCGTGGTGACCCCGTCGTTCTCGACCAGCGTGATCCGCGCGAGGTACGTCGCGCCCGGCATGTTGTCGAAGGACTCGGTGCTGGTGAAGCCGTCCGGAAGATCGATCGACAGGTACTCCCCGGAGAAGGAGATGTCGTCTTCCCCGGGTGGTCCGGAGAGCACGTAGTGCCACTTGCCGCCGACCCGGAAGTCGATCTCGCACACCTTCATGCCGTCCTCGGACATGCCGTACCACTGCGCGGACATGCTCCGGCTTGGTGATGGCGTCCAGCACCAGCGTGCGTGGTGCGTTGAACTCCCGGGTGATCACCAACTCGGTGTCGGACGGGTAGCTGATGGTGGCGCGCTGGCCGGGTGTCTGGGCCGGGCCGGGCTCTGCGTGGTGTTCATGATGGATTCTCCTTCTGTTGGATCCGGGTGAGGTAGGCGTCGAGGCTCTCGAGGTTGGCCTCCCAGTGGCGGCGGTACTCGTTCAGCCAGGACGTGGCGTTCTTCAACGGGGTGGCCGTGATCCGGCAGTTCCGGCGCTGCGCATCGCGGCTCTTGGTGATCAGGCCGGCGCGCTCCAGCACCGACAGGTGCTTCGAGATGGCCGGCATGGTCATGCTGAACGGTTCGGCGAGCTCCCCCACGGTCGCGTCGCCATTCGCCAGCCGCTCCAAGATGGCGCGTCGGGTCGGGTCGGCGAGTGCCGCGAAGGTGGTGCTCAGTGCGTCGTCCGGCATGATTAACCAATCAGTTAATTAACTAATATGGAAACTATGCCTCGACTCCCCTCGGCCTGTCAAGCGATCCGGCGCAACTTCTCTCACCTACGCTGAACGAATGACCGTCCGGAGTGCGTCGCAGCCGGCCGGTCGGCCGTCCCGGCTGGCGCGAGCCCGCCGGATCGGCGCCCCGGTCTGGCAGGTGCTGGCCAAGACGATCGGGGCGTGCGTGCGCTATCGGGTCACCGGTCTGGCCGCGGAGGCCGCGTTCTTCGCGATCCTGTCGCTGCCGCCGCTGATCTTCGGTCTGGCCGGCGCGATCGGTTTCGTGGCCCGACGGTTCGACGTGCGCACCATCGAGGGCTTCCGCGACCAGGTGCTCGACCTGGCCTCCCGGGCGCTCACCTCCGACGCGGTGGACAACGTCATCCAGCCCACCCTCGACGACGTGCTGTCCGGTGCGGCGGTTCGAGATCATCTCGATCGGCTTCGTCATCGCCCTGTGGTCGGGCTCCCGGTCGCTCAACGTCTTCGTCGACACGATCACGATCATGTACGGGCTGGCCGGCGAGCGCGGCCTGGTCAAGACCCGGGCGCTGTCGTTCGCGCTCTATCTGGTCTTCCTGCTGGTCGGCATCGTGCTGTTGCCGCTGGTCCTGGCCGGCCCCTCGCTCGTCGACCGCGTTGCTGCCGGAGCGGCCTGGAGTTCATCGGCGACCTCTACTGGCCGGTCGTGCTGCTGGGCTCGGTGTGCTTCCTGGCCACCCTCTACCACGTCTCGGTTCCGGTGCGTACGCGCTGGCGGGCCGATCTGCCCGGCGCCGCCCTCACCCTGCTGATGTGGATCGGTGGCAGCGCCCTGCTCCGGTTCGTCCTCAGCCAGTCCGCCGGCAGCACGACGATCTACGGACCGCTCGCGGCGCCGATCGCGGTGCTGATCTGGCTCTACATCAACTCGCTGGCCGTGCTGGTCGGCGCCGCGTTCAATGCCGCGTTCGACGAGGTGTGGCCCCGGCTCTCCGGGATCGACCACACGCCGCGCGTCTCAATAGTTGGACGCCATTCTCAACAATCTGAGATTCGAACTTGATCGAGCCCACGGCCTGGCAGAGGCTGGTCCCGTGCCTATCGCTCCCGGATCTCCGCGCGCCTGGCGGCTGCGGCCCTGGGATCTGACTGCGCGACGCTTCGTCGACTTCGGTCGGACGAAGTCCATGATGTGTCACCAGCGCGCCCACTGAAACCTGGCTCGCACGCACGAGCCCGCCGGCGATCGCTGCTTCCCCCGAAAACATCATGCGTGCAGCACCCTGACCGAGGACACCGATGACCACTCAGACTCCCGTCGAGAACGACGCAGCGACAGTCCGCACGCCCGCCCCGGCCCGGCCCGCACGACCGGCTCCGCGGCCCCGGCGCAAGAAGGGCGAAGGCCAGTGGGCGCTGGGCTATCGGGAGCCGCTGAACCCCAATGAGCAGTCCAAGAAGGACGACAACCCGCTCAACGTCCGGGCCCGGATCGAGAACATCTACGCCAAGCGCGGCTTCGCGTCGATCGATCCCGCCGACCTGCGCGGCCGGTTCCGCTGGTACGGCCTCTACACCCAGCGCCGCCCCGGCATCCACGGCGGAAAGACCGCCACGCTGGAGCCGTGGGAGCTGGACGACGAGTACTTCATGCTCCGGATCCGGATCGACGGCGGCGCGCTGACGTCGGAGCAGTTGCGGGTCATCGGGCAGATCTCGGTCGATTTCGCGCCGGGACAGCGCCGACGTCACCGACCGGCAGAACATCCAGCTGCACTGGATCCGGGTCGAGGACGTGCCCGAGATCTGGCGCCGGCTCGAGGCGGTCGGCCTGCAGCACCACCGAGGCCTGCGGTGACTGCCCGCGGGTGATCCTCGGCTCACCGGTCGCCGGGATCGCCGCCGACGAGATCATCGACCCGACCAGGGCGATCCGGGACATCTCCGAGCGCTACATCGGCGATCCGCAGTACTCGAACCTGCCGCGCAAGTTCAAGACGGCACTCACCGGCCATCCCCTGCACGACGTGGTGCCGGAGGTCAACGACATCGCGTTCGTCGGCGTCGAGCACCCCGAGCACGGTCCCGGCTTCGATCTCTGGGTCGGCGGCGGGCTGTCGACCAATCCGATGCTGGCCGTACGGCTCGGCGGCTGGGTGCCCGAGGAGGAGGTCGCCGAGGTCTGGGCCGGCGTGACCGGCCTGTTCCGGGACTACGGCTACCGGCGGCTGCGGACCCGGGCGCGGATCAAGTTCCTGGTCGCCGACTGGGGCCCGGAGAAGTTCCGTGAGGTGCTCGAGAAGGAGTACCTGAAGCGACCGCTGATCGATGGTCCCGCGCCGGCGACGCCCACCAAGTCGGGCGATCACGTCGGTGTCAACCGGCAGAAGGACGGCAAGTACTTCGTCGGGCTGTCGGCGATCGCCGGCCGGGTCAGCGGGACCCAGCTGGTTCAGCTGGCCGAGCTGGCCGAGGCGCACGGCTCGAACCGGCTGCGGACGACGCCGATGCAGAAGCTGCTGGTGCTCGACGTCGAGGAGTCGCGGGTCGACTCCCTGGTCGCCGGGGCTGAGGCGCTCGGCCTGTCCGCCCGGCCGGACGCCTGGCGCCGTTCGGTGATGGCCTGCACCGGCATCGAGTTCTGCAAGCTGGCCATCGTCGAGACCAAGGCGCGGGCAGCGATCCTGGTCGACGAGCTCGAGCACCGGCTGGGCGCCCTCGACTCCCCCATCACCGTCAACATCAACGGCTGCCCGAACTCCTGCGCGCGGATCCAGGTCGCCGACATCGGCCTCAAGGGACAGCTGGTGGTCGGCCCGGACGGCGAGCAGGTCGACGGCTTCCAGGTGCATCTGGGCGGCGGCCTGGGTCTGGACGCCGGCTTCGGCCGCAAGCTGCGCGGCCACAAGGTCACGGCCGAGGAGCTGCCGGACTACGTGGAGCGGTTGGCCAGGGCGTACGCGGCCGGCCGGCAGCAGGACGAACGATTCGCCCAATGGGTGGCGCGGGCCGATGAAGCCGTCCTGGCATGAGCGAGGCAGCGCCGTCGCGGCAGGCCGTCATGTACTGCCCGTACTGCGCCGAGGAGACGCTGTTCCCGTTGGAGACCGGCGGCTGGGAATGCCGCAGCTGTCTCCGGGCGTTCTCGGTGACGTTCCTCGGTCTCACCTCAGGAGACCGGCGCGATCGTCAGGAGTCTCCATGAGTCGAGCAAGGGGGACGACCCCCTTGGACCCCCGCCGCGTGCGCAAAGGCACACGGGGGCACGCGAGATGAGCACCGCTCTCGACCTTTCCGATCTTGCCGTTCAGGCCAACCGTGATCTTGAGGGTGCGACGGCGCAGGAGATCATGAAGTGGGCGTACGCGGAGTTCGGATCGGGCCTGGTGGTGACCTCGTCGATGGTCGACACCGTGATGATCCACCTGGCCGAGCAGGTTGCCCCGGGCATCGATGTGATCTTCCTCGACACCGGCTATCACTTCGTCGAGACCATCGGCACCCGCGATGCCGTCAAGCTCGTGCACAACGTCAACGTGATCAACGTGACCCCCGAGCTGACCGTGGCCGAGCAGGACGCCGCCTGGGGCAAGGATCTGTTCGCCCGCGATCCTGATCAGTGCTGCGCCATGCGCAAGGTGGCGCCGCTGGGCAAGGCCCTGGCCCCGTACGCGGCCTGGGCGAGCGGACTGCGGCGCAGCGACTCGGTAGCGCGCTCCACCACGCCGATCGTCTCCTGGGACGCGAAGCGGAAGTTGATCAAGGTCGCGCCGATCGCCACCTGGACCGACGATGATCTTGCGGACTATGTCGAGACCCATGGCCTGATGATCAATCCCCTGCTCGAAGAGGGCTATCAGTCCATCGGCTGCGAGCCGTGCACCCTGAAGGTCGACGGCCCCGATGCCCGCGCCGGACGCTGGGCCGGCCTGGCCAAGACCGAATGCGGGATCCACCTGTGAGCGCCCAGACCAGCACCCTCGATCACGAACAGGACGATCAGCTGCGGACGTGATCATGCTCACGAGCCCGGTGCGACGCTGTGGTTCACCGGGCTGCCGTCGGCCGGCAAGTCGACGATCGCCCACGCCCTGGCCCGGCGGCTCGAAACCTCGGGCCTCCGGGTGCAGGTGCTCGACGGCGACGAGGTGCGACCGCATCTGTCGGCCGGACTGGGATTCGACCGGGCGGCTCGCGACATCAACGTGCGGCGGATCGGCTGGGTCGCTCGGCTGCTCGCCTCGCACGGCGTGATCGTGCTGGTCCCGGTGATCGCCCCGTACGCGGACGCCCGCACGTGCCGTTCGCGATGATCATGAAGCGGCCGACGTCCCGTTCGGCGAGATCTTCGTCTCGACCTCGCTGGAGGTCGCCGAGTCCCGTGACGTCAAGGGCCTGTACGCCAAGGCCCGACGCGGCGAACTCAGCGGCATGACCGGGGTGGACGACCCGTACGAGCGCCCGTCCAGCGCCGAGCTCGTGCTGGACACCGCCAAAGTTGATCTTGAAACGTCGGTCGAGATGTCGAAGGCGTTGCTGTCGGCGATCCTGGAGAGGGACCTTCCATGAACACCACCCAGTTGCGGCCGCTCACCGAGCTGCAGGCTCTGGAGTCGGAGTCGATTCACATCTTCCGCGAAGTCGCGGCGACCTTCGCCGTCGCCGATCATGCTGTTCTCCGGCGGCAAGGACTCCGTCGTGATGCTGCACCTGGCGGCGAAGGCGTTCTGGCCGGCACCGATCCCGTTCGGACTGCTGCACGTCGACACCGGGCACAACTTTCCCGAGGTGCTGCGCTATCGCGACGAGGCGGTGGAGTTCTACGGCGCCACGCTCAAGGTCGCCTCGGTGCAGGACTACATCGACGACGGCCGGCTGCGCGAGCGTCCCGACGGCACCCGGAATCCCCTGCAGACGGTCCCGCTGCTCGATGCGATCCAGGGCGGCAAGCACGATGCCGTGTTCGGTGGCGGGCGGCGCGACGAGGAACGCGCGCGGGCCAAGGAGCGGGTCTTCAGCATGCGCGACGAGTTCGGCCAGTGGGAGCCGCGCAACCAGCGGCCGGAGCTCTGGTCGCTCTACAACGGCCGTCACCTGCCGGGCGAGCACGTCCGGATCTTCCCGCTGTCCAACTGGACCGAGCTCGACGTCTGGGACTACATCGAGGCCGAGAAGATCGAGTTGCCCTCGATCTACTACGCCCACGAGCGCGAGGTCGCGCTGCGGGACGGCATGTGGATCGCCATCACCGAGGTGACTCCGCGGCTGGCCAGCGACACGGTCGAACTGCGCTCGGTTCGCTACCGGACCGTCGGCGACATGTCCTGCACGGCCGCGGTGCTGTCCGTCGGCCAGCACGGTGCACGACGTGATCACCGAGGTCGGTCTCAGCCAGCTCACCGAACGTGGGCGCCACCCGCGCCGACGACCGGCTGAGCGAGGCCGCGATGGAAGACCGCAAGCGAGAGGGCTACTTCTGATGAGTCCGCTATCAACGGTGCGGCCTCGGCCAGGGGCCTCGCGCCGTCGGCGGCCGCACCCTGCTCCGGCTGGCCACCGCCGGCTCGGTCGACGACGGCAAGTCGACGCTGGTCGGCCGGCTGCTGTTCGACACCAACTCGGTGCTGACCGACACTCTTGATCATGTCGAGAACGTCAGCCGGCGCAAGGGTCTTGATCATGCTGATCTTGCTCTGCTGACCGACGGTCTGCGCGCCGAGCGCGAGCAGGGCATCACGATCGACGTCGCGTACCGCTACTTCGCCACCCCGGCACGGAAGTTCATCCTGGCCGACTGCCCCGGTCACGTGCAGTACACCCGGAACACCGTGACCGGATCCTCGACCGCCGACGTGATCGTGCTGCTGGTCGATGCCCGCAACGGCGTCGTCGAGCAGACCCGGCGGCATCTGGCCGTCGCCTCGCTGCTGCGGGTGCCGCACGTGATCCTGGTCGTGAACAAGATCGACCTGGTGGACTACTCCGAGGACGTGTTCACCCGGATCGCCACCGACTTCGCGCTGATGTCGCGCAGCCTCGGGGTGCGGGACACCCACTGCATCCCGGTGTCGGCCACCGAGGGCGACAACGTGGTGACGCGGTCCCATCGCACGCCGTGGTACGACGGTCCGACCGTTCTGGGCTATCTGGAGAACGTCGACGACACCCGGCTGGCCGTGGGCTCGGAACTGCGCTTCCCGGTGCAGTACGTGCTCCGCCCGCAATCCGCCGCGCCGGCGCCGTGGGCCGCGCGGGCACCCGCGGGTCGACGGCGACTACCGCGGCTACGCCGGCAAGATCGAGTCCGGGCGGGTCCGGGTCGGCGAGGAGATCGTGGTCCTGCCGCGCACCTCACATGCCGTGGTCGAGGCCATCGACACCCCGGACGGACCCCTCGATATCGCCGTCGCCGGGCAGTCGGTGGTGATCCGGCTGGACACCGACATCGACGTGTCCCGCGGCGACATCCTGGCCGCGACGGACGCCCCGCCGGCGCCGGTCCGCGAGCTGACCGGCACCGTGTGCTGGCTGGCGGAGCGGGACCTGACCGTCGGCGCCCGGGTGCTGGTGCAGCACGGGACGTCGCTCACCAAGGCGATCGTGAAATCGATCGACGGCGCGCTCGATCTGACCTTCGAGTCGGGTTCGGTGCCGCGCTGGGTGCCGACCAGTTCCCTGGGCCTGAACGACATCGGGCGGCGTACGCCTGGCGCTCGCCTCGCCGTTGCCGATCGATCCCTACCGCGAGCACCGCGCGACCGGTGCTTTCATCATCGTCGACGAAGCGGACGGCTGGACGTTAGGGGCCGGCATGGCCGGTGCCACGTCCTTCCGGGCCGGATCGCCGGATTCCCCCAGTTCCGACCTGCAGCACCCTGCACAACCTGGAAGAGGGTCATCATGACCGCTCCCTCACTCATCCTGCTCGGCTACGGCAGCCACGACCCACGGGTCGCGCAGGTCAGCCACCAGATCCGCAAGGGTCTGCTGAAGATCAGACCCGAGCTCGACATCCACGTGGCCTTCCTCGACCACTGCGCGCCCACCGGCCTGCAGGTGGTCAACAAGCTGGCCGCCCGGGGCGTCACCGAGGTCGTGTTCGTGCCGCTGCTGCTGTCCGACGCGTTCCACGCCCAGGTCGAGGTGCCGACGATGATCGCCCAGATCAGCGCGGCGCACCCGGATCTGCGGCTGACCGCCTCGCGGCCGATCGGCCCGGAGGCCCAGTTGCTGTCGATCATCGACCGGCGGCTCCGTGACGCGCTCCGGGTCAAGCGGGTGGCCGAGCTGGACGGTCTGGTCTTCGCCGCCGCCGGCAGCACCGACATCCGCAGCAACGCCCTCGTCGCCCGCCGGGCGCGGCAGTGGTCGACGCACCACCGGCTGCCGTGCGTCACGGCGTTCGCGACCGGCTCCGGACCGACCGCAGCCGAGGCGATGCGCACCCTCCGGGCCCAGGGCCGTCGCCACATCGCCGTCGGAAGCTGGTTCCTGGCGCCTGGACTGCTCTACACCCGGCAGGCCGAGCTGGCGGTCGAGGCCGGGGCGATCGCCGTGTCCGAGCCGATGGGCGGCGAGCCCGAGATCGCCGAGGTCGCGCTGACCCGCTACGTCGTCTCGGCGATGGAGCTCGTCGATCTCGACGCGCCGCTGGCCGAACCGGAGCTCGACGAGGACTTCTTCCCGGTCCGTCACCTCTCGGTCGTCAGCGCCTGATCAGCGGTCGCCGGCTCAGGAATTGGCGACTCGCAACTTCTCCGCCTCGACGTCGAAGTCGGCGACCGGCCACTGCAGATTGAGCGCCCGCAGGTGCTCGACCAGGAGCTGGGCCACCGCCCAGTTGCGATACCACTTGCGGTCGGACGGAATCACGAACCACGGCGCGTGCTGGGTGCTGCAGCGTTCCAGGACGGCCCGGTAGGCCTCCTGGTAGAGCGGCCACTTGGCCCGCTCGTCGACGTCGCCGGGGTTGTACTTCCAGTGCTTGGTCGGATCGTCGAGCCGCGCCAGGAGCCGAGCCTTCTGCTCGGCTGAGGAGATGTTCAAGAAGCACTTGATCAACACCGTGCCGTCGGCCACCAGACCCTCCTCCCAGGCGTTGATCTCGTCGTAGCGCTGGCTCCACACGCCCTCCTCGACCAGGTTGTTGACCCGGACGATGAGCACGTCCTCGTAGTGCGACCGGTCGAAGATGCCGATGATGCCCGGCTCGGGAAGCTCGCGCTCGATCCGCCACAGGTACGGGTGCGCGCGCTCCTCCTCGGTGGGCGCCTTGAAGGCCTTGATGTGGACGCCCTGCGGATCGACCATGCCGATGGCGTGCCGGATCACCCCGCCCTTGCCCGAGGTGTCCATCCCCTGCAGCACGATCAAGATCTTCTTGGCGTCGGCTTCGGCAACCCGGCCGTTCGCGAACAGCCGCTCCTGCAGATCGCCGAGCTCCGGCGCCAGGGCCTCGGTCAGAGCCGGCGCGTCGGCCTTGCCGGCGCCCGGGAAGCCGGTGGTGGCCGCGGGATCGAACGAGGTCAGGTCGACCTCTCCGGCCGGGAGCCGGAGCAGCTCGGTGAGCGACTGCGAACTCGGAACCGGCCCGGCCGGCTTCTTGGTCTTCTTGGACATGAGCCTGATTGTGCCCCATGGTCCTCGGCCGGAGCCGGGCTCAGCCGGACCTGCCAGGATGGCGGCATGCGGTTGATCTTCGATTCCGACGGCACCGAGGCCCGTGAGGTCGACGATGCGACGCTGGTCGAGCTCTACCGGTTCCGCGCGCCGGCCGACCGGGGCTATCTGCGCAGCAACTTCGTCATGTCGCTCGATGGTTCGGTCCAGGGGCCGGACGGGCGCGCCGGCAGCATCAACACGCCCAGCGATCATCACGTCTTCGGGCTGCAGCGCGCCCTCGCCGATGCGATCCTCGTCGGAGCCGGCACCGTCCGCGCCGAGGGCTACCGGGCCGTGGATCTGGCGGCCTGGCAGCGCGAGCTGCGCGCCCAGGAAGGGTTGGCGCCGTACCCGACGCTGGTGATCATCTCGAGATCGGCCCGGCTCGACCCGCTCATCGCGGAACCGGCCGACGGACCCGGAGGGCCGGTGATGATCATCACCACGGCCGGCAAGACCTCCGACGAGCTCGAGCCGCTTCGCGCAGCCGGAATCCAGCTGGTCGAGATCGACGCCGATGAACTTGATCTTGGTCTGGTCGTCGATCAGCTCGCCGGCGCCGGGCTGGCTCCGGCTGCTGTGCGAGGGCGGGCCGGGTCTGCACCGGGACCTGATCGCCGCCGGCCTGCTGGACGAACTGCTGCTGACCGTGTCCCCGGTCGTGGTCGGCGGTCAAGGACTGCGTTCGACGTCCGGCGCGGCGATCGATCCGACGGCTGACTTCGACCTGCGGTTCGCCCTGTATGCCGACGACGGCACCCTGTTCACGGCCTACGGGCGGCGTAGCCGCTAGACGTCCGCGACTCCCTCCGGGCCTGACGGCCTGGAGGGAGTACGGAGCGTCTAGTCCTCGATCAGGGTCGGGTCGTTGGTGGTGGGCACCGTGATCGCTTGATCACTGGCCACCGAGGCGCCACCGATGCGCTTGCTGTTCGCCGCCCAGATGTTCCAGAGAGCGTTGTACTGGGCGAAGGCCGCGGCGCTGTTGATCTTGTAGCCGGCCTCGTCGTTGGCGTTCAACGAACCGCGGGTCATGTTGAGCGATCCGCTGACGACGAGGTTCTGCTGCTTGCCGCCGACCAGCGCCGAGATGTAGACGTCCTTGGCGTGGGTGTGGATCTTGCCGATCCTGTGTGCGTTGTAGACCGGGATCTTGGCCTTCAGCAGGACCTTCAGCACGCTGGCGTCGAGCAGGTCGCTGTCGTTGTTGAGGATCACCTTGACGTCACAGCCGGCCTTCTTGAGCACGGCCAGGCGATCAGCGATCGGCTTGCGTCCGACGGTCCACATGTACTGAGCAACTCGGATGGTCTTCTTTGCCCCCTTGCAGGAGGTGGCCTTGAGGAGATCGAGCTGAAGATCGGGAGTGTAGGACTTCTGCGGATAGAGGTACATGGTCGTCTCGCCGAGCGCGACCGTCTTGACCTTGCTGGTGCGCTGGTCCTTGTCGGACTTCTCTTGGCGATGTAGGCGCTGGCCGCGTTGTACATCGTCGCGTTGTCCGGGACGATGCGCCACACGTTGAACGACGACTCCGCGTTCGAGATGCTGAAGTTGCCGGTGCCGATGCTCGTGATGTTCTTGGCCACCTGGCCGTCCGGCAGATTGACCTGGCTGAAGGTGAGGATCTTGGAGTGGTGGATGCCCTTGCGCGCTGCCGCGCGATGTGGCGCCGAGGCAGGCATCCTTGCACACCTTGAAGTACGAGCCGGCGGTCTTGCCGTCGTTGAGTGACTTGGCGAACTCGGGCATGACGCTGCTGGTCCGGCCGTTCCACATGATCAACTGGACGGTGACGCCGCGGGCGTCGGCCGCCCGCAGGGCATCGGCCGAAGGCTGGTCGGCCCAGGAGAACATGGTGATCATGATCTTGGAGCCCTTGGGTGCCGCGTCGAACATGCACTGCATCGTCCGGTGCCAGCGGAACTGGTCATCGGCGGTGATGTCGCCCTGCCCGACGGTGTTCTTGGGCAGGTTGTAGATCATTCCGGAGGGCACCGCACAGGTCGGGGCCTCGGCGGCCTCACGCCTCGACGGCCTGAGCGGGTGTCGGGGTGAGCCCCGTGGCCGCGATGATGAGCCCCAGCAGGGCCATCGATATCTTCTTCACAGGGGTTCTTTCGATTCGGGGGATTTGGTGCCAGGACCGTTCGGTCCCGACACCCCGAAGACTGGCTGCCCTGGTTGGCGACTCCCTCGTGCTGCGCGCTCGCTCCGGTCAGGAGATGGTCAGGCTTTCCGCCGGCCGAGTCACGGCGCGGCTGAACCTCTGGTTAGGAGCTGGATCTCGGCAGGATTTCGCCCGGCCGTGGACGTGAGTCGATGCAAGGAGAGTAGCGTCTGCGCTACCGCGCAGCACTCATTCGAGTCCCTCGTGTTCCCGCGTCTCACGCGTCATCCGGCTGGGTTGGACCCGAGCCGGCTCGCCCGGCATCTTCGGATAGTCCGGCGGATACGGCATCTCGGCGCCGCCGTACTTGCCGGTGCCGAGGTCCCGCTCGTCGCGCGCGTACATCTCCAGCGCGCCGTCGATGCTGCGCGGCTCCTCGGCGTAGAACGGCTTCCAGGCATCACCCGTCTCGGCGAACCGGGCGGGCATCGTGGTGATCGTGAAGTCTTCCGGAGCCACGTCACCCAGCTCGTCCCAGGTCAGCGGCGCCGACACGACCGCGGTCGGCGTCGGCCGGATCGAGTACGCCGAGGCGATCGTCCGATCCCGCGCCATCTGGTTGAAATCCACGAAGATCCGCTGGCCGCGCTCCTCCTTCCACCAGCTGATGGTGGCGTGGTCGGGCATCCGCCGGGACAGTTCGCGGCCGAGCGCGATCACGGCGTGCCGGGCCTCGATGAAGCCGTAGGCCGGCTCGATCGGCACGAACACATGCACCCCGCGGCCGCCGCTGGTCTTCGGGTAGCCCTTCAGGCCCGCATCCTCCAGCACCGATCGCAACTGGTACGCGACGCGTACGGCATCGCGGAAATCGGTTCCCGGTTGTGGATCGAGATCGATCCGCAGCTGGTCGACCTTCTCGGTGTCGGCCCGGGTCACCGGCCACGGGTGGTAGCGCAGGGTGCCCAGGTTGGCCATCCAGGCGATCGTGGCCAGTTCGGTCGCGCACACCTCGTCGGCGGTTCGGCCGGAGGGAAAGGTGATGGTGACCGTCTCCACCCAGTCCGGCATGCCCCGCGACGGTGCTCGTTTCTGATAGAACGCGTCGCCGTGCGTGTCACCGCGGGTGCTCAGTTTCACGTCCGGGCGGTAGCCGCCGGGCCAGCGTTCCATGGTGACCGGCCGATCCTTCAGCGCGGCGAAGATGCCTTCCCCGACGGCCAGCACGTACTCGACCATGTTGATCTTGGTCAGGCCCACCTCGGGAAAATAGAGCTTGTCCGGGCTGGTCACCCTTACGATGCGGTTACCGACCTCGAGTTCGACCGCTGGCACGGGCATGGCCGCCATCCTAGGACCTAGCCTGGATACAGCGCCGGAACACCAGGCGCCGTCAGTTGGTTGAGCAGACGACATCCGTAGGAGGAATCATGACCAATCTCGAGAGCAGCAACCCGGTTGCCCCATCCCCCGCGAGCACCGTCGGCAAGGTGGTCAAGTCCGAGGCCGAATGGCGCGCTCAGCTGACCCCGATGGAATACAAGGTGCTGCGCCAGGCCGGCACCGAACGCGCCTTCACCGGGGAGTACACCGACACCAAGACCGAAGGCGTCTACCGCTGCAAGGCCTGCAACGCCGAGTTGTTCCGCAGTGACCAGAAGTTCTCCTCGCACTGCGGCTGGCCGTCGTTCTTCGCGCCGCTGGCCGAGGAGCGGGTCCGCTACATCGAGGACAATTCGGGCTTCATGAAGCGGGTCGAGGTGCGCTGCGCGACGTGCGACTCCCACCTGGGCCACGTCTTCGCCGGCGAGGGCTACGGCACCCCGACCGACCTGCGCTACTGCATCAACTCGGTCTCGCTCGCCCTGGAGCCGGTCGCAGAGGGCTGACCGGTCGCTGCAGCCATCGCCGTGAAGAGCCGGCGCTGTACCCAGTTTCTTGTCGCTGTACCCAGGAAACTTCCTGGGTACAGCGCCGGTTTCCCACGTATACGTGGGAATCCGACAGAGCCCGGCCGGCGAGCTACCAGAGGGACAGGATGTCGTGGAGTTCGCGGCGCCGGCCGGTGAAGAACGGCACTTCCTCGCGGGTGTGGCGGCGGGCGGCGGCGGCGCGGAGAGCGCGCATCAGGTCGACGATCCGGTGCAACTCGTCGGCCTCGAAGGCCAGCATCCACTCGTAGTCACCCAGGGCGAACGAGGAGACGGTGTTGGCGCGCACGTCGGGGTAGGGCCGGGCCATCATGCCGTGCTCGGTGAGCATGGCCCGGCGCTCCTCCTCGGGCAGCAGATACCACTCGTACGAGCGCACGAACGGATAGACGCAGAGGTACGCCTTGGCCTCCTCGTCCTGCATGAACGCCGGCACGTGACCCTTGTTGAACTCGGCCGGACGGTGCAGCGCGAGCTGGGACCAGACCGGCGTGAGGTGCGAGCCGAGGTCGGAGCGGCGCAGCGCGTGGTACGCGTCCTGCAGGGTGTCCGAGGTCGGGGCGTGCCACCAGACCATCAGGTCGGCGTCGGCCCGCAGCCCGGCCACGTCGTACCAGCCGCGGATCACGAAGTCGTCGTCCCGGGTCGCCCGGTCGATCGCCCGGATCGCCGCGTCGGCGCTTTCGATCGGCGGGTCGTCCAGCCCGCCGGTCCGCTTGAACACCGACCACATCGTGTAGCGGATGGTGTCGTTGATCTCCCGCGCCTTCATCTGCCGCCCTAGTCTCGTCGAGTTTCGCGCTCGATCATGTCACGCGCTCCGACCGAGATCACCGGTGATCTTGTCGACGGCCGCGGCGGCGGATCCCAGGCAGGCGGCGATGCCCACGCCGTCGAGCGCCGCGCCGGCGACGGCCAGGCCGGGCAGTCCCGCCAGCTCGCCGCGCAACCGGGCGATCCGGTCCCGGTGCCCGACCAGATACTGCGGCAGCGCGCCACCCCACCGGCTGACCGCCCCGGTGATCAGTTCGGCCCGCGCCCAGCCCGGGATCGATCTCGCCTCGGCGAAGGTTCGGTCCAGCAGCGCGCGGTCGTCCAGTTGCAGCGCCGCGGCCTGGCCGATCCGGCCGATGCTGGCCCGCACCACGGAGACCTCCGGACCCCAGCCGGCCGCCCGATCCGCGACCCAGCCCCACTTGGCGGAGGAGTAGGTCAGCGCCTTGATCGTCGGCAGCGCCCCGCGCGGCACCAGCAGGCCGGAGCCCTCGACCTGGAGGCCGCGCACGACGAGGGTCAGCACGGCGACCGAGGCGTACGGCAGCTCGGAGAACTCGTCGGCCGCCGGGACCAGCCCGGCCAGCAGCCGCCCGCTGGACCTGGCCGGCGCCGCCAGCAGCACGCCGTCGGCCACGATCACCTCAGGAGCGGGCGCCGGACCCACCGTGAGCCGGTAGCCCTCGCGAACGCGTTGCAGACCGCGGACCGGCACCCCGAGCATCAGGTTCGACCCCGGCCGTCTCCAGCTCACGCACGAGGCAGTCGACGATCACGTTGACGCCGTCCGGCAGCCCGGCGAAGACCGGACCATCCGCTGCTGCGGACCGCGTCCTGCGCATGGTGCAGCAGCGAGCCGCCGGTGCGCGTCCGCCGGAAGAGCTCGTGCGCCACCGCATCGAAGGACAGCTGACGGGGATCGCCCGCGTAGACGCCGCCGAGCAGCGGCTCCAGCAGCCGATCGGTCACCTCAGCACCGAAGCGCTGATCGACGTAGTCGCCGATGGCCACATCATGATCAACTGCTGCGGCCGGGCGCTCCGGTTCACCGGCCGCGACCCGGAATCCCTGTCCAGACAGGATTTCGCGCAGGGCCTCGAGGTCCGTCGGCACGCCGAGCAGCGACGGCGGCAGGGGGCGGGACGCACCGTCGATCAGCAGCCGGGGCTTCGCGCCGGTCGGATGGACGAGTCTTCGCCCAGACCAAGATCATTGATCAGGTCGACGGCCTCCGGACGTCGGGCCAGCACCGACTCCGCTCCCCCGTCGAGCCGGACGTCGTCGATCACCACCGGCGTGAGCTTTCCGCCCCACCGGCGGGTGGCTTCGACGACCGTGACCTGGTAGCCGCGGCGGGCCAGCAGCCGGGCCGCGCCCAGTCCGGTGATGCCGCCGCCGACGACGGCGACGTGCGTCATGCAGGCGCAGACCGCCCGGCGCAGCTCGGCCGCCTCGCTGTGCACGAGGTCGACGATCCGGGCCAGCACCCCCGGATCGGTATCCGGTGGTACGCCGTGGCCGAGGTTGAAGATGTGGCCGGGCGCGCGGGCGCCGGAGCGGATCACCTCGCGCACCCGATCGCCCAGCACCGACCACGGGGCCGACAGCAGCGCGGGGTCGAGATTGCCCTGCACCGCGTACGCCGGTCCGATCCGGCGGCTCGCCTCGGCCAGCGGCACCCGCCAGTCGACCCCGACCACCTCCGCACCGGCCTCGCCCATCAGGCCGAGGAGTTCGGAGGTGCCGACGCCGAAATGGATCCGCGGTACGCCGGTCGCCGCCACGGCGGCCAGGGTGCGGGCCGAGTACGGCTGGGCGTAGCGGGCGTAGTCCGCGGCGCTGAGGCTGCCGGCCCAGGAGTCGAAGAGCTGCACGACCGAGGCGCCCGCGGCGATCTGGACCTGCAGGAAGGTCGCGGAGACGTCGGCGAGCCGGGTGCACAGGGCGTCCCACAGGGCCGGCTCGCTCACCATCAACGACTTCGTCGCCGCGTAGTCCTTGCTGGGACCGCCTTCGACCAGATAGCTGGCCAGGGTGAACGGAGCCCCGGCGAACCCGATCAGCGGCGTCTCCCCCAGCTCGGCGACCAGCAGGCCGACCGCCTCGCTGACGTAGCCGAGATCTGCGGGATCCAGCGGCTGCAGCTGCGCCAGGTCCTCGGCCCGGCGGATCGGTCGGCCGATCACCGGACCGCGTCCCGGCACGATGTCGAGATCGACCTTCGCCGCCTTCAGCGGCACCATGATGTCGGAGTAGAGGATCGCCGCGTCGACGCCGTAGCGGCGGACCGGCTGCAGCGTGATCTCGGCGACGAGGTCGGGCCGCATGCAGCTGTCCAGCATGGCGATGCCCTCCCGGGCCGCCCGGTACTCCGGCAGCGAGCGCCCGGCTTGCCGCATGAACCACACCGGGAACGCGGTCGGCTGGTTGCCGTCGCCGGCACGCGGCGACCAGCAGGGATTCGTCGTCGGGTGCGGGCATACGTGAATCTTTTCACGAGCGCAGATCCCGGCGCGTCGATCAGGGCGCGCCGGACCCGCCGCATAGGCTCTTGCAGGTGGCAGCGAACAGCGACGCGTCTCCGGGTCCGGACGCCTTTCGCCGCGCCGTCGCCGATCTCTCCTCAGCTGTCTGGCGACCGGAGCTGCAGGTCGAGGAAATCCCTTCCCCACAACGGATCGCGCCGTTCTCAGCGGCGATCACGGCCGACGTGGTGGTGGGCGGCGAGGACATCGGCAGCGGCCGGTTGGTGCTGCTGCACGACCCGGCCGGCAACGCCGCCTGGCAGGGCACGTTCCGCTGCGTGACCTTCGCCCGGGCCGATGTCGATCCCGAGATGGTGACCGACCCGCTGCTGGCCAGCGTCGGCTGGTCCTGGCTGATCGACGCGCTGGAGAGCCGGGGGGCCGCGTACGGGGCTCCGAGCGGGACCGTCACCTCGGTGGCCAGCGAATCCTTCGGTGGGATGGCCGACGAGGCGCCGCGGGCCGAGGTCGAGGTCCGGGCCTCGTGGACTGCATTGCTGAACGATGGAATCGGCCTCGCTCCCGCATCTTTCGGCGTGGGCTGAACTACTCTGTATGACAGCGGGTCTGCCACCGCTGCCTGCCGGAGTGGTCATGATGCCCTCCCGGCGTAACCCGCCGAGTCGAAACTCACGGAGACGTTGACCGAAGTACCTGTCTCCCTTCCTGATCTGGACCAGGAAGTGGATTTGCTCACTGAGCCCGCCGATGGCGTCCCAGACATCGTCGCGACCCCCGATGCTCTCGCCGAGGCGATCACCGCCTTGCGCGGCGGAACCGGCCCGGTCGCGGTGGACGCCGAGCGGGCCCACGGCTTCCGCTACACCCAGCGCGCCTATCTCATCCAGCTGCGCCGGGCCGGTGCCGGCACCCATCTGATCGATCCCATCGCGTTGGGCGAACCCGCCGATCTCTCCGGGCTCGGTGAGGCGATCATCGAGGCCGAGTGGATCATCCACGCGGCCAGCCAGGACCTCAGCTGCATGTACGAGATCGGTCTCCGGCCGCGGACCCTGTTCGACACCGAACTGGCCGGCCGGCTGCTCGGCTATCCACGCGTCGCCCTGGGCACGATGATCGAGGAGCTGTTCGGCGTCCGGCTGCTGAAGGAGCATTCGGCGTCGGACTGGTCGACCCGGCCGCTGCCGCCGGAATGGCTGACCTACGCCGCGCTCGACGTCGAACTGCTGATCGAGCTGCGCGACCGGCTCGCGACCCAACTGCACGAGGCCGGCAAGTGGGAATGGGCCCAGGAGGAGTTCGCCGCCCTGGCGGCCGGCGCCGGCACCCCGACCGAGCCTCGGCAGGACCCGTGGCGGCGTACCTCCGGAATCCATCGGATCCGCAATCGCCGCGGACTGGCCCTGGTCGCCGAACTCTGGTACGCCCGGGACGAGATCGCCCAGCGCCTCGACCGGGCGCCGGGCAAGATCCTGCCGGACGCGGCGATCAGTGAGCTTGCCGGGCACCCGACCCCCGGCCGGGCGGCCATGCGGCAGATCCCGGCCTTCTCCCGACGTCAGGCCCGGCGCTACGAGGCCGACTGGCTGGAGGCGCTCGACGTCGCGGCCCAGATCCCTGACGCCCAACTGCCGGCCATGCACCTGCCCAACGACGGCCCGCCCCAGGCGCGGCTCTGGGCGGCCAAGGACCCGGTTGCCGCGGCCCGGCTGGCGGCGGTTCGTGAGGCGCTGGCGTCGATCGCCGCCGAGAACGGCCTTCCGCTGGAGAACCTGCTGACTCCCGACTACGTCCGACGGCTGGTCTGGCGACCGCCGACACCGGCCACCGAGGAGAGCGTCGACCAGGCGCTCGAGGACTACGGGGCGCGGCCGTGGCAACGGGCGCTCACGGTTGCCGCGATCACCCCACTGCTCAGCGTCGGCGTCCAGCCGGCTCGCCGATCCGCGCACGCCGGCGCTAGGCGCATGCCCCGTTGTTACTCGTGAGTAATATACGGGCATGCCTCGTGAACTTCGCGATGTCGTCTTCGTCGACGGCGTCCGCACCCCTTTCGGCAAGGCCGGTTCGATGTACGCCGAGACCAGGGCGGACGATCTGGTCGTCAACTGCATCCGGGAGTTGTTGCGCCGCCACCCCGAGCTGCCGCCGGACCGGATCGACGACGTGGCGATCGCCGCGACGACCCAGACCGGCGACCAGGGACTGACGATCGGTCGTACGGCGGCGCTGCTCGCCGGACTCCCTCGCTCGGTCCCGGGCTACGCCATCGACCGGATGTGCGCGGGCGCGATGACCGCGGTGACCACGGTCGCGTCCGGCATCGCGTTCGGCGCCTACGACGTGGCGGTCGCCGGCGGGGTGGAGCACATGGGCCACCATCCGATGGGGGCCGG
This sequence comes from uncultured Actinomycetota bacterium, assembly GCA_963761955.1. Taxonomy (GTDB): domain Bacteria; phylum Actinomycetota; class Actinomycetes; order Propionibacteriales; family Propionibacteriaceae; genus Microlunatus. The sequence goes on along the minus strand of CAVXIY010000015.1, from coordinate 13,110 downwards.
GGTCGATCCCAACCCGCGGTTCGTCTCCGAGCGGCTGGTGGATGAGTCGTCGCTGATGATGGGCGCCACGGCGGAGAACCTCCATGACCGCTTCCCGGGGATCACCCGCGAGCGGGCCGACGCGTACGCGGTGCTCAGCCAGGACCGGGTGCAGCAGGCCTACGCCGACGGGGCGATCCAGGAGTCCCTGGTGCCGGTGGCCACCCGGAGCGTCGAACTCGGCTGGGGGCTGGCGACCGCCGACGAGCCGCCGCGGCCCGGCACGACCATGACCACGCTCGCCCAGCTCAAGACCCCGTTCCGGGCCCACGGCCGGGTCACGGCCGGCAATGCGGCCGGTCTCAACGACGGCGCCACGGCGTGCCTCGTCGCCGCCGAGGACGTGGCGACCGAGCTCGGACTGCCGATCGCCATGCGGCTGGTCTCGTTCGCGTTCGCCGGGGTCGATCCGGAGGTGATGGGCGTCGGCCCGATCCCCTCCACCGAGAAGGCCCTCGGCAAAGCCGGGCTGACCATCGATGATCTTGGTGCCTTCGAGATCAACGAGGCCTTCGCGGTCCAGGTGCTGGCCTTCCTTGATCATTTCGGGATCGACGCCGATGATCGGCGGGTCAATCCCTACGGAGGCGCCATCGCGTTGGGCCATCCGCTGGCCAGTTCCGGCGTGCGGCTGATGATCCATCTGGCCCGGACCTTCCGCGAACATCCCGAGGTCCGCTACGGGCTGACCACCATGTGCATCGGCCTCGGCATGGGCGGCACCGTCATCTGGGAGAACCCCACGTTCATCTCAGGCGAGGGAGGCGGCGAAGTGAGCCCCGAGGAGTTGACCGCGCTGGTCGAGCTGGCCGCGCAGACCGCCGACGGCGAGGTGGTCGACCCACGCGCTGAGCCGCGATGTCACGCTCCCGCACGCCGGATCCACCGCGGTGTTGATCACGCTGGACAACGGTCATGATCATTCCCGGCCCAACACCTTGGGACCGCGCGGTCTCGGCGAGCTCGGGGCGGCGATCGACGCGGCCCTGGCCCGGGACGACATCTCGGCGATCGCCATCACCGGCAAGCCGTTCATCCTCGCCGCCGGCGCCGACCTCAGCGGCCTGCCCAAGATCACCGAACGCGAGCAGGCCCTGGCCATCGCCCGGATCGGGCATGCGGTCTTCGACAAGCTGCACGACGGGCGGGTGCCCACGTTCGCGTTCATCAACGGCATGGCGCTGGGCGGCGGCCTCGAGGTGACGCTGCACTGCGACTACCGCACGGTGTCCAGGGCCGCCGCGGGCATCGCCCTGCCGGAGTGCTTCCTCGGCATGTTCCCCGCCTGGGGCGGCGCCTTCCTGCTGCCGAACCTGATCGGTCCCGACCGCGCGGTCCAGGTGATCATCGAGAATTCCCTGTCCCAGAACAAGATGCTGAACGGCGCCCAGGCCTACGAGCTCGGCCTGGCCGATGCGCTGTTCGACGGCGCCGACTTCCTGGAGCGCTCGCTGGACTGGGCCGGTCAGATCGTCTCCGGCACGCTGAGCGTCGCCCGCCCGGAGATCGACCGGGGCGAACCCTGGGATGCCGCCCTGGCTCGCGGACGGGCGTTCGCCGACGGAAAGGTCTCCGGCGCCTCACCCGGACCGTATCGAGCCCTGCAGTTGATGGCGGCCGCCAAGACCGCCGATCGAGCCGACGCGTACGCGGCCGAGGACGAGGGCTTGGCCGACCTGATCATGGGGCCGGAGCTGCGGGCGAGCCTGTACGCCTTCGAGCTCGTCCGCAAACGGGCCCGCCGTCCGGCCGGGGCACCGGATTCCGGGCTCGCCCGGCCGATCAGCAAGATCGGGGTCGTCGGCGCCGGGCTGATGGCCAGCCAGCTGGCGCTGCTCTTCCTGCGCCAGGCCAAGGTGCCGGTGGTGATCAGCGATCTTGATCAGGAACGGGTGGACCGCGGTCTCGGCTACGTCAACGCCGAGATCGACAAGCTGCTGGCCAAGAAGCGCACGTCACCCGACAACGCCAACCGGATGCGCGCGCTGATCTCGGGCACCACCGACCTCGTCGACTACAGCGACTGCGACTTCGTGGTCGAGGCCGTCTTCGAGGAGATCTCGATCAAGAAGCAGGTCTTCGCCGATCTGGAGAAGCACGTCACTCCGAGCTGTGTGCTGGCCACCAACACCTCCTCGCTGTCGGTCGCGGAGATGGCTGCTGATCTTGTCCATCCCGAACGGCTGGTCGGCTTCCACTTCTTCAATCCGGTGGCCGTGATGCCGTTGGTCGAGGTGGTGCGCACCCCGTCCACCGGCGACGACACCGTCGCCACCGCACTCAGCCTGGCCAAGATCACCAAGAAGAATGCGGTGCTGGTCGAGGATGCGACCGGCTTCGTGGTCAACCGGATCCTGCTGCGGATGCTGGCCGAGATCTTCGCGGCGGTCGACGAGGGCACCCCGATCCCGGTCGCCGATGCGGCGATGCGGCCGCTGGGCCTGCCGATGCCGCCGTACGTGCTGCTGCAACTGGTCGGTCCCGCCGTCGCGCTGCACGTGGGCGAGAGCCTGCACGCCTCCTTCGGCGACCGGTTCCCGGTCTCCCCCGGCCTGCAGGCGATCGTCGCGGCGAACAGGCCGGGCGTCTACGACTGGAGCGCCGACGGCAAGCCGTACGTGTCGGAGGAGACGCAGGGCGCTGATCAACTCCGGAGACCGGCCGAGCACCGCGGACCAGGTCCGCGACCGCACCCTGCGCGGGCTGGCCGAGGAGATCGGCCTGATGCTGGCCGAAGGGGTGGTCGCGTCGCCGATGGACATCGACCTGTGCCTGATCCTGGGCGCCGGCTGGCCCTTCCACCTGGGCGGGATCACCCCGTACCTGGATCGGGAAGGGGTATCGGAGCAGGTGCTCGGCCGTCGGTTCCTGCCCCGGGGGTTGCGTCTCCGGCCTAGGCTGCTCCAGCCGATCATCCACTCCGGCGATCGCCTCCACGGCGTACCGGGCGATGTCTTGCGGGGTCAGTCCGATCTCGGCCAGCAGCTCCCCGCGGCTGCCGTGCTCGAGGAACTCCTGCGGGATGCCGAACTCCCTGATCGGCGTCGCGACCTCGCGCGAGACGCAGCTCCTGAGCCAGCCGGGCGCCGCAACCACCGACCACGCCGTTGTCCTCGATGGTGATCACCAGTTCGTGATCGCCGGCCAGCTCGAGCAGGGCCGGGTTGACCGGCAGGGCCCACACCGGATCGACGACCGTGACGCCGATCCCTTGATCGGACAGCCGCTGTCCGACCGCCACGCCGGTGCCGGCGAACTGGCCGAAGGCGACCACCAGCACTCGCGGCTGTTCGGTCCGGAGCAGCACGTCGACCCCGTCGACGCTGATCGACGGCGTCGAGGTCGGCCGGCACCTGCTCCTTGGAGAACCGCAACACGCTCGGCGCGTCGTCGATCTGCAGCGATCGGGCCAGCGCCTCGCGCAGCCGGGTCGCGTCGCGAGGGGCGGCGAGGTGCAGGCCGGGCACCAGCTGGGCGATCGACATGTCCCACATGCCGTGATGACTGGCCCCGTCCGGACCGGTGACGCCCGCGCGATCCAGCACGAACGTCACGCCGCACTTGTGCATCGCGACGTCGAGCAGCAACTGGTCGAAGGCCCGGTTCAGGAAGGTGGCATAGACCGCGACCACCGGGTGCAGGCCGCCCATCGCCAGACCGGCGGCGGAGGTGACGGCGTGCTGCTCGGCGATGCCCACGTCGAAGCAGCGGTCCGGGAAGGCCTTGGCGAACCGGTACAGCCCGGTGGGATAGAGCATCGCGGCCGTGATCGCGACCACCCGCTGGTCGACGCTGCCGAGGCGTAGCAGTTCCTCGGAGAACACGTCGGTCCAGGTCTGTCCGCTCGCCGTGCCCAGCGGGGCGCCGGTCGCCGCGTCGATCTTGCCGACGGCGTGGAACCGATCCTCCTCGTGGTCCTCGGCGGCCTTGAAGCCGTTGCCCTTGCGGGTCAGGCAGTGCACCAGCACCGGGCCGCCGAACTGCTTGGCCTGGTCCAGCGCCCGCTCCACCGCGGCGATGTCGTGGCCGTCGATCGGGCCGACGTACTTCATGCCCAGATCCGAGAACATCCCCTGCGGGGCGAGCACGTCCTTCAAGCCGATCTTGATCCCGTGCAGCAGGTCGTACGCGGTGTTGCCGATCAGCGGCGCGCGGCTGACATTCCGCTTGACCACGTCGAGAATCTGCTCGTACCTCGGGTTGGTGCGCAGTCCGGTCAGATGCTTGGCCAGCCCGCCCACCGTCGGGGTGTAGGAGCGGCCGTTGTCGTTGACCAGGATGACCAGCGGCAGGTCGGTGCTGCCGGCGATGTTGTTCAGCGCCTCCCAGGCCATCCCGCCGGTCAGCGAACCGTCGCCGACGAAGGCGACCACGGTGCCGGGCCGGCGCTGCTGGCGAATGGCCTTGGCCAGGCCGTCGGCGTAGGACAGCGCGGTCGAGGCGTGCGAGTTCTCCACCCAGTCGTGCTCGGACTCGGCCCGGCTCGGATACCCCGACAGGCCGTGACGCTGCCGCAGCGTGCCGAAGCGGTCCTGCCGCCCGGTCAGGATCTTGTGCACGTAGCTCTGGTGGCCCGTGTCGAAGATGATCGGATCCGTCGGCGAGTCGAAGACCCGGTGGACGGCGATGGTCAGCTCGACCACGCCGAGATTCGGCCCGAGGTGGCCGCCGGTCTGGCTGACCTGGTCGATCAGGAAGGCCCGGATCTCGGTGCTGAGCTGCTGCAGTTCGTCGGCGGAGAGGCCCCGCAGATCCTCGGGTCCGTCGATGGTGTGCAGCAGACCGGTCGAGGAAAGCGACATGACCAGGAGTTTACGGGGTACGCCGAACCGCTCCGGTCACGCGCGAACCGGGCCGCCGGTCACAGCTTCGGGCGTGAACTCCGCCCCGCGGAGTGCCGCCTCGACCAGTCCGACGGCCCGCTTGGTGCGCGCCAGCCGCGCCGCCTGTTCCAGCCAGACCTCGGCCGCCGCCTCGATCACCGGCGGGTCCACGCAGTCGCTGCAGGCTGGTGCGCACCTCGGCCAGACCCTCTTCCGCGGACCGGCTCTGGCCGTTGACGAACTGCGCCGCGAAGCGGGCCAGCACGACCGGGTGGTTGCGCAGCACCCGGTACGCCCGGAAGTCCGGCGGCGAGCAGTCCAGCAGGAACGCGATGGCCGTCCGCTCCCAGTCCGGCGCACCCGGCGCCCGGACCTGGGCGGGCCAGCCCGGCGGGGTGAAGGCCACAGTCATGCGCCGCACGTTATCGTATGTGTATTCGATAAGTCGAGGGACGGGTAGTCCTCTTCCCAAACACCTCCGAGGTGTCAGAAGGGATCCATTGGTTCCCTGAGGATCTGGCGTTGACGCGCCGGGTCCTCCTGACGCCCCCGGAGGTGGGGTTATGTCTATCAGTGGTGCTCTGCTCCGGCGGCTGCGGTGGTCGCGGTTGATGTGGGGAAGACACGGCGCGTTGTCGGTACCGATGCGGCTCGGCGTCGTCTGTTGGGTCCGGTCGAGTTCGTCGATGACCGCTGCCGGCGTGGCGCGTGCTCGCAGGTCCGGGCGGTGCTGCCGGCTGGTGTGGTGCGGGTCGGGGTGGAGGCGGCCGGGCATTATCACCGGCCGTTGCTGGGTCGGCGGTGTGGCCGGGCTGGCAGGTGTGGAGCTGAGCCCGGCTCGTGTGCTGAGCAGCGTCGGGTGCAGGGTCGGCGGCGGGTGAAGACCGACGCGATTGATTTGGAGGCGATCACCGATTGGTGCTGGCCGGGCGCGGGGTCCCGGTCATCGGCCGGTCGGCCGGCGGTCGCTGAGCTGACGGCGTGGGCGGCGCACCGTCGCCGCCGGGTGCAGACGCGGACGGCGACGAAGAACCAGCTGCTGGCTCAGTTGGACCGCTGCTTTCCCGGGTTGACGTTGGCGTTGCCCGATGTGTTGGGCACCCAGGTCGGTCGGCTGGTCGCCGCGCAGTTCGCCGACCCGCACCGGCTGGCCGCGCTGGGGGTCGGCTCGGTTTGTCCGGTTCGCCGCCCACCGCGGTCGTCCGGGTCCGGCGGTCGGTGGCGGACCGGCTGGTGGCGGCGGCCCGCGACGCGCTGCCCGTCCCCGGAGGCTGGGTGGCCCGTCAGGTGCTAGCCGATGATCTGGCCTTGCTCGCCGACCTGGATGCCCAGATCGCCGCCGCCGAAGCCCAGATCGCCCAGCTGCTGCCGGCAGACGCCGTTCGCGCCGTTGACCACGGTGCCCGGCTGGGGCACGGTCCGGGCCGGCAACTACGGCGCCGCGGTCGGCGACCTGGGCCGGTGGCCTGCAGCCCCGCAGCTCTACCGCGCCTCCGGTCTGTCCCCGGCGCAGTACGAGTCGGCCGGGAAGCGTCGTGACGGCACCATCAGCCGGGAAGGCAGTGTGCGAGCTGCGGCGGGCGTTGATCGATCTCGGCATCGGGCTGTGGCATGCCGACCCGGCCGCGAGGCGCTACGGCCAGCAGCTGCGGGCCCGCGGCAAGAAGGGCGCCTCATCGGCTGCGCGATGGCCCACCGCGCCAACAAGATCGCCTACGCCTTGGTCCGTGACCAGACCGGCTACGACCCGACCCGCTGGGCCTGACCACACCGAGGAGGTTCCTCGATCGCGGCCAACTCCGCCGCGCGCAGGAGCGGTCAACCTGGAGCGCCCGCAGCGCAGCGAGGACGAACGAGGTTGACCGCGGCGAGCAGCGGCGCACACTCCGGCAGCGAGGAAGCCCCCGGAAGCAGGAGCTGACCGCTCGACCCTTCACAACCCCGGCCTCCCGTGAGACGCTGGACACACGAAGGGCCGGACCAGACGCCGTACGCTATGGCGGACCCGCAAGGGTTACGCCGCTCCTAGCTTGGCGCCCGGCCCTTCGCCATCACAGCAGCCCGAACGACGCCAGCTGACCAGTTAGTGTCGGGCGGATGAGCGACATCTTCTGCCAGATCGTCCGGGGTGAGATCGAGGCCGCGGTGGTGGCGCGCACCGACGAGACGATCGCGTTCCTCGACCACCGGCCGGTGTTCAAGGGGCACGTGCTCGTGGCCCCCGCCCGTCACGTCGACACGCTGCTGGATCTTCCCGGACCGAGTTGATGGTGCCGCTGCTCACCATGGCTCAGCGGGTCGCGGCCGCCATCGGGGCGGCGCTGGGCGCGCAGGGGACGTTCGTCGCGATGAACAACGTGGTCAGCCAGTCCGTGCCGCACCTGCACGTCCACGTCGTGCCGCGGACCAAGGGCGACGGGCTGCGCGGGTTCTTCTGGCCGCGGACGACCTATGCCGCCGGCGAGATGGAGTCCTATGCGGCCGCGGATCGCGGCGGAGCTGGCAGCCGACCGGCTGACCGGACGCCGATGGCAGACTGACCGTCGTGCCGGAACTGCCCGAGGTCGAGACGGCCCGCGCGGCGATCGAACGAGCCGGACTCGGCCGGCGGATCGTCGAGGTGGACGACTCCGACACCTACGTCTGCCGGCCGCATGCGCCCGGTGAGATCCGCGCGGCGCTGATCGGGCGAACCCTGACCGGGGCGTTCCGGCGGGGCAAGACGATGTGGTGCGAGACGTCCGGGGTGGGCCGGTCGCGTACGCCGGGGCCGGTGCTCGGCCTGCATCTGGGGATGAGCGGGCACATCTTGATCACCGAGCCCGGGCGCTCCGCTGACCGAGGGTGGCGACTGGATGAACGGTCGCTATGACCGGCTGGCGGCCACCGGCAAGGATCTGACCCGCTGGGATCGGTTCATGATCACCTACGCCGACGGCGGGACCCTGCGGCTGTTCGACCCCCGCCGGCTCGGCCGGGTCCGCCTCGATCCGAACCTCGATGATCTTGGTCCGGATGCCGGGCTGGTGTCCGCAGCCGAGTTCGCCGAGCGGGTCGGTGGCGGCCGCGCGCCGATCAAGGCTCGGCTGCTCGACCAGTCGGTGATCGCCGGCGTGGGCAACCTGCTGGCCGACGAGATCCTCTGGCAGGCCCGGATCTCGCCGCGCCGGCCGAGCGGCGACCTGAGCCGCGACCGAGTTGACGATCTTGCACGAGGCCGTGCAGGGTGCGGTGCGGTCGGCGATCGACAAGGGCGGATCGCACACCGGGACCATGATCGACTTCCGCAAGGCCGGGCACCACTGCCCGCGCTGCGGCGCCGAGCTGACCCGGGCCACCGTCGGCGGCCGCACGACCTGGTGGTGCCCGCTCGAGCAGCTGTGAAATCGAGCAGCTATGAACCGGCCACGATCAGCACGCCGGTGAGGTCGCCGTCGCCGAGCAGCCTCCCGATGATCTTCGGACTGCCGGGCCGCGGTCTGCCAGGCCGGATGATCATGGTGCCGGCGCTCCAGCTCCGCCTCGACCGCGTCGGCATGCTCGCGCCAGTAGCGCCGGGGCCTCCGCGAAGTCGGCGTTCGCGGCGCTGTTGATCACGGTGAACCCGGCCGCGTCGAGCAGCGCCCGCAACCCGTCCTCGGTCGGGAAGTTGTTGCCCGACGGCTGGTCCGGAAGCGGGCTGGTGCTCGGCCACGAAGACCAGCAGCCCGAGGCGGCCGTCCGGCGCCAGCACCCGGCGCAGCTCGGCCAGGAACGCGCTCTGGTCCGCGACCGTGCACAGCACGCCGAGACTCCAGACCACGTCGAACGCACCGAGGCGAACGGCAGTTCGGACCCAGCCTGCACCACGGGTAGGCCGAACAGCCGGCGAGCGGCGCGGCAGGCGCCGGACTCGGGCTCGGTCAGCACCGGCGTCACGCCGACCTCCGCCGCGGCGAACGCGGCCGGACCGCCGACGCCGGCGCCGCAATCCAGCATCCGAGTCGCGGCCGTCGGGTCCAGGTGCTCGAGCAGCCAGCGCAGCGCGCCGGGCTGCGCGCTGCCCCGGCAGGCGGCCGGCAGGAAGTACTCGGGCCCGAGGTCCAGCGCGACCTCGGCCGTCCAGGCCGCGACGGTGTCGAACTCGGCCGACATCGGCCTCGTTCACCGGCCGACCTCCCGCGCGGATCCGGTGGCCGATCTCGGCCTGGACCTCGGCGGCGTACGCCGTCCCCGGGCCGACGCCATGCCCGACAGGTTCACCCCGACCACCCCGTCGATCGCCAGCAGCGCCCGGGCCTCGGCCACGGCCACGTCGATCCCGGCCGCGACCGGGTCGGCGGCGGTGATGCACGGCCTCGACGGCGGCCGGGTCGATCTCGAGCCCCGGCAGCGCGGTGAGCACCGCGGCCGACCGGGCATCGGTGAAGACCGCGACCGCGGCCACGACCGGGATGCTGAGCCCGAGCGACCGGGCCGCCGCGACGAACCGCTCGACGTCGACCGCGGAGCGCACGTGGTTGAGCACCGCGATGCCGGCTCCGGCCCGCTGCTTCTGGACCAGTCGAGCCGGACGGAGCCCGACCGGGGGTGCGTTCGGGGTCTCCGGGACGGCGACCGGCAGGCCCAGCGACGCGGCCAGCGCGGCCAGCCGGGTGCCGTCCAGGTCGAACACCTGGGTGACGTCGGGACGGACGTCGAACGCGCGCCCGTCCCCGGTCACGCACAGCACCGTGGCCAGAGCGTCGTAGCGCAGGCCGCGCAGCTCCTGCTCCAGGACGATCCGGTTGCGGTCCCGGCAGGCGAGGGTCACCCAGGGCTGCGCGCCGGCAGTCGGCGATCAGCCGGGCCAGCATGGCTGGGCGGGAAGTCCGGGCGGTCCTGGTGATCACCGACCAGCACCGCATCGCAGCTCGGCGCCAGCAGCCGGGCCGTCGCCGTCAGGGTCGCCGCGTCGCGCCGGCGGGGTGCTGAGGTCGGTCAGCACCAGCGGCGCCGCGACCGGGCTGCTCGGCCAGCCGGGACCACGACGCCGGCTCCTGGTCGACCAGATCGACGAAGACGCAGGGCCGCGGCGCCATCTCGCACGAGCCGTCGGCGCGTACGCCGCCGCACGGCCCGAAGATCATCTTCTTCGGACAGGACGGTGCAGCCAGGATGGCCGATTCAGCCGGCAAGCCGCTGGACCTGCTTCAGCAGCGCCGCAGCATTGATGGTCCACCCGACACCGAAAACGTGCGGCACGAGAACGTGGGATCGTCGGGATTCCAGACGGTCGACCGCACCCGCTCCAGGGTGGGTGGTCGCAGGTCGTACGGCACGACGCCGGCGAGCTTGCCGTGCCAGGTCCGCTCGTCCGGACTCTTCCGCAGCTCCGTCACGACGGCCGCGCCGAGCACGAGCGCCGTGACGACGAGAGCGCGCTTGTTGCTGCGATCCACGCTCGCTCCCTACTCCTTCAGCAGGCTCCGCAGGACGTACTGCATGATGCCGCCGTTGCGGTAGTAGTCGGCTTCTCCTGGGGTGTCGATCCGGACGACGGCGTCGAAGCTGACCTGTCCTGAGCCGTCGAGGACCGGCGTTCACCTTGACGGTTTTCGGCGTCTGGCCGTCGTTGAGGTCGGTGACGCCGGTGATGTCGAAGGTTTCCTCGCCGGTCAGGCCGAGGGATGTCGGCGTTCTGGCCTTCGGGGTACTGCAGCGGGAGGACGCCCATGCCGATCAGGTTGGACCGGTGGATCCGCTCGTAGGATTCGGCGATGACGGCTTTGACGCCGAGCAGCGCGGTGCCCTTGGCCGCCCAGTCGCGCGAGGAGCCGGAGCCGTACTCCTTGCCGGACAAGATCACCAACGGAATACCGGCCGCGATGTAGTGCTCGGAGGCCTCGTAGACGCTGGTCACCGGGGCGTCGTCGGCGGTGAAGTCGCGGGTGAAGCCGCCCTCGGTGCCCGGCGCCAACTGGTTGCGCAGCCGGATGTTGGCGAACGTGCCTCGGATCATCACCTCGTGGTTGCCGCGCCGCGAACCGTAGGAGTTGAAGTCCTTCCGGTCCACCCCATGCTCGGACAGGTACTGCCCGGCCGGCGCGTCGGCCTTGATCGAGCCGGCCGGGGAGATGTGGTCGGTGGTGATCGAGTCGCCGAGCTTGAGCAGTACCCGGGCGCCGGAGATGTCGGTCACCGGCACCGGGTCGGCCGGCATCCCTCGAAATAGGGAGGTTTGCGGACATAGGTCGAGTCCGGGTCCCACTCGAAGATCTCACCCTCCGGGGTCGGCAGCGACTGCCACTGCTGATCACCGGCGAACACGTCGGCGTAGGAGTCGGTGAACATCTCCGCCCCGATCGCCGACGCGACGATCTCGTCGATCTCGGCCTCGGTCGGCCAGATGTCCTTCAGATAGACGTCGTTGCCCTGCTCGTCGGTGCCGAGCGAGTCGTTGACCAGGTCGATGTCCATCGTGCCGGCGATCGCGTACGCCACCACCAGCGGCGGCGACGCCAGATAGTTCATCTTGATGTCGGGGTTGATCCGGCCCTCGAAGTTCCGGTTCCCCGACAGCACCGACACCACCGCCAGATCATTGGCCTGGACCGCCGCGCTGACCTCGGGGATCAGCGGCCCCGAGTTGCCGATGCAGGTCGTGCAGCCGTAGCCGACCAGGTTGAACCCCATCTTGTCCAGATACGGCGTCAACCCGGACCGGTCGTAGTAGTCACTGACCACCTTCGACCCCGGCGCCAGGGTCGTCTTCACCCACGGCTTGCGGGACAGGCCCCGCTCCACCGCCTTCTTCGCCACCAACGCGGCGCCGATCATCACACTCGGGTTCGAGGTGTTCGTGCACGAGGTGATCGCGGCGATGGTGACCGCACCATGATCGATCTCGAACTCGGTGCCGTCGGCGAGCTTCACCGTGGTCTTCGCGCTCGGCCGGCCGATGTCGGCCGGCACACCCTCCCCGTACTCGTGCGGCGCCGACGACCGTTGCCGGTCGCATGACTGGGCGGGTCCGAGGCCGGGAACGACTCGTCCACCGACTCGTCGTAGCCGTTGATGTCCTCATGGTCGACATAGTCACGCAACGCCTCCCGGAACCCCTGCTTGGCGTGGGCCAAGATCACCCGGTCCTGCGGCCGCTTCGGCCCGGCGATGCTCGGCACGATCGTGGCGAGATCGAGTTCCAGGTACTCGGAGTACTTGGCCTCCCGCTCGTCGTCGTGCCACAGACCCTGCTCCTTGGCATAGGCCTCGACCAGCGCGATCTGCGCCTCGCTGCGGCCGGTCAGCTTCAGATAGTCGGTGGTCTTGGAGTCGATCGGGAACACCGCGATCGTCGACCCGTACTCCGGGCTCATGTTGCCGATCGTCGCCCGGTTCGCCAGCGGCACCTGCGACACGCCCGGCCCGTAGAACTCCACGAACTTGCCGACCACCTTGTGCTGCCGCAACATCTCAGTGATCGTCAACACCAGATCGGTCGCCGTCGCCCCCTCCGGCATCGCCCCGGACAACTTGAAGCCGACGACCCGCGGAATCAGCATCGAGACCGGCTGGCCCAGCATCGCCGCCTCGGCCTCGATCCCGCCGACACCCCAACCCACCACGCCGAGACCGTTGACCATCGTGGTGTGCGAATCGGTGCCCACACAGGTGTCCGGATAGGCGTAGGTCTCGCCGCCGACCTCGCGCGGGAAGATCACCCGGGCCAGATGCTCGATGTTGACCTGATGCACGATGCCGGTGCCCGGCGGCACCACCTTGAAATCGTCGAACGCCGTCTGGCCCCAGCGCAGGAACTGATAGCGCTCCCGGTTGCGGCCGTACTCGATCTCGACGTTCCGCACGAACGAGTCGGCCGTGCCGAACACATCGGCGATCACCGAATGATCAATCACCAACTCCGCCGGCGCCAACGGATTGATCTTGGCCGGATCACCACCCATATCCGCCATCGCCTCCCGCATCGTGGCCAGATCGACCACACACGGCACCCCGGTGAAGTCCTGCATGATCACCCGCGCCGGCGTGAACTGGATCTCCTTACTCGGATCAGCATCCGCATCCCAACCGGCCAGCGCGCGGATGTCGTCGGCGGTGATATTCGCGCCATCCTCGGTCCGCAGCAGATTCTCCAACAGGATCTTCAGGCTGTACGGCAGCAGTTCGGATCCCTCGACGGCATCAAGCCGGAAGATCTCATACGACGCATCCCCCACCGACAGGGTGGCCTTGGCACCAAAACTGTTGACACTCATGAGCACTCCCT